>NZ_CANLZW010000003.1 GCF_947495625.1 uncultured Cocleimonas sp.
CCGAATATATGGAAGCAAATCTATCCCTGTCAAAACGGTTGAATATTATTTTGCAAAAATGGAGGAGACCATATATGGGGGGTGACCTAAAGTTATAACAGAAAGACATAACCCCGCTGAAACGGGGTTATGTGCTCAAAAACTAAGAATAATTATTTCTTTTCATCTTCCACTAAATCGCGATATGCGTGCCAGCTTGCATAAGAAATCAGTGGCATTAAAATGATAAGCCCGACGAAGAATGAAGCGATTCCAAGTCCGATAATTACAGCGATGGTTAACGCCCGCCCAGGCTGCCATACCTACAGGGTTTTTCATAACGGCTCTGATACTCATGCTAGTCGCAGTTACTATGTCTACTTTTTTTGTCCATCAGCATTGGTAATGTTGCGACACCAGTAATAAATGCGACAATGGCAAAAACCAGTCCAACGGCAAATAATCACAAGACAAAAAGTGCTCCCTGATCCATAGAAATTAAGCTTTGAAACAATGCGATGTAGCCCTGATCTGTAACAATAGTTTCATTGAACAAAAGACCGACAATAAGCTTTGATAAGCGCACCCAGATGGATATTATGAAACCGAGCGTAATTCCATAGAGTCCTATGTGTACCAAGTTACGATTTATTGAGTTCACAGACTGGCTCAAAGATGGATCTTTTTTTTTCAGTTAGTCTGCTTATTGCATAGAGCCCAATTGCTAAAAATGGCCCGATTAATAAAAAACTGGCAGTAATGGATGCTACAAAAACAGGGTTTTCCCTTGCGATTATGCTTAATCCTATCCCCACCATTGCAAATAAAAATCCGTAAATCGTACTAAACATAGGATTGCTCTTTAAATCAGCCATGCCTTTTGAAAGCCATTTTTTGATATCAGTTATTTCTACCTTATTTACTTTATAACTTTGAAATAATTCCACGGAAGTAGGCGGCGAACTAACAGGCTCTGTATGTTTGGCGACGTATGAATTTATCTTTTACTCCTTCTAGTAAGATTGATAATGTTTATCTACAGAAAGTTTCTTTCATAGGCGAATTTTCTCGGATGTCAATTGATACCCTTTTTAGGTTAAGTACTATAGGAGTCTTTGAAATATTTATTGTACAGGTAAGGTATAAGTATATGGAGTTCTAGCTATAGCTTTTTAATATGGATTGTAGATATGACACATCAATATACTTTTATAAGTTGATATCTCTTTAATCACAGTCATGTATAGGTTGTGGGTAATATATTAATTATGAAAGCGTGATGTTATGTTCTCTGTCTTCATATAGACTCTGCGATCAAAATCTTGCTGATTAAATGATTTCAAGTAATACGTTTAACTAACAATTCAATTTTTCCTAAAAAACAACACACAAAAAATGACTGATAAAACGATAGCAACACACAACGGTAATTTTCATGCGGATGATGTTTTTAGTGTCGCGGCACTTAAGACTATTCTTCCACCTTTTACCCTTATTCGCACACGTGATTTAGAGAAGATCGACAAGGCAGATATCGTGATTGACGTCGGCGGTGTATATGATGCGGATGCGGGTCGTTTTGATCATCATCAGCGTGGTGGTGCAGGAGCGCGTGAAAATGGTATTCCCTTTTCATCTTTTGGTTTGATTTGGCAAAAGTACGGTGTCGAAATCTGTGGTGGCAATAAAGATGTTGCACATGCGGTTGATTCGGGGCTTGTTTCAACGATTGATGCAATAGATTGTGGCCATGTCGAAGGTGTTTCTGAAGGTATTAGTCTGAGCCAAACGATTTCAATGTTTAACCCAACGTGGCAAGAAGATGCGCACTTTGATGATTGTTTTGATGAAGCGGTTGAGTTTGCATCACGCCTGTTAACCCGTTTTATTGCATCCGCAAACGGTGGTATTAGTGCCAGAGAAATTGTGGCTAAAGCGATTGAAAATGCTGAAGACCCGCGAGTCATTGTATTAGAAAAATATACCCCGTGGAAAAGAACGGTTCACGACTTATCGGAACGAGCGTTGTATATGGTTTACCCTTCTCAAACCGGCCAATGGAGAATACAAACCGTTCCGGTTGAGCCTGGATCATTCGAAGATAGAAAGCCGTTGCCTGCACCATGGGCTGGATTATCTGATAAAGAGCTTCAAGCAGCGACGGGTATTGATGATGCTATGTTCTGCCACAATGGTTTATTCATTGCGGGTGCAGAATCATTTGAAAGCACAATGAAAATGGCAACGATGGCGCTTCAGGATTAATAAAAGCGCTACCAAAAAACAGTAGTTAACATACTTTGTTATTCATAACAGAGTGCTAAAAATAAAGGAAAGTAGTTTTGATAAATACGATTAGAAATTTGCCATGGTTAGTGCTGATTCTAGGGTCATTAACACTTGGGCTAGCGCCTTTTACTCCTCAGCCGCACCTTTTTGAAAAAATTCAAATGCTCGTTAATGGTCAGTTATCTCAGGGCATGGATATTTTTGATCTTTTATTGCATGGATTATTTCCGTTGTTGTTGATAGTTAAAGCAGCTGTAACGCTTATTCCTGCTAATGAGGATAGCAATAAAGATACCGAATAAATTATTTAACGCAGCCTCTTAAAATTTGAAAGTTATAAAATATGAAAACAGCACTCATTATCGTTTTAGTACTTATCGCATTAGCTATCGCCTCTTTTTTCATTCTTGGGAAATACTCACAAAAAGGGCAAGCTCCTGGTTTAGTCAATGGCAGTCTATCGAAGTGCTCTGAAAAGCCTAATTGTGTTTGCAGCGAATATAAGGATGATGTTGATCATTATGTTTTGCCTCTAGGTATCGATAGTTCAGAAAGTCAGTTTATGGCTAAAGTAGTATCCATAATTAAGGATATGAATGGAGTCATACAGACCGAAAAAGATCATTATGTAGCTGCTACTTTTGCATCATCAATTTTTGGATTTGTTGATGATTTTGAAATTAGAATCGATACAAATTTCGATGAAAATAAAAGCACATTTCATTTTCGATCAGCATCACGAGTTGGATACAGTGATGCTGGCGTTAATAAAAAACGTGTGGAGCAGTTTAAAACTTTATACAGCGAGAATTAGAAGAGTCAGACTTAAGTCATTACCTTGGTTAGAATATTAATCTAAGATGCTTCATCTATGACCTGACGACAAAGTTGAATCTTTTTTGCGGCAATGCAATTATGTTACTGGTTAATCCGCTCAACTGTATTTATCTATATGTATTCAAAAGATATTTCAGTCTGCTTTTAATAAACCGCAGATAACATAAAGATGATATTAGAAGGTACAGAATACTAAAATGAGGCAGTCAATTATCATCAAAAAACTGTTCTATGTCTTGTTGATAGTTGTAATATCAAGCACGAGATCTGTAAAAGCGGACGAAATTCTTATAGCTGTAGCCAGTAATTTCAAAACTGCTATGGCAGAAATCGCCAAAGAGTTTGAAGAAAATACAAACCACAAAGTCACTCTAATCTTTGGTTCTACGGGAAAGCATTATGCGCAAATTAAGAATGGTGCGCCTTTTGATGCTTTTTTCTCCGCTGATAGCAAACGCCCTGAATTACTCGAGAGCGAAGGTTTAATCATCCCTGATAGTCGCTTTACCTATGCCTTGGGAAAACTCGTTTTATGGAGCCCGCAAGATAAACTTGTCGATAAGAAAGGGCAGATTTTAAGCGAAGGAGAATTTCAACGCCTAGCAATGGCACATCCAAAACTAGCTCCTTATGGCAAAGCTGCTTTTGAAGTATTGGACAATAAAGACTTATGGGATGATTTAAAGGTAAAAGTAGTTCGCGGTGAGAATATCGGACAGACTTTTCAGTTTGTAAAAAGCGGCAATGCTCAGCTAGGGTTCGTCGCATATTCCCAGTTAAAACAGAAAAACCATCCTATAACTGGTGCCTACTGGGATATACCTCAATCGCTTTATTCTCCTATTACGCAACAAGCCGTGCTGTTAAAAGATAATGAAGCTGCACGAGATTTTATGGCAAGCATGACAACAGAGTCATCACGCGCAATTATCCG
The DNA here is from genome assembly GCF_947495625.1 of uncultured Cocleimonas sp. Lineage (GTDB taxonomy): Bacteria > Pseudomonadota > Gammaproteobacteria > Thiotrichales > Thiotrichaceae > Cocleimonas. The sequence continues at coordinate 4,040 of NZ_CANLZW010000003.1, forward strand.
TGATTTTGGCTATGGAAATGCACCATAATGTTGAGTGAAGGTGATTTCAATGCGCTTATCATTACACTCAAGCTCGCGGCTGTCTCTACCATTATTCTGCTACTGCTGGGAACGCCACTAGCTTGGTGGTTGGCACGGACTCGCTGGCGCTATAAATTTCTGATTGAAGCAATGGTTGCACTACCTCTGGTGTTGCCACCCACGGTATTAGGCTTTTATTTACTAATCACTCTTGGGCCACATGGGGCAGTCGGCGGTTTGATGAATTGGCTAGGCGCAAAACCACTCGCATTTACTTTCAGTGGTCTGGTGATTGGATCAGTCGTCTATAGCCTGCCATTTGTAGTACAACCATTACAAGGTGCTTTTGCAGCCATTGGAACTCGCTCGCTAGAAGTAGCATCGACTTTACGTGCCTCGCCTTTGGATCGATTCTTTACAGTAGAAATACCACTCGCACGATCCGGTTTTCTCACCGCTGCAGTGCTGGGTTTTGCACATACTGTTGGTGAATTCGGCGTTGTGTTAATGATCGGTGGGAATATCCCTGGTCAGACTCAAGTCCTTTCAATCGCCATTTACGATCATGTAGAAGTACTCGAATATAGTCAGGCTCACTGGTTGTCGGGCGGCTTATTAATCGTCTCTTTTCTAATGCTAATGGTAGTGTATGCACTCAATCGCCGTTTTCTGGTTACACAGCCGTGATCAAGGATAACTGCTGATGAGTATTCAGGCTCGTTTCCGTGTTGATCGTCAAGACTTCGCTCTGGATGTTGATCTAATAATTCCTAACAAAGGTGTGACCGTAGTATTTGGCCCTTCTGGATGTGGCAAAACAACATTGTTACGCTCTATTAGTGGTTTAGAGCGCTGCCCCGATGGTTTTTTAAAGGTTGGTGATTCTGTATGGCAAGACGACAAACACTTTATCGCACCACATAAACGCCCCCTGGGTTATGTCTTTCAGGAGGCGAGTTTATTTGCTCACCTAAACGTAAAGGCTAATCTCGAATACGGTATGAAGCGTGTTCCCGTTTCTGCTCAAAAAGTTTCTCTGGAAAGGGCCATAGAATTATTGGGTATTGGTGCATTATTAGAGCGTAGGGCAGATCAACTTTCTGGAGGTGAACGTCAACGCGTTTCAATTGCACGAGCCTTGGCAGTTAGTCCTGAACTTTTGCTTATGGATGAGCCTCTGTCATCACTGAACCTTGAACGTAAGCAAGAAATCATGCTTTATCTTCAGTCGCTACACAATGAACTCGATATCCCCATCATCTATGTTAGTCATTCATTGGGAGAAGTCGCACGACTCGCCGATCATATGGTGTTGCTAGATAATGGCAAAGTCAGGGCTACAGGTGATGTTACAGAACTATTTTCACGACTCGACCTGCCTATAGCACAGAGTGATAAGGCAGCCGCATTTATTCAGGCGACCATCGTTGAGCACGATGAAGAATTCGGATTAACATATCTCGACTTTGCAGGTGGTCGCTTATCCGTCATCCGTCAAGATATGCAGATAGGAGCCACTGTCAGATTAAGAATTGTCGCGCGTGATGTGAGCCTGACACTCGAACGTCAAACGGGTACGAGTATTCTGAATGCTTTCCCTGTCGTTGTTGAAGAAATAATTTCCGAAGGTGTTTCCCAGCTAATGATAAGACTAATGGCTAATGGTGTGCCGATACTGTGCAGAACGAGTCTGAAGTCGGCAACATTACTCGACTTAAAACCGGGAAAGCGGGTGTTCGCACAGGTTAAGACGGTAGCCTTGTTGTCTTAGATTATTAGCTCCTTGAAAAAGTGCCTGTAAGTAGGGGGGTGACTTTCTTCCAAGAATGCATCTGTAGTTAACAGAACACCGTAAATGTAAGTGATTTTATAACAAGATAAATATAATTATGATTAAACCATTCTATTTCCAAAGCTTATCAGCACTAGCGATCTGTACAGTCAGCTCATTATTTTTAACCGCTCAAATAACTGCCGAAACGCTGCCAAAAACTGATTTACCAGATTCGTTTGTCACTTCTGTTACGGCTAAAAGTGGCATTAAAACCGCCTGGTATGACGATGCAACGACACGTTATGCGCATGGCGTATTGGGTGATGAGATAGAAGCTGGGGCACTTTATGCTAAAACAATGGAAGGCAAAATAGTGTCGGTTTCACTGGAAGCGTCACAGGTGTTTGAAGATATCCATCCGCGCTTAACGGATTTAGATGGTGATGGTCGAAATGAAATCATCACCATTCGCAGTCACAATCAAAAAGGCGCGCAAATAGCGGTTTACGGAATCACCAAGGAGTCACCGAATACACTCTCACTTGTTGCTAGCACGCCTTATATTGGCAGTTCTCATCGTTGGTTAGCCCCTGTCGGTATTGCGGATTTTGACAATGATGGAACAATGGATATCGCCTATATTGATCGCCCACACCTGGCAAAAATACTACGGGTTTGGAGTTACCGCGATGGAGGACTCCAGCAAGTCGCTCAAAAACAAGGCTTAACCAATCACAGTATCGGACATAACTTCATCACCGGTGGTGTTCAAAAGTGCGGAAATAAATCATCAATGATTACTGTCGATTCTAATTGGAAACGACTAATCAAAACCTCACTTCAAAACGGCAAGTTAACGAGTGAGGATATAGGTCCTTATACGGGAACCGCAAGTGCTGATGCAGCGCTGAATTGTAACTAAAGCATAGTGTTTTTTTTAGGATAACGAAGCGCCTAAAAGTCCATATTGTTAGTTTAATTGTGAAGACAGGTCGAGTGCACATAGCGAAAATCCGGCAATGTCCCCATGATGAATATTGATATAGTCATCGACGTGAAGTGAGCGTTACAATACTTATGCGTGATTACTAAATGGCGTCTTTGACAATCACAATCAATATAAAAACCAGCGAGGAATATCTATGATTAAACTACATGCTGCGGTACTTCCAATCTTTACAATCCTAGGGCTTTCTCTTTTGGCTTTTTCGTCTTTTGTGAAAGCAGAAGAGGTCGGTGACGTGAATGTGGACTGGTTAGGTAGTGACATCAAAGTTGAAGCGATTGAAGACCCTAAGGTTCAGGGCATCACTTGTCATGTTTCATACTTTGACCGTGGACTTATCGAGCGTGTCCGCAATGGTCAGGTTTTTAGTGACCCCTCTAACTCATCGGTGGCTTGTAGCCAAACAGGTCCTATTGTTATTGGCGATATTGAAAAGGATGATGGTGGTGAAAGCGTTTTTTCAAAGCGGACATCACTTGTCTGGAAATCTCTAAAAGTGACTCGCATTTACGATGAGAAACATCAGACAATGATTTATCTTTCTCATGCCACTCAGGTTCAAAACGGTTCTGCGAAAATGGATATTTCAACGGTTCCTCTGTTTGGACAAAAAGTGACTTGGAGTAAATAAATTAGCTTTGGGAATTATCTTGTTCTCTCAAGTCATTTTAAACAGCAAAATAAAAAAGCCCTTAAAGTAGGGGGGTGACCTTCAATTGTTTATTAGCATCCCTTAGTTAAATTAGCGTTAACTCTGGATTTAATCTGGCCAGACACGACTGCCATCAGGGAATGGCGTATTGTGGCTAATCGTGATCGCTTCTTTGATTCTTGTTTTGTTGTTTGCAACAGCAGGACTCTTGGTTTTTTTCTTGGCAGCCACTTTAGGTGTAGTTTTCTTTTTGGCTACCGCAGTCTTTTTAGCTACTGGAGCTTTTTTAGCTACTGGAGTCTTTTTTGCGACTGCAGTCTTTCTGGGCTTTAGTGCAGCACTCGTTTTGGATTTAGTTGCTTTGCTTGCTGTCGTCTTCTTTTTCGCAGTTTTGACTGCGGCAGTATCTGATCCTGCTTTGGTTTTACGAATTGAGGCAACTAATTTATTGCCTGTTTTTTTTGTATCACTCATGTATCTAGTACCTCAGCTATTAATTGATTAATTTCGTTGGCGGCTATTTCGCCGGGGCGTCCCATCTGACTAACACTTTTTCCTTCCAGTATGCTCGAACGATAAACCACACGACGGTTTAAAGTTGTCGAAGCAACCGGAGTATCCAGTTCACTAATGGCATCAAGAACCAGACGAGATAATTTTGTTCGTGGCTCCAATTGGTTAATCACCAACAACGCTTTTAAATCGGGATTCTTCTTTCGTGCTGCTTCAATAGCCTCACTGACGGCAACTGTAGCCCAAATGTCCAGTGGTGAAGGTAATACGGGAATCACCGCGATATCGCAAAGTTTTAGCGCTGCCTGTGTTTGTTCTGAATGAAGCTGTGGCGGGCAATCTATCAAAAGATGCTCTGTCTGATCCCGATGCTTTTTAACGGCCTTGGCAACACCACCAGTTGCGTCAAAAATGGCTGGCATACTCTCGCTATCAATCATATCTGCCCAATGCAGCGTTGACCCTTGTGGATCAGCATCCAGCAGCGATGTGGGGCTTGTTTGATTAAGCATAGTAGCGATATTGATCGCCAAGGTGGTTTTACCAACACCCCCTTTGTTTCCGATGAAAGCAATAATGGCCATTAGTTATGGTTCTTTATGAGTCGACAGATTAAGTGAAATTATTGTAACTGAAAATCAAATACTTACAATTAGAAAAACTTATAATTTGAGATTTAAGTGTATCTTAGCTTATTTTAGGTGGGATCTAATCGGTATGTCGAACACTACCAGGAGACACACCAAACTCTCGTTTGAATGCCCGGCAAAATGCGGCTTCTGATTGATAGCCGTGTCGGTCAGCCAGAGTTGCGAGGGTATCAGTGGTTTCTTTTAATTGTACACGGGCAAGTTGCATGCGCCAGTTGGTAAGATAACGTTTGGTTGATTCGCCAACCAGTTGAGTAAATCGTGCTGAGAAACCTGAGCGTGACATTCCCACTTCTTTAGCCAGTGAATCCACAGTCCAGTATTTTTCAGGTTCACGATGAATCGTTGCGAGTGCCCTTCCAATATGTTTATCGCGCAAAGCAGCGAGCCATCCTTGTTTAGCTTCAGGCGCTGAGTCAATCCATGTCCGAATCGCCTGAATAATGAGAATATCTGCCAAATGTGTAATAACCGTTTCTCCACCAGGGCGCAGCTCTCTTGCTTCGCGGGCAATGAAACGTAAGGTGCTTTGCAACCAGCTATCTTCTTCATCTCGCCAGCTATCAATCTGTAAGACTTTTGGTAACTGCGCGATCAGTTGTTGTCCAGCTATATGATCGAAGCTCACCACACCGCAGGTCAAATGGGTTAATTCACCATCACCGCCATAGCGCATGATTTCATAGCGCTCGCTGACCTTCTCAAGAGGGATATCAAACAGCGGTGTGGTATCTACTGAAAGACTACTGCGAATCCTGTGTCCGATGCCATGGGGCACAAGAGTCAGACTACCTTGTTGAAGCAGGCGTGGTTCTTCTCCTTCAATCTCTAGCCAGCAGTGCCCCGCAGTGACAACATGAAACATCATATAGTCTTCAAACGGAGGCATATCAATGCCCCATGGCGCAGTTAACTCGGATCTACAATAAAGGGTTCCATTGAGCCGCAGCAGATGAAGGGTTTCGCCAAGCGGATCGGTAAAACTGGGGATGTCTCGTTGTTCTGGAATCATGGTCTTGATTTTCTCTTGAATTCTAACTAAGTGTCTAGCTAATTAGACGAAAAGTACATAATCATAGACGCACAATCATTTTTTATCCAGTTAGGGTTCTTCATAATAGACATTAATGACAAGCAGAGCTGTTTGTTCATCACATTAATTATTACGAAGGAGAATCATCATGAAACAGTCACCCATACTAATTATCGGTAAAAACGGCAAAACAGGGGCTAGGGTAAACCAGCGTTTACAATCACTAGGTTACAAAACACGAGCTGTGTCGAGGTCAACAAGTCTATCATTTGATTGGGAGAACTCAGACACGTGGCGACCAGCCATTGAAGGCACGCATTCTGCCTATGTCACCTATCAGCCCGATCTGGCGGTACCTAGAGCAGAAGCGACGATTAAGGAATTCGTGCAACTAGCCAAAGATGTTGGACTGGAACATATCGTTCTTTTATCAGGTCGAGGTGAAGATGGCGCACAGCGGGCAGAAGAAATACTTAAGACCAGTGGACTTTCATGGAATATCGTTAGAGCCAGTTGGTTCGCTCAGAATTTTAGTGAAAGCTTCATGTTGGAAGGCATTCTGGATGGCGAACTGGTACTTCCCGCTGGAGACATCGCAGAGCCTTTCATTGATGTGGATGATATTGCCGATGTGGTAGTTGCTGCGCTGACTGAAACTAGCCATCGAAATAAGCTATTCGAAGTCACGGGTCCACGTGCTTTGACCTTTGCTCAATGTATCGATGAGATTTCTGATGCTATTGGTCACCCGCTTAAATTCACCAGTATTCCAGTTGATGCATACATTAACGCTTTAAACGAACAGGGTGTGCCAAAAGAGATGCAGTGGTTGCTGCGTGAACTCTTTACCGTGGTATTTGATGGCAGAAACTGCGAAGTGATGTCAGGTGTAGAAGAAGCACTTGGTCGACCTGCAACTGATTTTAAAACCTACATTCATAAGGCGATTGAATCTGGTGTCTGGAATCCTCTCATGCAGAAGAAATCTGCCTAAATCATTATCTACGCGGGTCACTGCTCCCCAGCTATGACCCGTTCAATATAAAAAGGATACGTAAAATGAAAAATTTAAAAGTGCTAAAAATAGTATTATTTATTTCCGGACTAATAGCTGCAGCAATTGGAGGCGCCATTGTGGTAATACCTATAGCTTTCTATTCGACTTACAGCATTGAACTTGGCGGTAACGTCGCGTTGTTAAATGAAATCAGGGCATCTGGAGGTGCTTTACTAGTAACTGGAATATTGATTATCTCAGGAGCTTTCTTTACCAGAATGACTTTTACTTCGATCGTGATTTCGACTTTACTGTATCTATCCTATGGCTTATCCAGAATGCTAAGCATGGTAATTGACGGTATGCCGTCTGAGGGATTTGTGCAGTCAGCTGCTTTGGAAATAGTTATTGGATTAGTTTGTGTGTTTTACCTTGTAAAATACCAAGCTAGAACAAAAGAGAGTATGTGATGTCCTCATTAACAGTAATCATTTGTTAGAGATGATGATAACCAGCAAAAGCATCACTCGTCTGATGAAATTGCGTTTTGAAATATCACAGGATGAGGCATAGTTTTTGTGTTCTATTATTCGGTTTAAAAAAGTGCCCAAAAGTAGGGGGGTGATAAAATAATTAATGAGAGGGTTAGTCTTACTCTAACCATTATCCGATTTGCTGGCACATTCCTCTATCACCCTCGACGAATGATAAATAAGCCCGTAACTATCAATGTGAGAGAGACTAATACATTGAGTGTTAGTTGCTCGTCCAGAAAGATCGCGCCGAGCATTACGCCGAATACGGGAATCAGATTTAATCCTGTAGCAAAAGCAGACATACCGATGGTTTGAATTAAGTGATAACGCAATATATAACCCAGTGCGGTTGGGAAAATGCCTAAGTAAATTAAACCCATCCACGTATCCTGCTGATAGGACGCCTTTGGAATACCTTCAAATAAAATCGTGATTGTCAGCAAACTGATAGAGGCTAAGCCGAGAATAAAAGCTGAAAGTTGAATCGGGGGAAAGCGACCTAATCTGCGGATAATTAAACCCGAAGTGACATAACACGCCGAGCCTAAAATTGCTGCACCTTGTCCGAGTAAATTATCACCTAAACCTCTCGCAGCATCCCAGCCAACCAACACCAAAATGCCTGAAAATCCCAAGATTGCGCCGATCAGTTTGTTTGTTGAAATACGATCATCTTGAGTGGTGAAGTGACTGCCGAGCAAAGCCATAAAGGGCCCAACACCCATTAACATCGATGCCATGCCCGCATCAATTTTTGTTTCAGCCCAGGAAATTAAGAAAAATGGGATTACGACATTTAACGCCATCACCAGCATGACCAATTTCCATTCACGAATCGTGGACGGCCAAACAAAGCCTTTATAAATAGCAAAAGGGAGCAATACAATAAACGCAACAACAACGCGGATAGTGGCTAACCAAAGCGGCCCTGTGTCTACAACGACAACCTTGATAGCAAGAAATGCAGACGCCCATATCAATGCTAGTAGTATCAGTAAGCTTAGATCGGCTGTTGTGGGTTTTCTGATACTGGCTTGCATAGAGGCACCAAGACAAAGCGACGTATTATTGGGGTAAGACTAAAATCTATACAAGCAATATATTCTATTGCTAAAAACTATTTTTGTTGATGGTTAATTAAAAAGTACCAAGCCCTGTATAAGCCCTGTCGGCGAAAAAACAGCTGAGCTCTGCATAAATTCTATTTACGTTTTAAAAAACAAAAACGTAATATCATTCATAAGTAGGGGGGTGACCTAAAACAATTCCCATTTCTGTTTAATCGAGTATTCAAACATCTGACCCGCACCTTTCTTCTGCGGATTCGGGATAGACTCAAGCACTTTACTTCTGGTTAATTCTTTATTCACAATAACCATCCGCGAAATATCAGTTAAATAAAATGATCCCTGAGTCTTCAGACTAATCCAGTTTTTGGCGGATTTATTTTTGAGTGTATTGGTTCTGGCCAAGCCATTTATCAAATCGAAGTTAATCTGATAATCAGGCTGCTGAGAACCGAAGATCTTAGCTATTGCGCCGCTATCGCTTGTTTCTTCAATATCTTCTTTAAGGCGGATATCAACCGATTCAATCTGACGTCCGATAAAATAATAATACAAGCTCGCAGAGATGATAACGATAATAAGCAAGGCTATCAGTAGCCTGATGAAATTACGCTTTGTCATATCAAAGGAGGAAGCACAGTCAAGACCATAACATCCACCTGAGCCGCCAGAGGACGTTGATCCACCACCGCCACCACCTCCTAAATCACAACTACTGACATCGCAGCCACTTAAACCCAAATCGCAATCACCACGTTGAGAAATTGGAGGACGTTGGTTAATGGTAACTGCTGCATCACGACATTCATTGAAGCGTTGCCTTACTGTTTTTATGCTAGCTAAAAGCCCTTTTTCCAGAATTTGTTTCTTAGTGTATTCCGAACACGAATCGCCTTTATGTAAGCCTCTATGGGCGCAGATGAATCCTTTGTGGGGTGAAATTCTTGTTTGGTAAACGGAGATCAAAAAGGCGAAAAACGTTCTCATAGGCTAAAGCTAGATAATTAATGTCGAAAATAATTATAGCTTTTATGAAAAGTAATTAACGAGGATAAATGAAATTTATTTGGCGTGTATATATATCAAATCCACTGGGTTTGGATTTAAATCGTTACAAATAATTTAATCAAAAGGAATTGGAGTAATGGAGTGAAGGAAGCCCGCTAGTACTTTGCTAAAGCAACCTTCATTCCAATCCATTATTTCTGTAATATTCATCGCTCGAAATGGAGCTTTGAAAAAATACTATATTTAAAAAAAGTGCCCATAAGGTGGGGGGGTGACTTTATAACAAGTCGAATTAAAAGCTTAGTGGGTTGCTTTATCACCCCAGATATCTTTGAGACGTTTGTCGCGACCACAGCTATAACGGTAGTATTTGTATTTTAATGGGCTTTTCTTGTAATAATCCTGGTGGTAACTTTCTTTTCCTTTGATAGGCCAGAAAGTTGAAGCATTTAATATTGGAGTAACGATTTTCTTTGATCCGAATTGAGCTTGAATATTCTTCTTAGACTCTTCGGCTATTTTCTTTTCAGTCTCGTTAGCGACAAAAATAGCGCTGAGATATTCAGATCCTTTGTCACAAAATTGGCCACGGGGATCGAATGGATCGATATTCACCCAGTAGTAATCTAAAATTTCTTTGTAAGTCACAACTTTAGGGTCATACGTGATTTCAACCACTTCGTAGTGACCTTGATGGTCGCCATTATAGGTTGGGTTCTTTGATGTGCCTCCGCTAAAACCAGAAACAACATCAGTCACGCCTTTTAGTTTTTCAAAGTCTGATTCCATACACCAGAAACAACCACCAGCCAATACGGTTTTATCGGCAAAAGCGCTGGAGGTACCAAAGAGAGAAAGGGCTATGGTAGCCAATAGAGTCGTAGATAGCGCAATTCGAGGTATTAAAGCACCCAGTGTTTTCTTCATAGTTTAAACCTATAGATTAGTGATGAACTGTATACGCTACTTTAATAAATATAGATGCATACAGTAAGTATTTTCGACAACAGATGCTTGGAATAAGTTTCGCACAAGGTCATTCGCTCAGTAGTAAGTATCTAGATGCTAACTAATTCCGCTAATTAAATATATTCTTAATCCATTCTTCAAAAAGTCTGGCGCGCAATGACCGTTTTTCTGGTTTATCTGATAATAAATAGTAGCTATCGAGTTCGGGGATGGTTTTATCCAGTAACTTAATTAATCGTCCTTCGAGTAAATCTTGCTGGACTTCCAGGCGGTTGCAGAGCGCAATGCCATATCCGTCTCTGGCGGCACTGAGTGTAAGATTGGTGTTAAAAAAATGTATATTTTTAGTGTTTTCTGGTGGCGTAATATTCATGCTGGAAAACCATCGAGACCAGTTTTGTAAACCTTCATGAAGTAAGGGGAAGTTGGTTAAATGTTTCGGTTTACTAATGGCGTTTTTTTTGTGCACCAGTCGAGGGCTGCACACGGGAAAAACATGGAGAGAGGTTAGTTCTTCAACTAAGCGATTGTTTTCGATAGGTTTGCCATAACAGATAGCGACATCTATCTCTCTTGGGATTTCTTTTTGTTGTGGCTTTATCTCCACCGTATGAATATCAATAAGCGGGTAGCTTTGATGAAATTCACCGATTATTGGTGCTGCCCAGTTAGCGCCTGCGGTTTGGGTGCAGCCTATGATAAGCCTTCCAGATAAACTATCAGAATCCAGATGTTGTGCACCATCCAGAATACGATCAAATCCTTCTGTAACTGCCTTGAGTAATCGTTCTCCTGAGTCAGTTAACTGTAAGCGATTGTTCGAACGAGTGAACAACTTCACACCTAATTCTTTTTCTAGTGCGCGAATATGATGGCTGATGGCACCTTGAGTTACGCCAAGGTCTTCGCCTGCCTGTCCCATGTGTAAGCGGTGGCCAGTACTCTCGAAAGCTCTGAGTGCCGAAAGTGGCATTGTTCGTTTATCTAGCAAGTGACTATTCCTATGAGAAATATTAGTAGTAAAGGTTAAAATAACTCATTTGCTACTAAAAATATTGATCACTATACTGCTTTAAATAGGATGGTACAAAGTACGAACTATCATTAAGTACTTATTCTCTGCAAATTAATTTAAAGATCTATTTTTTAATAACTATGAGTTCAACTCTAGTTGCTAAATCTACTGACAATGGTAAATACAATGACTACAAATAGTGAATGGCAAGCGCGTAAAGAAAAAGCAATGGCAAGGGGTCAAGGTACCCTTGCGCCTGTATACATAGAGCGAGCAGAGAATGCTGAATTATGGGATGTCGAAGGCAATCGCTATATTGATTTTGGGTCTGGTATTGCAGTAACAAATACAGGGCATTCCAACCCTAAAGTTAAAGCAGCAGCTATCGAACAAATTGAAAGATTCAGCCACACTTGTGTGATGGTTACACCTTATGATTCGGCAGTTCTACTGGCTGAACAATTAAACGAATTAGCACCTGGCAATACTCCTAAGAAAACAATCTTTGTCACAACAGGTGCAGAAGCGGTAGAAAACTGTGTGAAGATTGCACGTGCGCATACTGGGCGTCGTGGACTCATCGCATTTAACGGTGGCTTCCATGGCAGAACCAATATGACCATGGCGTTGACGGGTAAAGTAGCCCCTTACAAAAGTAAATTTGGTCCGTTTCCTGCCGAGATTTATCATGCTCCGTTCCCAAATGAGTATCACGGTATATCAGTAGAAGACTCATTAAAGGCACTCGAATTGCTCTTTAAAGTAGAGATCGAAGCATCAGACGTTGCGGCAATTATCGTAGAACCTATTCAGGGTGAAGGCGGATTTTATATTGCCCCTCCAGAATTCATGCAAGCTATAAGAGCATTATGCGACAAGCATGGCATCGTTATGATTGCCGATGAAATTCAAACGGGTTTTGGGCGTACGGGTAAATTCTTCTGTAGTGAATACTCAGATGTAGAGCCAGACCTTATGACCACAGCAAAAGGCATTGCGGGTGGTTTCCCATTAGCTGCCGTTGTTGGTAAAGCAGAAATCATGGATGCACCGTTACCAGGTGGTCTTGGTGGCACTTATGGTGGTTCTCCAGTGGGTTGTGCCGCAGCACTTGCCGTTATCGAGGTAATGAAAGAAGAAAATTTGGTCCAGCGTTCGAATCAAATAGGCGATAAATTCATCGAGAACATGAAAAACCTCCAGCAGCAATACCCAGATAGAATCGGAGATGTGCGTAACAGAGGCGCAATGATCGCGATTGAACTTGTGCAAAACGGTAGTGCTGATGAGCCAGATGCTGACTTATGTAAGGCGCTTGTTGGTGCGGCAATGGAAAGAGGCTTGGTGTTACTTTCTTGTGGATTGTACGGTAACGTTATTCGTTTCTTACCACCTTTAACGATATCTGATGAAATCATTGAAGAAGGCTTGGGAATCATTGCTGAGTGTTTTGAAGAATTGGTTGCAATGCATCAAGCCGCTTAGTTTTATTGGTATTTAAACACGGTGTTTGAACAAGATATCTAAATAAAGCATACAAAAAAGCCCGATTTATATTCGGGCTTTTTTATGTCTGTGATGTTAGAAAATTTAAGCATAAAAAAACGGCTTAAAGTGGGGGGGTGACTTTTTTATGTTACTCTCCCCAAATTATTGTATTCCCAAATATATTCCTATTTATAATACGCACAATTTTTCTCTAATTTATTCATTTATTTAAAAACTCTATGTCTATTACTCTGCCACGTATCATCTCAACTATTGCCAAAGAACTTTCTACGGTAAAGCCAACCAAAGAAAGCCAGGTACAAGCCGCTATCGAGCTGCTTGATGATGGCGCAACCGTTCCGTTTATTTCTCGTTATCGAAAAGAAGTCACAGGTGCGTTAGATGACACACAGCTGCGTCAATTAGAAGAGCGTTTAAAGTATCTGCGTGAGTTAGAAAAACGCCGTGAAGCGATTCTTAAAAGCATTGAAGAACAAGGCAAACTCACGGATGAACTAACACTCTCGATACAATCGGCTGAGACTAAAACCACCCTGGAAGACTTGTATTTACCTTACAAACCTAAGCGTCGTACCAAAGCCACGATAGCGATAGAGTCTGGCTTATTACCGCTAGCTGATGCGCTTTACGAAAACCCAAATCTTGACCCAGAAGTTGAAGCTGAAAAATACCTGTCAAACAGCGAAGAAAATCCAGTTGCTGACGTAAAAGCTGCTTTGGAAGGGGCGCGTTATATTTTAATGGATCGCTTCAGTGAAGATGCCGCCTTACTTGCCAGAACGCGTGAGTACATGGAAAACAATGCATTGGTAATTGCCAAAGTCGCTAAAGGGAAAGAGCAAGAAGGCATCAAGTTTAAAGATTATTTTGATTACCAGGAACCTTTCAAAAAAGTACCTTCGCACCGTGCACTCGCTATTTTTAGAGGCAGAAACGAAGGCATTTTATTTGTCACCTTAGACGTTGAAGCACCGGGCGAATTTGGGTTTACCAAACCGATGGATCACCCCTGTGAAAGAATGATCGCAGGCCATTGGAATATTTCAGATAATGGTCGTCCTGCCGATGCATGGTTATTACAAGTTGCAAGCTGGACCTGGAAAATCAAAATGCATATGCACATCAGCGGTGATTTGATGAACCAATTACGCGAACAAGCAGAAACAGAAGCAATTCGTGTTTTCTCTTTAAACTTAAAAGATTTATTGCTAGCTGCCCCTGCTGGCCAAAAAGCAACTATCGGCTTAGACCCCGGTTTACGCACCGGAGTAAAAGTTGCGGTGGTCGATTCAACCGGTCAATACCTGGACCAAGGTACCATCTACCCACACGCACCTAAAAATCAATGGAATGAGTCAATTGCCACGATTGGCGCATTAGCTAAAAAGTACAAAGCAGAATTGATTGCAGTAGGTAACGGTACCGCCTCACGTGAAACTGATAAGTTGGCGGGCGATATCATCAAGCAATATCCTGATTTACGACTTACCAAAGTCATGGTCAACGAAGCAGGGGCTTCGGTATATTCTGCATCAGAATTTGCCGCCAAAGAATTCCCGGATTTGGACGTAACCATTCGTGGCGCAGTCTCGATCGCCAGACGTTTACAAGATCCATTGGCTGAGCTAGTTAAGATCGAGCCAAAATCCATCGGTGTCGGGCAATATCAGCACGATGTGAATCAATACCAGCTCACAGACTCATTAGAAGCCGTCATAGAAGATTGTGTAAATGATGTCGGTGTTGACCTGAATACTGCATCCATGCCGTTGCTGAAGCAAGTGTCTGGCCTTAACGAAACCTTGGCGAATAATATTGTCGATTTTAGAAATGAACATGGCAGCTTTACCAGCCGAAAAATGCTAAAAGAAGTTCCTCGTATGGGTGCTAAATCGTTTGAGCAATCAGCAGGCTTTTTACGCATCATTTCGGGTAGTGAAAACCCATTAGATGCCTCTGGCGTTCATCCTGAAGCCTATTCTGTGGTAAAAGCAATCGCTACAAAAACAGGCAAAAAGATCAACGATATCATCGGCGATACTCAACTGTTGAAATCACTAAACCCAGCGGACTATGTCACCGAGAAATTTGGTTTACCAACAATCACAGACATTATTGCAGAGCTTGATAAACCAGGCCGTGATCCACGACCAGAGTTTAAAACAGCGAGCTTGAAAGACGGCATCGAAAAAATTAGCGACCTAAAAGAAGACATGATTTTGGAAGGTACGGTAACTAATGTGACCAACTTTGGCGCATTTGTAGATGTTGGCGTACATCAAGACGGACTGGTACACATCTCATGCCTGGCAGATAAGTTTATCGATGATCCGCATAAAGTCGTTAAAGCAGGGCAAATCGTTAAAGTAAAAGTGCAAGAAATTGACCTTCAACGCAAACGAATCGCTTTAACCATGCGACTCACTGACAGCGCTAAAGACAAGCAACAGTCAGGTCAGAATGCTGGAGATAAGAAACCATATAGTGCGGGTAAACCGAGTCCTAAAAAGCCAGGCGCTAATCAAAGCTCTAATAAAAAATCTAATCAAAGCCAGCGTGGATCAAAACAAGCAGCAGTGTCAAACAATGCCTTAGCGGATCAGCTGAGCGCGGCATTGAAGGGCGGGAATTTTAAGAAATAGAATTTTAATGTGTGTTTTATAGCAATATAGAAAACCAATTCACCCTTGATGCAAATCAATCTTCATTGCCTGGGTTTGCCTTAAAGTGACTCGTGGAATATTTCCGTGCAATAATCTCGTACATCCAATTCGACCATTAATGAAAGGCGAACAGAATCATGAGAACGAATACCAAACCTCGTATCGCAGCAGTGGTATATGAAGATGGGGCTGCTCTAAATCAAGTGTTTTCAGAAGTCGTCGAATCGTTACGTGCTCGCGGAATCCGTCTTGGTGGTGTCATCCAGAATGCAATGCCAAACCATGTGGCAGGAAAATCTGCGTGCTGTGGGGGATTGGGTCTTGAAGATTTGTCCCTTGGTGAAGATGTGGCCGTTACCCAAAATCTCGGTGAAGGTGCTACAGACTGTCATTTAGATGCCAACGCATTAGCGCAAGTAGCAAAGTCACTGACCAATCAGCTAACAGCACCAGACTTGTCCATTGATTTATTTATCATAAACCGCTTCGGGCTGTCTGAAAGTGAAGGGCACGGTATGTTTGATGTATTTTCCGAGGCGCTCATGCAAGAAATTCCTGTATTAACTGCTGTAAAAAAAGATCACCTGGAGTCTTGGGAGAATTGGCATGGGGGCATTGCACAAAGTTTGGCGCAAGATAAACACGACATACTCGAATGGTGTTTGTCTGATTCTTAATGTTTACCCGCAGAGAAGGCAGGCGTAGTAACATAAAAATTACTTAAAAGGTGGGGGGTGTCATTTCTAGTAATTTCATGGTGTATAGAAGTTAATATTTATTTAGATCAAACCGTTTAACCAAAGATAAGTTTTAATATTGAACTTACTTTTTACTTATATCTACAGAAAGCCATAACAACAAACTATTTAAACTAAAAATAAAAATAAAGAAGCTAAAAAATGAAAACTACTAAAATACTTGCATCAGCATTCATTTTCTTTGCATTAAGCGTAAATTCTTTTGCAATGGATACATCGGATAATCTTTCTAACACTATTAAAAAAAATGCAAATGATATTGCATCTATTTTGATTAAAAGCGGTAGAAATAATAACTTAAGAACGACTCAAGATAACTTAGCTCTTCAATTCACGGCTAACCAAAGTAATAATGTTCTGTTCACAGCAATTATGCCTAAAGGTCGTAATTTAGAGGTTATTGATAGTAATAAAGAAAATAGTCCTTCTTTTGCTACATCTGCTAAATCGGGACGCAATAATAAAATGCTTAATGAATTGATATCAATGAACTAATTTCTTGTAAAAGCGACTTAATAAATAACAGAATTGAAAAAATTTAATATGAAAACTAACAACACAACTAATATACCTGAAGAGGTTTTACAACTGGTTCCATGGTTCGCCATTGGAAAACTTTCAGAAGAGGATAAAGCATTTTTTGAAAATGCATTGCTATCCTATCCCTCACTTCAAGAGCAACTAAACCTAGAGAAACAAATGATTGATTTGGTCTCTGAGGATAGCGTTTTACTCAATTATGCTGATGGCTCTCTAGTCGATAAAAGTGTGATTGCAGCTCCAGAAGAGCGCTTGAAAGCAGTTTTTAATGTCATCGATAATTTAGAGCCAGCAACTAAAGCTCAGCGTCAATCGGATGCAACAGGTTCTCTGGTAGAAAGACTTAAAAACGCATTTGACTCACTGATTCCGAATTTGGGTATTAAGCCGCAATATGCACGCTTTGCTAGTGTAAGTGTGTTGGCATTATCGGTAGCGGTTATAGCCTCTATAGTGATTCCATCAAAGACAGAAACAAGCGATTTTACTACTGCTTCAGCTGTTACTCAGCCAATTGATAATCAAGAGAAATTAGCAAGCACTACAAAGATCGTTTTATTAGTTGGCTTCAACGGTACTTCAGAAGAACTAAGCAATAATGATGTATTAAAGGGTAAGCAAATAAAAATTGGCAGCCCGGCAGATAATAATGGCTTTTATAAAATCAGCTTTAAAGACTCAATGACTGCAGATGAAGTAAAACAAACCATAGATGCATTGCTCGCACAAAAAGAAACAATATGGTTTGCTGGTGAAGCGTTTTAAGCTAACTATCTTTTTCATTTTATTTATCAGAAAGCTAGCCTCAAAAATGTCAGCCGAAACTGATAGAAATAACGTTGGAGTTTAGTGGCTAACCTAAAGCCCTTGTCTCTCTTTGCTTGATACGTTTCAAGCTAAATTCATTCCTTGTCAGCTGTATACAGGCCTTTGCGCGCCAGACTATTCATTTGCGCGCGTTTCAGCAAGGCTTGCTGCATGGCCTCACGATTTTCATCTTTACCACACCATGCCTGCAAAGCCGGTTGTTGCAAAGCGCGTCCATAGGAAATACTAAGTTGCCAGGGAGCGTTTCCTTTCAATTGGTTAATGGCATTTAGATTTTCGGTAGCCTCTGTAGGTGTTTGTCCACCAGAGAGGAAATTAATACTGGGAACCGCCGCAGGGACAGTTCGTTTGAATACTTTCAGGGTTTCTTCAGCAACTTCCTCAGGGCTCGCGCGACGACGTTCTTTACCGGGAAGTACCATGCTAGGTTTCAGAATCATATTCTCCAGCTGCACGTGATGTCGGCGTAAGGCACTAAATACTTCAGCGAGTACCGCCTCGTTGACTTCGGCAAAGCGTTCGATAGTATGATCGCCGTCCATCAATACCTCAGGTTCTACGATGGGTACAATACCTAGTTCCTGACATACCGCCGCATAACGAGCCAACATCTCTGCATTCGCACTTATGCCTAAAGGAGTGGGATTGCTATCGCTGACGGAGTAAACCTCGCGCCACTTGGCAAAACGTGCTCCTTTTTGTTTGTATTCAGCCAGACGTTCAGCCAGTCCATCTAAGCCTTTAGTGATTAAATCACCTTGTCCACCGGGAAGTAATGCTGTGCCCTTGTCGACCTTAATTCCTGGAACGATTTTCTGATTCCAGGCAAGTTGGGGAAGAAGAACACCATCGTCGCTGTTTTGATCCAATGTCTCCTCAAACAGGATTACGCCTGAAATATAGTCACCCAGGTCAGGTGTTGAAAGTAGCCACGAGCGATATTTACGACGACTCTCCTCAGTTGATTCGGTATTAATCGCATCAAACCGTTTCTTAATGGTCGGCGTACTCTCATCAGCAGCTAAAATGCCGCGCTGATCATCCACCATATCGGTGATCGTTTGTTCAAGCTCTTGCAAAATTGTCATGAGAAACTCCCTAAATAAGTTCAAATCCTTGAATACGTTCAAATGTGATTGTTAGTATCAGTTTAGTACATTCCTATTTGTGTAACGAAAAAACAACGAGCTATGCATAAATTCCAAGGTCGCTTTTACACTACAAAAACCAGTTGTCATTCAAAAGAGGGTCGCATTTAACTGCGTCATGAAGTTTTTGTATAATATTTGTAGGTTATTTGTATAGTTTTAACATTTATTTCACATATACTCTTATATTCTTGTAATTAGTTTATGAGGTAAATAACAGAGAGGATATAAAAATGAAAATATCTACAAAAGGACAATACGCAATAAAAGCCATGATTCATTTGGCGGCTAATTTCAATAACCCAGTATCATTAATCGAACTGTCCGGTTCTCAAACTATTTCTGTATCATATTTAGAACAAATTTTTTCAACACTTAGACGTGCAGGACTAGTAGACGGAGTTCGCGGCCCAGGTGGTGGATATCGATTAGGTAAAGCACCTGATTACATTACTATTGCAGATATCCTTCTAGCTGTTGAAGAATCAGCCAAGGATTCCAATCCAAACGCTAATAACGGTGAAAACTTTTTAGCCAATAGATTATGGAATGGCTTTAGTGCGCAGTTATCAGATTATTTAGACTCGATAACTTTAGCGGATATCCTCAAGGATGAAATTGTTGTAAAAAGCCAATTTCACTTAGACGAGACAACACGTCGGATTTCAACCATGTTTCCAGTAAGCGATAAAATGAAGGCAGCGTAATAGCTTTTTCCAGGCTCCCCAGGAGTTAAAAACCCAGTATCTACGTTATAGTCAGTTGCAAGGCAGTAAACATTCCTGCATGACTATGCCTTGATTCTGGGTTTTTTGCGTTGCCAGAATAAATAGGACTTAATAGAGGCTGTGAATTCAAGTAGCAACTGGGAAATCAAAATGAATCCAACTGAACTAGCAAAAATTTATATGAAGTCTTTCTTTGGGGAAAAGCCCTTAGAGGATCTGAGTTCAATCTTGAGTGAAGATCTTAAATTTGCGGGTCCTTTTTATACATTCAATACGGGTGAAGAATATATTGAGTCCCTGCGGGAGAGTATGCCAGCTGATGCAATATCGTATGAAATACTTCAGGAAGTTGAGAAAGGAAACTCTTGCTGTTTAGTGTATCAATCTAAGCGGCATGGTGTATGTGGGGTAGATGAAATCATGGCTCAGCTATTTGAAGTAAGCAATAATCAAATAATCAGAATAAGGCTTATCCTTGATGCAGCTAAGCTACTAAAGAATAATAATCCTGACTATAAACCTAACTAAGGTGTAGATTTAATGTTGTTTTGCGATAATCATGTTTTCTATCTAAATCGCGTTCTTTTCATTTATCACCAAGCATTTGCATATATTCGTTACAATATCTAGCATGAACAAACAGACCTTTATTTCCCTACTGAAGAAGCTAAAAGAATCACACTGGCAGGCTATTGTTGATGGAGAAGCTTTGCAAATGGTGGATGATCTTCGTTTAGAAATTGGCGCTTTGAATCTAAGCAATATCATTCTGGATTCTTCCTCAGGATTAGATGCAGTCTCCTTACGTGAAAAAACATTGGAACAAGCGGATGAATTGCTTAGTAGCTATTACCTTACACACCCTCTGACGCGCAAAGGCTTTACTATTCAAGCGAGAGCTTTGGTTGAACAGTATGGCGGGCTTGATTTTGCGGCACCGCTGGGTTCCTTCCCAGAGCGAACATTATTTGTGGAAGGAGGCGAATTAATTGCAGAGAATCGAGACAGCCCACGTCACCGTTACGGTGCCTTCTGTGAGCTAGAGAATACGTTTGATAATGCTACGATACTTGTTCTAGTAAATAAGTGGATAGAGAGCGGAGCGGCTCACGAGCGTTATCTGGAGATGAATGTTTGCCGCTATTCCTGCTGAGTTTTAGCAGGGGGGGGGTTCTAGGCTCCCTAGGAGCCATAAATGACAAGTCGAATAATTATTCGGCTGTGCTTCACCTCTCCGGAGCCAGCTAAACGCGAAGTGGTGTAACTATTTGCCGTAGCCTCTTTATCCTCATTGCCTAAAACAATGCCACATAGCACTATGTAATTAATGTTACTCTGCTCATAATTATTGGATGCCTTTTTTATGCTTGCCCTTAAAAATTTACAGAAAAGTTATACCGATGCGGGTGAGAAACACACCATTCTCAATAATATAAATTTAACCATAAATGCTGGTGACAGCATCAGTATCCAAGGTGCCTCAGGCTCGGGTAAATCAACGCTTTTGCATCTTTTAGCGGCACTCGATAAACCAGACAGTGGCGAAATATTATTAAACAGTTCTTTAGATGAGACGCAAACTGAAAATCAAGACATCACTCAGTTCACAGAAAGGCAAGCAGACCAATATCGCCAATTCCAGGTGGGGCTTATTTTCCAAAAATTTAATTTGATCGATTGTATTACGGTAATGGAAAATATTATGTTGCCTGCCAAAATAACCGGCAAAGTAGAACATGAATATATCCAGGAACTCCTCAATGCTCTGGGTATTAAGAGTCACATCAATAAACTGCCGAACCAACTTTCTGGTGGCGAGCAACAACGAGTTGCCATTGCGCGCGGCTTATCGCATCAACCACCATTGTTACTGGCCGATGAACCTACGGGTAATCTAGACAGTAAAAATTCGGACCTGGTAAGTCAACTGTTGGTCGATACTTGCAAGCAGCTCAATACCGCACTGGTTATGGTCACTCACAGCAGAAAAGTGGCTATGTTAACTCAACAACAATGGTATTTAGACGACGGCAGCTTGACTCGAATTTAATATGAGCAATATGAAATACTGGCCGTTTCTCTCCGTTTTATTGAAAAGCTATCGCAATAGCAAATTTAGCCTATTCATGTTAATGGCATCGTTGATTATTGCAGCGGCGGGCTTGAGTGCCGTATTGGTGATCAACAGTAGCGCTAAACAAAGCTACAGTAGCGAGCAACAATTTCTAGTTCCAAACGTTACGCAAACGATCACTTCCAACTCATCCAATCTAAAACTCACCAAGCAAGATTATTCTGTACTCAGAGTAAAAGGCTTTAGCCAATTGATTGCAGTGGCGCAAACCAAGCAGCATATTTATACAAATAATCAAGCTGCTACTCAAGCTAGTGAAACTACCAAAGTTACCCAAAGGCGTATCGATTTCACCGGCATCGATACTTTTTCATTGCTTAGCTTGCCTGATTTTTTAAATCCAGTAGCTTTGTCAGAGCAGTCAAATGTGGCGGCAAAAACCATTAGTAGTGCTTCGGATGATAGCAATCAACTTATCAGGCAATTAGGCTTTGGAGAGCCCATAGCCATCTTGCATCCCCAGTTACTCGAACAGCTGCTAGGGCAATTACCCGATCAGCAGCTAGAGCCATTTACAACCGAAGCAGGAACACCCTTACCAAAGTTCAATACTTTTGAAAGTGCAGCATTGGGCAATGACATCATTATGGATATTGCTGATCTATATCGCCTTTATCCAAATGCCGAATTATCGATGCTGCTAGTGGTTGGCGAGTTATCAAAAGCTAAACAGGACAGACTTCAAGAATCACTACCAAACCACCTTCAACTGACAAATGCCAAAGGCGCTGAGCAAGATTCCGAACTCACCAGCAGCTTTCACTTAAACTTAATGGCAATGGCCTTGTTGATGTTCGTGGTGTGCCTTTTTATTGTGGTCAACGCCGTTAACTTACTATTAAATTCAAGACTAAGCTGGCTGAAAATTTGTCGACAGTTAGGCATCTCAAGACTGCAATTGTTTGTCGTACAGTTGCTTGAAATTATATTACTTACCCTGTTGGCTAGTTTTATTGGTGTTGTGCTAGGTATTGAATTAGCAAAACTAGCCTCTCCCACCGTCCAGGCAACGCTTGAAAATTTATACTCTGTAGAGGTGGGCTTTGGAAAAGTATCAATTATCGGACTGCTCATCCAGGTATCCGGTATTAGCCTAGTCGGCAGTATTTGCGCCACGTTTATTCCGTTAAATAAATTAAACCATCAGTTGGCGCAAACCAAAGATGTACCGTTGTCGCTTGTTCAACAACGTTTTTGGAAGCGCATAATTTGGCTTAGTTTTGTGGTTTTTGCAGCTGCCGCCTATATAATATTAAACCACGCGCAAGCACTCTGGTTGCTACTGATTGCGACCGCATTAGTGATTTTATCCGGTTGTAGTTTGCTGCTCGCCAATTACCCCGGCATGTTGGCATTAATTCAACGCTTTATTCCTGCTCGTTTCCCCTTATTGCAAGTTAGCTCCAAACAAAGTTTAGCCTTATCAGGAAAAACCAAAATAGCCTGCTGTGCGTTTTTTATTGCAGCTACCAGCAATATTGGTATGAACTTGATGGTAGATAGTTTTCGCGGAGCAACAGTAGGATGGCTAGAGCAACGTTTGGTAGCTGACTATTATATTTATCACAATGGAGAACCAAATCTTAGTGATTTAGCGAAAGACACCGGTGTGAATGTAAAACAACGCCTAGAAAATACAATTCCTTTTCAAGGCAAACAAGTCCAGCAATTTAGCTATCCGACAGGCGAGTTGTACCAACAGGCCATGGCTTTTTATGACAAAAGCAAAGATGAAAATTTATGGAGCGAGTTTGCCTTGGGTAAAGGCGTGTTAGTTAATCAACAGTTTGCCTTCGGCTTTGATTATAAGATTAATGATGTTGTCGAACTTCCTCATCCAGCCACAGGCGAAATCTCGTCGTACAAAATCCTGGGCATTATTTACGATTTTGGCAGCCCTTATAAGCAGGTATTGATGCCACTAGAGATGTTTGATTTATCAAAATCGACATGCTGTATGTATGCAGTGCAAGGAGCAGAGAGTAATATTGATTTGTTACGAGAAAAAATGCTGACCGCAGGACTAGACCCTGAAGGGAAGTTACTAAAAACCGAAGAGCTGCTCGCAATATCGATGCAAGCATTTGACGACACATTTATTATCACCGATGGACTGAATGTGGTCACACTGCTGGTAGCTGCATTGTCACTAGCGTGCGCTATTATTGTGCTGATGAATGATGTTCGTCCACAAAATATGTTGATCCGAAGTATGGGTGTGTCTGCATTAAAAACACAGCTACTCGCCTTATTTCAATACTTATTGTTATGTTTTGTCGCCTTAATCTTTGCGACGCCTTTCGGTATTTTATTAAGTTGGGTTTTAATTAACGATATTAATTATCAAGCGTTTTCATGGACCTATCCACTGATTATTAGTCCGATGAAGATTCTACAAATCTATGCCACCAGTTTACTGGTTGTGACCGTGGTGATTATTATTCCCATTATTCGCGCCGGTAGAAGGCCGCTCATTGAGGATATCCGATGGGTAAATTAAACAAGGTTTCTAGATTAGCTGTTTTTGTCATTGTGCTTGCTTTGCTTATAGTGGCAAGTAGGGCGCTACTTTTTGCCCCAAAAAGTGATCACTTAAGTAGCTCAGATGCTACTGCTACTTCATCACAATCTTTTGGTAGAGGTTTTAGCAATACCAACCCAGAACTTTTAGGCGAAGTTGCCGACCCAAACTATAAAATAAGATTTCCCAAAGACCATTATTCCCACGATTCATTTGATATCGAATGGTGGTATTTGACTGCAAACTTGCAAGATGATGAAGGCAACGTTTATGGCTTGCAATGGACGCTGTTCCGCTTTCGAAACCCAAATGTTGCAAGTGAAAATCAAAGTATTGCTAGTGAGAACTCAATATCAGATTGGAGCAACGAGCATATTTATATGGCGCATGCTTCTGTGCACAGCGCATCACAACATTGGTTTTCAGAGAAGTTCGCACGTGGCAATGTGGGTAATGTAGGTAATGTAGGTAATGTAGGAGTAGAGCAAACGCCGTTTAAGTTATTTATTGATGATTGGCAATGGTCAAGCGCTACTACTGGTTTGTTGCCTGCGCAGTTGATCTTTAATACCAAGTTGATCAGCACCGGCGAAGAAGATTCTAAAGTGGCTGATCATCTAAACGTCCAACTAAATTTATCGAATACGGGTTCTTATGTTCTGCAAGGAAAAGACGGTTACAGTATAAAATCAGCGAATAGTAAACACGCTTCACATTATTATAGTGCGCCGTTTATTAATGTGAATGGAACCTTCACCATAAGCGAGGCGCTAACAAATTCTACCCCCAGCAACTTAGAAAAGCAGATTGCAGTTAAAGGCAACGCCTGGTTTGATCAAGAATGGACATCACAGTTATTTGACCAGGCAACATTGGGTTGGGACTGGTTTTCACTACATCTTGATAATGGCGATAAAATTATGGCATTCCGCATGCGCTTACAAGGCCAGACTGATTACATCACTGGTACATACATTGAATCCGATGGCTCAACAACAATGCTTATGCCGTCAGAGTTAGAATTGAATGCTAATGAATTAACTGCGGTGGGTAACAAAGAACTGCCCTTAAACTGGCAATTAAAAATCGAAAGCAAGGGCATAGACGTAAGCATCAAAGCGACAAAAAAGGATCAATGGAATCCTGCATCAATAGCGTATTATGAAGGAACTGTCGCTGTTAGCGGGACGCATAAAGGCAAAGGTTTTCTGGAACTAACCGGCTATTAATAAACAATACCTTAAGCCTATTCAAAGTTGATAAAACCCAGAGCCCTAGCTAGAGTCGATGTTAGAGGAACAGTGAGATAAAATGCTCACCCGAAAAACTCAAGTGATATCCATTCTGCTCTGACATTGATTACCGACAATTATCGACCCTGGTTGTTGAAACTCAGCAAATAAAACATCTGGTTTTTAAATATGCATATATTACTGATTAAACTCAAACTGCAAATACCTAATTCACACTCGTTGAAGGACAAGCGACGTCAGATCAAAAGTTTAAAAGATCGACTAGGCAACCGGTTCAATGCTTCCATAGCCGAAATTGATGCCCTAGACAGCTGGCAACAAGCAGAGCTAGGTGTGTGTATGATCAGTAAGGATAAATCCTATCTGGATAAGCAGTACAGCCTGGTAGAAGCACTCGCTCTTGAATATACGGAATTGGAGCTGATCAATATGTCGCGGGAATGGTTGTGAGATTAAATTGCAGCTTTACTTATCTTGTTGTCAGTGTGTCCGTGTTTTATCTGGATTTGTATGATTAAAATGACACCCCCCACCTTTTGAATGACAACTCGTTTTTGTTTTCTAAAAACGATATTGGAATTTATGCTTTGCGAGGCGGTTTTTTGATAATTGATCCTAATGATGTCTTACTTGTAACTACTGAAATCAGCCCACTTTTAAAAAGGAATTTTTGAAAATAATGAAAAGTTCTTCGCATTGTGTGAAATTTTTATGAGTATTCCTTTCCATGTCTCTTACAAATTGTTCTTTTTTTGCATCATTATTAAATAACTCTGTTTCAAGAAAAGCTTTTGTTTCAATGGATGCAATTTCAGATACATCATTAGCTAGCTTCATAGTGCTAGCCTTAATTTCATCCCATTCTTGCGCCTCCATGTAGCCTTGATCATACAATGCATCGAATATTTCTGGGATTTTGCTATAACTTTCAATGAGGTATTCAAAATCAGAGGCGTCTTTTGGTCTTAACTCAATATTCCTATCGAGCCATGAAATTAGCTTAAGTAAACAAATTCCAGCAGGAGAAGCAACGGGTATAGTTATTTTTGGGTTTTCGCTGATTTGTACTTATAATGCATCTGAAAGCGCCTCCAGAAAACCCTGCACATTCATTACTAAGTCTTGTCCAGGAGGCCAATAAATATTGTTCTGATTATCAGCAATTTCGCCAAAAGGTATAATATCAATTTCCCAGTCTAGGCCTTCATTACTTTCTGTGTAGTGCAAGCGATGTTCTATCTTTGCGTCTGCTTTGTAACCAGCGTCAAGTAAACAGTTTTTTAAAGCATTGAATTCATCCCAGCTTGCTACATTAATTCCAAAATCTATATCTTTTGTACCCCGCTCTATTTTGGAACCAAAACCATGAACTAAGACTAAATCTCTTGCCATTGCGCCTATGACTAGAAAATCAATATCCAAAGCTTGAGCATGCTTGCTGATATCGACATATATTTCCACTAACCCCAGCGGAAGCTTGCCAATAATATTAACGAATGTATTTTTCACGAAGCCTCTTCGCTGTATCTAAGTTGCGTGCATCACCTGTTTCTATTAGGTCAGCATAAGTAATAATAGGTGGTGCTAAATTCGCCTGCTCAGTAGTTTCAATGTAATTTGTATCGGTTATCTTTTTATTCCAAAATGGCTCTACTAGCTCTATTCGTATATTAGCTCTCTCATGAGGTTCTGGTTTTTTTAATCGAGCTGCTTGAAGTAGATCCTTCACATTTTCCTGATTGATATACACAATTGCATCTTTAGGGTTAAGGTAATTATTATATTTCGCTGCTGCGATTTCCCCACCCCATTGAGCATCAAATTTTTCAAGGTTTATTGTCTCCCACCAGTAAGGATTATCCGTGGTGAACACACCTATTTTGTATTTTTCTTTTAGTTTGTAAGGATAGTCTTCTACCCATCTGTTTAATAGAAGAGCAAAGTCAGCAAGTTTGCGTTGTTTCTTATTTATCCCTTCAAGAATATATCCTTGTGCGATTAGGTCACGAATTACCCAACCCACAGCTCCCAATGCTACCTGAGCCTGATCAGCAATTTCCCGATAGGGAGCGTTAATTAGCTCTTTATTTCTAAGAAAAGCAAAAATTATCTTCATACCCGTGGGTTGAAAGGCTTTACCCGTTTTAGGTTTATTATCTGTTGTAATGTCTTTTTGTGGTTTATTGCCCTTAATATAAATGTAGATAGGTCTTTGGTTGATATACGCATTACCAACAGTATCAATAAACTGAATATCCGCCTCTTTTAAACGTTCGCCCATTTTAGGGTTTATATAATCAGCTACTAGCAGGCCATGGTTAGGTTCGGCAATATTTTTGACTTGGTTGATAATAGCGCCATAATTTGCTTGAGTTGCCCATTTTTTTATTTCTACATACAGCTTTATACCGTTGTCGGGCATCTGGATTAATGCATCTATCCGTTTATCGTACTTGCTTACGTCACGATCTATAATATTCAGTTGCAAATCTGTCTCACGATAGATTGCACCAATGGCTTTATCAAGTATGTCGTATTCTTTTGTTAATAGGTCCATGGCGCTTTTATCTCTTTTCTCATACTGCTTTTATTTGGCAGTATATTTGTTCAATATTGTAGCATGTTCAATATTAATGAACACTTAATTATATTGAACATAAGAGGCATTGAAATACATTTCCGATAGCGTTATCACTATAGTGCGCGTCAATTACTTATTAACAGAACAAAATTAACAAGTGTAAAGTGCCGAAACTATGCAAAACTAACCAATTCAGTTTAATAAGAATTGCCCTAGAGTAGAGCAAAAAATATTTTGTGATTGTTGGAACGTTTTATCTGGATTTGTATGATTAAAATGACACCCCCCACCTTTTAGGCGGTTTTTCAGATAATTGGATTAAGTAAAAAAGTGGCTATAAGTAGGGGGGTGACTTAAAACAGTCGACTAAAATAAGGTCAATGGAGTCTAACCCCTTAGATGTATAGCGGATAAGCTGAGTGCGGCATTGAAGAGTGATAGTTTTAAGAAGTAAGGATGTCTTCTTAATTGATTGGTAGGTCGGATAAACATAGTGCCATCCGACATGACCATGTGTGATCGGGTACAAATGTCGGGTGGCGTTCCTTATCCGACCTACCGCGTTATTTTAAAATAGAAAAGAGATGAGCTAATTAACGCTTTATTAATAGTTTTGCCATCTCTCGACCTAATAAACGGTGTGACTGTGCACTAAAATGAACACCATCGACTGGGCTCGATTCAATAACACTACCAACATCGAAAAACTCACAGCCTAGTTCATCTGCTATTTGTGAATAACAGGCTGTGAAAGCACGCGACTTTTCATAACCGTTTTGCCGTAACCCCAGACCATCTATGCCTTTTTCAGTTGGAGGTGGAGCCATCAAGATTACCTCAGGTGCTTTGCCCTCTATTCCAGCATCACTTGCCTGAATCATCTGTACTAAGCGTCCCGCTGATTTCGCAATTTCCGCTGCTGAAACACAAAACCGATCTTTTAGATCATTTGTTCCCAACATCAGCAGCACTATATTCAGAGGCTTTTGTGAAAGTAGGCACGGCCTTAAATAAGAAAGACCACTCATTAATCCATCTACGGGATCATCCCAAACGGTCGTGCGACCATTCATTCCCTCTTCAACGATTTCATAATCTGCACCTAGTTCGCTTAACATCACTTGCGTCCAGCGGGTTTTATTATCAAACCGTTGAGATGTTTCGGGATCATATCCCCAGGTATTAGAATCGCCAAAACAGAGTATTCTGATCATTGTTGCTCCTTAAAAGTGCCTGAAAGTAGGGGGGTGACTATTAAATGTTACTCATCCACGCTTTATCCCAGTAGCTATGCTTATTTGAAATAAAAATAGGAAATTATTAATATAATAACAACGAAAAATATTATCCATGAATCTCTTCTACGATTTTTTTTGTCGGAATGAAAAAAATCACAGCTACTACTCAAACAATCATACGGTAAAGAATTTTTACCGCTCATATCGCAAGAGTCACAAC
Organism: uncultured Cocleimonas sp.; assembly: GCF_947495625.1. Lineage (GTDB taxonomy): Bacteria > Pseudomonadota > Gammaproteobacteria > Thiotrichales > Thiotrichaceae > Cocleimonas. The sequence goes on from NZ_CANLZW010000003.1 coordinate 33,402, forward strand.
CGCTCAAACCAAGGTCGCAATCACCACGTTGAGCAAGAAGTGGACGACGTTGTTGAATTATATCTGCTGCATCTCGACATTCATCGAAGCGTAGTCTTATATCTTTAATACTCGCAAACACACCTTTTTCATGTATTTGCTTTTTAGAGTATTCAGAACACGAATCACCTTTATGTAGTCCACTGTGGGCGCAAGAAAATCCTTTATGTGGAGAAATTCTTTTTTGGTAAAAAGAGATTAAGTAGACGAAGAGTTTTCTCATAGAGATATATTTATTTTAGGCTTTATTATTATTTGTCAGTGTTATTATTATATTGTGTACTAGATTAATGAGAGCTGAGCTTTAGAGAGCTAGTTTCGGATTATTAAAAAGTGGCTAAAAGTAGGGGGGTGACCTTTAAAATAGAATTGAGAAGGTTTTCGCTGCCTTGTGGCTGTTTCTTTTCCTCGGATTGATGAGAAGGGCAACGAGATACCTTTTTATCTACAGCAATAAAAACGTATCCCAAAAAGTGCCGCCCAACAGATAAGCCGCAAGCGGTCCCCTCACTACTCAAAAATTGTCGCGATTTTCGAACTCGCTCTGCTCAAACAACGAAAACCTTAATCGACAATTTTCTACGTGGCTCGGCATATCTGAATGGGATTTAACAACAGCGCTAGATTCAACTAATGGTGAGATGAAAAAGTGCCTGAAAGTAGGGGGGTGTATTAAAAAATACTGAAGGAGCTAGAAAACTAGCCCCAACAGGTTAAGATTTATAAAGTGAAGATACAATATATTAAAAGCGATAATGCTCTCAATATTGCGGCAACATCTATATTAATCTCGATTTTCCGTGCCTTATAAGTAAACATTGTAATGTCTTCCTAATAATACTCGGGTCGACCCAGAGTGTTTCTGAGTGATTTAACGTGCTTGACGACACGCCATACATGAAGATTGCGTCCTCAAATATGGATTTTTGCCAGTAGTACTAATACTAGCAGCGGGATGTAGTACCAAATTAAAGTTGTTATGATCCCTAGCACCGCTAGGTAACGCAACCATAATGTGCATCCCTCACTGCAAGTAGGTTTGCCGACTCCGTCGGGGCTACTTGCGTGTTCTTTTATATATTACGTCTATCATAGAGACATTTTGGTTAACCCCAATCAAGCGCCCCACCAGTCTGATACTCAGTCACACGAGTTTCAAAGAAGTTCTTCTCTTTCTTCATATTCGCTTGCTCGTCTAACCATGCTGAGCGATTCTGAGCGCCTGGGAAAGGTTCTTCCATGCCTAGCTGGCGTGCGCGACGATTGGCGATAAAGCGGAATTGCTCGATGTGGTCTTCGGCTGTGTAGCCTAGGATTGGATTCTTTAAGATGTAATGAGAGTAGGCTTGTTCTGCCGCTTCGGATTCATCCCACATTTCACGAATGGCTTTTGGGTCTAGCGTTACGTTGTTTTCTAGCATGATCTGCTTTACAACGCGGATACCGAATGACGCATGCATGACTTCGTCACGCATGATGTATTGCAACTGCTCTGATGTACCTTTCATTAAGCCTCGACGTTGTAGCGAGAAGATTGGTGTAAAGCCGTTGTAGAACCATGTGCCTTCGAAGATGCCTGCGAAGAAGGTGTACGCCATAACAAACTCATTAAGGTCGTCTGGGTTCTTTAAGTTCATGTCTGAACGCATCACTGAATCTAAACGACGATTAGCCAATTGGATTTTGCCATTGATCGCTGGTACGACTCTGTAGCGATTGTAGATTTCACCCTGGTCGAGACCGATGGTTTCGATACAGTGCTGGTATGTCCATGTGTGCAGTGCTTCTTCGTACACTTGACGCGCTTGGTATATCTGTAGCTCTGGCGCTGTCATTTTTTCCATAACCGCTAGGCCGATGTTACGCATCGCGAGTATGTCTGATGTAGTCAGGTAGGCTAATACATTGGTGTAGACGTGTTTTTCAGCATCGTTAAGCTTGTGCTGATAATCTTGTACGTCTTGCGCCATGTTGATGTCTAATGGCGTCCAGTGATTTTTGTTGGCGTTTAGGAAGTATTCCCACGCCCACGGGTATTTGAACGGTGCAAGCTGGTTTACGTCTGCTTCGCCATTGATAACACGCTTGTCGCTGGCTTTTACTGGCGCAATTGAATCCGCAATTTCAGCCTGATCGCGCTCGATACCTTCAATCGCTTGTTCCGCTAATTTAGCATCAGCAGGCGTCGGTGCAGCCGCTTCTGGCGTTGAACCAGGAAGTACCACACCTTTTTCTTCTAGTGAAGAACCGTCAAAGTCCATACCGCCAAGTACACCGCTTGCTGCATAAGATGCCGCTAGTGATTGTGGCTCAGCTTCATGTAATGGAGCTTCAGCCGATAATGCTTCTGCCGATAATGTATCAGCTGATGGTGGTATTGATGCCGTTACCGCTGATGGTGTCGTCTTGCTTAGTGGGTCGTCCCAATTGAGCATTATATGTTCTCCGTTTCTGACGTACTTTACTAGCCCGTGCTGTTGTTGTTTTTGTAGGGCGGTTTGATTTCATCTTAGCCATACCGCTTCCTTCCTTTGATGTTTATCGCACCTAACAAATGCAATAAGTTTAAAATAGTTGCTTCTCTGTTAAAGGGGAGAAGCATTCCCTTCGATGTTTCTTTGATCTAACTAATGCGCTTTTCACCCATCTGCTGCGTTGTCCTGCGACTTCCGTTGCTCACGTACTTAATGTACGCTGCGCTCCGGCTTCTCAGACGCCTTGCTTATGGTCGTAAATCACATCATTAGACGCAATAAATAATTCTTTCTAAAAACAGCCCTAAAGTAGGGGGGTGTCTTTTTTAAACTATACAACCGTAATCTGGTTATTTATTTGTCTTTAACACTGTTACTGGCGCCTGAATTTGTATTGTTAGCTAGGCGCAAGGTTCTCGAAAGCTGGGAGCATACAATGTGTATGTGACCAGTTTGAGAGGTCCTTGCAACAACGCTAACGATGCAAAGTCAGGTGTCAGATCACTGACACGCGTCGCAATCTGGGTCTAGGATGGAGCATGCGGCTGGCGCTGCTGATCCAACTGCCTCAGGCGCTTCTGGTGCAGTCTTAGCCACATTACTGCTGCTTTCCTGTGTCTTCTCCATCGCTGTCGCACCCATCGAACGTAAGTAGTAAGTAGTCTTAAGACCACGAACCCATGCTAATTTGTAGAGGTTGTCGAGTTTAGCGCCCGATGGCTCTTGCATGTATAGGTTCAATGACTGACCCTGGTCGATCCATTTCTGACGACGACTTCCTGCTTCAATCAACCAGCGTGAATCAACTTCAAACGCGGTTGCGTATTTCGCTTTAAGGTTCTCTGGAATACGGTCAATCTGTTGTACGCTGCCGTCGAAGTATTTAAGATCGTTGATCATTACTTCGTCCCAAAGACCTAGGTCTTTAAGCTCGTTAACCATGTATGGGTTAATCACGGTGAACTCGCCAGAGAGGTTCGATTTAACAAACATGTTCTGGTAAGTCGGCTCGATTGACTGACTGACGCCACAAATATTCGAGATAGTCGCTGTCGGTGCAATCGCCATGGTGTTTGAGTTACGCATGCCGTGCTCTTTTACATGCTCGCGTAGTGAGGTCCAATCCAGACTGGTTGATTTATCTACCTGGTAGTATTCGCCACGTTGCTCTTCCATTAGCTCGATTGAGTCAATCGGCAAGATGCCCTGGCTCCATAAAGAACCTTCGTAGCTTGGGTAGGTGCCACGCTCTTTTGCAAGATTAGATGATGTCTGGATGGCGTAGTAAGAAACCGCTTCCATACTGCGATCAGCAAACTCTACTGCTTGTTGTGATGCGTATGGAATGTCTTGCTTGTATAGCGCATCCTGAAAGCCCATCAAACCTAAGCCGACTGGACGATGCTGCATATTAGAGTTACGCGCTTGCGGTACACTGTAGTAGTTGTACTCGATGACGTTATCTAGCATGCGCATTGCAGTGGTAATGGTTTTCTCAAGCATTTCCATGTCGATGCCATCAGCATTGGTGTGCTTGGCAATATTGACTGAGCCCAGGTTACATACCGCGATTTCGTCATCGTTGGTGTGTAGCATGATTTCAGTACAAAGGTTTGAGCTGTGTACCACGCCAACATGCTGGTTGCTGTAACGGATGTTACAAGGATCTTTAAAGGTGATCCATGGATGTCCTGTTTCGAACAACATGCCTAGCATTTTGCGCCATAGGTCTACGGCTTTGATTTTCTTGAATAGGCTCATGTCACCGCGTGCGGCTTTTTCTTCATAACCTTCGTAAGCTGCTTTGAATGCTTTACCTGAAAGGTCGTGTAGGTCTGGCACTTCTTCTGGTGAGAATAGTGTCCATTCGCCTTCTTCTGCAACACGTTGCATAAATAGATCAGGAATCCAGTTCGCTGAGTTCATGTCGTGGGTACGACGGCGCTCATCACCGGTGTTTTTACGTAGCTCGATAAACTCTTCGATGTCTACGTGCCATGTTTCTAGATATGCACAGATTGCGCCTTTGCGCTTGCCACCCTGATTAACTGCAACCGCAGTATCATTGGTCACTTTCAAGAAAGGTACAACCCCCTGAGATTTTCCGTTTGTGCCTTTGATATGAGACCCTAGACCACGCACACGCGTCCAGTCATTCCCTAAACCACCGGCGTACTTGGAGAGCAATGCATCATCTTTAATAGAACTATAAATTCCATCGAGACTATCAGGCACGGTAGTAAGGTAACAGGAGGAGAGTTGAGGACGACGCGTTCCTGAATTAAACAGGGTTGGCGTGCTACTCATAAAGTTAAAACTGGAAAGGAGGTTGTAAAACTCGATTGCACGTTCTTCGCGGTTGACTTCATTAATCGCCAAGCCCATCGAAACGCGCATAAAAAATATTTGAGGTAATTCAAAACGCACGTCGTTATCGGTGTGGATAAAGTAACGATCGTAAAGGGTTTGAAGACCTAGGTAGGTGAACTGATGATCACGTTCTGGTTTAAGCGCAGCACCAAGCTTGGTTAAGTCGTAACGTGTTAGTTCTTCGTCGAGTAGTTCTAATTCAACCGCTTGTTTAATATATTTCTTTAATGTCGCAGGGTAGCGTTTAGCCATCTCTGCCTGTGTTGCTTCTGTATGACGACCGTTTAGGTAGGTGAGTGCTTCACTACGTAAATTGTCTAATAACAAGCGCGCCGCCACCATCGAATAATTAGAATCTTTATCGATGTTGACGCGCGTTGCCATTACTAACGCAGAACCGACATCCTCTTCCGGGATGCCATCAAATAAATTCCGCAATGCCTCTTTTTCGACAGTCTCCTGATCAACGCCGTGTAAGCCCGAAACGGCTTCTGCGATTACTTTACGCAGACGGTTTCTATCGAGTGGCTTGGTGTCCCCATTTGATGTGGTAATGTTTATAGACTCTTTCTTGGAAGTCTTTGTAGGCTCAGATTGCTCAGCCTTTTCAGCACGCGCGTGGGCGCGATCTTCGCGGTAGATAACATAAGCACGTGCTACTTTACGCTCACCAGAACGCATCAGTGCCAATTCTACCTGGTCTTGGATATCTTCAATATGGACAACACCGCCATCAGGCATGCGACGGAATAGGTTGTCGTTAACTTGTTGTGCCATCACTCTAACAGTGTCGTGAATACGTGATGATGCGGCTGCTACGCCACCTTCGACACCAAGGAATGCTTTGGTCAGTGCTACTTCAATTTTGCTACGGTCGAAAGGAGTCACTTTGCCATTACGACGGACTACTTTATAAACAACATCTTCCTGTGCAGAGGTTCTTTGCATCGTTTCATCGATAGCATCGGTTAACATGGATTTTTTTGTTGGGTCTTGTGATTCGTCGATGATGGAATTTGCGAAATTATCGTTAGAGCCTGATTGCATGTTTTTTCCTTTGGTGATGTATGACAACGTTAAAATCTGATGCGTATATTGATTTTTTGACGTTGCGTATATATGTTTCTTATGGTGTATAGGTAATGCTTTTTGTCGCTCTTGATTGGCGCCCTATTAAAGTCGTTTAATCAGCCTGTATAGTTCATCTTAAATCTAATCTTTACGTTGACTATGTGTGGAGAATTTTTTAGCAAAAACATTTCCTTTTTCTATTGAGTCAGCTGCTTAATAATCGACCGGTTTGTTTAAAAATGACCAGTGAATGAATCTGTTCACAGCTTTTAATTTAGTACTTCAATAAAAAGTTGTAATACTATAGAGTGTGGTGCGGGTGATCGTCAAGCACAACATATTGTGTTTAAGCTTGTGGAAAGGTGTATATAAACTGTGGATAAGTTGGGCAAAAGTCCCTATTGTCAGCACAGACGCCTTGTGCTGGCGATGTGGCTCTTGAAATAAAAATATAAATTATTTTTTTTGCGTTAGAATTCAACCCTGATATCGCAAAATAAAGCGATTTAACAGTGATGAAATATTGAAATAAATAGCCATAGGGTTTTACGGTTTTCTTCATAAAAATGAGAGGAATAGCTATGCTTATTCATCGAACTTTTAGGGAGGAAATGGGTTAATTCAAGTTTTTTTATAATCGATATTTTTTCTCACAATTAGATCTCAAATACAGGAATAATGGTAAATATGTCATATAAGGTTACTTTGCAACCGAGTGAACACACGTTTGAAGTTGAAGAAAATGAGCTGATTCTGGATGCAGCATTGCGCCAGGGAATTGGTCTTCCTTATGGTTGTCGTAGTGGCTCTTGTGGCACCTGTTTGGGAACGGTTGTTTCCGGTGAAATAGAATATCCGCAAGGTTTGCCGTTGACTGTCATGGAACATGAACACGAACAGGGTAAAGCGGTATTTTGTGTGTCTATCGCTAAATCTGACCTGGTGTTAGATATCAAAGAAATTAGCAGTTCCAGTGATATAGAAATCAAATTGTTACCTGCGCGTGTTATTTCATTGAGAAAATTAGCCGATGATGTTATGGAAATGCAGTTGAAATTGCCAGACTCAGAGCGTTTGGCTTTTCAGGCGGGCCAGTATATTGAATTCATCCTACGCGATAAAACCCGACGCGCATTTTCAATCGCAAATTCTCCTTCTAATGATGAATACCTGGAATTACATTTGCGCCATGTGCCAGACGGTAAATTTACCGATCATGTATTCAATGATATGAAAGAAAAGGCACTGGTAAGAATAGAAGGTCCTTACGGTACTTTTCATGTGCGCGAAAATTCAAACAGACCATTAATTCTTGTGGCAGGTGGTACTGGTTTTGCGCCAATCAAAGCAATGGTCGAGCAATTGATTGAGCAGGCCGATACGCGTCCTGTGCATTTGTACTGGGGAGCTAGAGCCAAAGCGGATTTATATCGAAACGATTTACCCGAGAAGTGGGCTTTCCAGTATCCGCATATTGAATACATTCCTGTGTTATCAGATCTCGGAGAAGACAGTGACTGGGAAGGTAGAACGGGTTATGTGCATAATTCTGTGGTAGAAGACTTTGCTGATTTATCCGGTCATGATATTTATATGGCAGGTCCGCCAATTATGATTGATGCCGCTAAAGAAGCATTTGCTAAGCAGGGATTACCCGAAGATCAATTATTCTCAGATGCATTCGAATACGCAGCTGAGAAAGATGCGTAAACAATAAACGAAATGAAAAAATGGCCTAGCTCTGCATAAATTCTATTTACGTTTTCAAAAAACAAAAACGTAATATCATTCAAAAGTAGGGGGGTGACCTTCTAATTAGTAGGAAGGTTTAGTAATAATCTAAAACAGATATAAAAAAGCCTCGGTACTCATTTAATAGTACCGAGGCTTTTTTGTATCTTGATTTATTCTTTATTTAGGCTGATTTTGCACTATTGATTAAGCGGTGAATAATCGGTGCCAGAATAATTTCCATCGCCATGCCCATTTTTCCGCCAGGTATAACAATGGTATTACGGCGTGTCATAAATGAATCGTGCAACATATTGAGCAGGTAAGGGAAGTCGATCATGAATTTGTTCGGATCTTTAAAGCGAATAACCACAAAGCTTTCATCGGCTGTTGGAATGTCACGCGCAATAAAAGGGTTTGATGTATCAACGGTTGGAACACGCTGGAAGTTAATATCTGTTTGAGAGAATTGCGGTGCTATGTAATTTACATAGTCAGGCATGCGACGCAGGATGGTATCTACAATCACTTCTTCGTCATAACCACGCTCTGAGTGGTCACGATGGATTTTTTGAATCCATTCCAGATTTACGCTAGGTACAACGCCTACGCCTAAATCTACATATTTGGGTGAATTGATGTCGTTTGCTTTATCGACAACGAGTCCATGTAAACCTTCGTAGAAGAGCAAGTCACTGCCAGTTTCAATATCTTCCCAGGGTGTGAATTCGCCTGATTCTTTACTACAACCCAAGCGCTCATTTTGTAAATCCGCTTCGCTAGGGTTGTGTAGGTAGTATCGTTTTTTGCCTGAACCTGATTCACCATAGTCTTTAAAGGTTCTTTCAATCGCGGCAAAATCATTCGCTTCTGGACCAAAATGACTGAAATGGTTATTGCCATTTTCAGACGCTATTTTAAGATGCTCGCCAAAATCTTTTCGGCTCAAACTATGTAAACTGTCACCCTCTACGATTGCCGGGTTTATCCCCTCACGTAAAAAAATGTTTTCGAAAGCACGTTTAACGAAGGTAGTGCCGGCGCCAGACGATCCGGTTACGGCAACAACAGGGTGTTTTTTTGACATAGAGCTCTTCTCAGGTTTGTAATCTGGTTTTTAGCTAGATAGGTTAGTCATTCAAAAATAATCAGTATTTCTTTCTCTGTATTTGGAAGTGATCTCAATATTAATCAATATTTCTAGCGGGTAACTGTTCAACAAATATTAGTTAATAGAATAAATATGCAATACGGACTTCCGAAAGGTAGAGTGTATTTTGTAATATTTCATCTGTAAGCGAAACTAAGTATTAAGTGTTTCTAATATAAGCAATGCTTATGTTTTCTTCAGTATGGATAAAAGTATTACTATTTTAATTTTAAACGACCTGAAAAGATTCGAATATAGATAGGAAGTGATATATCTATATTCGATAATAGGTACACCTATCATTCTCTAAACTTTTCATTTGATGAAGATCGGAGGTGAATTAACGGCTTTTTATAGCCATTCACTTCAGAAAATATCAACTTGGTTTTAGCTGGTCTTATAAGATTTGCGAGTTGTTTATCTATTCAAGTTTAAAGAAGAGTCCGTAAATACCTGATACTTATCATTAAAAAACGAGGATGGTAAGCGTAGATTTTTTTCGGTTTATTAGATCAAAATGCTTGACATATTTTTTTAATAAACTTGTCCACATTATCTGTGGATAACTCTGTTGATATGTCCGATATTTGCCTCTCTAAGCCGCATTTTATTAGGTATTTTTACAAATTGCTTAATTTTTAATCAGTTTATATATGTTGTTATATATCAGATAGATACGAAGGTTTTTTGCGTGTCTTGAGTAAGAAATCACATTAGGTGTCAAATTTTGTCTACAAAATTTCGGGGAAGTAAACAATTGTGCATAAGAGTAAACAGAATTATCATATACTGATTCGACTTAAGTCCTTGTTTAATCGTTGTTAAGTTAAGGTTAAGTTAAAAAAGTAATTATTTACAGTAAAACAGGTGTAAAGAAATGGATATTAATCAGCCTAAAGTTGGTTTTGTAAGTTTGGGCTGTCCGAAAGCTCTCGTCGACTCAGAAAGGATTTTGACTCAGCTCAAAACCGAGGGTTATGGAATTGTTCCAGATTATGATGGTGCTGATGTGGTTGTCATCAATACCTGTGGTTTTATCGATAGTGCAGTCAAAGAATCACTGGATACGATTGGTGAAGCATTACAAGAAAACGGAAAAGTTATCGTAACCGGTTGTCTCGGTGCAGATGCAGACAAGGTGCTTGAAGCACATCCGGGTGTTCTGGCAGTAACAGGTCCTCACGCTTATGAAGCGGTTATGGGTGCTGTGCATGATCAGCTGAAACCGCCACATGACCCTTATCTTGATTTGGTGCCACCACAAGGTATAAAACTCACACCAAAACATTATGCCTATCTGAAAATATCGGAAGGTTGTAATCATCGTTGTACTTTCTGCATCATTCCTTCATTGCGTGGTGATTTAGTGAGTCGTCCCATCGGCGATGTTATGCAGGAAGCCGAGAACCTTGTTAACTCAGGTGTTAAAGAGCTATTAGTGGTATCGCAAGACACCAGTGCTTACGGTATCGATACCAAATACCAGACAGGCTTCTGGAATGGTAGACCAGTTAAATCTCATATCCAGCAGTTGTCAGAGTCATTAGGTGAGTTGGATGCGTGGGTGCGTTTGCATTATGTTTATCCCTATCCTCATGTGGATAAGCTGATACCTCTTATGGCTGAAAATGCGGAGAACAAAGGTATTCTTCCTTATCTGGATATACCGTTCCAACATGCAAGCCATCGTATTTTAAAAGATATGAGACGTCCTGCTCATGCAGAGAAAGTACTCACTCGAATTGCTGCATGGCGAGCCATGTGTCCGGATATTACGATTCGTAGTACTTTTATTGCGGGTTTCCCTGGGGAGACTGAGGAAGACTTTGAGACATTATTGTCTTTCTTAAGAGAAGCGCAACTAGATCGCGTTGGTTGTTTTGCTTATTCTGAAGTAGAAGGTGCTGTTTCTAATGATTTACCTAATCACGTACCTGAAGATGAAAAGCAATATCGCCTCGAACGTTTTATGGAAGTGCAGGCAGAAATCAGTGCGAATAAATTAGCTGCTAAAGTAGGCAAGCGTATGACGGTACTCACCGATGATACTCAGCAAGGCGATACCGAAGCAGAAGATATCACCATTGCCAGAAGCAGTGCTGATGCACCAGAAATAGATGGTGCTGTATATATAGAAGGTGAATTATTGGAGCCTGGTCAGTTTGCGGAAGTAGAAATTACACATTCTGATGAGCATGATTTGTGGGCCAAACTCGTCGATTGATCAGTGTAAAAAATGCCCTAAAGTAGGGGGGTGGCTTAGGTTGTTGAAATCAACAGTCGGATTAGCCATTTTTATTAAAAACGTTTATTAATAATCCTTTATTAAATAAAAAAGCCGGGAAACTCCCGGCTTTTTTGTGTCACAGATATCTCTTAGACAGAATTAGTCATTCTGGCTTTGATAGTATTCAATCAGAATCTGAGCGACTTCAGGACGTGAAAATTCCTTAGGTGGCGCAATACCCTGTCCCAGCATTTCGCGAACCTTAGTACCAGACAACAGCACAAAATCATCTTTTTCGTGGTCAGGCGCTTCAGACATCATCACAACCTTATCCAGCTTCTTAGAATAAGCCGTGTGATCAGCGCGGAAAATTTCAATCTCTAGCGCACCTGCAGGAACTTCATCGTCGAAAATGGTTTGTGCATCAAAAGCACCGTAGTGATCGCCAACACCCGCGTGATCACGACCAATAATAAAGTGGGTAGCTCCCATGTTCTGGCGGAATAGCGCGTGTAGTACGCCTTCTTTTGGTCCCGCATATAACATGTCAAAACCATAACCGGTAACCATCGCGCTGTTTTCAGGGAAGTACAGCTCAACCATTTTGCGGATTGCTGCATCACGAACATCAGCAGGGATGTCACCTTTCTTCAACTTACCAAGCAACATGTGAATAACCAGACCATCACAGCCAAGTCTATCCATCGCCATATGGCAAAGTTCTTCGTGTGCCAGATGCATCGGATTGCGTGTCTGGAAGGCTACTATTTTTTTCCAGCCACGATCAGCAATTTCCTGACGAATTTCAACAGCGGTCTTGAAAGTGCCTTCAAATTCTTTTTCGAAGTAAGAGTAGTTAAGCACTTTGATTGGGCCTGACAGACATACTTTACCTTGAGAGTTAAAGGTGTCGACACCAATATGCTCTTCACCTTTCGCAGGACGGTAAATAGACTGGGTCATGGTTGCCATTTCTTCGTCGGTAAATTCTTCAACCGCTTCCACATCCATTACGGCCAGAACCGGGTTGCCATCGACATTGGGATCTTTCAGTGCAATGCGATCACCCGCTTTGATATCACCAGCGTCTTCAACAAGGTTGAGAACAGGTGTCGGCCAGAACAGGCCTGAAGCAGTATGCATATTATCCGCAACAGAAAGTGCATCAGCCTTATTCATATAGCCAGTGAGTGGGTTAAAGTAACCGCCAGCCAACATGACAGCATTCGCTGCTGTGGCAGAACTTACGACAATAGAAGGTAATCCTTGTGCTTCTTGTTGCAATGCTTCTCGCTCTGCAGCGTCAGATACGTACAGTGGATTAAGTTCATCGGAACCATGTGGTTTTATCATGCTTATCTCCCGAAAATATTTGTGGCACCATGCCAAAACCGTACAAGATACCCGCATTGCCTTATCAAGTACAGATAGAAAAATTTGCTTTTAAATAAATTATTTTTATATGACTAAATATTAAAAATAATTTGCTGGCTTATCAGAAGCTCAAAAATAAGTCGACTCAAAGCGGCTAAAGTTCTTGAGGAGAACCTGATTAAGTCGATTAAATTTACGCGCAGAAAAAACTGTCGCTATTTTTCATGAAGTGAGTCGTAATAGTCATTTTATTGCGGCGATCTTCAGGGAAAATATCGGTAGTTTAAGCTAGTTTAAAATAATTGGACATGATCAGGATCTCCTTATGAGTACTACGCAAGTATTGCAGATCAAGAGGAGGTAGAGTTAAGGTATAGATTAAACTGTCAGGGCATTCTGTCAAAAATAAACTTCGATAGAAGTTTGAATTTAGGATAGCAACAATGCTAGTCTGCTTCTTTGTAATTAGACAAAATCAAACCAATGATTAGCTATAGCTAATGAATAGTCTAAGTGAATGAATAGCCAGAGCCAATGAATAACCAAACGATTACTAAAGTAGCCGTAGTTTCAGATACACACTCCCATCTTGATCCTCGAATTGCTGATATTGTCCGCGAATGCGATATCGCTGTGCATGCTGGTGATATTTGTGGTGTCGATATTCTGGAGTCGATGCAGCCTAAATCAGGCAAAGTGATTGCTGTCACAGGTAATAACGATCCTTATTGTCATCTGAGCGATACTGAACTGCCTGAAATATTAAGTTTCGAGGTGGCAGGTGAGACCATAACGGTAGAGCATGGTCATGTTCATGGTGCGCACAAACCTTCTCATGATTCGTTACGTGAATCACATCCCAATGCCAAGATTATTATTTATGGTCATACGCATAAACAAGTAATTGATAAAGAAGCGAATCCGTGGGTGATTAATCCTGGAGCAGCGGGCAAGACGAGAACTCATGGCGGCCCATCTTGCCTGGTCATTGAATGTGCCGCAGGACAGGAATGGCAGATAAAAAAATATCGTTTCTCTGAAGATTGATCAATAAGGTTTTAAGGACACCCCCCCTACTTTTAAGTGGTTTTTATGCAGCTGCGGCTTTCTAAGGGCCTGCGTTAAACAAAGAATGATGAGTCCCTTTCGGCTCATTTTAGTCTTTTGAAACGTAAATAGCATTTATGCAGAGCTAGGTCTTTTTTCTACAATCTTGCACGGTTTCTTCTAAGTCTATATTGATATAAATAATATTAATTTGTGATATAAAAATAAATTGTGCATTATCGAGCTAATCTAAATTAGAATCTAATTACATTCTAATATTTATCTGTAATGATTTTACTTTAACTCAGAGTTTTAATGAATTTAAAAAAATGAGATGAATTGTCTCATTTATGCGTTTATAGAAATATTGAATTTGAAATATAAAATATTGTTGGGCATTATCCCACGCTCTAAATTAGAACTTAGTTAAATTCTAATGGTTTACCCAAATGAAGGTTGTTCATGAAAAATATCCCAGTAGTTGTAGAAACTGAAGGCGTAGAAGTTAAAACAACAACGTGTTACATGTGTGCGTGTCGTTGTGGTATCAAAGTAACCGTTAAAGACGGTGAAGTTCGCTATATTCAGGGTAACCCAAACCATCCATTAAATAAGGGTGTGTTGTGTGCGAAGGGCGCTTCAGGAATTATGAAGCAGTATTCGCCAGCGCGTTTGACTAAACCGTTATTACGTAAGCCGGGCACTGAGCGTGGTGCGGGTGAATTCGAAGAGATTTCCTGGGATAAAGCCTTTGGCATTATGGAAGAGCGTTTAGGAAAACTTCGTGCGGAAGACCCTAAGAAATTTGCATTGTTTACAGGTCGTGACCAAATGCAGGCGCTAACAGGTATGTTCGCAAAACAGTTTGGTACACCAAACTATGCAGCTCACGGTGGGTTCTGTTCAGTCAATATGGCGGCAGGAATGATCTACACCATTGGTGGTTCATTCTGGGAATTTGGTGGACCAGATCTAGAACGCTCTAAGTTGTTCTTTATGATCGGCACAGCTGAAGATCATCACTCCAACCCGATGAAGGTTGAGCTATCAAAATTTAAACGTAATGGTGGTCGTTTTATCGCGATTAACCCAGTGCGTACTGGTTATGCTGCAATTGCAGATGAGTGGGTTCCAATAAAGCCTGGAACGGATGGCGCATTATTACTTGCCATTATTCGTGAAATTATCAAATTAGGTATGTACGACCGAGATTTCCTCGTCAATTACACTAATTCGGCAGAGTTGATAGATATGACTAGCGATAGTCATAACGAAGGTATGTTTCTTCGTAATGATGAGCCAGTCGAAGAAGGTTGTTTCGATCCTCAAAATAAGTTCTGGTGGGATCGCGTCAATGATGAAGTCGTACCCATGCGTAAAGAAGGTGTTGATCCATTTCTTACGGGTGAGTTTGAACTGGAAGATGGCACGCCTTGTAAACCGGCATTCCAGTTATTAAAAGAAAGAGTTGAAGCTTATACGCCAGAGTGGGCTGAAGGAATCACAGGAATCGATGCTGATACTATTCGCCGCTTAGCGCATGAGATGGGTATCGTCGCTCGCGATCAAAAAATCGAATTACCGATTCAATGGACGGACGCCTGGGGTAAAGACCACGATAGCGTAACGGGTAACCCGGTATCATTCCATTCGATGCGTGGTTTAGCTGCTCACTCTAATGGTTTCCAGACGATCCGTGCACTTAGCATATTAATGACATTGTTAGGCACGATTGATCGTCCTGGTGGATTCCGTCATAAAGCACCATTCCCGCGCCCAATTCCTCCCTGTCCTAAGCCACCAACAGGCTGGGATGATGTTAAACCAAATACACCATTAAACGGCATGCCTTTAGGTTGGCCTGCAGGTCCTGATGATTTGTTTGTTGATGATGATGGTGAAGCAATTCGTCTTGATAAAGGCTTCTCGTGGGAATATCCGTTATCGGTTCATGGTTTGATGCACAATGCGATAACTAATGCCTGGCGTGGCGATCCATACCCAATCGATACCTTGATGTTATTCATGGCGAATATGGCGTGGAACTCATCAATGAACACCACTGAAGTTCGTAAGATGCTGGTAGATAAAGATGAAGAGGGTGAATATAAAATCCCATTCATAATCGTTGCTGATGCCTATCATTCTGAGACAGTAGATTTTGGTGACCTAATTCTACCTGATACTTCGTATCTTGAGCGTCATGATGCGATGTCGATGTTGGATCGTCCTGTTTCAGAATATGACGGCCCTATGGACGCGGTTCGTATTCCAGTGTTACCACCTAAAGGTGAATGTAAACCATTTCAGGATGTCATCGTTGAATTAGGTTCACGTCTGAAATTACCTACATTTACCGATGAAAACGGTAAGCGTAAATTCAAAGATTACCGTGATTTAGTGATTAACTTTGAAACGGCACCTGGCTCTGGAATCGGTTTCCTTGCAGGATGGCGTGGCAAAAGTGGCGAAAAATCCATGAAAGGTGAGCCAAATCCTAATCAGTGGGAAATGTATAAAAAGAATGACTGTGTATTCCATTATGAAATGCCAAAGTCATTCCAGTACATGCGTAACTGGAACAGAGGTTATTTACACTGGGCACAAGAGCACAATATGATCCGCTATGACGAGCCGATCAATATTCATGTGTACTCGGAAATTCTGCAAAAATTCCGTTTGGCAGCCCAAGGTAAAACCAAAGGTAGACAGCCACCCGATCGTTTACGTAAGCGCGTGGAAACTTATTTTGATCCATTGCCTTTCCATCACGAGCCACTAGAGTCGCAATTAACTGATACCCAAAAGTACCCATTAAATGCACTGACGCAGCGCCCAATGGCGATGTATCACTCTTGGGATTCGCAGAATGCATGGTTACGACAAATTCATACGCATAACTATTTATTCGTTAGCCCGATTCTTGGTCGCAATAATGGCTTTGAGGATGGTGACTGGGTCTGGGTTGAATCCATGCACGGCAAAGTTCGCTGTATGTGTCGATTCTCAGAATCACTAGAACCTGGAACGGTATGGACCTGGAATGCAATTGGTAAAGCGTCTGGTGCATGGGGGCTTGATCCAAAAGCCAACGAATCCAATAAAGGCTTCTTGTTAAATCACGTTATTTCAGAAGAGTTACCGCCGCATGATGCGGGTGACCATGTTTCTAACTCTGACCCTGTAACAGGTCAGGCAGGTTGGTACGACGTTCGCGTTCGCGTTTATAAAGCGGGTGATAATGAGGCCAGCCATACTTTGCCGAGATTCGACACAGTGAAGCCTTTGCCGGGAATGGAAAAGAAGCGTAAAAATAAATGGCAAGGTTTTGTGGCGGGTACGTTCCGCAAAACGCTAGGTAGAAATGGAGGGGTGAAATAATGACTCAGTTAGCGCTAGTTATAGACTTAAATGTTTGTGTTGGCTGTCATGCCTGCGTGACCTCTTGTAAAGAGTGGAATACCTCGGGCGAAGCTGGCCCAATGGTTGATAAATACGCTTATGGAGAAAACCCGACGGGTACTTTCTTCAATCGTGTTCAATCGTTTGAAATTGGTACCTACCCACAAACCGAAACGGTACATTTTCCTAAAAGCTGTTTGCATTGTGAAGAACCACCGTGTGTTCCGGTTTGTCCAACAGGCGCGAGTTACAAACGCGAAGAAGATGGTATCGTACTGGTAGATTACGATAAGTGTATCGGTTGTAAGTATTGCTCTTGGGCGTGTCCTTATGGCGCACGTGAGATCGACGAAAAACAACGCGTAATGAAGAAGTGTACGCTGTGTGTCGATCGAATCTACGACGAAGCATTGCCAGTCAGTGAGCGCAAGCCTGCTTGTGTAATGTCTTGTCCAACCAGTGCTCGTTTGTTTGGCGATGTTCACGATGAAAACTCCGAAGTATCAAAAGCAATTCGTGAGCGTGCGGGTTATCAGTTGATGCCAGAGTGGGGAACCAAGCCTGCAAATCATTATTTACCGCGTCGTAAAACAGAAATCAAGATTCATAAAGATGAGCTTGAGCGTGTTGATAATCCATTGAGTAAAGAAGAGCGTCTAAGACACAATGAGCCAGGTAAAGGTCCATCGCTCGACGATATGAGTAATTGGTAATAGAGGGCTGAGAATTCGATGATAATTAAGTCATCAAACACTCAACCCTAGTTGTTTTAAAAACCCCCTATAAGTAGGGGGGTGTGTTTTAAAGTTGTTAATCAGATCTGTTGTTACAGATCTGATTAACAAAACAAAAAATTATTAGGTAAAAATTATGCATCCAGCATTTTCGGTAATATTTTTAACAACATTGATTGGCGCAGGTCAGGGCTTGTTTCTGGCTTTGTTTACAGGTCAGATTTTTTCTCAATTTAAAATGATGCCAGCACAACACGATGTTAACTTTTTCATTTGGGGAAGTGCTCTGGCTATTTTGCTTTTGTGTGTGGGTCTGCTTGCATCATTCTTCCATTTGGGTCACCCAGAAAGAGCCTGGAGAACGGCAACTAAATGGCGCACATCATGGTTGTCACGCGAAGTAATTGCATTGCCAGCTGCGATAGTCACCATAGCAGCTTATGGTGCGGCACATTACTTTGGATGGACTGCACCAATATTTACTATGCCTGGCGGCACAGGGATTGATGCAACCTTATTGCTTGGTTTGGCCGCGACTGTTGCTACTTACGCTTTGTTTATATGTACGGGTATGATTTATGGTTGTATCAAGTTTTTGCAGGAATGGCACACACCATTGACGGTGATTAACTTTATCTTATTGGGTACCGCGTCTGGCTTTACTGTTGCAACGGCTTTGTCTGCATATTTACAAACAGGTCTTGTATCTTTCTATGCAAATTGGGCGATCCTCTTTACCGTAGCGGCGCTTATTTTTCGTATAGCTTCAATGGTGCGTAACCGTAATATTAACCCTAAATCCGACCTGAGATCTGCTATTGGTATTAACCACAATAACATCAGGCAAATGGCTCAGGGCTCTATGGGTGGGTCATTTAATACACGTGAATACTTCCACGGAAAATCTAAGTCTTTCGTGAAAAGCATCAAGTACATATTCTTAGTGTTAGCTTTTTTGATACCTATCTTATTTTTGGTATTGAGTTTGAATAACCCGGCTTACTTCATTCCGTTAATCGCAGTTGCGGTGCAATATGTGGGTCTGATTGCTGAGCGTTGGTATTTCTTTGCGGATGCTAATCATCCTCAGAATTTGTATTACCAGCAGATTTCTTAATAAGCAGATTTAGATTAGAAATTTACCAATAAAAAAGCCTCTAATCGGAGGCTTTTTTATTGGGTGTTAGAAACGAGAATTAACGAGTAGTTTTAGCAGTGGGTATTTCTTAAAACCAGGAGTTGCTTCTATCAACCTCAACGCCTAATTCTCGTATACCCTCGATTCCGCTTTCGATAAAACATGCATCAATTCCCTCAGAGAGTAGGCGTTCTGTGACACTTTCACTAATACTTCTGCCGTGTACACAATAGACGACGACTTTTTGATCTTTGGGGATGGTATCGATCCATTTCTCTATTTTTAGAGGGTCCTTCCACTCAGAATTAGGCAAGGTGAATTCTGAGTCTTCGTAATCTCGTTGTAGGCGAACATCCAGAATAATGACATCATCTTTTTTAGATAGCGCAACGTACTCATCTAAATTAATTGAGTGTGCAGATTCTCCCAGGCCTTGTGTGACTGGTTTATCTTTTTCCAGAATGACTCTAACTTCGCCTCTGACAGAGTTGGTGAGTATAATCTCTTCGCAGTGTTGTAACTGATCCAGGGTTAAGAATTTTTCGACGGCTTCTGTTTTTTGTTTAAAATCTTGACGTTCAATGCCATCTAAAATACCGGCTGAAAGTGGGGGGGTGTACCATTTACCCTGTCTTTTTACGAAGATATTGTGGCGGCAGGCTTCTGCTATTTCATTGTGTTCATTGAAGATAATCGCTTCGTAATGACCCTCTTTAATGGCTTTATCATATTCTTCGTTATAAATCTCACGGCGTGATGTTTTGTGGTATTGAAAGATTGATTTACTATTTATCTTGCGACTACTGATCATGATGGTTTTTATTTTTCCATCATCTTCAGGGAGCAATTCGTGGGTGAGTTCAATATCACCACTGTGAAAGGCAGTGAGTCTCACTTTGTATGATTTATTTTCGGATGACAATGTCGCTTTTAAATCAGAGAGCTTTTCCTGCATCGCGCGTTGTTTCAGCACAAAGCCAAAATAACTGGCTGAATAATTGAGTCGTTCAAGGTGTTTTCTAAGGTTTTTATAATCCTGTTTTTCTCCATCAAATTTCATGGTTTCGATGAGATAAAACTTATTATTAATACCGGTTAAAAAATTCGCTTTTAATAGGCACTCTTCGTATTCAGCTTGTGGGTTACTTTCATAAATAATGCCACTGCCAATACCCATTTCGCAGCGGTTATCTTTGCCGATATCTATGGTTCTAATGGGGACGTTGAAGTAGAAATCATCATTAGGCAGCAGGTAACCAATCGCTCCTGTGTAAACGCCGCGTGGTTCGGCTTCTAATTCATTAATAATTTCCATGGTTCGAACTTTGGGTGCACCAGTAATCGAGCCACAAGGGAACAGTCCATGGAGTAATTCTGATAAATGAATTTCCGGTTTTAGTTTGCCTTTAATGGTGGAGATCATCTGGTGGATTGTTTTAAAGGTTTGTATTTCAAACAGATTTTTTACGGTAACGCTTCCTGTTTCGCAGATTCGTCCGAAGTCGTTACGAATCAAATCAACGATCATCACATTCTCGGAGAGTGTTTTAGGATCGTCTTTCAAAAAATCCAGAATGAACTCATCTTCTTTGGTATTTCTACCGCGTTTCGCTGTGCCTTTCATGGGTTTGGCGTAAATCATGCCATCTTTTTTCTTAACAAAAAGCTCGGGTGATAGGGAAACGATATTAGAATTAGGAAAGTTTAGAATAGCGCCAAATTCAACTGGCTGGCTTTTACGCAGTGCCTTGTAGAGCGAAATTGCATTACCCAATAAATCAAATTTGTATTTGATCGTATAGTTAATCTGGTAGGTGTCGCCGGCGATAATGTAACGTCTAATTTTACGGATGGCTTCCAAGTAAGTGTCTTTGGCGACACTCATTGAAAAATTATGAGGACAAAGGTCAGCTTCCGGGTAGGTATTTATTTCGGCAAAGCTATTGTCTAATTCTTCTCTACTAATGATTTCCAGTTTATTAAAAGCGACAAAGTAGAGTAGCGGTTGTGTCGGGTGATTGGGTAACCTTTTTTTAATGGGTTTATCGATAAAATGAAAGCCAGCTTCGTAAGACAGATAGCCGCAAAGGTACAACCCTTCGCTTTTCAGTGCTTCAATTTTCTCTATAGCACCTGGGAGTTCTTCTTCACTCCAGGCGATAATGAGTTCTTGAGCATCGGTAAACAGCAGGTTTTTAGAGTCTTTGTCATCAGACTTAGAATCTTCTAATAAGGCGTAAATTTCATCGTCTTCTGAACCGCCGCATAGTATGTTTGATAGCTCTTCCATGAGCGCATTGTATCAATAAAGCACAACGTTGTAGTAAAAGAAGCGACCTTATTGTGGATACTGAAACGCTTTCTTATCCATCGGCGAATCATCATCTGTTTTGGCAAAGCGTTGATTTTTATCTTGTAAAATCAGCTGACCAAATACGCGTGGGTTTTTCCATGCCTGATCGATAGTGGCGTTCCATGAGATTTTTGCATCGCGTGCATCACCATTGTCATCGTCATTGATTTGAATATCAAAACCGATAGCGTGCTCAGCACTTGGTTGTATATTTAATGTGCTCCACGGGATAGCCGCCTCTAGTTGGTAACCGGTTGGTAATTGTCTAGTGGTGTATTTAATATCTTTTAGTCTATCCAGAGGTGTTGTGCTACCCGCTGTGATTTCAGACTTGCCTAAACTAAAGCTTAAGTGGAAATCATTGAACTGGTCATAGGTTTCGCCACGGCTGGCATCAGCATCGATATAGATTTCGATGGAATCATCAGCCCACGATTCTTTAGAATCACTCACATGCACTTCGTCAATGATGCCAACCCAAACGTAGAGATTATTATCATCCCAGTTTGCGCGCCATCTTGCGGTTAAATCACGAGGGTTCTCGATGGTGCCTTGAATAACCGTACCAATGAATTCCGCTTTCGCCTGATGCAGCGTGCGTTGTCCCGGTGGTTGTTTTTGTATTGCTACGTATTTAGCTGAGCTCTCGTCCTGTTTTCCAGACACTAAATGCTTTGCAATAATCGTTGGTTTTTGATGACGAACAATTTTTCCGCCACGACAGCTTTCCCACCAGCATGGATTACCATGACTAAAGCCCAGTAATGATCTGTACTTTGGTGCTTGCGCGGGTGTTTCTGCGATGTGCTCTTTGATTCCCCAGCTACCGTGCCATGTTGAAGGACGAGGAGCGGAAAACGGAATAAACAGTTTTCCACCGAGTTTTTTCCAGCCTGCAAGGAGCTGGTAGTAGGCTGCACCCATGCGTTTATCTTTATTTGCTTTATATAGGTGCGGAGTTGCGCCCTGAGTCATTGAATGTGTTTTATGGTGCACAAGGTGCTGGCCGCCTTCATAAGCGATTAAGTCGACGCCAAAGCCTTTGGTAACCTGCATTTGTTTTTTCACAAAATCAAGCGTGTTGCGAATAGAGTAGCGATTGTCCCGCGCATTTAATGCCGTAAAGACATCGTTCACACTTTTGATACCTGCCATTTTGTCCTGTGGAAAATGGAAGTAAGGCGCTACTGCAATAGCATCGACGTGTTTATAGGCATTCTGAAAGCCCAATAAAGTTTCGGTAAGCTTGGTATTGGTTGTCATACCACCCATTACGCGCACCAATCTATCGGTCCCACCAAAAACGCGTTCCCACATTTTGAAAATGTTAACGCTTTGCATTGAGTAGTACTTAGAACCCGCGATATTACGATCTTTATCCAGTTTGAGTTTATAACCCGTTTGCTTCATATGTTCAGCTTGTGGCACGAAGATGTTGTTCCAGGCTTCGTTGGTGTATTCAAGATACACCCTAAGATTTGGTTTGAGTTGTTGCTTTACTGTTTGTGCAAAACGATTAATAAAGACGTTATCTGCGTTGTGCGGAATATTAAACCAGGGATCAACATCAAGTATATTGGCCAGCTGAATCATCACTTCTATCGGTACGCCGCGCACACCTTCTTTACCACCCCAGGTTGCTTTTTGTAGCGTTGGACGGTCATTCCATGAGCGGATATTGTTACGCGTAACGCCTGACATATTCATGAAACGCACAACTTTAAAGTCTTTCATGAAATTCAAAAAGTCTGGGTTAAACATCACCTGATTATGATTGTCAGCAAATGATTGATAGCTATTGTTGGCACATTGTCTCGCTGTAGTGACACGTTTGAACGGGTCATTTCTACAGATTCCGCCTGGCATCATAATGCGAATATTGCGGATATAGTTTTTAGGGTTACTTTCTTTGATAAACATGGTCGCAGTAGCCGTAGGATACATCTCATTTGGCTGTTTCATTGGAACCAGTTTAATAATATCTTTACCCGGAGAGCGTTTTACAACTTTGGCGCTAGCACCATAATTGATTTTACCTTCGCCTTGATAGAGAACGGTATATTCGCCTTTGGGTAATGCTTCGATAGGAATATGGCTGAGGAAACGTGTGCCAGCTTGTCCGCCATTGAGGTTTTTTGGCCAACCATCTTTATCGAAAGAGACATTGCCTTTGGTAAACCAGGGACGAGCTTCATTAAATGGAAGTGCCAAACGGAAAATATCTGCGAACGGCAAACTGGCATCTACTTCGAGTGCCTCATTGGTATTCATTCCAAGTGGGGAATTTTGATTAAACGGAGATGCTTGAGCATCGTTACTTATGCCACTACTCAATAACAATGCCATTAAACTGCTCGCAAGCACTTGCAAGATTGTTACTTGTTGGAATTTTTTCATGATTATTCTTAATTCAGCCGCTGTATTAATATGACAAATCCAACATCAATTGGTTCTATCAATAGCGAATGAAGTAATTAAGCCCCTGTTTTTTCTAATTATTATTAACCGCCTACCTATTTGTTTCTTTAGCATAGCCCGAAAAAGACGTCAAAAGTAGGGGGGTGTATTATTTATATTTATCTTAACATATTAGGGGCTGTTTTTCGATTTCGGTTCACTAATTCCGATAAAGTGTAGAAACCTTAATGTTATATTTATCAAGGTTGTAGGCGTTCGATTTTCCACTCGTTTAACGCTGTATTTTCCCGGGTATATTCAAAGCGATCGTGCAAACGGCTTTCGCCTCCTTGCCAGAACTCTATCGTTTCAGGGATGACACGGTAACCCCCCCAAAAATCCGGGAGTGGAATTTCACCATGAGTAAACTTATCTTTGATTTTTTTCAGTTGTCCATCGAGAATTTCACGTGAACTGATAGGGGAGCTCTGCGCAGATGCCCACGCTCCTAACTGGCTGCCGCGAGGTCGAGAGAGAAAGTATTTGAGTGATTCTGTGGTCGGTATCTTTTCTGCACGACCATTAATTTCTACTTGTCTTTCTAGCATTGTCCACGGGAATAGCAGTGAAACATTTGCATTCTCCTGGATCTCTCTGGATTTTTGACTGGAGTAATTTGTAAAGAAGACGAAACCTTTCTCGTCGAATATCTTCAGTAATACGGTTCGTTGCGAAGGTTTGCCTGCAGCAGATACAGTGGCTATGGTCATGGCGCTTGGGTCTGATAACTCAGCATCACTGGCCTGGATAAACCACTTTTCAAACTGTTTAAAGGGAGACTCGCTTAAGTCTTGTCTTTTTAAGCCGCCTTTAGTGTATTCGCGGCGGTAATCACCGATATCCATGTTGTTTTAACCTTCCTGTTAACTTAGGTTTTTAACTACTAAAATCGCTAGGCTTCTAGTTCTTCCCAGCGATCGTATTTCTCTTTAAGTATAGTCTGAGACTGCTGTAATTCGTCAGTAATTGCGGAGACTTTTTTATGTTCTTGAGAAAAGAAATCCGGCTCACTCATCAGGACTTCTAATTCTGCGATACGATCTTCTAACTTTTCAATTTCAAGGGGCAGGTTTTTAAGTTCATGCTGCTCATTAAAGCTAAGCTTTTTAGTTTCACTGGCCTCAGATTGTGTCTCTTTAGTAGGTGCTTCAACGGGTGTTTCTTTCTTTTTCGCTGATTTTTGTGCTTTAGTAGGTGCTTTTACTGCAGGTTTTTGACGCAACCAATCATCGTAACTGCCGACGTACTCGCTGATTTGACCTTCGCCTTCAAACACATAACAACTAGTCACAAGGTTGTTAATAAACGCACGATCATGACTGACGATAAGCACTGTGCCAGTATAGTTTAGTAAGAGTTCTTCCAGTAATTCGAGTGTATCAACATCCAGGTCATTGGTAGGCTCATCGAGTACTAATACATTGGCTGGTTTGATGAAAAGTTTCGCCAGTAATAGTCTGTTTCGCTCACCACCTGAAAGTGCGTTCACGGGTGAGTTGGCACGTTCTGGCGAAAACAAGAAATCCTGTAGATAGCTGATAACGTGTTTTTCATTTCCATTAATGATGACTTTATCGGCGCCACGATCAAGGTTGTCTTTTACTGAGCGATTCTCATCAAGCTGGCTTCGAAGTTGATCGAAGTAGGCTACTTGAAGGTTTGTCCCTTCGATAAGTTTTCCAGAATCGGGTTTTAATTCACCCAATAACACTTTAAGTAAGGTTGTCTTGCCCACACCGTTTGGACCGATTAAGCCAATTTTGTCGCCACGCTGAACCAATGCAGAAAAGTCATCAATCAACACACGTCCATTCGGTAGGGTGTAATTAATATGTTCAACTTCAACTACACGCTTACCTGTTTTCTGTCCCGCATCGACTTGGATATTGACTTGTCCTTGCTGTTCTCTGCGCTCACTGCGTTCGTTACGCATTTTTTCTAATGAACGCACACGTCCTTCGTTTCTGGTACGTCGGGCTTTGATTCCCTGACGAATCCAGACTTCTTCCTGTGCCAGTTTCTTATCGAAACGCGCATTTTCTAATTCTTCAGCGTGTAAAGTTTCTTCTTTGCGACGTAAGAAGTTTTCATAATCACCCGGCCAGCTTGTTGCTTGACCACGGTCGATTTCAATAATATGTGTCGCTAAGCGTCGCAAGAAAGAGCGATCATGGGTGATGAAAACTAATGAACCATTAAAGCTGAGTAGGAATTCTTCCAGCCAGATAATCGCCTCAATATCCAGATGGTTGGTCGGCTCATCAAGGAGTAATACATCTGGCTCCTGAACTAACGCGCGTGCGAGTAATACGCGACGTTTGATACCACCAGATAATTGGCCAAAATCAACATCCGCATTTAACTCTAGTTTGGAAATAACGGTATCGATGGTATTTTGGAAATGCCAGCCATTGCAGGATTCTAATTTATGCTGGATGCGCTCAAAACGTTTCATCCAGTCTTCAGAGCCGATATCGTCCTCTTCATTCATCGCATGAAAAGCACTTAATAGTTCGCCCGTTTCAGCGAGCCCTGATGCGACGACTTCATAAACACTGCCGCTCATATCCTGAGGGACTTCTTGCTCTAACTGAGCAATGACAGCGCCTTTCTCAACGATGATTTCGCCCGAATCTGCTTTTATTTCGCGATTCAGAACTTTCATTAAGGTTGACTTGCCTGCGCCGTTTCGGCCAATCAAACAAATGCGTTCACCAGCATCGATCGTTAAGCTTAGTTGATCAAGCAGGGCAGGGCCGCCGAAGCTGACTTGGATATTTTTAAGTTGGATCAATGACATTTTGAATTAGGCTTCTTGGGTAGTTATTCTTGAAAACGCTGGTTTTTAAAGGTAGTTGTTTAAAGCTAGGTTGAAAGTTACTTATCAATAAGAACATTGTTAATAAAAACAAGCTTGATAAAAACTTAGGCTCTTATAATTTCGCCGCTGATACTATCACGTATCTCGGTTGGAGTGAGTAAATCTCCTGTTTCACCGTCAAGTATTGCATCAATTTTATTGTGAAAAACTGAATCTACCCCAGCGCTACTTCGAGCAGGTTCCTGACCGCTGAGGTTTGCGCTGGTTGAGACCAGTGCGGAATCAAGCGTTGAACATAGCTCTTGAATGATTGCCAATTTGCTAATTCTAACCGCAAGTGAGTTGAAATTACCCGTGAGCCATTTTGGCGCAGTATCTCTTGCAGGATAAATGTAAGTGGTCTGACTTGGTTGAATGAATGCTAATTGGTCTTGGTTGAGGGGCTTCAAATACTTTTCAACTTGTGAGAAATCCGAAGCAATAAGAATAAGTCCTTTGCCGACAGAGCGTTGCTTTAATTCAAGAATCTGGTTTACGGCTTGTTCGTTATCTGGATCACAACCTAGTCCATAAACCGCTTCCGTCGGATAAGCGAATACTCCGCCGTTGCGAAAAATATTGATTAATTCTTGTGGTTTCTGGGTAATTAACATGTGCAATCTTTAGAAAATGCACCCCCCCACTTATAGCCTGTTTTTTTATGAAAAAGAGCTTATAAGTGGGGGGGTGTGTTATTACTTTTTAACAGCAGCCTTCTTCTTTGGTGCGGCTTTCTTCTTGGCAGGTTTCTTTTTCGCTGCTTTTTTAGCAGGTACTTTTTCTACCCATTTACCGTCTTCAAAACGTGCTGACCATCCTGTTGCTTTACCGTCTTTATCGGTTCTAACATAATGTTCTTTGGTTTTGCGATCAAAGCGGACTGCTGCTTTATTACCGTCAGGGTCAGTTGCTGGTGCATCCGCGAGATAATAAAACTTTTCAGAAATACGATCTTTGAAACGATTTAATTCTTCAACCAAAGGTGCACGGGTTTCACGTGATTTCGGATAGGTACTAGCTGCAAGGAATAAACCTGCTGCACCGTCACGTAAAATGAAGTAAGCATCAGACTTTTCACATTCTAATTCAGGAATGTGAACGGGGTCTTCGCGTGGTGGTGCGACTTCGCCATTGCGCAGAATTTTACGGGTGTTTTTACATTCATCTTCATTGCTACACTTCATATATGGGCCGAAACGACCCGTAGTAAGGTGCATATCATGACCACATTTTTCACATTCAACCACAGGGCCTTCGTAGCCTTTTAATTTGAAAGTGCCTTTTTCGATTTCGTAACCATCACATTCCGGGTTTTCACCACACACATGTAATTTAGTGGTTTCGTCGATGAAGTAGCTGTCCATTGCTGAATCACATTTTTTACAGCGATGCTTTGCCATCAGTGCTTCAGTTTCAGCGTCTTCGTTATTTACATCGATAGACTCTTCAGCAGGTACAAGGTTAATGGTTGTTTTACAGCGTTCTTTAGGTGGAAGATTGTAACCATCACAGCCCAAGAATACACCGGTTCCCGCAGTACGGATACCCATATTACGTCCACAGGTAGGACATTTAATCTCAGTCATGACCATTTCATTGGTCTTCATTCCACCCTCTTCAGGTGGCGCACCGGCATGTTCTAAATTGACTTTAAAGTCTTTGTAGAAATTATCGAGAACGTCTTTCCATTCCAATTTGCCGTCTGCAATTTCATCCAGCTCTTTTTCCATCTCGGCTGTGAAGTCGAAATTCATTAGTTCTTCGAAACTACCTACTAGGCGTTTGGTGACGATCTCACCCATTTTCTCTGCAAAGAAGCGTCTGGAATCTACTTTAACGTAACCGCGATCTTGAATCGTTGAAATGATTGATGCGTAGGTAGATGGGCGGCCAATGCCGCACTTTTCCAGTTCTTTAACTAGCGATGCTTCCGTGTAACGTGGAGGCGGCTTAGTAAAGTGCTGTTGTGGGTCGAGCTCGACCAAGTTGAGCACATCACCCTGACTTAGATCAGGTAGATCAGGCGTATCTTTTTTGCTCAATGGCGGCAGAGCTTTTGTCCAACCCGGGAAGCGCAAGGTGCGACCCGAAGCATTTAAATAGTATTGGCCAGCTTGTACGGTCAAACGTGTTGAATCGTATTTAGCAGGCACCATTTGACAGGCAACAAACTGACGCCAGATAAGCTCGTATAGCTTTTTCGCATCATCACCCATGTCTTTTAAGTCACTCATCATGACTTTTACATCAGACGGACGAATCGCCTCATGGGCCTCTTGTGCGCCACTCTTGGCACCGTAATGATTTGGCGCTTCAGGTAGGTATTCTTTACCGTATTTTTTGCCGATGTATTCGCGCACACTTTCCAGTGCATCTTTACTCAAATTGGTTGAGTCGGTACGCATATAGGTGATGTAGCCACCTTCGTAAAGGCGTTGAGCTAAGCCCATGGTGCGTTTTACGCCATAGCCAAATCGAGTACTTGCAGCTTGCTGCAACGTTGATGTAATAAAAGGTGCTTTGGGTTTGCTGCTAGTTGCTTTGTCTTCGCGTTTAAGTAATGAATAGTCGGCATCTTTCAGTTTTGCGACGGCATCCATTGCCTGCTTTTCATTAACAGGTTTAAACGCCTCACCATTGTCTTTGGTAACTTCCATGCGCAAGGCTTCGCCAGCTTTGGTAGCAAGATCAGCATGTATGTCCCAGAATTCAACAGGGTTGAATGCATTGATTTCGTGTTCTCTATCAACGATCAAACGCACAGCAACTGACTGTACTCGACCCGCAGAAAGACCACGTCCAATTTTCGACCATAATAAAGGCGAGACCATAAATCCCACAACACGGTCTAGAAAACGTCTGGCTTGTTGAGCATTAACACGATCTACATCCAGTTTTGAAGGTTCTTTAAAGGCTTCCTGAATAGCTGTTTTGGTGATTTCATTAAACGTTACGCGCTCAAAGCGATCATCATCTCCGCCGATAACTTCTTTTAAATGCCAGGCAATGGCTTCTCCCTCTCTATCCAAATCGGTCGCGAGATAGACTTTATCGCCTTTGGCTGCCAATTTTTGTAATTCGGCAACTACCTTCTCTTTGCCTGGGAGTATTTCGTATTGAGCTTGCCAGTCATTATCAGGGTTAATTCCCATACGACGAACAAGGTTGTCATTATCGCGTTTCTTCTTAAAAGCCGCTTTTTTGACTTCACTCATACCTTTCGTCAGTTGGGCGAGTGTTGGTGCTTTTTTCTTTCCAGTTTGGCTTCCGCCGCCTTTTGGCAAGTCACGAATATGACCTACACTCGATTTCACAATGTATTCTTTGCCTAAGTATTTGTTGATGGTTTTCGCCTTTGCTGGCGACTCCACAATGACTAGTGATCTGCCCATAATACGTTATATCGTGCCTTATTAAATGTCTGTGAAATGATTAAAAATCGATATTTTAATCGGGATCTTGTTGGGAAATTGGTGGCAACAATACACTGGAATGTTCATTTTAGTAAAGGATGAAATTTTTCTAATTAGCGATTTAGTGCGAAATATAGGCATTTTTGAGAGCCTTAGATGTAATCTAAATTAAATACTATAAAGCTAAATTTAATGACAAATAAAAATCACTGAGGTTCACGATTCTTCAAAAAAGTGCTCAAAAGTAGGGGGGTGACTTTTCGTTTAAAGAGCAAAGAATTGATAGAATTTCGTTTACGTCAAAAATGAGAAATGGCCCTAAAAAGGACCATTTTTAAATCTGTTTGTATTGTTAGCAGTGTTAAATCATAAATTAATGATAAACGGGGGATTCTTCTCCAAGTGCCACGTCATCCATCCAGATGTATTCAGCTTCAGTGTCTGGCTGGTTGAGTAATAGCATCAAAATCACCCACTTAAGGCGATTAATATCAAATTCCTTATCGCCTAACGTTAAAATACGATCGACCGTGCGTTCAAACATCTCAGAACTTAGAACACCTGTCTGGCGAAGAGAGAACATATAGTTCTGACATTCCTGATCTAGCCAACGTGCTTCGTATTTTGAAAATTGACGAATTGATTGTGCTTTAGGCTCTGAAATATAAATTTTGTCATCATCAGCAAGACTTTCTAGCCAATCAAATGCTTTAGTAATTCTGGTCTTGGGGAAACCAGCATCTTTAAGTTCACCATGAAGAATATCTCTATTTTGAGCGACATCTTCAGCTTCAGCAAAGTTATCAAAAAGGTAAAAAAGTACATCCAATGTATTTTCTTTCATGTGTTTTGGGGTCTCTAATTTGCTATCAGAAAATGCTTCTTTACGGGGAGAGAAGTTTTTTTCTAAATTATCTTGTAGGTTTATACAAGATCGTATTATTAGAGGAATTTTATAGTAAATGAAGGTGAATGTCACCTGAACAAGTCTGATTGACATGGTTAAACTGACAGCTGGTTGTTATGACAGCTTGATCTTGGCTTGCTTGGCTATTCGTTAGTTATTCTTCTGTTACTTAAGCCGGGTGTAAGTTCCACCACCATTTGATGCAATCTGGTTTTGTAATTCCAGCATTAATAGAGATGCTGATAGCGAGGCCGTATCGATTCCTGTTCTGACCACTAATTGATCAATCGAGATGGGGTCGAAGCCCATTTCTTGCAAAATGATTTGTTGGTCGTCGTCTGTATGTGTATTTTGTTTCGAATCAATGGCTTGGTTTTCAGTGTTGGGTTTGCTACTTGCCGAACCTGCTCCGAACGCTTCTTTATTATCGGTAGATTTTTCATTAGCACTACTGCTTGAAACCTGTTGATCGCTTAACAGTGAGTTGAGGTCAATGACACTCGCCATTTCTTCCATAATATCTTGTGCGGTTTCCACTAGCTTTGCCCCTTGCCTGATAAGTTGATGGCAGCCGCGCGCAAGTGGGTTGTGAATGGATCCGGGAATGGCAAAAACTTCTCGATTTTGCTCCATCGACAAGCGTGCCGTAATCAATGAGCCGCTTTTCTGGGCAGCTTCAACCACAAGCGTGCCGTAACTTAACCCACTAATAATCCGGTTTCGGCGCGGGAAGTTGCTGGATGCAGGTTGTGTGCCGATCGGAAATTCGGTCACTATTGCGCCGTTATCCGCAATTTTATGTGCCATCTCTCGATGTTTGGCTGGATATACTCTATCGATGCCAGTAGCGATAACCGCTATTGTGGGTGCTTTTACTTCCAATGCTCCAGTATGCGCAGAGCCATCGATGCCCATTGCTAAGCCGCTTGTAATACAAAAGCCTGTTTGACCTAAGTGTTTGGCGAACTCATAAGCGTTGTTTGTCCCGCCTTGAGTAGGATTACGACTTCCTACGATAGCTATTTGAGGGTCTTTAAGTAATGAAAGCTGACCGTGAACATACAATAAAGGTGGTGGGTCACTGATGCGTTTTAATAACTCAGGGTACTCTTCGCATAGAATGGTAATGATATGGTGGTCATCAGCTGCATTTAGCCACTCGATATCTGGAGTGGCCATCTCTTGATCCTTTTTAGCATCAAGAATGGCATGTGCCAGTTTTTCTGAGATACCTGCCTGGGTAAGTGTAGACATATTGGATGAAAATACAGAAACGGGGTCACCAATATTGTTTAAAAGCTTTTGAAAGCTTTTTGAGCCGACTCCAGATACCCGCCATAACGCTATCCAGGATTGTAATTCATCTTCTGTTTTCATCAGGTTTTAGATTGACCAAAAATGTTAAGACATTAAAAAGGACCCAGTATAAATCATACATGGGCCCTAAATGATGTTTAATATTAAGAGTTAACAGTAATGTTATGGGTTACCTATCTTATATCCATTTTTAACTTCATGAGTTGAATGGGTAATTACCGCGTAACTAATATCGTTTAATACTTTGTAAACAATTGCTGTTGCAGAACGTGAAGGCGGTATTCCTACCTTCGCTGCTTTTACAGGCTCATAGAATTTCTTGCCTGTTTTTAAAGCGATAGGGTCATCAACCATCTTTCCTGGTGAATATACGCCTAAGGTATAACCTTCTTTAATTCCGCTTCGAGCGCCTTTGTTAATGGTGATAACTTGTGTTTGACCCGAAATCATTTCTGCATCGAATAAAGAAATAATGCTTCCGCGAACTTTGTGAGTAGGGATAATGATTGGTTTATTTAGTGTATGTGTATGATCTTCTATATACATCAGGCGATCACCACGTCTGATTTCACGTTTTGATTCTACCACTTGTGCGGTTGCCACTTCGGTATTCATAGCGAGTTTTTCAACGTTTAGGAAACCTGTGTAAACCACTTCACGCCCAAAACTTCTCTGGGTTTCAGGGTCTGAAATCACTTCACCTACATTGAAAATCGCGTATTCGCCACCCGCTTTTCTATCTTTTAGATTCTTAACGTAAACCGTTTGACCTTCTTCAATTAACAAGTTTGCATCACGTGCATCAACGATATAAGGCGCATTTTTTATGGTGTCTTCATCAACTACTTTTGGCCACACTAAAAATGGTGCCAGAGTAGATATTGGCTCACCATCGCCAGTTCGCTCAATACGCATTTGAGGAATGAGTTTCTCTACTATCGATCCGTCAGACATTTTTACATTTCTATTGCCTTGGTAAATAAATAGTACGTCACCAGGGTAGATTAGATGTGGGTTTCTTACTTTTTGGTTTTTGTCCCAAACTTCAGGCCAATAAGCCGGATTTTGCAAGAATTTGTTTGAAATCCCCCACAAAGTATCACCTTTTTTAACCACATAACGCTTAGGCGCGTTGTGTTTAAACTTAGCTTTAGTGACTATTCGTGCAATTTTAGGGCTGTAGCCTGCAGTTTTTGACTTGGCTAATGGCGCTCCGTAGTAACTATCGTAAGGGTCATGCGCATGCGAGGAGGAAGCAGCAGGTTTTGCCTGAGATGCACCTTGGTAGCCATCTAAGCCACTACAACCACTTAGTAAAGACAGAGAGAGTGCAGATACCGATAACGTTAACACTGGAAGACGCGTTAAATTTAGGAAATTAAAAGACATGAAAACCCTCTTATTTTTATTGTTTATTATTTTGGTGTCTATATGTTGTTATAAAACTATGAATTAATAATATCGTACCTCATCTATCTCATGCACTGTTTTCAGACTTACGGTATTATTAGAAAATAATTGAGATTGGACTATTTTATGGCTATTTTAGATATTTTGCGTTTTCCGGATAAGCGTTTACGCACCAAAGCAGTACCAGTGACAGAAGTGACTGATGGGATTCGAGCATTTGTTGATGATATGTTTGAAACTATGTACGAAGCGCCAGGTATCGGCCTGGCTGCAACACAGGTAAATGTACATCAACAAATAGTAGTAGTGGATGTTTCGGAAGAGAAGAATGAACCACTTTGTCTGATAAATCCGGAAATTCTGCATGGCGAAGGCGAAGAGATTTGTGAAGAAGGTTGCCTATCTGTGCCTGAATATTACGCTGAAGTAAAACGATCAGAATCTATCACGGTTAAAGCATTAGATAGAGACGGTAAGGAGTTTGAATTAAACGCTGATGGTTTATTGGCAGTTTGCATTCAACATGAATTAGATCATCTAAAAGGTAAGTTATTTGTTGATTACTTGTCTCCTTTAAAGCAGCAACGATTACGTAAGAAATTCGAAAAGCTCGCTAAACAAGCTGCCAGCGCTTAACAAATGCCCCAAAAGAACGTTAAAGAGTAATAAACATTGAAAATCGTCTATGCAGGTACGCCTGATTTTGCAGTTCCTGCGCTTCAGTCTTTAATAAGCTCTGGGCATAAGGTCGTTGCTGTCTATACCCAACCAGATCGACCCGCTGGTAGAGGCAGAAAAGTTCAGTTCGGTCCCGTAAAGCAAGTAGCGGTTGATGCTGGAATACCTGTTGAGCAACCATTGTCCTTAAAGGATGAAGATGCGCAGCAAACACTCAGTGCTTATGATGCAGATGTAATGATCGTAGCGGCTTATGGTTTGATTTTGCCGCAGGCAGTATTAGATATGCCGCGCTATGGTTGTTTGAATATCCATGGTTCACTGTTGCCTAGATGGCGCGGTGCTGCGCCTATCCACCGCGCAATTCAAACCGGTGATACGGAAACAGGCGTCACTATCATGCAGATGGCTTTGGGGCTGGATACGGGCGATATGTTACTTAAGCGCACTTGTCCAATTACCACAGAAGATACGAGCCAGACGATTCATGATCGCCTTGCCAGTGATGGTGCCGAAGCCCTACTAAAAGCTTTGGATCTCATCGAAAAAGATGAACTAGAACCTGTGATTCAAGATGATGCTTTAACGACTTATGCTGAAAAGCTCAATAAAGCGGAAGCCGAGATAGATTGGAGTCAGTCAGCGAAAGATATTGATTTAAAGATACGCGCATTTAATCCATGGCCAGTAGCTTTTACTCTATTGAATGGTAAGCCTCTTCGAATCTATATGTCGAAAGTAGTGGAAGAAAATAGCGACCAGAAACCAGGCACAGTAATCTCTGAATCTTCAGAAGGCATTGTCATTGCTACAGGGGATGGTGTTTTATCATTCTCACGTTTACAGTTGCCAGGTAAAAAAGCGATGGATGTAAAGGATTTTATCAATGGCCAATCGCTAATGGGAAATGTATTTCCCTCATAATGCGCGCCACTATAAATAGATTAAAAGATTCATCAGAGCATTCATCAAAAGATTCAATATTAAAAAAGTGCCTGAAAGTAGGGGGGTGTCATTGCTTAATGATGAGTGCTCTAATGCTTGAAAAGCGTTTAATTCACGATAGTCACTCAATAAAATCACTCTAACTATGCAGAAAAATAACAATAAGCAGGCTGTTAACCCAAGAGTTGCTGCAGCCCGAATCCTTCAATCTGTTATTTATAACGGAGAATCCTTAAGCACTGCTCTGTCTGATAATGATAGCCCAATGGTTAGCGATCTTTGTTATGGAAGTTTGCGTTGGCACGAACCATTGTCTGCGCTTATCAGCATTCTTATGAGTAAATCCTTAAAGAAGAAAGATAAGGATGTAGAGTGTTTGATCCGTGTTGGTTTGTATCAAATTATTTACCAGAAAACTCCCGACCATGCGGCTGTGGGTGAAACCGTAAGTGCGCTCAAAGGTCTGAAGAAGCCTTGGGCTAAAAATTTGGTAAATGCCGTTTTAAGGAATTTCTTACGGGGGCAAGTAAAACTTCAAAAAGAAATGCTAGCTGAAGAACCAGCCAAATATGCTTTTCCGCAATGGTTAATAGATCGTATTAGAAAAGCATGGCCCGATAATTGGGAAGAAATCTTAGAGCAGTCTAATTTACGTTCTCCAATGACGCTTAGGGTTAATCTGAATCATCAAACCCGAGATGCGTATTTGCAACAACTTAATGATGCTGAGATAGCTGCTGAGCCTTTGGAAGGCGTATCCACTGCAGTAAAGCTGACTAAACCTCAAAATGTAAAAGACCTTCCCGGTTTCTCTGAAGGGTCTTCATCAGTACAGGATGGCGCAGCGCAACTTGCTGGTATCTTGTTAGATTGCAAAGAAGGCATGCAGGTACTTGATGCGTGTGCAGCACCCGGTGGCAAAACAGGGCATATTCTTGAATCTGCTGAGAAACTGAAAGTGATCGCTATTGATAATAGTGAAACACGCATGAAACGGGTCAGTGAAAACCTTGAGCGATTGAACCTAAAAGCTAATTTAGTCGTAGCAGATGCATTGGATACTGAGGCTTATGCCAAAGATATTCTGTTTGACCGGATTTTATTGGACGCGCCTTGTTCTGCCACAGGCGTTATAAGAAGGCGCCCTGATATCAAGGTGTTACGTAGAAACAGCGATATTGCCGAGTTACAAAAACTTCAGGCGGCAATGCTTCAAGCACTCTGGGAAAAACTAAAGCCAGGTGGGCTATTTCTTTATGCTACCTGTTCAATTTTACCTGAAGAGAACGAAGATCAAATCCGCTCATTTTTAGACAATAATGCTGATGCCGAAATAGTTGTGATAGATTCTTCTGAGTCCTTGGGTAAGCAGATTTTTCCCGGGGATAATTCAATGGATGGCTTTTATTACGCCAAAATCCAGAAAACAAATAACAGCAATTAATTTAAGTACCTCTCAGCCTTTCACCGTATGGCTTTGCGCCCATAATCTATGTTTCTAGCTAATATTCATCGTTCAAATCACTTGTGCGCAATACATATATTATTTAGTATGAAATCATAATAATCAGTATTTTTTGCTGATTATTATGATTACCAAAAAAGAAATATGAACCATAAATGGCTCAACGGATTGACCTTTTATGCGTCTTCTTAGTCACTTTCTGAAGATTTTGGTGATGATAATCTTTCGGGAAAATATACATATTTCATGCCCTAAGGATAAATTTCCAAACCCCCAATTCAGTTATTGATTGAGCATATTTCTTTGCAAAACGTTTGCTCTTACTAACTTAATATTAAGGAGATTAATCATGGATCAGATTAGACAAAACGCAGTGAAAGAAATGATAGCGAGTGTCGGTGAAACTAAGTGGAACGAAAATATGGAGTTCCTCCAAGTCCTGATTTCATCTGTCAAAAATCATAAAATAAATCAACATCCAATTGTTTCTGCAATGAATGCTTGTGAATATTCATTGCAGGAAATGCAGACCATGCACATGGAATACCGTGCAATTGTGCATATCTTTACCGATGCCTTGTTGATGGCTCAGTACCAATCTAAAAAAGTAGAAAATGTAATGAAGCCGGGTAGTAAAGCCTATGCGCGCTTTTTATTGACACTAAATACTTTGGATGAATTTGGTTTTCATTACAAAATTGGCGAGCCTTGTTATTTCCAGGGTACACCTCAAAGATCTCATTTGATTCTATTTGAAGAGTTGATGACAGATATGAGCATTACCGATGAAGATAGACAGGAGTTTGTCCCTTCGCCAGTTACTCAAAAGTTAAAAGAATGCTTTTTGGCTGCGTATGATGATTATCCACTACTTCTAACACTGCTAGCCATCGCTGAAGAAATTGTCATGATATTCAGTCCAGTAATGCGTTTGAACACTGGCGCATTAGGAATTCCTGTTCAGGAAGGCTATTACCAGGTGCATGGAGTTTCAGAAGATGAGGAAAATGATGCCTGTGATGATTTTCATCAAAATGATCTTTGGTTGATTTTAGCGCAAGGTGCAGGCGGTTATGATCAGTCTGATTTATTGCAGAACTCCCTAAATTTCATTGATCTATGGGAAGACTTCTGGTCTCAGGATTTTTCTAAAAATAAAATCAAGTCCATGCAAAAAATTGCACCTCAAGAAACGGCTATTCATGAAAATATGGAAGAGCAAGTTTCAGAACAAATTTCAGAAAAAGAAAAAGAATTAGCTGTTAGTTAATCTAAAAAGCATATTCTTACAGGCTAGATCACGTATTTTGTGAACTTTTAGTCTGCTTATAGTCTTAATAAAGGTAGGTTTATGCCTACCTTTATTAACTATTATCAGCATAATGAATAGTAAAAAAGCCCCTTAAAGTAGGGGGGTGTATTAATCTTTCGATTTATATCAGCCAGCTGATTACAACGATTATCATTAGTGGTAAAATTGCAACATGTCTGGTTTTCCAAAAATATTTCTCCCTCTAATAGTAGCTATGCTTTTTGCTTTGCCATCGGGCAATGTTTTTGCTGGTGATATTGATTTCAAAGACTTTAATCTAAAAGGAACGCCTAAAAAATTCGAGGTGTCTACTCGTATAGAGTATAAATTGACTGATTATCTCAGAGATGCTTTAAAAAATGGTGTGACATTAAATACCCGGGTTCAAATTCGTTTAGGTGAACACAGTAGCTGGTGGTTTAACAAAGATATACCCATTTTAACCGTCAACTATCAACTTAAGTATCATGCTTTAAGTCGACATTATGTCTTATCTAAGATTGATACTAATGAGCATTGGAATTTTTCAAGCTTATCCGCTTCCCTTCGGAAATTAGGTGAATCAAGGCGCTATGAGTTGCCAGATATCACTGAATTTTTAAAAGATGGTGATGATGGAGAGTTTTATATTTTTGCCATCGCTGATATGGCTCCTGCTACCTTACGATTGCCGTTGCGTATCCAGTCACTATTTAACGATCAGTATCGTTTGACTAGCGAGGGCGTGTTGTGGCCCCTTCCTTAAGAACCTTCTTTTTTCAAATCTTTCCTGTTTTAGTTACTTTTTTGTTGTTAGTAACTTCTTTTATATTATTAAGCGTATCGACAAAAAACCCTGATCAATCCAGTGCAATTAATACCTGGTTAATACCATTAAATATTGCCGTGCTGGTAATATTGACGAGCTTAATACTTTATAACGTCGTTAAAGCGCTAGTTCATTTACGATCCAAAAAAGCGGGTTCGCGTTTTACGTTACGTTTGATGTACGCCTTTTCTCTGTTAACTATTTTACCTGTATTGGTTGTTTCGTATTTCTCGATGAATTTTATCGGAGACAGGGTAGATAACTGGTTTAATGT
The DNA here is from genome assembly GCF_947495625.1 of uncultured Cocleimonas sp. Classification (GTDB taxonomy): domain Bacteria; phylum Pseudomonadota; class Gammaproteobacteria; order Thiotrichales; family Thiotrichaceae; genus Cocleimonas. The sequence goes on from NZ_CANLZW010000003.1 coordinate 72,358, forward strand.
AAAAATTGAAGGGGCGTTAGACGATTCACTGGAGCTTGCTAGAAGCTCTCTTGATGTTCGTATGAGGCAGCATTTGTTTAATTTAGAAAGGGCAGGTACGGCACTTAAGCGAGTCGATACTTTAGATTATGGGTCATTTCTGGATAGACAACTAATTGCAATGGGAGCCTATGAGATTGTTTTATTCGGCAGCAATAAACGCGTACTGGTTTATAGCGGCGAAGAAATGAGCTCTTTGTTACCTCACTTTCCCACTGAGGATATCATTAGGAAACTGTCCAGTCGCGGGTATATGTACCAACTTGAGCCAGTAGGTGAGGGCGGCTTGTTTTCACGTGTGGCATTAAATATTTCACTGGGTGTTGGGAGAGAAACATTTATCTTAACCGCTTTATTTCCTTTTTCTGAAAAAGAGAGAATATTAGCCGATAGTGTTCAAGATACTTATAAACAGTATCAGGAAATCAGCTATCAGAAAGAGCTTATCAAAAGGGGATTTAGAATAACCTTATTGCTCATCATGCTGCTTTCTATTTTATTTTCAGTCTGGGCAGCGTTTATATATTCTATTCGGTTAACGAAACCGGTCAGAAGACTATTAGAAGCAACCAATGCCGTTGCTTCAGGTGATCTACAAAAAAAGTTAGATGTTGACGAGAAAGATGACTTTAGCTTATTAGCTAGATCTTTTAATGTGATGACCACAAAATTGTCCAGAGCGCAAAAGGAAAGTGCTGATAGTCAACAAGAAGTTCAAAGGCAACATGATTATTTAAACGTAGTTTTAGGAAGCCTAACCTCGGGTGTCATAACACTCGATGAAGATTTTATAATCAGAAGAATAAATCATGCCGCTGAAGAGCTTTTAGATGCTCCATTAGATAAATTCAAAGGTAAGCGTTTCAAAGCATTATGTAGTGTTACGGATGGGTTGTTGCCGTTTTATGGATCAATAATGCCTAAGTTAATGGAATCTGCTTCTAGCGATGATCCAAAAGACAAGGATTGGCAAACAGAAGTAACGCTGATGCTGGGAAATACAAAACATACTTTGGTGTGTAGAGGTGTTGTCTTACCCGAACTTATCGACGGCGCACAAGGCTATCTATTGGTTATTGATGATATCAGTGAAGTGGTGCAGGCAGAGCATGATGCTGCCTGGGGAGAGGTGGCTAGAAGGCTGGCTCATGAAATCAAAAATCCATTAACGCCTATTCGCCTCTCAGCAGAACGTTTACAACGCAGACTTAAGCCTTTATTAGATCAGGACTCTGCAGAATTACTAGAAAGAATGAGTAATACTATTGTGCATCAAGTAGATAGCATGAAAACAATGGTTGATGCATTTAGTGAGTATGCAAGAATACCAGAGCTTAAACTTAAAAAAATAAATATTAATGGTTTGATTCGAGAAGTTGTTGAACTATATAGAATTAATCAATCCAATGCGGAAATTATCCTAAAATTAGAAGGCTCACCTATACTTAACATCGATGGAGATCGTATCAGGCAGCTTTTAGTCAATTTAATAAAGAATTCGCTGGATGCTATGCATGATTTTGATGGTCATGGAGATTCAAAATTAAGCATTAGCAGTAAAGTTATAGTATCAACAAAAGGAGCAAAAGAGTTTGTTCTGGTGATTGAAGATAATGGACCTGGGATAGTTAAAGAGTTACTGCCACATTTGTTCGAACCTTATAAAACCACTAAAACCAAAGGTGGGGGATTAGGACTAGCCATAGTAAAGCGTATAATAGAAGAACATGACGGCAATGTATTAGCCAAAAATAATGAAAACGGGGGTGCAAGTTTTACCATGTACCTACCGTATGAAAAGGATAGTTGATGACAGCACAATATATTCTCGTAGTCGATGATGAGCCAGATATTCGTCAGTTAGTGAGTGAAATACTTGAAGATGAAGGGTACGAAGTTGAAACGGCTGAAAATGCCGAAGAAGCTAAAGAGCTTAGAAGAAAACGAAGGCCAGATTTGGTTTTACTTGATATCTGGATGCCAGGTCAAGACGGTATCTCTTTACTAAAAGATTGGCAAAACAGTAGCTCTCTGGTCTGTCCAGTGATTATGATGTCAGGGCACGGCACTATAGAAACAGCTGTAGAAGCAACACGTTTAGGTGCTCATGACTTTATTGAAAAGCCATTGTCGATTGCCAAGATGCTGTTGTGTATCGAGAATGCACTCCGTTCTGAACAGCTGGTTCAAGAGAACAAAGAACTACGGGATCAAATAAGCCAGCCTCAATATCCTGTGGGAAATAGCCCCATCATGGTCAAGCTTAGAGAGCAGGCAGACCGTATATCAAAACATAATAGTCTGGTTCTTATTTACGGCGAAGGTGGTGTGGGTAAAGAGGTATTTGCGCGTTATATCCATTCCCAGAGTGATAATAGTGGGCGATTATTTTTGAAGTCGACAGTTTCTCTTATCCCCAAAGATAATATGAGCAACGAACTATTTGGTTCTGAGTCTGATGATAAAATTACTTATGGGTTATTCGATCAAGCTCAGGGCGGGACATTATATCTTTCTGATATAGGAGCATTATCAAAAGATGCTCAAAAACGTTTATTAATTGCTTTACGTCAAGGTTATTTCACTCGTGTGGGTGGAGATTCACATATTCCTTTCAATGTAAAATTGATTTTCTCATCCCAGCATGATTTAAGAGACGATGTAGAAGCAGACAGTTTTGATAAAGAGCTTTATCTGGAAATCAGTGTTGTTCCATTAATGATTCCGGAACTTCGTGAGCATCCGGAAGATGTACCAGAATTGTTAAATTACTATGTAGATCAACAGATTGAACACGAAGGTTTGCCTTATCGACATTTTTCAGTGCCTGCCCAAAACTTTTTAAGGAACTATCAATGGTTAGGAAATATTCGTGAATTAAGTAATCTGGTACAACGATTATTGATTTTAGGAACCGATTCAGAAATTACGCAAGAAGAAGTTGAAGAGGCCATTGGTACTGAAATTCCTGTCTTCTCACAAGAACTTAGTCAGAATTCGGATAGTTTATTTGAGTTGCCTTTACGACAAGCTAGAGAGCAATTCGAGCATGACTATTTAGATCACCAGTTAAAGCTGGTAGAGGGTAATGTAAGCAAACTCGCTGAGTTAGTGCAAATGGAACGAACTCATTTATATCGTAAAATGCGTTCGCTGAAGATTGATCCCAAAAAATATGGAAAATAATTTGAGCACCAAGTTTTTTAGCAGTGTGTGGGAAATTAAGCAATGAATATTGTTATTCTGGGAGCAGGTCAGGTTGGTAGCTCCTTAGCGAGAAATCTAGCGAATGAAGATAATGATATTACTATCATTGATACAGACATTGCTTCGCTTCGTGATCTCAGAGAAAAGCTGGATGTACATACTCGTTTAGGCCCAGCATCTCACCCCGATGTTTTAGAGCAGGCCAATGTGAATGATGCTGACATGTTAATTGCCGTCACCAATAGTGATGAGGTTAATATGATGGCTTGCCAGATTGCATACAGTTTGTTTAGAACCCCAACACGTATAGCTAGAGTAAGAGCTTCAGGTTATTTGCAACACCCAGAACTGTTCACACCTGAATTAATTCCGGTTGATGTTTTGATCAGTCCAGAACAGTTAATTACCAATTATATTTTTCGCCTTATTTCTAATCCAGGTACTACTCAGGTTTTAGATTTTGCTGGTGGTCGAGTAAGATTGGTCGCGGTTAAAGCATTCCATGAAGGGCCGATGGTTGGCCGTGAAATCCGGAAATTGAGAGAGCACCTACCAGAAGTGAAGGTAAGGATCACAGCGATATTTCGAGATGGAAAAGCGATTAGTCCAAATGGAAGTACTGTCATCGAGGCTAACGATGAAATTTTTGTTATCGCGAGTGCTCAACATATCAGAGCTGTCGTCAGTGAATTAAGAAGTGTCGATAGGCCGTACAAACGCATTATGATTGCTGGCGGCGGAAATGTAGGAAGAAGATTGGCCAATGCACTCGAAGAAGGCAGATACAAAGTCAAAATAATTGAAAAGTCCCCTGAAATTGCAAAAAAGCTTGCAGAGAGTTTAAATAAGACAATCGTTCTAGAAGGTGATGCTGCAGATGAGTCTTTACTGCTTGAAGAGAATATTGAAGATACTGATATCTTTTGTGCGCTGACCAATGATGATGAAGCTAATATTTTATCGGCAATGCTTGCTAAACGATTGGGGGCACGAAAAGTGATGTCTTTAGTGAATCGAACGGGTTATGTGGATTTAGTCGAAAATGCCAATATAGATCATGCCGTTTCTCCTCAGCAGATAACTATTGGTGCGTTACTCACCCATATTAGAAGTGGAGACATTGTATCAGTGCACTCATTACGTAAAGGTGATGCAGAAGTCATTGAAGTTGTCGCTCATGGTGATGCTAAAAATTCACGCGTCGTTGGTAGGAAGCGTGCTGATTTAAAATTACCTCCTGGTGCTACCGTAGGTGCTATTGTTCGCAAAGATGAGGTAATCATGCCGCATCATGACACCGTCATAGAAGAAGAAGACCATGTCATCTTATTCCTTGCTGATAAACGCTATATTAATGCCGTTGAAAAAATGTTTCAGGTTGGTTTAGGCCACATTTAGGCCTGATTCTTTATGCAACTTTTTATCATTCAGCGTATTTTGGGTTTGCTCATGGTGTTGTTCAGTTTCACCATGTTGCCACCCGTTTTGGTTGGCTGGATTTATAATGACCTTTCCATAGCACCATTTATCAAAGGTTTTTTACTTGTTTTTATTGTAGGTGCCGTCCTCTGGTTTCCTGTACGGCATAGAAAAAGAGAGCTGCGTTTACGTGAAGGGTTTTTAGTAGTTGTTCTATTCTGGAGCGTACTAGGGATGGCCGGATCTGCACCCTTAATTTTCTCGCATGAGCTGCAGATCTCTTTTGTTGATGCGGTTTTTGAGTCTGTATCTGCACTAACGACTACCGGAGCTACTGTCATAGTAGGTCTCGATGATTTACCCAAATCCATTCTATTCTACAGGCAACAGTTACAGTGGTTGGGCGGTATGGGTATTATCGTACTGGCTGTAGCAATATTACCCATTCTCGGTATTGGTGGCATTCAGTTATATCGTGCTGAGGCTCCTGGCCCTGTAAAGGACTCTAAGTTAACACCAAGAATAAAAGGCACAGCAAAGCTGTTATGGATTATTTATCTGACGTTTACTGTCACTTGTGCGGTTGCATATTATCTTGCGGGTATGGATGTATTTGATGCTATTAGTCATAGTTTCTCTACGGTAGCGATTGGTGGGTTTTCTACTCATGACGCGAGTATGGGCTATTTTAATAGCCATGCGATAGAACTTGTTGCCGTCGTCTTTATGTTGTTGTCCGGGGCAAATTTCAGCTTACATTTCATCGCCTGGCGATCATTGAGCTTAAAAGCTTACCAAAGAGATTCTGAGTTTCGATTATATGGTCTGCTATTCGTTCTGCTTACCATTGTAACTCTTGCGTATTTATACTTTATGCATGTTTATGGGAGCTTTTCAGAATCCTACTATCATGCAATGTTTCAGGTGGTTTCGATTGCTACAACCACAGGTTTTACTACTACAGATTATAGTCATTGGCCTGGATTTTTACCTGTCTTGTTAGTTCTTGCTAGTTTTGTTGGTGGTTGCGCAGGTTCTACAGGTGGCGGAATGAAAGTAATCAGGGTTCTGTTGTTATTTAAACAGGGCTGGCGTGAAGTACTCAGGCTTATTCATCCAAATGCACGAATTGCGATTAAATTGAATAAAAAACCTGTTGATAGAAGTGTTATTCAAGCGGTGTGGGGGTTTTTCTCGGTTTATATCGGTATTTTTGTACTGTTTATGTTGATCTTGATGGCTGCAGGAATGGACCAGGTTACTGCGTTTTCTGCTGTAGCAGCAACGTTAAATAATCTAGGTCCCGGGCTCGGAGAAGTGGCACAAAACTATAAAGAAGTGGGTGATTTTTCCAAGTGGCTATTGTGTTTATCGATGCTTATGGGACGTTTAGAAATATTTACATTGCTTGTCGTCCTTACGCCCGCGTTCTGGAGGAAATAAATGTCAGGTAAAAAAGACAAATGGGATCAAGCATATCAGCAGGCTGACTTTTCTTCTGCAAAAGTCGCAACAGTACTTAGTGACAATTCTTATCTGCTGCCTCTCTCAGGAGGAGATGCCTTAGATTTAGCTTGTGGAAGGGCGGGCAATGCTCAATTTTTAGCTAAAAATGGCTTTATTGTCGATGCGGTAGATATTTCATCTGTTGTTCTTGATGGTTTGTCTTCTTATGTTATGGAGAATAAATTACAGATAGATACGATTCTTCGAGACGTTGAAAGTGATGGAATGCCTGAAAAGAGGTACGATGTTATCGTAGTGAGTTACTTTTTGAATCGTGAGTTATTCCCTCAAATAGTAGAGTCACTAAAGCCGGGAGGGTTATTGTTTTATCAAACCTGGTCTCAGCTAAAAGTGACTGATACAGGACCTAGTAATCCTGATTTTCGATTAAAAGCAGGAGAGCTTCTAGATCTTTGTGATTCATTACAGATAATTCTCTACAGAGAAAATGGAGAGCTAGGTAAAACTGATTCTGGATTAAGAAATGAAGCAATGATCATTGCTCAGAAGCCTCTATAACCCATCCTATAATTTAAAAAGTCACCCCCCTACTTTTAGGGCTTTTTTTCTAGACGTTGCTTGTTCAACTCTTTTACATGCCGTTAGTAAACTTATCTGTATCAGTAGCACCACTATCCCTAACTAATTTCAAAGCTTTGGAATACTCATTTAGTATACCTAAGCTCCACTGGATTCTTTCGCGAAAATAGTTGTCAGCCTCGACATCATTCTTCTCTTGATCATCGTTAAGTACTGATTCTACATTTCTAATGATTAAGTGTTCTGGTAAATAACAGATTCGGTTGTTTTTATAACTACTCATGCGTAATTCAGCAACAGGGTAAGAACCACCGTCAACAGAAGATACCGCAACAATAAGTGCGGGTTTATGAGATAACTGTTTTTTCCACATTAAAAAGAAATTCTTAAGTGCCGCAGGTACTTGCCCGTGATATTCAGGTGAAATAATTACAAATCCATCACTGTTCTCTAATTCATCAGAGATGGGATCTAAAATACGCTTCCATTCTTCATCACCTTCCCAAATAGATTCATCCCACAAAGGTATTGGATTTCCAGCTAGACTTAATAAATAAGTATCATCAGATAATTTAGATTCTAATAATGTTTTCTCAATATGTTTGCCTACTTTGATGCTTTGAGAGTTTTGGCGGTGGCTGCCGCTGATAATAGATATTTTCATAGTTAAATTAGCTAAAACAGAAGTTTTAAAATGCGATAAGGATTAGAATCCTATAGGATGACAAAGTTAGTGAATATAGGCAATGTTTCTAATTATTAAACTAATTAGATGAGCAAAAGATAATGAATATCTCAGATATAAAAAAAGACAATACATTAAATGTCTGGGTATTAACGGATGGAAGACCTGGTCATGCTAATCAATCTGAAGGATTAGTTGAAGCATTAAGCAAATATCGTCAGATTAATATTGTCCGCCCTCCTTTACTGACTAAGATTCAAGCACTGAAAATGTGGTTGTTCAACTGGTGTTTTATAAATAAAAAAGAGGATACTCCAGATTTAATTGTAGGGGCAGGACATCAAACGCATTTGAGCTTACTTGCTTATAGAAGGTGTTTTGGTGGAAAGGTCGTGGTGATGATGAGCCCAAGTCTGCCTTCTCTCTTTTTTGATTTATGTTTTATCCCTAGACACGATAACCCAGGTAACAGAAGTAATATCATTGAAACAGTAGGTGCGATTAATCGTGTCGTGCCAAATACAACGTCATCAGTGAAGAATACTGGTTTGATAATGCTTGGAGGGCCTTCTAAACATTATCAATGGAGCTCGAAAAAGCTTATTAAACAGATCCAGAATGTACTTACGAAACAGCCAGAAATCCAATGGGTGATTGCTGGTTCACGTAGAACGCCACAAGATACCTACGATGAAGTTAAAACAAATTTCCCGGAATTGGTGTTAATTGTTCCTGAAAATGTCTCTTCGGATTGGCTCCCACAAAAAATGCATGAAAGTGAACAGGTTTGGGTGACGGCTGACAGTATTTCAATGATATATGAAGCGCTCACATCAGGAGCTAAAGCAGGCGTAATTGAACTTGATTATGATAAGCTTTCCCGGATAACTAAAGAAATTGACCGATTGATCAGCGAAGGCGCGGTTGATTCTTTAAACACTCTAGATCGACCCCATACAGTAACTGAACTCTACGAGGCAGATCGCTGTGCAAAACTTTTATTAGAGAAGTTTGAGTTATAAATGACTAAACAATTAACGATATTGCAATTACTTCCTGACCTTGAAAGTGGGGGGGTGGAAAAGGGAACGCTAGAGGTTGCTAAAGCAATAGTTTATGCCGGACATAGGTCAATTGTAATGTCTGCAGGTGGTCGTTTAGTAAAAAGACTTGAGGAAGAGGGCAGCGAACACATATTTTGGGATTTAGGTAAAAAGTCACCTTTGACTTTTTTGCAGGGCAGTAAGCTCCGAGCATGGTTGCAGCAGAATAAAATCGATATTATTCATGCACGATCCAGAATGCCTGCTTGGGTGGCTTGGCTAGCCTGGCGTAAAATGGCATCAAATAATCGACCGCACTTTATCACCACAATGCATGGTTTAAATTCAGTGAGTCGTTACAGTAAGATAATGACTTATGGTGAGAAAGTCATTGCCGTTTCAGATACGGTGAAATCTTATATTCTCGATAAATACCCTGAAACCAATGAAGATAAAATCATTACCATTGCACGCGGTATCGATATAAAAGAATTTCCATTTCACTATCAACCAGAAGCTGAATGGCTTGCTGCCTGGTATCAAGAGTATCCACAAACTCAGGGGAAATGGGTAATCACCCTGCCGGGTCGTTTGACGCGCTTGAAAGGTCACAATGACTTTCTGGATGTTCTGAATACATTGAAATCAGAAAATCTCAATGTGCATGGCTTGATCGTTGGTGGAGAAGATCCCAAAAGAAAGCAATATGCGCAAGAGCTGTATGCAAGAGTAAAGTCTGATGGGCTTGAAGACTACGTTACCTTTGCCGGCTATCGATCAGACATGAAGGAAATATACGCTATCTCAAATGCTGTTTTGTCACTCTCAACGCAACCGGAGTCTTTTGGTCGCACAGCCGTTGAGGCGATTAGTTTGGGAACGCCAGTCATTGCCTATAATCATGGTGGTGTTGGTGAAACTATGGGGCAAGTTTATCCGGCTGGTCTGGTAGCTTTGAACGATACTGAAGAAACCGCAATACGATGTAAGCAATTATATAATGGTAGCATTCAAGCTCCTCAAGGTGAGCTAGCTGTTTACAGTAAACAGGAAATGTTAGATAAGACTGTGGCTTTATATGACGCATTGAGTGAGAAAAATTAGTTTATGTCTATTTATGTAGGACTGATTTTATTTCTCGTGTTATTAGGCGCATATTATTCGCATCGATATGCCTGGTGGAAAAAGGCAGTTCCATTTAAGTATCCCAGAATACTGATGTATCACATGATTAGTAACCCTATCAAAGGGGCAAAATTCAATTCTTTACGTGTTTCACCTGAAATGTTTGAAAAGCAGCTTCGATACCTGATTGATAATGATTGGCAGTTCTTTACGATGTCTGAGTTAGTGTCAAAAAAGGATCAGTTGCCTGAAAAAAGTATCGCTATAACCTTCGATGATGGTTATCAAGATAACATTAGCAATGCTCTGCCATTGCTAAAGAAATATAAAGCGAAAGCGACCATTTATTTAGTTATTGATCGGCACAATAGAGAATGGTCGAGCAAACGTAAAAAAAAGAATAATTCAGGTGAGCTAATGGCTGAGCCTAAGCTTTCAGACGAACAGGTAAAAGAGTTATTAGAATCTGGCTTGATTGAAATAGGTTCGCATACTGTTACTCATGATAATTTGCCGACGCTTTCAGAAAAACAGAAGCATGAAGAAATAGTGTGTTCTAAGAAAAAAATAGAAGATCTTTTCGGTATTAAGTGCCATTCATTTTGCTACCCGTTTGGCTTGTTTGATCAAGCTGATTTAGACTTAGTCGAATCAGCAGGGTATACAAATGCGACGACTGTTGAAACGGGGATTTCTGATTTTAAAAAAACAAATCCCTATCTTTTAAAACGAGTAACGGTAAGTGGAAAAGATAACTTTTATGCATTCAAGCTAAAGATGAAAATAGGTCGACGAGGTATTAAGAAATAAAAAATACTGTCGAATCTATTAGAAAAAATGTAAAACTAGAACGTTTAAAAGACTTTTTGAGATAATGTTCGATTGCTAGTTCAGGCTATTCTTCAGTGTGAGGGTTTGGCAAATTGATGAAAATCGTTTGTAACAGCACACAAAGTTCAGGTTGTTGCTGTAGGCGTTGCAGCTTTGAGTAAACGAAGTGAAGATCGGCGTTTCTTGTCGCTTCCGGTACATGCTCCCCGAGCAGTTCTATTAATTTATTCGGATCTTCAAGTAATACTTTTCCTCCGCGTCTAGGCTTCAGGCAATCGTCAATCAGCCGCAAATAGTCAAACGCCATTTGTTGTTCCTGATTAACCCATTCCACGGGGCCAAATTCAAAATCAATGACTGATAGTTTCTCACTATTTGGGTCTATGAGTATGTTGCCAAGGTTAAGATCCAGATGAATCACTCCTAGACTATGCATTGTTGAAATAAGAGGAAAAACGTTACTTAGCACCTTCCATAATTCCGCTCGGTTTTTTGTTAAATATCCGGAAAGTCTTTCCCAGGGTAACCAACTACACGCAATCGCGTGTTCAGATCGCCAAAGCGGTTCAGGAGAAAGTCCACCTGGTGCAAGTTGTACGTAGGCATCCCATTCTCTGCTTAAACGATCAACGGGACCAAGCGGGATACCAGGGTCAAGAGGGCCAATTGGGTCATTTATTATTTTGTGCTCGCTATTTATTCTAACTACTGCAAATCTGCTTCCATTTTTGGATGCATAGTAAATCTCATCGTAACCTCCTTTTGCTGCAGCTGGGCTTAATTTTATTTTTTGCCCTTCGCGTCGTTCAAGTGCGGCTTCAACTTCAATGCGTCGGCTGGCATTTTTCTTTAGTTCTTTGTGACGCTTTAGCCAGCGCATTGGTGATTTCATGACAAACTGCTCTCAATTAATTAGGTCTTGTTCGCGACTTTGCCAATGACAACCAGCTCGCTAAACCCCACATTGTTGATTTTAACTTTGTCTGGGAAATTATCGGTGGGCTGCCCGTCGAGTACCATCTTGTTCGCCAGTTGATACTGTTCGTCATAACGATTTGATGAAAAGCATTCAACTTCATCGAATACAGTGTCAATTTTGTCTATGAGGTCGATCCCGATTTCACGAGAACGCTCGTTAATCATTTTACCAAACTCTTTGGTTTCTTCATGTTTATATATTTCTGCTATAACAGCTAATCCTCCAGGTTTGAGTACACGATGAATCTCAGAAAGACTTGCATCCAAATCGGGCGGTATAGTAAGTACCCTTGAAATTACTACGCAGTCATAGGAGTTGTCATTGAATGACATGGCTTGAACGTCTTCGTTAAAGTCCACATCTTGTTTTAGTAAGTCAGCGGTGTGATACGTCTCAAACTTCTCTGCGACCAGATCTTTAAGGCAATCTTCCGGTGCGATATGTAGTACGCTCTTTCCTTGTGTTTCAGCGGCATTAAATACTTCGTTGAATACGAGGTACATCATACGGTGACGTTCGTTGGAGGCACATTTGGGGCATTTACTATCGATACGAACCAGATCGGGTTGTTTGCTTATGCGTTTATCTTTAAAGGGTCCTTGGTATCCACAGATTGGGCAAAGATAACTCTTTCCTGATTGTTTGAATAGCTTGTAAAAAAAAGGTCTGATGATGCCTTTCAGTTTTTCTGTGTGGGCGTTTCTCATTAAACGTGCCTGTGTCTCGAAATTGTGTTTCGGAATATAGTTGTTGATTTCAGAGATTGTTTATTTATGTTCAATCTTAATCTCTGTGTCTAAGTATACCTTGATCCCACGTACTGTTTTTTCGCATTTCTTGCGTAACGCCACCTTGTTTTGCGAAGTTCTCAAACCTGGGCCATGCTTCTTCGACGCGCCTTTTTACTTTGGCTCTTCCCAGAGTTTTAGACCAGCGCGCAAGAGGTATAAAAGCTGGGTCTCCCAATCCGTCTATGATATACATGGTTGGGACACCATCTTTGTCAAAGCTTACGACGATGTTATGGTCAAGTAGTTTTCTGGAAAGTACTATATGCTCATGCAGGAAATCACCAAGCTTATCGTATGCAGTTCGTAAATCTGCAAGATCAAAACCATCGGTAATCAGCTGACGAATACTTCTTGCAATTTGACCGTCTTCATCTCGGATTAGGTCTAAAACAAGACCTGGTCCCAAGTCAGTTTCATGCATGCCATAACATCTCGGCAAGTGGTCTGTCATCCCCTCTCCGATTTGATCGTATAGCTCATTCAGCACTTCCATTTCATGGCGATTATTGTCGTATTCACGGTGAAAGCTGGCAGGAATAATTCTCTTCTTTTTTAAGCGCACGGTTCTTTCATCATCTTGTCTGAGTATCTTGACGCACTTACTGGGATCATTAGGATGGGTAAAACAAAGTCGCCTGCCGCCTGCGCCAAATGCCGACTTATCTTTAAGTTGTAGGACTTCGCTGGAGCTCATAGGGTGGCAATCCTGTAAATGTGAGTATGGTGATTAATGTGATCTGGAATTATAACTCACTCTGATGTCTTGTTATAACCGATTTAACTGGAATCACAGCTTGTTCAGTATGGTTGTGAGCGCTTCCACAGAATCTTCAAGTGAACAATCATTGTTAAATGCCAGGTAGTCTGTGGGTGATCGCAGGGAATGGCAGTTAAACATGTCCTGGTTGTAGTGCAGGATTCCTTGTTCTGTCATTTCAGGTTTTCTGTCAGATATGTTTTGAGGATTAACAATACAATGAATGATAGGGATTCTTTTGCCGAAGATATTGGATAAAAATCTGAATCTGGAAAATCGTGGTGTATCTGTTTTTCTGTCTAGATACAGAAAATCCATAATTGTTCTATCTACTAACATCAGTCCTTTATTTTTCTGTCTCCAGTATTTTATGCGAATGCCTAGACTGGCTCTAAGATAAACCCACGGCGCTAGTTTTTCATCGAAAGTCTCTCTCGATTGAAATAGCAGAGGTCTGATAAAAATGACCAACAGTTTATGGATATATGATTTTCTATATAGGTGTTTACCGGTAAATACACGAGATATATTGTCTTCTGATTCTAGTAAATGGGTTGCTATAGTTGTTTTTCCCGCACCGTCACTGCCCATGATAGAGATCATTCGGTTCTCTCTAGGAGCAGCCAGCCAGCTTTCTTTGATTAGGGAGCTTAATCGTTTGGTTGTGTGTGTAAAGTTACTGGGACTTTTAATTAAGCATCGTTCATTGATATATTTCAGTGTCAATTCGTCGATCGTTTGCGAAATTTTTTGAGTGTTTACTATATCTACGATCACATCTGTGAGTTCTTTGTCACAGTTTTCGTTGTAGTAGTTTAATCTACTAATGGTTGATTGATTATCGATGCTGCGTTTTTTGCATATAAGATGTTGGATATAGATGCATGCTTCAAGATTAGCAGGAAATCTGCTGATAGAACTTTGCGGTGTTTTGATTGCATCTTTTGCTCCAGAATAAGTGAGGCAGGATCTCTTGTGATCAAGTTGCCAAAGTTCTAGCCAAAGATCGAATATGACGCAATCTTTCCCATCTGTTGAATACAATATCAGTTGTACTTTTCGATTTTTCCGAGACATAACTCGAGCGTGACATTTGCGTTCACATACCCAAGTATATATAGCACTAAGTAAAATCTTCGCAGATTCGTTAGATACGAGAAGGTCAATATCGTCCTGATTGAACTGAGTGTCAGATATTTGCTCTCCTCGTAATTGGATAGCACTCCATGGGCCGTTTTCTATCTGTTCAAGACACCACCTCAAATTGTCACTCGGTATATTATGTGTGGGGCTATCTGTCATGGAATTACTACTCGCTTCCTAAGTGGTGGTTAAAATGGGGTAGGAGTGTTATGGCTAGCATTGTAAGTGAATTCTTTCTCTCGATCTAATCGCTTTAGATGTGTAAAAAAACGATAATTTAATTTATAAAGGAATCAAGTTTTCCTGCTTATTGCCAAAAGCCCAATAAATAGAAAAATAATAGAGGGGAGAAATGCACTAACCAGGGGAGAAAAGCCATAAACCGCACCTAATTCGTTGGCGGTTCTGTTTGCCAGATAGAAAATGATTCCAACAAGAATACCTACGAAAATTCGTTGTCCGATGCCACCCCCCCGGTTTGAGCTAAATAAAAATGGCATTGCTAGTATCAGCATGACTAATGTCGATAAGGGAATTGAGAATCTTTTCCAGTAGATAAGCTCGTATTTGTCAGTCTTGATGGCATTTTGTTTTTGGTATTCAATAATTTTAGAAAGTGCGCTACTGGATAATTGATTCGGGTCAGTATTTGCAACATCTAAAACTTTTGGGTCTATAAACGCTATATCCGTTTCTAATTCATTTGATGTCTTCAGCACATGGTTATCTTCAAATTTAGTTGTACTAACTTGATAAAAATCCCAGTTTTTATCATTTGCCTTGGCATTTTTCACTGAGGTTAAAGTTTCAAGACCCGAGTGATCTTCTTTAAACGAATAAATCGACACATCTGATACTTGTGTGCTCGATAACACTTTACCTATTTTGATGATGCTTCGCTTTTCTTTGACCCAGAGACCAGAATCATCCACAAGAACAATATTTTTATTTTTTAATTGCGCTTTAAAATTACGCGCATGTAAATCACTGGCAGGGACTAGCCACTCGCCGACAACAAATATCCCTATCGCCAACAAAGCACCTAGTTTTATAACTGAGGACACAATATTTCCAATAGATACTCCGGCGGCTCGCATCGCAATAAATTCAGAGTTTGCAGCAAGATTGCCTAACCCTAAAAGGGTCCCAATCAGAACTGAAGTCGGGAAAAACTCATAGAAACTAGCTGGAAGAGTGTAAATTAAATAAATAATTGCCTGCATTGTGGTGTAAAGCGCATTGGTTTTCCCCGCTTCATTAATAAAAGCAAAAAAGGTATCTAAAATTACCAAGGCCAGCCATGCAATGAGTATGCCTTGGATGGTAGAGCTCCATAAATAGCGATCTAAAATCTTCATTTTAGATTTCCATATTGTCTACGGAGCAACCACAGGGAGAGAGCAATAAAAATCGCATGGGTCCACCAAAGCCCGAGCCAATTAGGAATTCGCCCATCTTCTATCATTGATTTACCTGTAATGATCAAATTGGCATATACCGCATAAAGCAGTATGCCAAACGCAAGTTTCCCAAAACGTCCTTGTCGAGGTGTCGTATGACTAAGGGGGAATGCCAGAAGTGCCATCACAGGTGCTTGAAGAATCAATGCCAAGCGCCAATGGATCTCTGCGTTACTCTCATTACTCTGAAGTTTTAGTAATTCAAGAGTAGGCTCTGTTTCCAAATCTTTAGAAATATTTATTTCGAGTGCCGGGATATGAATGCCATGTTCTGCAAAATTAAAAATACTGAATTCACCGGTACTTTTATTATTATCGTAGCGACTTCCATTTTCTATTTTGACAATTCTATTGCCGCTCTTGGGGTCGACGTAAAGTAGGGCTTGTTGTGCAGAAACGATAATTTCAACATTGTCTTCTGTTTTTTTATCGTCAACTTTAGTTGGGGAATCTGTAGATTCAGTTTTGTTAGGCGTCTCCTCTTTATCATTTAGGTGCATAAAGAAGCGTTTCATCACAACATTTTCTTCATCGATATCTTCAACAAATAAAGTGATGCTTTTTCCGCCGGTTTTACTGTGCATAAACTCACCGACAGGGATACCAGATGCTTCAGGCCGTTGTTTTATTTCTTGTTTGATGTTGTAACTGGTTTTCTCTAAATCTGGAATGACAAATAAGGTTAACCCAGCAATAATGAGCGTCAATGGTGCAACAAATAGGAAAATGCCTTTGTAAAATTGTTTTGGACCAATGCCGGAGGAATGCAAAGCCGACATTTCATGGTCTCTATAAAGACGCCCGAATGCGAGCATCATGCCTATCAGTAAGGCGATTGGAACAAGTTTTATTAATCCATTAATGGATCCTAGAAAAACCAGTTTGCTCAGCGCATCAATAGGTAAATTGCCGCCACTAACTTTTCCCAATAAACGGACAAAAGTATTGCCAACAATAATCAGCATCAATACCAGTAAAGTGGCTGAAAATGTAGACATGATTTCGCGCACCAGATAGCGCTGGATAATCATGATTTGTGACCTGATAGTTGGCTTTTCGAGTATTCTTTATAGAAGTCTCTATTTTCTGTTTTGTAATTTTTATATCGCTTATGTGTCCATAAGTATTGATCGGGATACTCTTTTATCAAATCTTCTAATATCTGATTCAAGCGCGTTGTGTCATTCAATGCGTCATCACTTGGAAAGTTCTCAAGTGGTGGATAAGTTTTTATTAGATAGCCTTTGCGGCTGTCATTTTTGCCAGTTAAACGGACTGTTATACAAGGTATAACTTTGGCATTTGTCATCTTTGCTAGTCTCGCGGTACCCGTATTTGTTGGAGCATCAACGCCAAAGAAAGGGACGGGTAAGCTTCCTTTGCCTCGGTAGTTTTGGTCGGTGGCATACCAGACAGGTGATCCATTTTTAATGCTTTTTATCATGTCACGAATTCTGCTTTTAGGTATGGCTTTGCCGTATTTAGTATCTCTTTGTAAAGCCACTAAATATTCTATCAGTGCATTTTGGTGTGGGCGATAGGTAACATGAATGGGCATTTCTAACGCCATAATTCTTCCACCTACTTCCAGGCTAGAAAAATGAGCACCTAACATAATGACATTGCCATCTTTTAATGCATCCCTTAGATAATCAAAGTCTTCCACATGCGCGAGCTTTTCTATTTTTTCATCAGAACCCCACCAGCCTAGTGCAGCCTCAATAAGGCCTTGACCCATTGAGATGAAATGATCTCGGTTGAGTTTTTCTAAGTCAGCTTTTGAAAGTTCAGGAAAAGCAATTTCCAGATTAATCTGACTTATTTTTCTTCTAGAGGATGCAACAGAATAAATCAAAATCCCCAGCCACTTGCCTAACACCATTTGAACAGACCAAGGGAGCAGAATAATGAGTTTGAGAATTCCAACCCCAAGCCAAGTTGGCCAATAACGTGGGTTGAAAAATTTTGAGGGCATTTTAACGTTTATATTAATTAGTCTTGAAGATGGTACAACGTTCCGCAATAAGGACATCGTGCAGTACCATCTTTCGAGTTTTCTATCGCGAGATAAACTTTAGGATGTGCGCACCACAGGGCAGAAACATTTGTCGGACAATGCAAAGGTAATTCATTACGGGTAATAGTGACATCATTCGTAATATTTAACTTTTTATAATCCGCTTCTTTATCTGAACTTCCCTGTGATGCCATTTGATGTCCTTTCGTTGTTTGTAACTCTTATAGTGTTATACCAGAGTTAACCAGTCTTTGTATTTTTCAACCTTCCCATGAACGCTGTCAAAATACAATGATTGTAATTTTTCAGTAATAGGGCCACGAGTACCGTTACCGATAGCTCTATTGTCTAATTCACGAATGGGAGTTACTTCTGCTGCTGTTCCAGTAAAGAAGGCTTCATCCGCAATATAGACTTCATCGCGAGTAATGCGCTTTTCTACGATTTCGTAGTTAAGATCATTAGCAAAGGCAGTAATGGTATTGCGAGTAATTCCATTGAGTGCAGATGTTAAGTCTGGCGTATAGATGACACCATTTTTAATGATAAAGATATTTTCACCACTACCTTCTGCAACAAAACCTTCAACATCTAGAAGAAGTGCTTCATCATAACCATCCGTTAGTGCTTCTTGAAGTGCAAGCATAGAATTAATGTAATGACCGTTCGCTTTAGCTTTACACATACTGATATTCACGTGGTGACGTGTGAATGAAGATGTCTTAATGCGTAATCCTTTTTCCATGTTCTCTGCGCCAAGGTACGAACCCCATTCCCAGGCTGCAACAATGGTATGCGTTTTAAGATTATCAGCTCGAAGTCCCATACCTTCTGAGCCATAAAAACACATGGGTCTTAGGTAAGCGGAATCCAGGTTATTTTCTTTAACGGCAGCTATTTGTGCTTTAGTGATTTCTTCCTTTGAAAATGGCATTTCCATATTCATGATTTTTGCAGAATCAAACAAACGATCCGTATGTTCTTTCAAGCGGAAAATCGCAGGTCCTTGATCGGTTTTATAAGCACGTACGCCTTCAAAAACACCCATTCCGTAATGTAATGTATGAGTAAGTACATGCACATTGGCTTCACGCCAAGGTACCATTTTTCCATCAAACCAGATTAGACCGTCGCGGTCAGACATTGACATCGTTTAACTCCTATTTTAAACGCAATATTTCAAGGCGTAAGGATACTACAGCTTGTGATACGTCAACAATTGGAGAAAGCTAAAAAGATGGAAAATATTGGATTTTCTATTAGGTACTTTTAATTTACTTCTATAATTGTAAAAAGTGCCTATAAGTAGGGGGGTGACTATATTTTTCTATAATTACGGATATGCTGATTTTTTGTTATTTAGAGGCTAGTTGTATTTTTTTCTTATAGCCAATCCCAACTTTTTTCAGTCGTTTATATTCGGCATAAACTTTTTTTACATAATTTCGTGTTTCGTTAAAAGGTGGAATCCCGTTGTATTTATTTACATTACCAGGTCCGGCATTATAAGCAGCAATTGCAAGTTTGTAATTACCATCAAATCTTTCCAGCATTTTTGCAATATATTTTACGCCACCCTGTATATTATGTTCTGGGTTCCAGGGGTCATTAATTCTTAATCCAAGCGCGGTCTGTGGCATTAATTGCATCAGGCCTATCGCTCCGACACGTGAATGCGCGCCTTCATTGAAGCAGGATTCCTGCTTTACAATTGCGTGAATCAGTTCTTCATCAACATCGTAAATACGTGAATAAATCTGAATCGGTTTTTTGTAAACACGTGCTTGTTTGTTTAAATGTCGATCGTTTCCACAGCCAACAATAATTCCATTGTCGCGACCTTTAGGGTCGACAAGGTTGGCATATTTGATGCCTTTGTTGTTGCTTAAACGTGAATTCTTACGTTTTTTATAAGTGGATTTTTGTTTTGTTTTTCGCGCTGATGAAACTTTATCTGTTTTGGGCTTTTTCTTAATACTAGATTTGTACGCGCCTTTTTTCTTGATCTGATAGATTTTTACTAATTTATATCCAGAGCCTGAGAGTTTTTCACCCGAAAGCAGGGTGGAGCCATCTTTTTTTACATACTTATACATAGCGGCATGCGCCTGGCTACTGAATGTCAGAATAAAAGTGCATAAAACAATGCTGGAGAAATAGTGAGTTGCTATTTTCATCAATTATTAGTCTTTATTATAATTATTAGGTAACTATTGTCTTTGGGGTTAAGCAAAGATTATGTCTAATGGCAAATTTTGTCTACTGACTTAAGATGAATGGAACACCTATTTGATGATGGGCTTTCGTACAGTGAGTACTAGTTCAACATTCTCGGTAGAGCTAGCGTAAACGGCTCGATAATTGCATCAAAGTGATGTTGATCGTCGGCAACCATTTGATAGGTGCCTTGCATTGATCCAACGGGGGTTTCCATCATTGTGCCGCTGGTGTATTCAAAGGATTCGCCAGGCCTTAAATAGGGTTGTTCGCCAATCACGCCTTTGCCTTTCACTTCTTGAATGCGGTTATTAGCATCCGTAATTATCCAGTGGCGACTGATTAATTTAGCGGCGATATCACCTTTATTCTCAATTTTAATGGTGTAAGCAAAAACAAATCGACTGGCTTCGGGGTTAGATTCAGCTTCTATGTACTGGGTAGAAACGGTTACTTGGATATTATAATTATTCAACTCGGCATCCTTATCGCTATCTTGACTCATAAAAATCAGGCCTTTGCTATTTTATAGCTATGTTGTTTGACATCGGTTAATTAAAATAATTTTGTAAAATATGAATGTAGTTAAGTTTAGCTCTAATTCTAGTCTCATTTGATTATTTTTGTATGAAGCATTTAATAATAGGTCGGAGCATCAGTATAATCCAGCAGAATGAAAAGCCTGAATTTTACATCTATAGGATTAATCTCCTCCTGTTTTAAAGAGAAGTTTGGGATACCCAGGCAACCTGGATTAGTAACGGCGGCAAAAGCTCAGCTTAAACTGGATAAGGTATTTACCGAGGAGAGTGTTCGAGAATTAGACGGTTTTTCACATGTCTGGCTACAATTTGCCTTTCATAAAACAGAATCTCAAGGTTGGAAACCTATGGTGCGACCGCCACGATTGGGTGGAAATACAAAAGTAGGTGTGTTTGCATCGCGTTCCACGTTTCGTCCTAACCCAATAGGTTTGTCGGTCGTTGAATTGGAAAGTATTGAAATAGAATCTTCGAGGGTCGTGTTGCACCTTAAAGGTTGTGATCTTATGGATGGTACGCCCATTTTGGATATAAAACCTTATCTGCCATATGTCGATGCAATACCTGAAGCAGAAGCTGGGTATGCAAAAGAGAGACCCTTAAACAAAATGACAGTGCTTATGAGTGACGAAATAATTCAGGCGTGTCATTATGCCAGTCATCGTTTAGGAGAAGATGTTGAAGTTTTGATAAGGCAATTATTAGAGCTCGATCCGAGACCTTCATATCATGAAAATAACACTAACAAACAACGAATCTACTCAATGAAATTACTTGATTTTGACCTAAGATGGCAATACTGCGAAAATAACGCTATCAAGGTCTTAAGCATCAATTAATATCGATGAAATATTCAGTACTCTAAATAAAGATCAGTGACTTTGTCGATTGGGGATTTAATGAAATTAACAGATAGAAAAGAGCGTATCTTTTCATGCGCTAAGATAATGATTGCCTGTGGGCTTTTCATTGCTGGCTCAGTTAATGTCGGATCAGTAAATGCCAAAGAGTCCAGTCAAACTAAAGTAAGCGATGCTAAAGAAGATCCGCAACCCGCACAAACATATTACATCAATAAACAAACGCCTCAAGATTTACCAGAGTCAGTTAATAAACTTTTAAAAAAATATAAGATACCCACAAAAAATATCAGTATTTATGTGCGTGATTTAAACGCTGATGCTCCGATGCTGGAACTTAACGCTGATAAATTACGCACACCAGCATCAACCATGAAGTTGCTAACTACCTATGCCGCGCTTAAAGAGTTAGGACCAAATTATTCCTGGAGAACAGAGGTTTGGACAAAAGGGCCTATAAGTGGGGGGGTGTTATCCGGTGATTTAATTTTAAAGGGTTACGGAGACCCTTTTCTGGTTTATGAAAATTTCTGGAAGCTGGTTAAGACTTTACGTGATAAGGGTTTAAAGCATATTGAAGGAGATATTATTATTGATAATAGTTATTTCCAGTTACCCATTCATGACCCGGCAGCTTTTGACGGTAAGGCATTTCGAATTTATAACGCTCAATCCTCTGCGTTGATGTTTAATTTTCAGGCAACTCGTTTTCTCTTTACCCCTGAAGAGAATGATCAGGTATCCAAAGGAAAGAAAAAGAGTAAAAAAAGTAAGTCGATCGGTAAGGTTAAGGTTAAACCATATCCTGATATAACTGATTTTAATTTTAAGAATCAGATAAAATTAACCAAAGGCAGGTGCAGGAAATCCCATTTACGTCCCAAATTAAAAAGGGATAAAAAGGGCGAGTTGATTATCAGTGGAAATTACGCCGCAAAATGTAAACAACGATTTATCTTGCGTGCTATTTCTAAACCTGAAGAACATGTTTTTAATGCCTTCCGTGATTTTTGGTTAGACCTCAACGGCACTCTTAAAGGGAGCCTGAAAGTAGGTAGAGTATCAGCAAAAGATGAACTATTTCATGTGCATAGCTCTCCAACACTTGGAGAACAGATACGACTGATCAATAAATGGAGTAATAATGTGATGACAAAACAATTATTGCTTACTCTTGGTGCGAAAAAATATGGGTCACCTGGTACTCTAACAAAGGGACGACAAGCTATTCTAGATACAATGAATGCTAATAATATTGATACTAATGGCATCCAGCTAGAAAATGGCTCTGGTTTATCAAGGTCAGCGCTAGTGACTGCACGACAAATGGGTAATTTGTTAGAGGCCGCTTATAGAGATCCGTATATGCCTGAATTTATGGCCTCCATGTCTTTGCCAGGTGTTGATGGAACTTTGGTGAATCGTTTCAGGAAAGACGAACTGCGTGGGAGAAGTCATTTAAAAACTGGTACGTTAGACTTTGTGACGGCAATTTCTGGATATATGTTAAATCGAAAAGGGAAAAGACTTGTTATTGCCATTCAACATAATGGAAAAAGAACGGGAGCTGGGCGCGGTGCAAAAATACAAGATGCCATCCTTCGTTGGAGCTTTGAGCAATAGATGTTGAAAAGCTTACCCTTTATTCTCTGTAGTTTACTTATTTCGTATTCTGTTTTTGCAGGAGATGCGAATGATGATGTTGACAATCAAATCATTAAAGCAGCTATTACAAAAAATGATACAGAGTCTGAAGAGACACCTGAGAATAAGCCTGACACAAAAACTGGCAAAAAGTCTGAAACAAAAGTTGATGATGAAGCTACTCTACCATCAGCAAAGTTAGCAACCATAGACGTTACTGGGGTTGAGGATGATCTAAAGAAAAACATCGAACTCCATATGCCTGTTACTGTTCCTGAATGTACTGCCGATCGAGCAGAAGTGAAACAGTTCTTCACAACGGTAAAAAAGAATTTAAGAAAAGCTACTAGAGCTTTGGGTTACTACGATGCAGAGCTGGTGTCTGGTGGATCTATCGTCGATAACTGTTGGAAGCTACGTTTGACGGTTAAACCGGGTAAATCAACTAAAGTCACATCAATATTAACTGAAGTTGTTGGTGAAGGTAAAAACGAAAAGCTTTTTACAGATATAATTAAGAAACCGCCTTATTCAAAAGGTGATGTGCTCAATCATCAGAATTATACTGATTTCAAAACTAAGCTTTCAGAAGCTGCGCAATCATTAGGCTACTATGATGCTGAATTTGAAAAGCATAGTATCAAGGTCGATCCAACAACATATCGAGCGAGCGTTGTACTCATTCTAAATACAGGAAAGCGTTATCAATACGGAGAAATAACGGTTGATCAAGAGCTTCTGTCTGAAAAAGCGATGTCAAAATATATACTGCTTAAAACAGGTGATCCTTTCTTCGCTGAAGACCTAATTAATCAACAGCAACTATTGCAACGTAGCGGTTATTTTAATTTGATTAAGGTCGAAGTACTTAATGAACAAGCTAAAAATTTCCGTTTACCTGTTGTAATCACGTTAACCGCTAAAAAACGAAATGCTTACAAGTTCAAAGTAGGCTATGGCTCTGATACAGGTGCTCGTATAGCTGCAGAAATGAATAGGCGCTATTTGGGAAAAAGTGGCAAGCAACTAAAGGTCAAGGCTCAATATTCTGAAAAACTTCCAGAGTTCTCTGTTCAGTTATTAAACCCTAGAAATAATCCTGATGATAATAGTCTGATCTATAGTATTGATCTAAAGAAAGACTCAAATGATGATATTGAAAGTCATACCTTATCTGTTGGGGCTACTCTTGTTCGTAAATTTGGCAATGGGTGGGTTAGAACGGCTTCCATAAAGGCTATTAAAGATAAGACGCAGGTGGATAGCGAGGATGAAACTGATGCTGAACTATTGATGTTCGGTGTTGGTTTAGAAAAAGTAGTTGCCGATAGCTTACTTAATCCTAAAGATGGGTGGCGCTTAAAATTATCTCTAGACTCTGCTTTGGAAGCACTCCTGAGCGATCAGGATGTTACTCGGCTTAAAGTTCAAGCAAAAGGTATCAAGCAAGTTGGTCCTGGACGTATTTTGGCCCGTATGAATCTAGGCGCTTCTATAGTTTCAGATTTTAATAGTCTTCCTAAAAGTTTAAGGTTTTTTGCCGGCGGTAGCACTAGTGTCAGAGGTTATACTTTTGAAAGCCTTGGTGAAGAGAATGATAATGGAAAAGTAATAGGTGGTAAGCATCTGTTAGACCTAAGTCTAGAATATCAACATCCAATTAATGACTCCTGGAGTGCAGCAGTTTTTGTAGATGCAGGTAATGCATTTGAAAGCTGGAGTGATCCTGGTATGAAAGTAGGTGTTGGTTTTGGTGCACGTTGGAGCTCTCCCGTTGGTCCTGTTCGAATTGATATCGGATTTCCTAAGGATGATTTTGGCGACCCTCATCTACATCTAAGTGTGGGATCTGATTTGTGAGAAAACATTTAAATCAGTATGTGTTCTCGCCTTTGTTCTGGGTGATGTCACTATTACTAGTTCTATTATTTGCATTAGTGATCACGCTTTTTACTCCAATAGGCCCGAAAACTATTGCGTACCTTGCCGACTCCTCACTAAAGCAACTCACCCTTAAAGGGGTATCGGGTAGTGTTTTATCAGGACTTCATGTAGACAAGTTCGTTTGGGAGGATGGCGTTGCGGTCGTGCTTGAGAATATCGATGTAAAACTCAATAAATTTGATATCAAAAATGAAAAGATCCACGCCAAAAATGTAACTGTCGGAAAATTATCAATAGACTTGCAAGGAAAGACTAAGTCAGATGAGGTGTCAAAGGATGTTACTTCTTTGCCTAACTTTGGATTGCCCATTAATCTAGATGCTGATGTTTTAAAACTAGAATCATTACAAATTACTAAAAGCATACCTGGGGATAGTAAGAGTCAAACGTTGCTATTCCAGATTCAGGATATCCAACTCAATAAAGCAACAATAAAGCAAAATATACTTAATTTTGAAGAATTAAAAGGCGCTCCTATTATTTTAAATCGACCCTTAAGAATCGATGTGGTCGATGGTGAGCTGAACATGAATCAGCCCCATGAAATCAAAACTAAAGGCACTGCGTCCTTTGAGCATGATGTCATTGGAAATGTAAATGGAACAGTTGATGTTAAAGGAACACTCACTAATTATATTTTTGATGGCGATTTAGTTCTTGAGCAAAAACAGCTAGGCAAGGGAACAGCCCTGGTTAAAGGTGAAGGAGATTACAAGCAAGTTACGTTTGATGACATTATATTCGTCAGTGTTCATGGTAATGCAGAAGCGAAAGGTAATGTGAATTGGGACCCGGAAATTCGCTGGAATTTTGATGCTGATGCAAAAAATCTAACCACGAGTAGTTTATTACCAGAATGGCCAGCCAGTGCTGATGCAAAAATAAAATATACAGGCACCTTTTTAGATTCCCGGTTAGAGAACCAGTTACAAATTGTAGAGTTAGATGGGACGTTCCGTGGACAGAAATTAACAGCCAAAGGTCAGGTTACAGAACGAGAGAGCTTAGTTCAAGCAAACAAACTTGAGGTGACACTCGGGGATAACGCAATTATGGTTGATGGCGCGGTAACAGAGCCATTAAATCTGGATATTAAAGTTGATGCGAAATCACTAAAACAATTAGTTCCAGATGTCGCAGGAAGAGTTGAAGGCGCTGTTACCATCAAAGGTGAATATAAAAAGCCAGAAATACAGGCCAAAGTTAAAGCCAATAGCCTTGCCTATGCTGGATATAAGCAATCAACACTTCCAATATTAATTGAAACGGATGTGGTTGTTGATAATGACGTGCTAAGTCTAAAAAGTGCGCAAATCAAAAGTGGAAAGAACACCGTAAGCCTATCTGGAACTGCTACTGAACCACTTGATTTGAAATGGAATATTGAGGCTAATGATCTAAAACAGGTTTCTCCCCAATTAGCCGGTAGTATCAATGGAAGCGCAACCTTAAAAGGTCTGATTGAAAAGCCTGTATCTACCTTAGATATAACCGCAAAAAATCTCGAATTTAATGGGATTAGACAAGGGGAAGAAGCTTTAACCCTAAAAGGACAAATTAGCCTAGATAAAAAAATAATTCAGTTGAAAGAGCTCAATGTTGCTAGTGGTAAAAATATTCTTCTAGTAAACGGTAATGCAGGCGAGCCACTAGACTTAAAAATTAATATTAATGCGCCAGATCTGAAGCAGGTTTCACCTGATTTAGCCGGACGTATACAGGGAGATACCCAGATTGTTGGTCTTTATAAGTCTCCTACTATCACAACAAAATTAGTAGCCTCTAATTTGCAGTACCAAGACTTTAAGTTAGGTCAGTCAGATATGAATCTGCAAGGTGAAGTTCAATTAGTTGATGGTGTACCGATGGTTAAAGAACTGAACACCATTATTGGAGATAACCGTTTTCAGGTGACGGGGCGTGCCAGCAGTCCTTTTAACTTAAGTTGGAATATTGATAGTAAAAATCTTAAAGAAATTGCATCAGAATTATCTGGAAGATTAATAGTTAAAGGCCAACTCCAGGGAACCATAGATAAGCCTATTATAAATGCGACTGTAGACGCTAAAAAAATAAAATATAAAACTTTTAACCTGGATTCTGCTGACTTCACAGCGAGTACTACAAACAATATTTATAAAATAAATGGAAAGCTCAAGAATTTTGAAAGTGATGGTCAGAAGATAGATGACGCTAATTTAGAGTTAAATGGATCTATAGAAAATCATACTATTTCTGCGTTAATTGATCATCAAGAGGCGAAAGTACAACTTAAGGCTAATGGCGGCTGGAAAAACCAACAGTGGAGTGGGATTCTTCAGCAATTAAAATTAGATGATACCCAAGCAGGTGATTGGGCACTTCAAAAGCCTGCACGAGTTAGTGTTTCAAAAAGTGGATTTAGTGCTGATCAATTTTGTTTGTCGAGTAAAAAGACCAATGCTTGTTCAACAGCTAGTTGGTCTGAAGCTTCTGGTATAAATGCCAAGGGTACCTTGAATGAAATACCATTGGAGTTAGCAAAGCCCTGGTTGCCAGAGGGTATGGAATTAAATGGTGTTGTAAATGGATCTTACGATATCCAGCAAAACAGTGGGAGACCTAAGGGGAAGATACAATTTAAGCTCCCGAGTAATAGTTTCTCCTTTAAAGCTGATGATGAGGTACGTGATTTCTTTTATGAAGACGCAGAAATTAATGCAACCATAGATAATCGAACTATTAATGCTGATGCCTCGATGAAAATAGTTAATCGAGGTCAATTCTCAGCAAATGCCAAAATCAAACTGTCTCCAGAAAATGGCAAACATACTATTGATGGTAAGGCTAATTTCGATATACCAAATATTAACTTTGCTCAGGAGCTTATCCCTCATAGTCGAGGCTTACGTGGGGCGCTCAGTAGTAAGTTTAGCTTTAGTGGATTACTAAGTAAGCCTCAAATAAAAGGTCAGGCAGATATAAAAAATGCTTACCTTAGATTACCTGAAGCAGGTACAGAGTTAACCGACATCAATATTAATGTCACTGCAGATCAGCCCGGAAAAGCTAAAATCAACGGTAGAATGTTGATGGGTAAAGGCGCTTTAAATGTCACCGGCGATATGGATATTCAAGATGTGGCAAAGTGGAAAGCAAATATAAAAATTAGCGGCAATAATATTCGCTTTATGAACACCAATGAAATTAAGGCTACGATGTCTCCAGATATCGTTTTAGGCTTATCTCCTGAGGTAGTCAGTATCAAAGGCAAGGTGACTATTCCTTATGCTGATATACGATTAAATGATATTCCTGAAAGTAGTATCGATGAATCAGGTGATGCATTTGTCATTGGTGAGAGAAAGCCTGGTGAACAGGTTTCAGCAGTAAAATTACAACCGAATGTGATTATCGTATTAGGTGATAAAGTACGATTAGATGCATTTGGTTTAAAAGCAAGACTATCTGGTGATGTTAATGTCACTCACAACCGACGGGATGTTTTAGCCAATGGTTCTCTAAGAGTGACTGATGGAAAATTTCAGGCTTATGGTCAGGATTTAGAAATCAACAATGGTCGATTAATATTCAATGGCTCACCTAAGCTTGTGGGTATGGATATTCGAGCTACTAGAACAGTCGATAATCAAGTTGTTGGCGTTCACCTTGGTGGAAATGTTCTTAACCCTAAATCTACTATTTTCTCTAACCCTGCGATGCCCGAAAGTGAGGCATTGAGCTTCCTGTTAACAGGGCATAGTTTATCTTCGGCATCTGGTCAGGAAAGTGCTTTATTGATGTCAGCAGTTAGGGGCCTTGGTATAACCGGTAGTGGTAGTTTGGCTCAGAATATCGGCGCATCGTTTGGTCTGGATGACGTTAATATCGTAACTAAAGAGGACTTAAGAGAAAGTGAGTTGGCTTTAGGTAAAAGGTTGGGATCGAGATTATATGTACGCTATCTCTTCGGTTTATTTGACCAAACCCAAAAAATTGCGATTAAATACAAAATTAATAAGGTGCTGTCGCTCGAAGCTGAAACGTCGGTGGATGAATACGGTCTTGATTTAATTTACGAGTTTGAAAGGGATTAGGGTGAGTGAATCTCCATTATTGTTAGCAGTCAGTGAAATTGGGGGGTATCCAAATTTCACTGAGTTGTATCAAAAACTGGGCTTTGAAGTCATCACCGAAACCAGTATGCGGAAAGTACTAAAGTTGCTTAAGAAAAAAGTCCCTACTGTAATCGTCGCCGAATTTAATTATCAATCCGACTTTCGTGATCGAACCAGCTCTTTAGAATCCATGATGTCCGTCGTTCAAAGACATAGTGGAATAAGAGTAATTATTTTCTATGATAAAGAGCACGAAAGCCAATTAGCTAAATTGCAGGCTCGCTATGATATTGCGGAATCATTGAGTTTCCCGATAACAGAAGAAAAACTTAGTGAAGCCGTTAAAGCCTGAGCGCTGTTAAAACTAAGAATATTTAAACTCTAAAGAAATGGTAGCGGATTTGATTTATAGACAAGCGCAGGAAAGTGACCTCTCTACTTTAATAGAAATGTTGGCTGATGATCAGTTGGGTGCGCATCGCGAAGATTCTTCAAAGCCTGTTAATGAGGCTTATATAAAAGCGCTGAAGATAATTAGTGATGATATCAATAATGAATTGATAGTTGCGGAGATAGAAGAAGGATCAGAAACATCGATTATTGGGATGTTGCAACTTACCTTTATTCCATATCTCACTTATAAAGGCTCATGGCGTTGTTTAATCGAGGGTGTGCGTGTGCATAAAGATCATCGCAGTAAAGGATATGGTAAGCAGCTATTCGAATGGTCAATAAAACGCGCCAAAGTACGGGGGTGTAATATTGTTCAGTTAACCTCAAACAAACAGCGTTCTGATGCTATCCGGTTTTATAATGATCTTGGATTTAAAGCCTCGCATGAAGGCTTTAAATTAATGATTGAGGATTGATGATTCAATCTACGAATACGTTACATTCGTTCCATTACATCAATACCCAGCAAGTCCAATCCAGTTTTCAGCGTATTAGCGGTAAGTTGAGATAACTTTAAGCGGCTTTGTTTGGTGTTTTCATCGGCTTTCATAATTGGGCAAGCTTCATAAAAAGTCATGAAGTTTCCAGATAACTCATAAAGATAATTACACAAAATGTTAGGCGTACCATCTTTGGCTACAGCTTCAATGGCTTCTGAAAGTTGTAATAGCTTGCTTGCTAACTGACGTTCTACAGGCTCTTCAATAATAATTTTCGCAGATGTATCAATTGCACCAGCTTTACGGAATATGCTTTGAATTCGCGCATAGGCGTATTGTAAATAGGGAGCTGTATTTCCTTCAAAGCTGAGCATGGTGTCCCAGTTGAAAATATAGTCGGACGTCCGATTCTTGCTCAAGTCTGCGTATTTTACAGCGCCAATGCCAACAGTCTTGGCGATGCTTTCACGACTTTCCTGGTCTAAGTCAGGGTTCTTTTCCGTAACAAGATCAAGCGCGCGCTGCTGGGCTTCATTGAGTAAATCAATAAGTTTCACGGTGCCACCAGTTCTAGTTTTAAATGGTGTGCCGTCTTTACCCATCATGGTGCCGAATGCCATGTGTTCGAGGCTGGTTTCTTCTTTTACAAATCCTGCTTTTTTGCCCACAGCAAATACTTGTCTGAGATGCAGGCTTTGGCGTGCGTCGACAAGATACAGGCCACGTGTCATCTTCAACGTATCATTACGATAGCGAAGTGCGGCTAAGTCTGTCGTCGCGTATAAATAGCCACCATCAGATTTTTGCACAATCATCGGAATGATTGAGTCGTCTTTACCTTTAAACTCTTCGAGAAAAACGCATTGCGCGCCTTGGTCTTCAGTTAATAGACCTTTTGTTTTCAGGTCGCTAATAACATTGGCCAAGTCGTCGTTATAGGCACTTTCTGGCATCACATCTTCACGTGTTAGTAATACGTTCAGAATTTTGTAGATTTCATCACAATGATTGAGTGAGGTATCAATGAACTGTTTCCATAAGGCCAGAAACTCTGGGTCACCTGCTTGTAGTTTGACTACGTTATCACGAGCCTGTTTAGCGAAATCAGCATCTTCATCAAAGCGCACTTTTGCTGCTTGATAAAACTTTTCTAAATCGGCTAATTGCAGCGTGATTTCACTGTCTTGCTGTTTTAACTCACCCATGTATGTGAGCAACATGCCAAATTGAGTGCCCCAGTCGCCGACATGGTTTTGGCGAATCACTTTGTGTCCGCTAAACTCTAAAACACGGGCGATTGAATCTCCGATAATGGTAGAACGCAAATGGCCAACATGCATTTCTTTGGCTAGATTTGGTGCTGAGTAATCGATGACGACGGTTTCAGGGTGTTCTGCTTTCTCTATATTTAATCTATCTGACTCGAGCGTTTTTTCTACTTGTTGTTGCAACCACTCGTTCTTTAAATGAATATTGATAAATCCAGGTCCGGCTATTTCCAGCTTATCCGCGTAGGTCGATAGATCAAGGTTTTCTAAAACTTTGGCGGCAAATTCTCGGGGATTCATTTTGAGTGCTTTAGCAGCGCCCATTATGCCATTTGCCTGGTAGTCACCAAACTCTGGTCGAGAGGAAGTTTTTACAACGGCAGGAGCATTGTTAAGCGCGCCAGCATCGGCCAATGCCTGAGTGATTATTGTTTCAAGTTGTGTGCGAATATTCATGGGCGGGGATTCTACCGCAAAAAATGATTGATGCCTTACTCTTTAGCGAAAACTTTAAGTGTAAGGCTAATTAATATTTGGTCTCGCAAAAAAAGTGCCTAAAAGTAGGGGGGTGACTATTTAATAATCCCCCACAGTCATTTTTATAATAAATTCTTAAAAGAATCATTAGCCTTTCTTTAAATTCATTTCTTGAATCAGATTCATACTTTTCAACAAATTAAGGGCTTCGTAGAGTTGGAAATCAGTTTCGACTAAGTTTTTCTCTTCTGATTTATCTTTAGCATCTATTGCATCATTGTTAGATGCTTCAGGTTTCTTTTTCTCTCCGTTGGGATTAGAGATGTGGCCACTTAAATCTGCTTCTGATAGAGGAGAAATGTCTTCTTCAGTATTCTCATCTTTCTTTTTGAATTCGAGTTCTTCAACGGTAATGTCTGGCTCAATGCCTTTCGCCTGAATTGATCGGCCTGATGGTGTGAAGTAACGTGCTGTGGTTAATTTTACGCCAGTCTTTTCGTCCAGAGGGAGTACCGTTTGAACGGATCCTTTACCAAATGTTTTAGTGCCAATGATTAGTGCTCGCTTATGATCTTGTAAAGCGCCTGCAACAATTTCAGAGGCTGAGGCTGATCCTTGATTAACGAGTACGACTAAGGGCGCACCTTCGAGTAAATCATCAGGTGTCGCGTTATAACGCATTAGGGCATCATCAACGCGCCCTTCGGTATAGACGATATTACCTTTTCTTAAGAAAACATCAGATACGCCAACTGCCCCATTTAAAACACCGCCAGGGTTATCTCTTAGATCAAGTACCAGTCCTTTTAGTGCATTTTTATTATCTTTAAGTAGATCTTCAATAGCCGTTTTGGTGTTATCAGTTGTCTTAGATTGAAAGCTAGAGATACGAAGATATCCATAATCTTTTTCTAGAATTCTCTTTTTAACGCTTTTTACTTTGATTACATCTCGAACGATTGTGATTTTGAACGGCTTTGATTTACCTTCACGAGTAATTAATAGTTCGATGGCTTCGCCAGGTTTACCACGCATTAATTTGACTGCATCGTTGAGTGTTAAACCCTTAACCGATTTATCATCGAGGCGAATTATTAAGTCACCTGATTTTAGCCCTGCCTTTTTCGCTGGCGTATCGTCGATAGGAGCGATGACTTTAACGAAGCCATTTTCCATGCCGACTTCAATACCTAAGCCGCCAAATTCACCTGAAGTGCCCACACGCAATTCTGTAAAAGCTTCCTCATCAAGATATGCAGAGTGAGGGTCAAGCCCTGATAGCATGCCACTGATCGCATCAGTGATTAATTTTTTATCATCCACTTCTTCTACATAATCATTTTTGATTCTGGCGTAGACTTCTGAGAACTTTTTGAGTTGCGCAAGTGGAAGCGTTTGAGAGCTAGGTTTTAAAGCAAACGCATTAATGCTAAAAGAGACCGCGAGCCCAATAAAAACGCCAGAAATAGCGCCAGTAGTTAGTGATTTTTTTAAGGGCATACAACTCTCTAATACACAAGTAGGATGAATCGATATTACCCTAATATTAGAGATATTGTCACTAAATAAGCTGAGTGAAAAATGCTTATTTTTTTAATACTTACCTGCACCATTGGGCAGGATTATGGTGTGTTGTGCCACGGCGAATCTCAAAATATAAGCCAGAGTTAGTTTGGCTGCCAGAATTTCCTACTGCGGCAATGATTTCGCCCGCCTTTACAATCTGTCCTTCTTTCTTATAAACGCTGCGGTTATAGGCATACAGACTGCGATAATTCTTATCATGACGGATAATAACAAGATAGCCATAGCCTTTTAATCGGCCGCTATATTCGACTTTGCCACGGGCTATGGCATGTACATTGGAGCCCGCTGGCGCAGAAATAATGACACCTTTCCATCTTTGTTTAGTGTTTCTACTGCTGCCATATTTTTGAGTAAGACGACCCTTAACTGGCCATGAAAGTCTTCCTTTGAGAGAAGAAAATGGTTTATTAGGAACAAATCGTCTGCTGACTACCTGGCCTGTTTGTTTTGGTTTAGTTGCTTTGGGTGTTGTCTTTGGTGTTGCTTTTTGGCTAGCTATTTTTTTCAGTTGTTCCTGTCTTTTTCGTTCCGCTTCTTCCTTTCGGTTTTTTTGGGCGAGTCTTTCTATGACACCTTTTAGGCGTGACTCTTCCTTCTTCAGTTTCGATAATTTTTGCTCTTGCGAGTAGACGACTTTCTTCTGTTTCTTAAGGGCGGACTCATGTTCTGCTACTGTCTTTTTCAACAGCATTTTTCTTGAACTTTGTTTGGCTTGCAATTCATTTAAGGTCTTGGTATCAGCATTGATCTTATCTTGGATCAGTTTTACTTTATCCAGCTGGACTTGAATGCCTTTAATACGCTTTAAACGATGTTTATTCATGTATTCGTAGTACTTTATCGTTCTACTAATATCTGATGGATTGTCCTGCTTGAGTAATAACCGTAAATGAGATTGTTTGCCCGATGTATACAAAGCCTGCATTTGCTGTGCAAGGGCATCTTTTTGTTGATTGGTTTGTATCAATAATTTCCGTTTTTTTTCGTTCGACTTGTTTAGATTGGACGTTAATGAATTTATTTTAGTCTCGGTACTATGGAGTCTTTTGGAAATCTCATTGAGTTTGTCTTCTGTGACTATCACTTTTTTTGAGAGCTGCTTCGACTTGCTTCGTTCCTTCTCAAGTATTTTGTTTGTGTTTGATATCTTGTTCTGGATTTTGCTTTGTTTTTGTCCAGATGTTTCTGCAAAGTTACTGGATATAGGCATTGTCAGTAAAGCACAGCAAGCAAGTGCCGTAAAAACATTCATTTTCACAGTCGAACTTTTTATTTTAATTGTTGTAATTTTTAGCCCCATTTGTCGAGATTTTATCAGTTCGTAAACGAACTTTTAAGCATTAACGTAAATTATAATCGGCTTGATATAAAAACAGTCGGAGTATATTATAGTATCGTTGTTTTATAATATATTGAATAACGAATATAACCTACCTGTCGAGTATCTATAATATATGAATAGTCCGAAAATTGCCCAGGGTGCAGATGAAAGTTGCACACTTGTGAGCGACCTTTTAGTTAGAGAGGAGGACGTTGAAACAGCATCGCGTTCACTTAAAGCTATTTCTCATCCATTGCGTCTGAAAATTTTGTGTGTGCTTGGTGAAAATGAAGTCAGTGTTCAAGATATCGTAGAATGTGTCGGTACATCACAAAGCAATATCTCACAGCATTTAGCTATTTTACGTGACAAAGGAATACTCGCTTCGAGAAAAGAAGCAAATCGAGTATTTTATCGTGTTGGTGATGCTCGCACGCTTAAGCTTATCAGCATGATGCAAGATGTTTTTTGCAGTACACACTGATATTTATCGCTAGGTTTTAAGCATTAAACTTTCGACTGAATAGCAATATAAAATTCCATCAGGCTGACTCTTCAGCCTGAAAAAACAGTATTAGAGCTTTACGCAAAGCTCTAGTGCGGTTATCTTACCCCTTTTTATTCATTTCTAAAGAAAATTCATGCAAGAATATATTGATTTCGCTGGTAATAACCCATTGCCTATACTGGGTTTTGTTGCAGTATTATTGTTTATTATCAAACTTGAAATATCTCGTTTTACACGAAAATATAAGCAGGTTAATGTTAATGAAGCCGTAATGTTATTAAATAAAGATAACGCTGTGGTTGTTGATGTACGTGAAGATAAAGAATTAACGTCAGGAATCATTAAAGGTGCTAGACATATAACCTTGGCGCAATTACCTCAAAAAATTGGTGAATTAAGCAAGAACAAACAATCTCCGGTATTGGTTTATTGCCGTAGTGGTAGTCGTTCTGGAAATGCATGTAATCAATTAACAAAAGCTGGTTTTGAAGATGTTTCTAATCTTGCTGGTGGTATCATGGCATGGGAATCAGCAAATTTACCATTGTCTAAGCGATAGAAGTTTTAGATATGCCAGCTGAAGTAATTATGTATGCCACAAGATTCTGCCCATATTGTATGCGTGCAAGGTCTTTATTCAAGAAAAAAGGCGTAGAATATACTGAAATTAGCGTAGGTCGCGACCGTGATCTATGGGATGAAATGGAACAACGTAGCGGGCGAAATACCGTTCCGCAAATTTTTATAAATGATGAATCCGTAGGTGGTTATGATGACATTGCCGCTCTCGACCGACAAGGCGAACTGGATCAGAAATTAGGGATAGAACAAGATGGCTGAAGATACAAATTCACAAAACGGCGCAAAACCAAACGGACAGGAAGCTGTTCAGAAAACTGAAGCTCAAGAGCAGCAGTTCATTATCGAGCGTGTGTACGTAAAAGATATTTCATTTGAGTCTCCGAATAGTCCAGCTATTTTCACACAGGATTGGGAACCAGATACAAACCTAAACCTAAATACTCAGGTTAATCCGTTGGGTGAAGATCATTATGAAGTTGAGCTTCATTTAACAGTATCAGTAAAAGGTAAAGACGGAAAAACGGCGTTTCTTGTAGAAGTAGTTCAAGCAGGTGCTTTTCTTATCAAAGGTTACCCAGCTGAGCAATTAAACCATTTATTGGCTAGTTACTGTCCAAGCAACTTATTCCCTTATGCACGTGAAGTGATTTCAAACTTGGTATCTAAAGGTAGCTTCCCTGAAATGCATCTTTCTCCAATTAACTTTGATGCACTTTACGCACAAAACGTTGCTAAGCAGCAAGAAGCTCAAGCAAACGGTGGAGCACCAGCAGAGACGACTGAAGTATAATTAGTCGATCTGTCTAAGCATATATCGTTTAAGAGTAAGTATTAGAAGAGTAAATTTAAGAAGAGTAAAAAAACATGACAACATCAGAGCGTCCCCAGAAAATATCGGTTTACGGTGCAGGTTCATGGGGAACTGCTCTGGCGTTGCAACTCGCTAGAAATGGCATAGATGTATTGCTCTGGGATTTCAATCCCGAGCATATCGAAGCTTACGATAAAGCCCGCGAAAACACCGGATTCCTTCCGGGAATTCCTTTCCCAGATAATCTGAAGTGTTCTAGTTCAATCGATGATCTAGTTCAACATTCTTACGATCAATTAATCGTTATACCCAGTCATGGCTTTCGTGATTTGCTTAAGCAATTAAAACCAAAACTTAGCAAGCAACACACCATTGTTTGGGCAACCAAAGGCCTTGAAGTGGGAAGCGGAAAGTTGTTGCATGAAGTGCTTATTGAAGAATTAGGTACAGATATACCTTATGGTTTGGTTTCTGGACCTACCTTTGCCACTGAAGTTGCCAAAGGTTTGCCGTCAGCAATGACTGCAGCGGCATCTACAGAAGCATTGGCAGAACGAACTGCTGCAGCATTTCAAGGGGGTAATTACCGTGTTTATACCAGTGATGATGTGCTCGGCGTAGAACTCGGGGGTGCAGTGAAAAATGTGCTAGCCATAGCCGCTGGAATTTCTGATGGTTTAGGCTTTGGCGCAAATGCAAGAGCTGCGATTATCACTCGAGGTCTTGCGGAAATTATGCGACTTGCCGATAAGATGGGTGCGCAACATGAAACAATTATGGGCTTATCCGGTGTTGGTGATCTGGTTTTAACGTGTACCGACAATCAATCACGTAATCGACGTTTGGGTTTAGCGCTTGGTGAGGGGAAAGATCTTGATGCTGCAATTGCTGAGATTGGACAAGCCGTGGAAGGCGCCAAGACATCACACAGTATCCATATGCTAGCTGAGCGTGCCGGGATTGAGATGCCGATTAGCGAATGCGTTCATCAGGTTCTTTATAAAGGCATGGCACCCGAAGATGCCGTCACAGAATTATTTGCGCGCGAGTTGAAGCCTGAATTCTAATTTTTAAAACTGAATTACTGATTACTTATCTTTAATTCCCTGTCTTTGATCTATCCTGTAATTTTTATTATGTTCTCTGATTCATCCTCATAAGAAAAAAATGCCCTCAAAGTAGGGGGGTGTGATTTTAATAAACTATAATATCCTGTATCAAATATTGTGAGCATTTAAATGAATTCCATACCTTATCTTGGCAGTGAGCAACTTAAAGCAAAACTTCCGTGGCTAGACCTGATTGATGCCATCGATACCGTTTTCACCTCTGAAGTGATTGAGCCCTTGCGTCACCAGCATGACTTGAACGTACCCAATGAACCAACCGCTTCTTTGTTATTAAAACCAGCCTGGATTGAAGGCGAGTATCTTGGGGTGAAGCAAGTTACTATTTTTCCTGGGAATAGCGCTCGAGGGCTTCCCGGGCTAAATGGTAGTTATCTACTCAGTAGTGCAAAAACAGGCGAACCATTATTGCAAGTTGATGCGGATGAGCTAACTGCCAGACGCACTGCTGCAGCCTCAGCGCTGGCCTGCCGATATTTATCCCGTGCAGATTCGCATAAATTATTGCTCATCGGTTCTGGTCGATTAGCCCGTGAATTAGTATATGCACACAGTGCTGTCCGACCAATAGATCAAATCGAAGTATGGAGCCGCAATCAACAATCTGCAGAAAAACTGGTTGCCACATTTGTTACAGAAGGATTGCCCGCAACGGTCTGTACGGATGCAGATTTAGCTTATTCCGCAGCTTCGGCAGATATCATCAGCTGTGCAACCATGTCGACTCAAGCAATTATTTTAGGTGAATGGCTAACGCCTGGTACGCACCTCGATTTAGTAGGTGGATTTAAACCAGATATGCGTGAAACTGATGATGCTGCGGTCCAGAAATCAGCCGTTTTTGTCGACACACGATTGGCAGCCATCGTTGAAGCGGGTGATTTAACTCAACCCATAGAAAATGGTACGTTTGATAAAAATGATGTCGTTGCCGAATTATCTGAATTAAGTGGAAAGCAGCACGAGGGTCGCAGTCAGCTTTTAGACAGCGATCAACAAATTACACTCTTTAAATCGGTGGGTGCAGCAAGAGAGGATTTAGCGGCAGCTATTTTGGCTTATGAAGGTTTAGTAGACGAAACTTAAGATGAATCAAGACCAACCAAAAGGCACTGTTGCGATTGTCGGCAGTGGCATTATTGGTATTACTACAGCGCTCGAATTACAGGAAGCTGGTTATCAGGTTACGTTATTTGATAAAACGAACCCAGCAACTGAGACTTCCTATGGTAATGCCAGCTTCCTTGCCATAGAGCTCATTGATCCTCAGGCTACAGTGGGGAATATTGTCTCTGCAGTGAAGCAACTTTTTAGTGAAAATGCGGCATTAAAAGTTACCCCAGATCACTTGTTTTCCTTCATCCCGTGGAGCATCAAGTTTCTAAAAAAGGCGGCTAAATCACGGCAAAATAAAAGCCGTAAAGCCATTGTCGCTTTAAATAAACATTCCATAAATGCCTGGAAATCGCTATTAAATAAATCTAATTGCGAAGAAATGATGCGTAAAAGTGGCTATCTCCAAGTATGGGAAAAGTCTTCAAGTATCAAGCAAGCAGAAAACTGCCAGAAAGCACTACAAGCACAGGGTATTGAGTGTGAAATCTTAAAAGATTCGGCATTATTTGATATAGAGCCCGCGTTATCACGTGATATAAAACATGCGCTTTATTGCCCAGAATCCGTGCAATTATTAGAGCCCTATGAAACGGCAGTCGCGCTATTTGATCGCTTTGTAGAGCAAGGTGGGAATTTCAAACAATCAGAAGTGAAGCAAATCTCTACGCCTGATCAACGCGTTGGTTTATCTACCTCCAGTGGTGATTTTGACTTTGATAAATTAGTGGTTTGCGCGGGAGTCTGGAGTAAAAAACTACTTGAACAGCTGGGGCTGGATATTCCGCTGGTAGCCGAACGAGGTTATCACTTAACGTTTCCAGATAGCCCAGTTAAATTTAAGCGTTTGATTATGTCGGCTGATAGGCATGTGATGTTAACGCCACTCAAAACCGGAATGCGAATCACCGGTTTTGCCGAGTTTGCCAATGTGGATTCAAAACCCGTTGCAAAGCGTTATGAAACCTTGAGTAAGCATATCAATGCGATAATCCCGAATTTTGATGCTGATAAACAACAGCCCAGTGAATGGATGGGTAATCGCTCAACATTGCCAGATTCTTTGCCAGTTATCGACTTGCACCCGCAACATCCTCAAATTGGGATGGTCTTTGGTCATCAACATTTGGGATTAACGCAAGCACCCATATCGGCAAAAATTATTACGGCGTTGATTGATAGTGATAAAAACAATCAAACACTGGCTGACTTTAAAGACGTATTGAGTAGTTTTTCAGTAAATAGGTTTTAACAGATTTTTTTATATTCCTGAAAAAAAACGCCCCAAAGTAGGGGGGTGTGTATGACAACAAAGCAGCATGGTTATATAAAAACTATATACGAAAATAAAGCACAAAAAAGCCTCGAGAGTATCGAGGCTTTTTTAATACATTCAATGCATAGGTATAACGCTAAACATTACTTTTCAACTTGAGACACATCTCTAACCGCACCTTTTGCTGCAGATGTTGCCATAGCTGCGTAGGCTCTTAATGCTGGAGTGACATTTCTCGGACGAGGCCCAGCTTTCCAGCCTGCGCTACCTTTGGCATCCATTGCATCACGGCGCTGTTGCAGCTCATCATCAGAAATTCTAAGCGAAATTTTACGGTTCGGAATGTCGATATCTATGGTATCGCCTTCTTCGACTAGTCCAATCGCTCCGCCTTCTGCTGCTTCTGGTGAAGCGTGTCCGATCGATAAACCCGATGTGCCGCCAGAGAAACGACCGTCGGTGATTAATGCACAAGCTTTGCCAAGACCTTTTGATTTCAAGTAACTGGTCGGATACAGCATTTCCTGCATGCCCGGTCCACCTTTTGGTCCTTCATAAAGAATAACAACGATATCGCCTTCGACGATCTCATCAGCAAGGATTGCGGTTACTGCATCATCTTGAGATTCATAAACACGTGCGCGCCCTTCAAAGGTCAAGATATGTTCATCAACGCCCGCTGTCTTTACGATACAGCCATCTTCTGCGATATTTCCGTAAAGTACTGCTAAACCACCGTCTTTAGAGTAAGCGTGTTCAACATCACGAATACAGCCGCCGACTTTATCAATGTCTAGATCATCCCAGCGTTTGCTTTGACTAAAGGCATGCACGGTACGTACATTTCCCGGAGCCGCTTTATAGAAAGTTTGTACTTCTTCAGATGGGTTACGTGCGATATCCCACTTTTCCAGTGCTTCGCCCATTGTGCGCGCGTGAACGGTGTTACATTCTGTATGAAGCATACCGCCTCGTTCTAGCTCGCCCAGAATTCTGAAAACGCCACCAGCGCGATGTACATCTTCCATGTGGTATAGCTGAGTTGCAGGTGCTACTTTGCTCAAATTAGGCACTGAGCGAGACAAACGATCCATATCGTCCATGGTGAAATCGACTTTAGCTTCATGAGCTGCTGCAAGTAAATGCAGAACAGTATTGGTCGAACCACCCATGGTGATATCGAGACTCATCGCGTTTTCGAAGGCTTTGAAGTTAGCAATGTTACGTGGTAATGCAGTCTCGTCGTCTTCTTCATACCAACGTTTAGTCAGAACCATAATCTGACGAGCCGCTTCTAAGAATAACTGCTCACGATCAGAGTGTGTTGCCAGCATCGAACCATTGCCTGGCAACGATAAACCTAAAGCTTCTGTCAAACAGTTCATTGAGTTTGCAGTAAACATGCCTGAACACGAACCACAGGTAGGACAGGCTGAAACTTCCGTCTTAAACACATCTTCATCTGAGACTTTATCATCAGCGGCGGAAACCATGGCATCAACCAGATCAAGTTTTACCACCTGATCTTGAATAACCGCTTTGCCCGATTCCATCGGTCCACCAGATACAAAGATCACTGGAATGTTCAAGCGTAAGGCAGCGTTTAACATGCCCGGTGTGATTTTGTCGCAGTTAGAAATACAGACTAAAGCATCCGCACAATGCGCGTTCACCATGTATTCCACAGAATCAGAGATAATTTCGCGTGATGGCAAACTATAAAGCATGCCATCGTGACCCATTGCTATACCGTCATCAACAGCAATGGTATTGAATTCTTTTGCGACACCGCCCGCTTTTTCTATTTCGCGTGCTACAAGCTGACCCATGTCTTTCAGGTGGACATGACCTGGCACAAACTGCGTGAATGAATTTGAAATAGCGATGATTGGCTTACTGAAATCGTCATCTTTCATACCAGTAGCGCGCCATAGGGCTCTGGCTCCAGCCATATTACGGCCGTGGGTGGATGTGCGTGAACGATACTCTGGCATGGGGATTCTTCTCTATTATAAATGGTAGAAGGCTATTTTAACGCTGAATCAGGGTCTTTGGAAATACTCTTTAAAAAAGCGGTTAAAAGTAGGGGGGTGACCTTTAAATTATTAACGGATCTTTTGTGAAAGTGTGATGAACTTCACGGAATTAACAGTGAGAATCCAATATATTATTCATACAGCAATAGTCACAGTCATAAAAGACAAAGGAGCTAATCATGAAACTTACAATCTTACCCATATTGATCATTAGCCTAATGCTTGCGGCGACAATTATTATATCCGCAGAAGTGTTGATGTCTCCTTTCTAGCAGGCTTTGAAGCATCTCTTTGAGAATGCTTTTAAAAAAGTGCTCCAAAGTAGGGGGGTGACCTTAAATATTGAATGCCTTACTTTAGCCCGTTAATAAATGCTTGAAAGCTCTTTGAGCGTTGCATTAATTTCATGCCAGCATCTTCCAGTTGATCTACGGTTTTATTCGGTAGCTCGAGGGCAGTGGGAACGATTCCTAATTCTTTAAGTTCCGAGGGTCTCAGGTCTTCAAGATTAATTTCAATCAATTGAAACTCTATATTTGCGCAGTCTTTACTGGGCTTTTCTCGACAGCGTGATGTTTGTACTTGTTTTTTCCAGACAGGGAATTTGCTCGTTAATAAGTCAATAGTCTCCGTGTTGTACTTATTGGATTGGATTGTGGTGGTGGTATCAATCACATCAACCGTTGAAGGCGCTCGCTTTCGGGTGGCAATAATGGGGTTTTGAAAACTGGCGGCATTAACGCTGATAAAAACCATCTTTTTGGTGTCCTGCATGCCGTAGGTTTTCATCGCACTCCACATGCTGTCGTTATGAAACGAAATGATATCCAGAATAGAGCGTATGCCCAGATTATCAGCGACTCCACCATCGACTAAATGCAGGTATTTTAACTTTTTATTATCGCGGTAGTTTTTAACTCTAAGGGCATCTTTATAACGCTTTTGCTTATTTTTTACTTTGTTTCTATTGCGTTTTTGAACATCCCAAACGATAGGTGAAAACTTGCAACTGCCCGCGTGATTCTCCAGAGTGATAGGAGAGAAAACAACAGGCACGGCAGAAGAGGCAGCAACGGCACGAGATATCGGATAGCTATTTAAATCTGAGCAAATCCAGCTGAAATGATAGCCAGTAAAAGAAAAGCCTTGTCCCAATGACAAGTCTGTCGCATTGATAACGATAAATGGAGCATCGGGGCGCATATCGCCAAAATGTTTCTTTTTGAAAATAGTCTGGTGATAATATTCTGCGGCTAGATCGCTGCGTTCAAACAGCGCTGGCGCTAATCGAATCCAGGATTTTGGGCTAAATAAAGAAAGGTTGAGTAATTCTGTCTGGATTTTTCTCTTAAGCACTTTCTTCTCAAAATCTTTGAAAATGCCATCGCCAAATAAACCATAATACGCTGAGGTGAAACTTCCGCCAGATACCGATGAAATCATGTCGACTTCATCCAGTAAGCGTCGTTGTTTATTGCCGATATTGACGTTGGTGTCACGTAATTTTTTTAGAACGCCGTATGACAGTGCCGCAGAACGGGTTCCACCACCTGAA
Source organism: uncultured Cocleimonas sp. (assembly GCF_947495625.1). Taxonomy (GTDB): domain Bacteria; phylum Pseudomonadota; class Gammaproteobacteria; order Thiotrichales; family Thiotrichaceae; genus Cocleimonas. Next base: position 115,758 of record NZ_CANLZW010000003.1, read on the forward strand.
AATGCCATAAATAAAGAAAGCTCGTCAGATCGTTGATTTTTTGGTGCTGAGCCTAATGCTGCTAATTCTGAGCTAGATTTAGCCTTCAGGGGCTCGTTCATTTTAGGGGAAGTAACGCTACAAGCACTAAGAAATAACCCGCTAAAAATTATGCATAGTGGCTTAGCTGTGAATATTTTTCTTATGCGGCTTAGTGTTGTTATTTGTGACATAGTGGTTAAAGTAGTCTCTTGTAAATCTTTTAGCATAGTGTGTTAGTAGCTTAGTGTGTTAGTTTATCTTTATGTCAAAAATAATTCTATTCAATAAACCCTTCGGTGTTTTAACCCAATTTACTGACAGCGAAGGGCGTGCGACTCTGGCTGATTACATCAAACAAAAAGGTGTATATGCGGCAGGGCGTCTTGATCGTGATAGTGAAGGTTTATTGGTGTTAACTGATGATGGAAAGCTTCAAAATCGAATAGCCAGCCCAAAACATAAAATGTCTAAAACCTATTGGGTGCAGGTGGAAGGTGAGCCGAAGGAGTCTGACGTAAATAAATTACGTGAAGGCGTAGAACTCAAAGATGGCATGACCATGCCAGCAAAAATCAAAATTATTCCAGAGCCTTATTTATTGTGGGAGCGGGATCCGCCAGTACGTGTTCGTAAGACCATTCCGGATAGCTGGTTGGAAATTACGATTAGTGAAGGTCGAAACCGGCAGGTTAGGCGGATGACCGCAGCAATCGGCTATCCAACATTACGTTTAATTCGGTATCGAGTGGGTTCCTGGACGATTGATGGGTTGGGTAAAGGGGATCTGAAAGAACTTGAAGTTTAATTGTAAAAACTTAGTCGAGGTATAGACTGTCGACGAGCTAGTTCTAAGCTTTGGTATACATGAGTTGTCCATTTCAAAAAACAAAATGGCAAGCTCATGGTAAGTAAGGGGTGTGAAAGTGTGTACTCCTAATTGTTTCAGTCACTGATGTTAATATACTAGATTACTTGCGATAAATTGGCAGAGAGCGAATAATCCATCATTTAAAGCCTTCTGGGATTAGCCTTGCCTCTTATATTCGAAGAACTCGATTTTCGACATACGCCACTTGGCGAAATAAGCTTAAGAAAGCGTTCAGAGCCTCGCCTGGAAAATAAACTCATTTACGAAGTTAAGATGAATGAAGAGTTTTTGATGTCGAGTCTGTTTGTCGAAGCAGAATTACAACTCTCTCACCTTGGTTTAGCAGCGCTTGGCGATAAGTTTGATGATAAACCACTAGATGTGATCGTCGGCGGTTTGGGGCTCGGTTATACGGCAGCAGCGGCGCTAGAGAATTCTTCTGTTGCAACCTTGAAAGTGATCGATGTGATGCCGCCAGTGATTGAATGGCATGAAAAAGGTTTGGTGCCTTTAGGTGAGGAACTCATGGCTGATTCTCGTTGTGAGCTAGTGTTGGGAGATTTCTTCGCCATTGCGAGTGCAGATACTCAGGGCTTTGGTAAAGCTAATCAGGATAAAAAAGTAGATGCTGTACTCTTGGATATCGATCATTCGCCCAGCTTTTTATTATCGCCTGGGAATGCTTCCTTTTATTCCAGCAAGGGTTTGTCTTCTTTAGCCAATAAAATAAATCAGGGAGGTGTATTTGCGCTTTGGTCGGACGTTAAAGCAAGTGATGACTTTATCCAGTTACTTGAAAGTGTTTTTGCTGATGTTAAATCTCATCTGGTATCGTTTGCTAATCCATATACGCAGGAAACTTCCAGTAATTATGTTTATACGGCAATCGTTAGATAAGTGAAGAGATTATTAGAAGTATTTTTTAGAGCTATTTTCAAAGTTAAACTTACAAGGTATTAAGGAGGAATTTATGAAAGAAGTCATCAAGCATTATTCTAAAGATAATATTACGGTCGTTTGGCAACCCGCCAAATGCTCACACTCTAAAATATGTTTTCATGATTTACCTCAGGTGTTTAATCCAAATAATAGACCATGGGTAACATTGAGTGAATGCTCAGAAAAAGAAGTAATAGCGCAGGTTAAAAAATGCCCATCTGGGGCGTTATCAATTAAACAAAATGAGGAAGTCGCAATGCAAGAAAAAAACATGCAAGAATCAGATACTAGTAATACAACCAAAGTAAAAGTAGCCAAAGGTGGCCCATTATTGGTAGAAGGGAATATAACAATAACCATGCCCGATGGTGAAGAAGTGGCGAAAGAAGGTATGACTGCGTTATGTCGTTGCGGGGCTTCGGCGAATAAACCGTATTGCGATGGTAGTCATAGCAAAATTGAGTTTGATACTTAAAAAGCACTAATAGAATTAATGGTGCATCAGTTTTGGTGCTGAGTTGTCGAATAAAGAGTTAATGTAAAACCCCCTTAAAGTAGGGGGGTGACCTTGAGCTTAACTAGAATGATAAGGCTATTAATCGTATTCCGAATCTTTCCAGGTACGCATTGCCGTAAACACTTCTGTAGAGTTTTGTAACGGTTTGCCCGCTATTTCAGAAACTCTATTAATTACATGAGGTAAATGAGTTCTCAGAAATGGATTGGTTTCCAGCTCTAATGATAGTCGAGAGGGGACTGTAGCCTGATCGTTATCCAGCAATGCCATTGAATCTTCTTCTCTTGCCAAAAGGTCACCACTATCCGGTTCTACCCATTTGGCAAACCCAATATTGTCCATCGTGTATTCGTGAGCGCAGTAGATCAGCGTATCTTTAGGCAGTTTCGAAATTTTTGCTAGAGAGTCATGAAGATCTTTCATGGTGCCGTTGAAAACGCGTCCGCAACCTGCGGCAAAGAGCGTGTCACCGCAAAATAGACGACCTTCTCCTGTTTGGTCAGCGTTTTCTTCCAGTGTGTAATAAGCAATATGCCCGGCAGTATGACCGTGTACATTCATTACCTGAAAGTCTGTATCAATCTGATCAATATGGATTTTTTCATTCCCCTGGAGTGGATGCGTAATATGTGGGATACGTTCACTCGCAGGTCCATAAACCGGAAGATCTGGATACTTTTCTAATAATTTACCAATACCGCCAACATGATCTGCATGAAAATGGGTGATGAGAATGGCAACAGGTTGAATGCTATCTTTTTCTAACGCTTCAATGACAGGAGTAGCATCTCCCGGATCGACAATCGCGGCGTATTGTTGCTTTTCATCACAAATAAGCCAGATATAGTTGTCAGAAAAAGCTGGGACAGTGATAATACGATTCTTAGAAGACATAATAATTAATTTTTTTGAGAGTGGTAAATGAGTACGGGAACACTATACATTATTTCTGCACCTTCGGGAGCGGGTAAAACCAGTTTGATTACTAAGCTATTGGAAACATTGGACGGTGCTGAAATGGCCGTCTCTCATACTACTCGTAAAGCCCGTGAAGGCGAAGTTAACGGAAAGCATTATCATTTTATCGATGCAGATACCTTCCTCAATGGTGTACATAATGGCGAGTTTTTAGAGCATGCAAATGTGTTTGGTAATCATTATGGAACCGCTAAAAAATCAGTGGAAGATATACTCAACAAAGGCGTTGATGTGATTCTGGAAATTGATTGGCAGGGTGCTCAGCAAGTAAGAGACTTGATGCCTGATTCGTTGTCAATTTTCATTTTGCCACCCTCCAAAGAAGAGCTAGAAAAGCGTTTGCGTGGTAGAGGTACGGATAGTGATGAAGTCATCTCAAAACGCTTGGGTCAATCGGTTGATGATATTCAGCATTACTCTGAATTTGATTACGTCGTGATAAATGATGACTTTAATGACTCGGTAGATACGTTAAAGAGTATTTTTGTTGCCAATAGAGCTCGTTGTGAGCAGCAGCAAAAGATAAATGCAAAAATATTGAAAGGACTTTCTTAGCTGATAAATAGCTAACAAGTGGAATCAAAATATTGAAAAAGTGCCTTAAAGTAGGGGGGTGACTTTATAATTTATTGTATTTGATCGCCAATCCCTTAGACTTTTCAACAGGGTATTTTTCAGCATTTAGAATCATTTTACGCTTTGCTGTCTCTACAAGATCGACATCTAATTTATCTGCCAGTCGAATTAGATAGATAAAAATGTCGGCCATTTCCAGGCTTACTTCATCCAGAGTCTCTGCAGAAAGATTTTTGCTTTGTTCATCCGTCAGCCATTGAAAGTGCTCAACTAATTCTGCGCATTCAACAATCATCGCCATAGAAAAGTTTTTCGGCGAATGAAACTGATCCCAGTCACGTTCTTCGGCGAACTCTCGTAATTTAAGTTTTAGTGATTCTATTTCTGCTGACATGCTTAAGTTTTGATAAATATAAGTATCATAGCAAATTAACGCCATTAAAAAAGCCAGTCGTTTTTACGTGACTGGCTCCTTGAATCATTTTTTAACTCTTAATGTAATATAAAAGTTAAAATCAACTACAGCCTTTAGGTCTTGGTAATCCAGCCACTTTATTGGCTGATTTAATCAATCCGCCTTTAGGGAAGAAGCTAAAGATATACTTATTTGATGAGCGATCTTTACCGAATTCTTCTTTCATCATCTTCATGAATTTACGTGGCTCAGCTACCTGACCGTTATCGTAAAATGCTTTACGGGTGAGGTTAATGATGTCCCAGTGCTCAGGAGTAAGTTCGTCAATACCTTCTACTTCTGTTGCAATTTTTTCTGCAATGGCTTCTGACCATTCGCTTAGATCTTCTAACCAGCCTGCTTCACTGAGTTGTATTGTTTTGCCTTCTACTTCGATTTCCATTATGTACCCTTTGAAGGTTAAATTTAATTTGTACGGTAGTATATCATTAAATACTAATAGATAACAAAATTGATACTTATGATTAATTTTATATGGGTATTTTCAGTTACAATTCAACAATGAAATTATTTACAAATTTTCTCGAGGTTTTGCAGTCCATTCATGAACAATCCTTTTTAAATAAGGATGTTAAAGACGCAAATAGTCAGAATCTTCAGCCTGGCCGGATTTATTGGGATAAGAGGCCGGCTATCGTTTTAATGGTCGTTGCTTTGTGTATATTGCTGCTTCATTACCTTAAATTTAATACGGCTTTTTATGCAACATTAAATCTATGGTTTTCTCAAGTTTCAGATAATCCAGCTGCGAAAGTGATGGAGTTGCGTAGACAAACATTCTTTCCACTAGTGACGCAAGCGTGGTGGGGCTTTTGGCATTTAATAACGTTTGTGTTGATACCAGTTTTGACAATTAAATATATCTTAAAAGAACCTCTAAAGAATTACGGTTTAGGAGTTGGGCGTTTAAGAGAACATATAAAATGGTATGTGTTGCTTGCAGCTCCTATTTTATCTTTTGTTGTCATCGTAAGTTTTCGAGATGACTTCTCTAATCATTATCCATTTTATAAGCTGGCGCATCGCAGCTGGTTTGATTTGATCGCCTGGGAAATAGTGTATTTACTTCAATTTATTTGCGTAGAGTTTTTCTTTCGTGGCTTTATCATACAAGCCTGTCGCCCTGCATTTGGCGTTAACGCTATTTTCGTGATGATTGTGCCTTATATGATGATACATTTATCCAAGCCGTGGTTAGAGGCTAGTGGAGCTATATTCTTCGGTTTATTTTTAGGTGTTTTGGCGCTTCATACACGATCCATCTGGGGAGGTGTAGCTGTGCATGTGTCGATTGCTTTGAGTATGGATATTGCAGCGCTGTTGCAGACTAAAGGATTGCCTCAGCACCTTTTTCCTTAGGTTGAAGCTGTAGTGAACGCACTATAAAGTTCTATTGCCTGCTCTACATCGTCGTGAATTTCTAAATTGTCGCCAGTCAGTAATATTGCGACATCGCTATATTCTTTAATGGTTGCCATGCTGTGTGAAACCATGATGATACTTGAGTTCTCTCTTTTTGCAGCAAAGGCATCTTTACACTTTTTCTGAAAACCCTGATCACCAACCCCCATAATTTCATCTACTAAATAGACTTCAAAGTCTATTGCCATACTCAAAGCAAACGCGAGGCGAGAGCGCATACCCGATGAATATGTTTTTATGGGCTCGTAAATATAATCACCAATCTCAGAGAAGTCTTTAACATACTCAGTGACATATTTTATATCTGCGTTATAGATTCTACAGGCGAAGCGCAGATTTTCTATTCCTGTTAGAGAAGGATGGAATGAGCCTGTAAAGCCTAAAGGCCATGAGTATCTTCCTTTTCGGATGATTCTACCGCTGTCTGGATATTCACTCCCAGCTATCAATCTTAGAAGGGTTGATTTTCCGGCACCATTAACTCCTAAGACACCAATATTTTTTCTTTCAGGAAATTTAAAGTTAACATTTTTAAGAACAATATTCTGGCCATTAGCCATATCGTAAGCTTTATTAACATTTCGAAACTCAATCATACTTGTCGAGCCTTTTTACTACTTAATCTTTCCACTAATAACCCAAGGGTGAATATTCCTACGCAGATAAAAACAGCATATTCTGGATCATACAAATCACTTTCAAAGCTAGGATAGTATCCAGACCTGAACCATTCGATTAAATGAATCAATGGATTGAAATCTACAAATTCGAAGACTTCCGGTGAAAGAAAATTAGCTGTAAAAAATATTCCTGAAATGAAATATAAAGGTCGGGAAAACGCATTGAAAATACTTGTGTATGAAGGGTAGTGAGGAATAATTGCAGCATTAATTAAACCAATTCCAGTGCCAAGTAGAATGATTAACCCTGTTGGTTTCATCATTTCTAGAAAGCTATCTATCCTAATTCTTATGCCCATATAATGTGCGATAGCTAAAAAGAACAGCATAACTAAAAACAAGGTTGAAAATTCTAGAGCTACTCGTGAAATGGTGATGTCTATAGGCATCACTTGGGGATATCCGAGTAATGCTTTGTTTGAACTTAATCCTGTTGTGACATTGCTGACAATATTGCTATAAAGTAACCAGGGGATAATCCCAGTGAGAATAAATAGCCCCATACTATCTCCCAGCGGAGTTGCTCTATCAAGTGCTGAGAAAATACCTATAAACACGACAACATGTGCGAAAGGCTCAAATAATGCCCAAAAGAACCCAAGTTTGCTATTGCCATATCTAGCTCGAGTTTCTCGTAAGGTGAGTGCAGAAATTACTCTACCTTGAACGTTTAATGCGTTTAAAAATTCCATGATAAAATTTAGATTTAAAGGTCAGTGAAATTATCGTTGATCACATCCAACCAGCATGATCTCTGATAGAAGATATAATTAAACCTAACAACCCCCATAATAAAAGAGATGCTAAAAAGAGAATAATATAATCATCTGGTGTTTTAGGTTTAGAGGGTTTTTCGGGCAGTTTAGGTTGCACAATAACAATTAAATAACGATGTTGTTGTGTCGCATCAATACGTGACTGTTCAAGATTTAAAAGAGCTGCTTCATAAGATTTTTCTGCGAAGCCTTGCTCTGTTAATAGTTCCTCGTGCTTTGAAATTATCGAACTCATGGTTTTTGCATCAGTGCTATCAGTGATTCTTGTACTTCTGATGCGTTCAATATTAACCTGTTTTTTCAGGGAGAAAACTTTGTTTTTGGCTTCTATGATCTTTCTGGATGTGTCAGGAAATTCGAGTCTGAGGCTTCGTAAATCTGCTTCTGCACGAGCACGCTCAGCTTCTAATTCTTCTACCAGTTTTAGTTTTGATTCCGCGGATTGTTCTGGACTAAGTGCTTGTTCTTTTTCGCGAAAAGTTCTTACATCTGTACGCGCATTTTTTAGTTTTGTTTCGGCATTTTTTAATTCTTGTCGTGCGAATTTTAAACTGTCCTGACGAGATTTTTCAGATAAAGTATTAACCAGATCCTCACTGGCCGTTAAAATAGCCTTTATCACTTTTACTGCAGACTCAGGCTCAAATGCAGTGACCTTTAAATCCACTATTCCAGAAGTGGTGTCAAATTCTACATTTACCTTTTTTTGCCAGTATTCAACAATATCCTCTATGCTGGAGTCTTGTTCTAATCGGGACAGGAAGTCTTTATCTTCACGTGCATAGAGCTCATTAATGTCAAAATATTGCTTGGTACGTTCGATGACTTCTCTGGATTCTATAAAGTCTTTAACGATCAAAGCATCTCTTGTCGATGATACGCTTCCAGGAAGTCCTGTTAGAGCACCTAAAGGATCTGATTGACCCTGACCTTGTTTTTCAATAGTGAAGTGCGCATTCGCTTCATACTGAGGGCTTGCTACTTTGAGGTAATAAAGTGTTCCCAAAGTCATCGGGGTAACAAAAAATAACCAGAACAGAAGTGATTTAAAAATTTTCATAAAGGATTAGGCGATAGAAGCAAATGATCTGTGAGGTAGAATACTGATTTGACTGTTATTCTAGTATGAAGTTAGTGGTCATATTATTCAGAATATATGTTTTAACAATCTAGGTGTGTAAGATCGTGGAGTATATAGGAATAATCAAGAACTGGAAAACTATCTAAAAAAACCGCTCAAAGTAGGGGGGTGTATTCATTCTAAAATTCACTGATGGATTAGCAAGTTTCGGGTTTTGTTTCTTTGCTATAAAACCTATGATGTTCTTAATCAGACAGGATTGTAGTCATCATGAGTAACATTCAACAAAATACAGATAGTCGAGATTACGAGCGCATCGAAGCTGCTATTTTATTTATCAAAGAAAATTTTCAGCAACAGCCCAGTTTGGATGAAATCGCTGCGCAAGTTCACTTGAGTCCTTTCCACTTCCAGCGCTTATTTACCGATTGGGCCGGTATTAGTCCTAAGCAATTTCTCCAGTACACCAGTATTAATTATGCCAAACAGATTCTCAAAGAGAGCCAGTCTACTTTATTAGAAGTGTCAGAAGAAACTGGCTTGTCTGGTACCGGACGATTGCATGATTTATTTATAAAAATTGAAGGAATGACACCCGGCGAATATAAAAAAGGAGGAGAGTCACTCACAATATATTATCAATATATGCAAAGTGTTTTTGGTTTGGTGTTGGTTGCATCAACAGATAAGGGAATTTGTTATATGGGGTTTGTTGTGGAGGATAAAAGAAAGACGTTTGAGGAGTTACTAAAACGATTTCCTCAAGCTACCTTCATAGAAGCCGAAAAAGAACTTCATTCACACGTTGTCAATTTTGGTAAGTTTGATTCATATAATAGTGGGTCTGACTCATTCAATGATGGGATGATAAATTTGCATATTAAAGGGGCCGAGTTCCAGTTAAATGTCTGGGAAGCACTATTAAAAATTCCTTTAGGCCAGCTAAATACCTACGGTAATGTGGCAGATATTATTCAACGTCCTAAAGCATCCAGAGCGGTGGGCACTGCCATCGGGAGTAATCCTGTTGCTTTTTTGATTCCTTGTCATCGTGTTATCAGAGCTAATGGCGTGTCTGGTGGTTACATGTGGGGGCCAGAAAGGAAGTCTGCCATGCTTGGGTGGGAAGCTGCTCAGATTGCAAATAGCAAAAACGACAAGACGTAAATATGGATTTATTTGGTTTTGATTCTGATCTGAATATCCTGCCTTATGATGGGGATGTTTATTATTATGGCTGTATTTTAGAGTACGATTTCGCCAAACAAATCCGCTTGGATTTACTGCAAAATATCGCTTGGAAAAATGATGAAGTGGTTATTCATGGTAAACATATAATCACTGATAGAAAAATCGCGTGGTATGGCGATAAACCATACAGCTATACCTATTCAAATACTACCAAGCAAGCACATATGTGGACTGCGGAGTTATTACAATTGAAGCAGATCGTTGAAAAACACACAAACGCCGTTTTTAATTCCTGCCTGCTCAATCTCTACCATACTGGGGCTGAAGGACTATCCTGGCATAGCGATAATGAAAAAGAATTGGGTAAAAACTCGGTAATTGCTTCTTTGAGTTTAGGGGCAAAACGGAAGTTTTCTTTCAAGCACAAGCAAAGCAGAGAAACTGTTACACTTGAGCTTGAAGAAGGGAGTCTTTTGCTAATGAAAGGCGAGACCCAGCAGCACTGGTTGCATTCTCTACCCAAAACGACAAAAGTTCACGAGCCAAGAATTAACCTCACCTTCAGGCAGATGCTATAGGTCTTTTCCATCAAATACTGCGGCATCGATATTGTCTGTATCAATCTCATCAATACAGCCAAGATTGGCGCGATAGTGGTCAGGCATTCTCACTGTTTGATGGAATGGGTAAATGCCACAAACCTTACAGAAGAAGTGATGACCTACTTTGTCACCAAACTCATAAAGGCCAAGGTTATCCGGGTTTTTCAATTCGATATGGAATGCATCTGGTGGAATCACAAAATTTGTCATTAGTGCGCCCCTGCGTTTGCAAAACGAACAGTTGCAACGTAAACCCGCAGTAATCTCTTCTGAGTGTTCAAAAGAAAAGCTAACATTACCGCAATGGCAGTTACCTGAATAAGTTTTCATCGCTTTTCATCATCTTTTTTCGTTATCAAATTGCTTTACAAGCACAGAAGTGTCAGATCGAGAATAACCGCGGTCCTGGAGTTCTGCGTATTTTTCATCCACCTGTTTTGCAAGAGGTAACTCGACGCCGAGTTTTTCGGCTTCATCAAAGCAAATGGCCAAGTCTTTGCGCATCCAGTCGATCGCAAAACCAAAGTCAAACTCATTATTCATGGCTGTCTCTGTTCTATTCACCATCTGCCAGGAACCTGCGGCGCCATGTTGCAGTACATCAACCATCATTTTAGCATCGATATCAACAGCTTTAGCCATGCTCCAGGCCTCGCTTAATCCCTGTAATATACCGGTTATGCAAAGCTGATTTACCATTTTTAGGGCTTGCCCTTTACCTGAAGAACCAATCAGAGTGGTCGCTTTGGCATAACTATTCATAGCATCTAAAGCGTTATCAAAGCTTGTTTGATCACCACCAACCATAATTGTAAGAATCCCTTGTTCTGCTCCTGCCTGGCCGCCAGATACGGGTGCATCAAGGAATTCCATATTGTGTTTTTGGGCTTCAGCATATAATTCTTGAGCGAGGCTCGGGGAAGTTGTTGTATGGTCAACTAATAATGCTCCGGTTTTAGCGCTAGCGAATATTTTTGTGAAAACTTCTCTGACGTCATTATCGTTACCCAGACAAGTGAAAACGATGTCGGCATCTGCAACAGCTTCTTCCGGAGTTACAGCAAATTTTGCTGGGTTTTCATTAGACGAGTATTCATCAGCCCATTTTTCGGCTTTCGCTGTAGTACGATTAAAAACAGTGACCTCATAACCCTTTTTTACGAGAAATCCCGCCATTGGGTAACCCATAGCTCCTAAGCCTAAAAATGATACTTTTTGCTTCGACATATTTTTCTCCTCAAAATGAAATGATCTAATTTAACTGTTTTAATTGTAGTTGAACTCAACTGTTTGTGTAGGTTCAAAAAGTAGATTTTAGAAATTAATGAAAGTGATCATTTATTTCTTATGCTTTTCGAATTTTTTTAAAATTATTTCTAATAGCGCTTTTATCACTGGGTCTTCTTTTCGAGACTCTAAATAGGCCATTCTCAATGGTAGTGTGAACGATTCGCCTGGCCACACAACAATTTCACCTTTTTTTAATAAAGCATCGGCTTCATCATTACGAATAAAGGCGAGCCCAATGCCTGAGCGTAATAATGCGATTGTGGAATCTTCTGTAGCACTAGACGTTGCCCATGAAGGCTGTACTTTAGTATCTGAAAAAATAAGATTGAGAAATCTGTGATAAATGCATAAAGGCTCGGGGTAAATCCACGGGAGCTGAGCCAGCTCTTCTCGTCCAGCACGTTTTAGTTTCTCTTTCCACTTAGGTGCGGCGGCTATTACGGCGTGCGTATCACATAACTCAACATAACTGACTTTGTCGTAAGGAATATCTCCCGAAAAAAAGCTGACATCAAGTTGTCCTTTTCCTACCTTTTGAACCAGATCTATTGATGTGCCTTGGGTTAGCTGAATTTTAAGATTCGGGTACTCTGACATCAATGCGTTGTGCCATTTGGCAAGAAGCAGGTATTCGGCATCCGTGTTTAATCCTACCTTGGCTTGCCCCGTAATTTCTCCCTGAAGTGTTTTTGCTGCCAGCTTTAACTCGTTGCCTGCATTAATCACTAATTGTGCTTTATCTCGTAGCGACGTCCCGCTCTCTGTAAGTCGCATACCTTTCGGGGTTCGATCAAAGAGTTTGACTTCAAGCTCTTCTTCCAGTGCTTTTATATGCGCACTGACAGCAGGCTGACTAGTAAAAAGGCGTTCGGCTGCCTGTGTGAGATTGCCAGTATCAGCAACGGTGACAAAAGTTCTGAGTTGGTAGAGTTCCATGTGAAAGATGATGTCATTATTTTGAGCGATGAACAATTCTAATGATGAGCAATTCTAATAATGATTAAAAATACATAATGATAAAAGCACAATCTGAAATCCTGATGGCAGGGTTTTGATTAAACGATTGGATAGTTTTTTCGCTGAAGCGTTAAATACATTCATGGTCTTACCTGTAGGGGGTAAATCATAACGGAGACCTTGCTTGCAGGGTCTCCATTTATAAACAAGATTGCTTAAAAGTGCATTACAAATATAAGGAGACATGTCATGACTGTATACACACAGGCAAATCATAATAATCATCTATCGCAGTGTCTACCCAGCTGTGAAGAAGCTGTAATAGAACCTTCAAAGAATTTATTTAAGACACTTGCCATTTGGAATCAGCGTTTTCAACAACGTAAACAATTAGCAAAGCTTGATGACAGAATGCTGGAAGATATTGGTCTAAATCGTGCCGATGTTGATTGCGAAATTAACACACCTTTCTGGAGATAATTCAACGCTTTACTAGTTAAATCCCTAAGTGTTGGCTTAAAAATCATCATAGATTTAGCTTGCAATACCGAGTAGAAAACAGTCAAATAGACACAATTACCTTATAAGGAGAGTGTCTTCTATGACTAAGTTTTTACTCGGTTTTTTCAGCTTTGGATGGCTGCGAGGCTTAGATTTTTTACCCCCATTACTACTTCGATTATTCTTGGCGCCATTGCTATGGGTGTCGGGTAGCAGAAAGTTGGGTTTGTTTACCGCAGACAATACTGTTTGGTATAACCCATTAACTTGGTTCAATACGGACAATCCTGTATTTCAAGCAACATCAGCAGGTTTGGCGCAAGTGCCTTTTATTGGAGACGCTCTATCAGGTGTTTTGACCAGCTCAATTGGTTGGTTAGAAATCATCGGTGCATTCTTATTATTGATTGGTTTTGCCGTTCGCTGGGTATCAATTCCGTTACTGGCTTTAATTGTCCTTACCGCAATTATGGCACTCAATGGTCAGGATATTGTAGCTACGCTAAAAGAAATGCTAATGACTCATGGTTATACTGATATGAGTAGTTCGGACTTCAGCAAGACAGTTGTTTACTTCTTGATGCTACTCACTTTATTCTTCATGGGAGCAGGTCGCTTCCTAAGTGTTGACTGGTTCTTATATCGTAGACTGAATAAGAAAGTTGTTGCAGGACAACAAGCTAGAAATATAGCTCATCCGCATGACAACATCAAAGCAGATCCATTTGATTTGGATAACACGACTGATGAAGTGAAATGATAATCTGAAATGATTTTTATTATTTGATTGAAAAAGGACGCCTAGGCGTCCTTTTTTTATTGTTTTTTTGTGGTGATTATTCGCTATGATAAAAAAAGGCCCCAAAGTAGGGGGGTGACCTTAAGATTATTTAAGCATGAATGTTTGAAGGGTTATCGTTTTAACAAGACGTAAACTGCACCAGTTCCGCCATCTTTAGGTTTACAGGAATGAAATGCGAGTACTCTCTCGTGTTCACTCAACCAATGATTCACCTGAGTTTTTAAAACAGGTTTTTTATCCCCTGACCGATTGCCCTTTCCATGTACTATACGAATACAGCAACTTTCGAACTGAACGGCTTCCTGTAGATAGTAAACCAGAATCATTTTGGCTTGCTTGATACTAGCGCCATGCAGATCTAACTCATCAGAAATACGGTAATTTCCACTGCGTAGTTTTTTGAATACGTTGTTCTGTATACCTTCTCTACAAAAGCTTAGAACCCCCTCTATTTGAACGTCTTCCACTTCAAGTTCGTCTGAAAGAGGATCGTGGATAAAGAGATCTTCGAAGTCTTCATCCGCTGGGCGTATTTTTGCTTTTGGCTTTTCAGCTTCATGATAAGCTTTATCATCTGCGAGTGGTGTTACGCCTTGCATCGCTTCAGCAAAGAAATTTTGATCGTATTGATCTTCTGCTTGTTGTTTAACGATCTTTTGTGTAGCCTGCTTTTCGGCTAGCTGCTTCGCAGATAGTTGCTTTTTAAGGTCTTTTAGTGTTTTTTTATCAAAATTAGACACGGTTAGTAGTGATGGCTATAGATGGTTATTATCAATGACTAAGACTATCATTTTGTGAGTGTTTTATGGGAATTTTATGGAAATACTGTTAAGTAATGATGACGGCTTTATCGCGCCCGGGATAAATTTGTTGCGTGATAAGTTATCAGAAATTGCTGATGTGCTGACAATTGCACCCGATAGAGATCGCAGTGGCGCAAGTAATTCACTCTCATTAGAATCACCGCTTCGCCTGACAGAACGTGGCGAGAACTTTTATAGCATCAACGGTACACCTACCGATTGTGTCCATCTGGCATTGACTGGTCTTTATCCTGATAAAGAACCTGATATCGTAATCTCGGGTATAAATTCGGGTCCCAATATGGGGGATGATGTTATTTATTCAGGAACAGTTGCAGCAGCAATGGAAGGACGTAATTTAGGGCTACCGTCTATTGCAGTGTCGATGGGTAATTATAAGGCTCAGCATTATGATTCTGCGATTCAAGCGGTTATTCAATTATTAAAAGATATGCCATCGCTGACATTAAGTGACTCAGATAATGCGGCGAGTATACTCAATGTAAACGTGCCTGATTTACCATGGAATGAAATCAAAGGTTTTAAGGCGACACGTCTTGGTAAACGCCATAAAGCCGAACCTGTGATTAAATCTGAAGATCCGAGAGGTCGAGAGATATTCTGGATAGGTCCTGTCGGTACAGAAGCGGATGCCGGAGAAGGAACAGATTTTCATGCGGTTCAACAAGGTTATGTTTCTGTAACCCCAATACATATAGACCTAACTCGCTATTCTGCTATCGATGATATGCAAAAATGGCTCCAAAGTGGGGGGGTGACAAAATCAATGAGCTAGATATTCAGGGCGTTGGTATGACATCACAACGCACCCGTGATCGATTAATAGATCGATTGCAAGAGAAAGGAATTGTTAATCCTGATGTACTACGCGTAATGCGTCTTGTGCCGCGGCATTTGTTTGTGGATGAGGCGATGGCGAGTCGGTCTTATGAGGATGCATCATTTCCCATTGGACACGGTCAAACCATATCGCAACCTTTTATTGTTGCGCGCATGACTGAGTTAATTCTGGAATCTGAATCCCTAGATAACGTCTTGGAAGTGGGAACGGGGTCAGGCTATCAAGCGGCTGTTTTGGGTGGTTTGGTAAAAAACTTGCATACTGTGGAAGTTATTTCTGAACTTCATCGCAGTGCCAGAGACTTACTATACAAGTTAGGCTATCGAAACATCCGTACGCATTTGGGTGATGGAAGCTGGGGATGGGAAGAAGCCGCGCCTTATGATGCGATTATGGTAACAGCCGCACCAGATGAGATTCCTTCTGCGTTAATACAGCAGTTGAAAATTGGTGGGCGCATGATTATTCCTGTTGGGGCACAAAATAGTGAACAAAAATTGCAGGTAGTGACCCGTAACAATGAAACAAATTATTCCGTTGAAAATCATGAGTCGGTAATTTTTGTTCCATTAGTAGGTGGTTAACAGTTTGAAGGTTAGCGACGGGCGGTTAGTGCTGTTATTAGGGCTAATTTCAAGAAATATTACAAAAAACTAAAAAAATCCTTTAAAATGAACCTGTTTTCGAATATATATAACAAAGTAATTGAATATTCGCAGCATAAGTATGCGAAAAACTATCTGGGGGTAGTTAGCTTTCTAGAATCGGCGTTACTGCCGTTACCTCCTCCAGATATAATGTTGATCCCCATGACGCTTTCAAAACCTGCGGAATGGTGGCGTTTAGCATTATGGACGACATTTACATCAGTGCTCGGTGGAATAGCTGGCTATTTTCTGGGTACATGGGCTTATGAGTGGTTGGGACCGCTCATAGAAAATTGGGGTTATGGGCATAAGTTTGAGCAGGTTAAATCCTTGTTCGATCGTTGGGGCATCTGGGCAATTCTTGTCGCTGGCTTCTCGCCAATACCTTATAAACTTTTCACAATTAGTGCAGGACTTTTGTCGATGGCAGTTTTACCTTTTGTGATTGCATCTGTAATCGGAAGAGGGGCACGCTTCTTTTTAGTCGCGTTGTTAGTTGCTAAAGCAGGACCTCGCATGGAACCACTCATTGTTAAATACATCGAGTGGCTGGGCTGGCTAACAGTAGGGTTGTTAGTAATAGTTGTGGGAATCTATCAATTAAAATAGAAATCGAAGGTATTTTTTATGAACAGTAAAATTAAACTAGTAGCAGTTGCTTCACTAGTTGCTGTAATGGCATCGGGCTGTAGTAGTTATAGGGGTGCATCTCAAGCTGGGTATGACACTGGATCTACTGCTGGAAGTGGCGGATATTCAACATCTGGCGAAACTCGCGGTTACGGACAACGTACACGTGCCAACCAGGTAGCTGGTGGTGGACAAGTACGTGGCGGTGGACAACAACGCGCAAATACATCTGCAACGTGTGCGCCATGCGGTGCAACAGCAACAACACAGCCAAAGGCTCCAGCAACTTATACCTATAAGCCTGCAAAGCCTGCTGCACCGGCACCACAACCAAGAGCTCAGGCATCAACACATAATCAGCAATACTACGTTGATAAGTGGAATCGTGAACAAGCAGCGGCGCGCAACAGAACGCAGCAGCCAGCAGCTCAACCACAGCAAAACACTAACTATGCAGGTTATGGTACCGACTCTTCTAATACGCAGTATTACGATTACAGTTCTGCATCTGGCGGACAAACTACTGCTCCAGCAGCAAATACTAACGTAACAGCTAGTAATAAGAGTATTTACACAGGAAGCTACCAGCAGAAAACGTATAAGCCATATGCGCCAACAACTTATGCTGGTGGAAGCGCTGCGACTACAAATACTGCGGCCGCTTCATCTAGTTCAGGTGGAAGTAGCTACGTAGTAAAGAAGGGCGACACAGTATTTGAAATCATGCGTCAAACAGGTGTGTATTGGAAAGATATTATCAGTATTAATAACTTACAGCCTCCATACAATATTAGCCCAGGCCAAACTATCCGTTTGAAGTAATAACGGAAGTTAAGCTAAACGCTAATAAGTGTTTATAGATAACAAAAAAAGCCCTCTTCTGAGGGCTTTTTTTGTTATAAGTGGTATTGTTTTTTTTGGATTTTTATTGATTTGGTGTAATTGAATCAAAGCTTTCTTCAATTGGGTTTTTATTCGCGCTCGCACTTTTATAAATCGGCGGATTTATGTGAAAATCAAGGTCGTCATAAGTGATGATCCCCACATACTTATCAACGATTTCTCCTTTTGGGTTTACGATATAGCTTGTCGGAATACCAACTATGGTACCAAATGAGAGCATGGTGCTTTGCTGCATTGGAATCAAATCATAGCTAATATTAAGTTGTTCTTTAAAGGAAAGGATCTCATTGATCTGGCTGCCGCCAGCATCCATGCCTAAAACGATAAAATCATCTTTGTTATCTTGAGCGAAACGTTCAATGTCTGGAATTTCTGCATGACAAGGCGGGCAATACGTTGCCCAATAATTCACAAGTACCCACTTTCCCTGATAGTCACTGAAATTATGGCTTTTACCTTCGATATCATTAAAGGAGAAATCTTTGACTTTTTCTAAGCCCTGGCCGGAAAAGAAAGGAAGAATACTGAGTGCAGCCCATAATATTATTGGTTTTTTCATAGAGTAGAATCCTCACTTATTTTTCTTTTGAATTCAAGTAATAAGCAAATTATAAAAGAGAAAGTCACCCCCCTACTTTGAATGATATTACGTTTTTGTTATTTAAAAACGTAAATAGAATTTATGCAGAGCAAGGCACTTTTTATTGCTATTTTGTATGGTCATGTTCTGTTGTGTGGAAGTACTTCGATTTTAGTGATGTAGAAAAGGGATGCGTGCAAAGAGACTAAAAACAATTTGTGTTTAGATTTCGCTTGGATACACTAGTCACGGAAATCTTATTGAATAAATTTTTAAAAAGGATGCTATGACAGACTCAACTACAATTTATCACAATCCACGATGTTCTAAATCTCGTGCGGCAATGGAACTACTTAGCGATAAAGGCATTGAAGCAAATGTCGTTAAGTATTTAGATACGCCACCTGATAGTGATGCAATATCTGAGATTTTAGATATGCTGGGTCTTGAGCCTCGCGAGTTGATGCGTAAAGGCGAACAGGCTTACAAAGATAATAATCTCGCTGATGAAAGCCTAACGAGAGAGCAATTGATAGACGCGATGGTAAACAACCCGATTTTGATTGAACGTCCGATTGTGATTAAGGATGGAAAGGCGGCGATTGGCCGTCCTATAGAAAATATCATTGATATTTTGTAATCGTATATTTATCTCATTTTGTTGAATATACCCCTAGCTCTATTCCTAATCCTAATCGAAGGCAGCAATGAAACAGGTTCTAGTTTTATATTACTCACGTAGCGGTGCAACCGCTGAAATGGCAAGGTTGATAGCGCGCGGAGCAGAAGGCGTTGAAGGTGTTGAATCCATACTTCGAACTGTTCCAGAGGTTTCTGAAGTCACTGAAGCGACAGAGCCAGCCGTTCCTGATTCGGGTGCGCCTTATGTATCACTCGATGAATTAAAAGTGTGTGATGCCTTAGCGCTAGGTAGTCCAACTCGTTTTGGCAATATGGCTGCTCCACTTAAATACTTTTTAGAAAAAACCAGCGGTCACTGGCTGTCTGGTTCATTGGTTGGAAAACCTGCGGGCGTTTTTACCTCGACATCCAGTATTCATGGTGGTCAGGAATCAACTTTGCTGAGTATGATGATCCCTTTATTGCATCATGGCATGTTAATCAGCGGTTTGCCGTATACAGAATCGGAGCTGTTGACGACTCAAACGGGTGGAACACCATATGGACCATCGCATCTTGCTGGTGCAAACAGTGATTTGCCTTTAAGCGAAGAAGAAAAAGCATTGTGCCTGGCGTTGGGCAAGCGACTGGCTAAATTAGCAGTGGTGCTGTAAATGCTTGTTTCACTGTTAATGTTTATGACTAAGGCTAAAAAATAACATGGATATCACAGTTTTTTACAGAGCTTTAGCCGGTTTAGGTATTCTAGGTTTGGTCATCCTGATCGTGATCTGGAACGGATGGCTGTCTCCTGTACAAGAATTTCCTCGTTCAATAGAAATCACGGTTTTTGTGGCTCCGTTATTATTCTTTGTGCGTGGAGTGTTACGAGGTAATCGAGATACGTTTATCATTGTAATGTTGATATCGTTTATCTACATACTCATCGGGATTTGGTATATGTATTCCGCAGAAGAGAAGGTTTACGGTTACTGGATGCTTGGATTGAGCTTGTGCTTGTTCTTTGGAAGTTTGTTGAATGTTTGGGTATTAGATAAACGCGATAAGCTATTACATAGTAAATAAAAATAAATATAGTCACCCTCCACCTTTAAGGCGCTTTTTTATAAAAAAGTGCCTTAAAGGTGGAGGGTGACTAAGATAAGTTAGTGTTTATTATCTTTTCTTACTTTTACTCTTGCCGTACTTAAATGCTTTGTTTCTATCGGCTCTGCTTTTGTATTCGCTTTTAGATAAGAAGTTTTCTTCGTCTAGTTCCATATTCACTGTTTCATAAAGGCTTCGCATGGATTTTACATCCATCTCTTCGAATGCCCCTGGTCGTAACGATCTATGAAGTTCTACATTGCCGTAACGGATACGGCGTAGACGACTCACGACTAAGTCTTGAGACTCCCAAAGGCGGCGTACTTCACGATTTCGACCTTCATTGAGTGTAACGTGATACCACTTGTTAACGCCTTCTCCACCTGCAAACTTGACGGTGTTGAATTTACCTTTGCCATCTTCTAGCTCAACACCTTTGAGTAAGTTGTCGATATGCTCATCAGTCACTTCGCCCAAAATACGCGCCGCATATTCGCGCTCTATTTCGTAGGAAGGGTGCATCAAGCGATTAGCTAATTCACCATCTGTAGTAAATAGTAACAGTCCATCAGTATTGATATCTAATCGTCCAACCTGAATCCATCGACCACTACTTAATGGAGGAAGGTTGTCAAAAACGGTAGGTCGACCCTCGGGATCTTTACGTGAGCTGATCTCGCCATTTTTCTTGTGGTAAAGCAGCACTTGAGGCTTGGCATTGAGCTTGTTGGATAGCTTCAATATTTGTCCGCGCAAAACAACTTTATCGGTTTCGCTAATAGCTTGACCAACCTCCGCCTTAACGCCATTCACCATTACTTCACCGGCTTTTACCCAGCGTTCTATTTCTCTACGTGAGCCGTAGCCTGCACGTGAGAGTATCTTTTGTATTCTTTCAGTCATATTGACGTAGATCATACAGAATAGGGATTCTCTGGTATACACTTACAATCAATAAGTAGAACAACATTAATCGCATTAAGGAGAGCATATGCCAATAGCAAAAAAACCGTTAAAAGAAGCCAGCCAAAAGGCTCCAGTAAAAGTGGCAGATAAGCCGATGACTAAGCAGCAGGCCACAGATGCTTTGGTAGAGCTAACCGATTCTGACAAGGTAATGAATTCAAAAACCTTTACTAAAGGCGGTGATTTACTGAAAATCAGTTGTGCGGCTGGTGATTATCCTTATTCGGAAAAAATGAAAACCTCGGATTACGAAAAAGAAAAGCGTCTGTTGCAGGTCGAGTTATTGAAGGTTCAGAAATGGCTTAAAGACGCGAATAAAAAGATTGTTACGATTTTTGAAGGTCGTGATGCAGCCGGTAAAGGTGGAACGATTAAGCGTTTTACTGAACATTTAAATCCTCGTATTGCCCGAGTGGTTGCTTTAGAAAAGCCTACTGAGCGTGAGTTAGGCGAATGGTATTTTCAGCGTTATGTGAATCATCTGCCAACCAAAGGCGAGATGATTTTATTTGACCGTTCCTGGTATAACCGTGCCGGTGTTGAGATCGTGATGGGTTTCTGTAGTCGCCATGATCACCTTGAGTTTATGCGCCAGTGTCCAATGTTTGAGCGTATGTTGGTCAATTCTGACACTATCATGTTCAAGTACTGGTTCTCGGTAACCCGTCAAGAGCAATTAAGACGTTTTCATTCACGCAAGCATGACCCAGTTAAACAGTGGAAATTAAGCCCTGTAGACGTCGAGTCATTAGATAAATGGGAAGATTATACTGAAGCTAAAAAATCGATGTTCTTCAACACCGATACAGCTGATGCGCCGTGGATAGTAGTAAAATCTGATGATAAAAAGCGCGCTCGATTATCGTGTATTCGTCACTTTTTACATAATCTGGATTACGATAATAAAGATACATCGGTAGTTTATGCGCCTGATCCATTGATAG
The DNA here is from genome assembly GCF_947495625.1 of uncultured Cocleimonas sp. Classification (GTDB taxonomy): domain Bacteria; phylum Pseudomonadota; class Gammaproteobacteria; order Thiotrichales; family Thiotrichaceae; genus Cocleimonas. The sequence goes on from NZ_CANLZW010000003.1 coordinate 137,497, forward strand.
TAGGTTCTGTGGATAAGATGTACCCCGAAGATGCAGTTCTATGACTCAGTTGTAATACTAAAAAACCTCTGAAAGGTGGGGGGTGACTAGATGTGTTGCATAATCTACCGGTATTTAAGTTAAGGGGTTCATTTGAACCCCTTTGCTTATTCTGGAATTATTAACGTGCAATACCTGAGGTTTTTCTCTGATTTTTTCTTAAATCAAACAATCCATTAAACAAATATGCGTTTGATACGAATTAAGGCATAATTTTACTTTTGTAATATTTGGTCTGACTTTGCATTCCATCCCTACCGGCAACGAAATTCATGGTAATCGCCGTGATCTTCAAAACTTGCGTCATCTCTTACCGTATCTCAGTGCATATAGAGGCAGAGCGCTATTAGCATTACTTTGTCTGGTGATATCTAAAGTCTCGACGGTCTCTGTGCCGCTCGTATTAAAAGATATTATTGATAAATTTGACGGTAAAGAAAGTCAGGTGTTAGTACTTCCGGTGGCTTTGCTACTTGCCTATGGTGCTTTTAGGTTACTTACTTCCTTATTTAATGAATTGCGTGATACCGTGTTTGCGCGCGTCCGCTATCATGCGATGCGGGAATTATCCAAACGTGTCATGCAGCATCTTCATAAATTGTCATTACGTTTTCATTTGCAACGTAAAACCGGTGCAATCAGTAGAGATCTGGAAAGGGGTACTCGTTCAGTAGCGACCTTAATGAATTTTCTGGTGTTCAGCACCATTCCCATATTCGTTGAGTTTTCCCTCGTTGCTTTTATTCTTCTATCCAACTACGCAATCATATTTGCTTTAGTCACCTTTGGTACCGTTCTTTTTTATGTGGCTTTTACTTTAATGGTTACAGAATGGCGAATGCACTATCGTCATGATATGAATCGACTCGATTCACAAGCCAATACACATGCATTCGATAGCCTGATTAATTACGAAACAGTTAAGTACTTTAATAATGAGCGGTTGGAGCAGGACCGTTACGATGAAATCCTTGAAAAATGGGAAAATGTTGCGGTAAAAAGCCAGTCAACCATGTCGATGCTTAATTTTGGTCAGGGCGCGATTATCGCAGTCGGTGTGACGATTATTATGTTCCTGGCTGCTAATGGTGTTGTCGAAGGCACCATGAGTATTGGTGACCTGGTAATGGTTAATGCCTTTATGTTGCAGCTTTTTATTCCTTTAAATGCATTGGGAATCATCTATCGACAAATCAAATACACCTTAGCCGATATGGATTTGGTGTTTAAGCTGTTGAAGAAAAAGCCTGAAATACAAGATGTCGAAAATGCTACTGACATCAAGGTAAGCAAAGGTGAAGTGAAATTTGAGGGTGTTTCTTTTGCTTATGATAAAAAAAGGGAAATTTTGCATGGTGTGAACTTCACCATTCCTGCTGGGAAGACAGTTGCAGTTGTCGGTTTTAGTGGTGGCGGAAAATCAACTCTGGTGCGCCTTCTATTTCGCTTTTACGATGTGAATCAAGGTCGCATTCTCATTGATGGTCAGGATATAAAAGAGTGTACACAGGACAGCTTACGTGAATCGATTGGTATCGTGCCGCAGGATACTGTGCTATTTAACGAAAGTATTTACTACAATATTCAATATGGAAATTTAGATGCTACCAAAGAAGAAGTCGAAAATGCCGCTAAAATGGCACATATTTACGACTTCATAGAAGGACTTCCTGATGGTTGGGATAGTGTCGTAGGAGAGAGAGGGCTAAAGCTTTCTGGTGGGGAAAAGCAACGGGTTGCGATTGCCAGAACGATTCTGAAGAAGCCTCCAATTTTACTATTTGACGAAGCAACCTCATCACTGGATTCGGCGACGGAGCAAGCCATACAAAAAACGCTGGGTAAAATCTCTTCACAGACTACTACTTTGATCATTGCGCATCGATTATCCACCATCGTAGATGCTGATATGATACTGGTTATGGAAGCAGGTAAAATTATTGAACGTGGATCTCATCAGGTATTGCTAGAACAACAGGGTAGATATTCTGAAATGTGGAATCTGCAAAGAGATACTCAAGGCGAAGATGGTCATGATTGATTATTCACAAGCCACGATTGCTGCACCCTTAAGTTTCAAAGGGGCAGGTTTACATACTGCTAAGCGCCATAAAATCACCTTGCTACCAGCGCCAGTGAATACGGGCATTATTTTCCGTGTAATCAAAAGGAAAGGGGTCAATATAGATATTCCTGCACATTGGCAGAATACCAAAAACCTTCCTTTATGTACGTGTCTCGTGTCAGAAACGGGTGAGCAAGTTAGAACCGTAGAGCATTTAATGGCAGCACTTTATGCCTGTGGTATTAGCAATGTCATCGTTGAAGTAGAGGGAAAAGAAATTCCCATTATGGATGGCAGTGCCAAACCTTTTATCGACAGTATTGATAAAACCGGATTAATCCAGCAGCATGAGTCGCAAAAAATTTTTCAGGTAACTGAGAAAGCTGAATATGTGGAAGGGAAGCGCTATGTAAGAATTGAGCCAGCAGATTCCCTGTATTTAGATTTAGCTATTTCTTTGACAAATTTCGGCCGACTGCATTGGAGTGGTGAAGTCACGCCAGCATCATTTAAACAAGAAATTGCCTCGGCCAGAACGTTTGGTAGACTCAAAAATGGCTTATTGGCGCAGTTAACGCGTTTTCAAAAAGATCCGGTGTGCCTTGGTGCCAATACTAAAACCGCAGTCGTAATCGTTAAAGATAAGGCGATTAACAAAGGCGGCCTGCGTATGGAGAATGAGCTTATTTTCCACAGAGCATTAGATATGGTTGGAGATTTGATGCTTTCAGGCGGAATCATTCAAGGCAAAATTACCGCTAACAGTCCCGCGCATCGATTAAATCATGGTCTGCTTCAAACGATCTTTGAGCAAGGAAATTATATTGAGACTGGTGTTAAGGTTGATGCTTAGCAGTTGTTTTAATGTTGTTGAAAATAATTTATTGCCTTAAGGCTGACTTTCTTTTGTCCCACTAGATTTACCGCTTGTTACCTTATCGCGTTGAATTAACCGTTGGTGATTTGAGGTATTTTAGTTTAGAAAATGTGCTGGTATATTCCTTCCACGTTACAGCGATGTAGCAATTTCATTTAATCCATTTGAAAATTAAATAGGATATACCAGTTGGGAGCCACGGAATGGCTCTGAATGTTATGAGATCAATTGGTCGACTAATATCATATCGTAAGGGATACAACAGCTGGGAGCCAAGGATGGCTCATTTTATTTTTCTTGTTGTTTTATATTTCTGAAAAACGATAAAGGAGTTGGCTGGTCATCTTCACTTGCCATTTTGTAATCTTCTATCTTAATCGTAGTATTTCCTGAGTCTTTAACTTTTGCATTCGGTGATTCTGAAACATCAACAGAGAGTACTTCCTCAGTGATAGTTTCTTCATCAATAGCTAAGTCATCAACAGATAGTTCTGTTTCCGTAGAGTCTAAAAGTTTTTGTTCTTTGACTACGTTTTCAACCTGATTAGCCGTTCTTTTAACGTCATTCTCAATTTCTTTGAGCTCATCGAGCATATAACGGGTTTCTTCTACTTTATTGTGGATATCATCAAACATATCTTGAGTAGAATCTAAGGTGTTCGAGATTTTTACAATTTTAGAATAATCCAGACTTTCCAGATGTTTCATTGTTTGAGCGCTAATGCCATGACTTTGTTGCTCGTGTCTACGCATGGTCTCTACATGCTTACGGCTCTCATCGATGTTAGCGTTAAGCTCTTGCCTAGCGAGATCCGCAACCTGGAAGCTGGTATCGAATTGCTCGTAAGCTTGTTCTTCAAAAGTATTTAACTTGTCGTTATAACTTTTAAGTGACTTCTCTGCTTCTTTTTGATGTTTTAGTAGAACATCAATCAGTTTTTGCGACTCTTTTAGGGTTTGTTTTAAGTTCGCATTTACTTGATCAGAAATTTCAGAATTATTGTCTAAGGCAGTGCTCTGCTCATTGTGTTTATTCAAGAAATCTTGCAATAGTTCCTGTGAGAGCTTTTTCTGGTGGTGTATTTTTCCTAAATCGTCATCTACCAAAATCAGGTTTTTATCTAATCTTTCTTGTACTTGACCAATGATTTCTACCGTACTTTTAAGCTGATCATCCCAATATGCCTGAATGTCATCCATGCGGTTGCTAACATGGTCTGTGACTTGAAGTAGTTCTTTTTCCTGCGCTTTAACTTTTTCAGATGTCGAGGCTATGCTTTCGGTATATTGAATATTTTCTTCGCGTTGGGTGCTGATTTCAGAGGCTTGAGATCTGATTTCGTGAACCAGTTTAGTTGATTCTTTTTCTTGTTCTCTGATTGTTGTAGCAGCAGAAGTAATATTTTCCTTATCTTTTTCTGCTTCAATTCGTATTTCTTTAATAATTTTCTTTTCTCTACTGGCTAACCATCTACCTAAAAAGAGTACTAGAACAGAAATGATAAGTGCGGCTGCGACGATTCCTGCTACAACGAGTTCGATAATGTGAGTCAACTGGCTAGTTGCTTCGTTTACTGAGGAAAGGGCAGGAGATTGTGTAACGATTTCTGTACCTGCTTCACCATTTTGGAGATATTCTTGAAGGCCTACAGCACTTACATCAAAAACCATTAAAATAATAGACAGATAAGCCAAGCTCTTGATGGCGCTCTTCTTCATACTCACTTCCCTTGTGTTTTAGCCTCAGAGGAATGCTTTTGACTTATTATGAAATTCTTGGGTTTGTGTAGTCAGCATTCTTGGGTGCAACTGTTTCAAACAGTTTACAACAAAAATGCCTATTTATTAATATTAAATTAGGCATTTTTGTCTTGTCGCACTTAGGATTTCTTTATTGGATCTACTTTTAATGAAAGTAAACGCTTTTGATAACGAGATTGGACAATTTCGACGATTACCATTACAAAGATTATGAGGTAGAAAGTCGCTTTACTCATCGGTGTGATTTCAGTATCAAATAGCTTGAGGTGAGCATCGTGCGCGCCTTCTGACAATAGCATTGCTCCGACTAAAAACAGTATGAATAAGCCCACTACTTCGTACATTCTGTTCTTCTTTAAAAATTCGGTTACTTTATCGGCGAGCACAATCATCATAATTCCACCGATTACAATAGCGGTTGCCATAATTACGAAGTTTTTAGTGAGTGCCATAGCGCTCAATATAGAATCGAAAGAGAAAATCGCATTCATTATAACAATTGAAAACAGAACCATTGCTACAGATGCAGGCTTACGTTCTTTATTTGCATCTTCTTCAAGCATCATCATGTGAGTAATTTCTTTAAGCGCGGTGTAGATTAAGAATACGCCACCTATCAAAACGACAATGCTCTTGAGATTGAATGTCCCTTGAATAATGCCTTTGATATCTAAAGAGAATAATTCATTGGTAAATAGGCTGAGGACTTTCAACAATGCAAACAACAAGACAATACGTAATAAAACGGCTAGCCCAATGCCCCATTTGCGTACTTTTGATTGTTTAGATTTCTCTACTCGTTGTGATTCTAGTGAAATATATAAAAGGTTATCGAAACCTAGAACAGCCTGAAGCATGACTAGCATGCCTAGTGTAAATAGATTTTCTAAAGTAAAAAGCCCTTCCATTTTTATTTTCCTTATTTTGATTTAAAGGATTCTATTCCTTTAATTTTATTTTTAATTGACCTTCGGCAACCGATATATTTTCAACACCATCAGCAAAAGATTTCCAGAAACCTTCATCGCCACCAAATTCTTTGACGAGATCAACGTTCTTTAAATTACCTAACCAGGCGTTAGGAACAGGGACTCCCCAAACACTCACGCCTTTCAAGATGACAATTGGTCGTCCATTAGCGTATGCAAGTTCAGCGCCAGCCTTTAATTTTAGTGTTTTTCCTCCTAAAAAAGGAAAATCAGGGTCTAACGGAATAAGCATTTTTGCGCTAGCTAGGTTGTCGGCTAGATCAATAGCTATTTTTTCAGCCAGGTCTGTGTTTTTTGCCAGCATTGCATTGAGTTCTTTTTCGCTAAAGAAAATCTCACGTTTGCTAGGGTCTTCTGAATAAGGTTCTGGTGTTAAATCATCCGTGTTTTCTTGGGTAGAGCTCGAAGCTAAGGTCGGTAAGCCAAATTGTTTAAGTTTCTTATTTAATGTGGATTCTTCTTTTTGGCTTAGCTCAACTGGTTCGAGTTTCTTTTGTGTTAAATAATTAAACACAAAAATAGTTGCAACGATTGATATAACAACTGTGATGAACATGATGCCTATAGTTTTAAGACAACCACCTTTTTTTTCCTGTGGCTGTTGTGCCGGGAATTCGTTAATACTCATAAGTTTGATTTTTATCTAGGAAAGAGAGTTCATGAAGAATTAGCGCACATAATACAGGTATAATGGAGTTTGTGACAAGATCGACACAAAGCCACTCGACCACGACCATTAATTTAACTAAACTCCCTCGCTATGATGCTAGAAGTTAAAAATTTGACCTGTACCCGAGGTGATCGAGAGCTATTCTCAGACTTATCATTTAAGTTAGAGAATAGCCAATTGATGCGTCTGGAAGGCACTAACGGTAGCGGTAAAACGACCTTGCTTAGAACCCTTTGCGGATTATTTCTGGCGGATGAAGGTGAGATATTGTGGGATGGGGTTGAAATAAAAAAGCAAGATGAGGCCTTCCGTAAAGAGCTGCTTTATCTCGGACATCAGAATGCAATTAAGTCTGACCTCACAGCTTATGAAAACTTAAAACTCAATTGCTTAATGTCAGGAATCAATGTTTCCCAAGAACAGCTGATGGATGCGCTGGATACTATTGGTTTGTTCGCATTTGAGGATTTTCCTGTGCGAACCCTTTCTCAAGGACAGAAGCGCAGAGTGGCGTTAGCAAAACTCTTGTTGAGTAAAGCCAAGTTGTGGATTTTAGATGAGCCATTTGTGGCATTAGATGCGGCTGCAGTTGAGCAGTTACAATCCATTATTGCAAAACACGTCGAAAGTGGGGGGGGGGTAATCTTAACCACGCATCAGGAAGTTCCTCTTACTTCGGGTGAGTTGGTGAGGATTTCACTCAATAAGGAAAAAACTAGCCATGTTTAGTGCTTTCTTATTGATCTTAAAGCGTGATTTGCTTTTGGCGATGCGTCGCCGAAGTGAAATATTTACCGTGCTGTTTTTTTTCATTGTGGTAATCAGTTTATTCCCACTGGGAATTAGTACTGAAGATCAACTTTTAAAGCAGATTGCACCCGGTGTGGTCTGGGTTGCTGCTCTATTGGCATCGACATTGGCGCTCGACAGGCTGTTTTCTGATGACTATGAAGATGGAACATTGGAACAAATGACTCTGACGCCTGTCTCATTACCGATTGTGGTTCTGGCTAAAATGATTGCCCATTGGCTATTAACCGGACTGCCACTGGTGCTGATTTCACCGTTAGTAGGCTTATTCTATCATTTACCCTTCGAATCGATAAAAGTAATGATGCTCGTTTTATTATTAGGCACACCGGTTTTAAGCATGTTGGGTGCTATTGCCGCAGCTTTAACCTTAGGTTTGCGCGGTGGTGGTGTACTGGTGTCGTTATTGGTATTGCCATTGTATATACCTGTATTGGTATATGGTGCCGGTGCTATTTCAACTAGTATGGTTGAAGGTTTAAGTATTCAGCCCTATGTTTTATTACTATCTGCCTTTATGTTACTGGCGATTATTTTCTCGCCGTGGGCTACTGCTGCTGCAATAAAAATCTCAATAGAGTGAGTTAATCGCAACATTGGTATAGGTAGTGGTATTAAAAACACTTTGTTTGCTAGTTTAATGATCCTTATCAAAAACAGGCTAAAAGGTCGGGGGTGTGTTTAGAAACTAAGGCTAAGATGTAGATAAGATTGTGTGTTTTAACGAATTAATGAGCAAGAATTAACAAATATCAAGGTAGAAGATACGATTTAATATGAAAATAAACTGGTTCAAATATTCAGCACCTATGAATTTTTACCCGCTAGCAGGTAAATTGATTCCGTTATTCTGGATTTTAGCAATTGCGTTAATAGCGCTCGGATTGTACTGGGGTTTTTTTAAAACCGCAGACGTATTGAGCGATCAGAAACAATATTATCGAATCATCTATGTGCATGTCGCTTCTGCGTGGATGGCAATGTGGCTGTACGCGGTTATGGTAGCGTGGGCGATGGTGGGTTTGGTGTTTAATACCCGCTTATCTTTTATGATGGCATCTGCTACCGCAATTACAGGAACAGTGATGACCGTTATCGCCTTGGCGACAGGTGCTATATGGGGTAAAACAAGCTGGGGAACATGGTGGGACTGGGATCCTAAATTAACCAGCTTTTTGATACTGTTATTTGTTTATATTGGGTATATCGCATTACAGTCCGCTATTGATGATGTACGACGATCTGATAAAGCATCTGCTCTATTAGCTTTGGTTGGTCTGGCTTTAGTGCCTATTATTTACTACGCAGTAAATTGTCCAGATCCAAATGAGTGTGCTTCTTTGCATCAAGAGTCTTCACTCGAACGTGTTGAGTCTAATATATTGATTGCGATGTTAATTACTACATTAGGTTTTTGGATGTATAGTTTTGCGACGATATTAATGAGAGTAAGAACAATTATACTTGAGCGGGAACGAAATACGTCTTGGGTGTCTAAGCTTAAAGAATTTAATAACTAGAAAATAGAATTAAGGTAGATTTTGGATAAGTTGCTGAGAGGAATCGTTTATGAATGAATTTTTCCACATGGGTGGATTTGGCGCTTATATCTGGAGTGCAATGGGAATTGCTGCTTTATTGATGGTGTTAGAACCAGTGACATTAGTATTTAGAAGACGCTCAGTGATAGCCCAGATTAAACGAAATAAACGCCTTGAAGAAAGACGTTTGAATAACGAAAAGAATTAGAGGTTTATTATGAAACCAAGAAATAAGCGACTTGCCTTTGTTTTACTTGCGTTGGTTAGCGTTGGCGCAGCGTCAGCATTAATCAGTAAAGCGATGAAAGGAAATCTGGCGTATTTGCATAGTCCAGAAGAGGTTTTAAATGGCGTTGTTCCTAAAGGACAAGTGTTTCGTCTAGGTGGTCTGGTAAAAGAGGGTAGTCTGGAAAGAAGTGACTCCAAGCTAGAAGCCCGATTTATTGTTAGAGATAACCGTGATAATGAAATTACCGTTGTTACAGATAAAATCCTCCCGGATTTATTCAAAGAGGGTAAAAGTCAGGTATCAAGGGGCAAGATGGCTGATGATGGTTTGTTTTATGCCGATGAAGTTCTGGCAAAACATGATGCGGAATATATGCCTCAAGAACTCAAAGATACACTAGAAAAAGAGCATACTCCACAAGCAGCATCCTCAACAAAAGGTGGCACTTACTAATGATTCCTGAAATCGGACATTTTGCACTTATATTAGGTTTATCGGTTGCTGTAGTTCAAGGTATATTCCCGATGTGGGGATCATTAACAGGTAAGTCACAGTGGGTGGCGCTAGCAAAGCCCGCAGCATTTGCACAACTATTTTTTGTGTTCATTTCTTTTCTCTGTTTGCTTTATGCATTCCTTACCAATGATTTCTCGGTAAAGTACGTTGCAACTAACTCTAACTCTCAAATGCCTACAATTTTCAGAGTGTCCGCATTATGGGGGGCGCATGAAGGTTCGTTATTACTTTGGTCGCTAGTGTTAGCCGGCTGGGGAGCAGCAGTCGCTTATTTTAGTAAAGGTATTCCTGCTATCATGCTATCACGTGTACTAAGTGTGATGGGGTTAATCGGTGTTGGTTTCATGCTGTTTGTGATTATCACCTCAAATCCATTTGAACGATTATTGCAAATTCCAGCTGAAGGCAGACAGCTCAATCCATTACTACAAGATATTGGCTTAGCAATACACCCTCCGATGCTTTATATGGGCTACGTTGGATTGTCAGTTGCATTTTCTTTTGCCATGGCAGCAATGATTGGCGGCAAGCTTGACGCAGCATGGGCACGTTGGGCTCGACCTTGGACAAATATTGCATGGATGTTCTTAACCTTAGGCATCGCACTAGGTAGTTGGTGGGCATACTACGAGCTTGGCTGGGGCGGATGGTGGTTCTGGGATCCTGTTGAAAATGCATCACTAATGCCTTGGATTATTGCGACAGCATTGATTCACTCTTTAGCGGTAACCGAGAAAAGAGCAAGCTTCAAAGCATGGACAGTATTGTTATCGATAATGGGTTTTTCATTGAGCTTATTAGGGACTTTCCTGGTACGTTCAGGCGTACTCACTTCCGTACATTCATTTGCTAGTGATCCAGAACGTGGTCTGTTTATACTTATTTTCTTATTAGTAGTGATTGGCTCGTCATTATTATTATTTGCATTCCGCGCTCATAAGTTACGTTCCATGGGCACATTCTCTATTGTGTCTCGCGAAGCAGGTTTATTAGTTAACAATGTAATTCTTGTGGTAATGACAGCTACGGTATTGTTAGGAACACTTTATCCTCTGATTATAGACGCCTTAGGTTCCGGAAAGATCTCGGTGGGACCACCATACTTTAATAGTGTAATGGTTCCGTTATCCATCTTATTGTTTATTGTGATGGGCACTGGATTTTATTTGCGCTGGAAAAAAGACGACCCCAAAAGAATTTTAAAGAAAGTCTGGATCCCTTTGGTTGTCAGCTTGATTGCAGCATTCGTTCTCCCTTTGGTTACAGTGTCTGATTTTAACATCAAAACCACGATTGGTTTGTTTGCCGGAAGCTGGGTTTCATTAGCTGCAATAATGTGGGTTGTGAGTTTAGGTCGTTCCCCATTTAAATTACCGTTAGGAACTTGGGGCTCTGTAATTGCTCACATAGGCATGGCTATGACGGTAATAGGTGTCACTTTAGTTTCATTATATGACACTGAAAAAGATGTGCGTCTTGAAGTTGGGCAAAGCTATGAAATGGCAGGTTATAACTTTAGCTTTAAAGGCGTTGAGTCCGTTAAAGTAGATAATTACGTCGCAAATAGAGCGAGTATGGATGTCACTAAGGACGGTGAATTAGTTTCTGCAATGCATCCTGAAAAGCGTGATTACGGTCGTGATCAAATGCCTATGACAGAAGCAGGAATTGATGCTGGTTTTACCAGAGATTTATTCGTTGCTCTCGGTGAGCCTTTAGGTAATAACGCCTGGAGCTTTCGCATATATCATAAGCCTTTTGTAAGGTGGATCTGGATGGGCGCTATTTTGATGGGATTAGGTGGATTATTAGCTGCATTTGATAAGCGTTATCGTCGAGTAAGAAAAGTTAAAGTAGTTGATGATCAAGATGTAGATTTGAGTACTGCTGCTGTTTCTACTAATTCTCCTAAGACGTCGGGCGCACCTGCATGAGTAAGAAATACTTTGTACCGCTGATTGGATTTGGTGCGTTAGTGGCGTTGCTTTTATTCGGTCTATCTAATGATCCCAAGCTTATACCGTCACCATTTATAGGTCAGCCAGCACCAGAATTTAAGCTGCCTAAAATGTACAAGCCTGACGAAACTATTTCTGTGAGTGATATGAAAGGTGAAGTCTGGGTGTTAAATCTGTGGGCATCATGGTGTGTATCTTGTAGAGCAGAACATAAAGTGTTGAGTCGCTTAATTGCGGAGAAAAAAGTCCCTACCGTTGGTTTGAATTATAAAGACTATGGAACTGAAGACTATGGTGATGATGCACTTCAGTGGCTGGCAACGTTGGGTAATCCTTACACTGCTGTTGCTGTTGACACAAAAGGCATGGCGGGAATTGACTGGGGTGTTGTGGGTGTTCCCGAAACATTTGTCATAGATAAGAAAGGTATCGTGCGTTATAAATTTACCGGACCTGTCTATCCAGATGCTGTGGATGATATTTTGATCCCATTAATAGATAAGTTGAGAGCGGAAGCAGGATGAAACGGTATTTAGGAATATTTGTATTTCTGACAGTAATGTTCGGTGTTACATCTCATGCGGTTCAGATTGAATTTCATCAGTTTGATAGCAAGGAGCAAGAACAGCTTTATCTCCAGCTTATTGCTGAATTACGCTGTGTTAAGTGCCAAAACCAGAATCTAGCGGAGTCAAATGCCGAACTGGCAACAGACATGCGCAAGAAGACTTACGAGATGATTAAGGAAGGCAAATCTCGTGCTGATGTAGTGAGTTATATGACAGCTCGTTATGGTGACTTTGTGCTGTACAAACCACCTTTTAAAACTAAAACTCTATTGCTCTGGATAGGGCCACCTATCTTTTTATTATTAAGCTTGTTTTTGTTAGTGAAACTCATACGAAAGCAGGGACACGAAAAGTCTGAAGCATTGACTGAATCGCAACGCGAGTCAGTACGTGCAGCCTTAGACACTAAACAACCCAACCAAGAGAAATAAGTTTGATGTTTTGGATAATCTGTACGATTTTAGTATTGATCGCTTTTGCATTTGTTTTCCCTTCTTTAAGAAAAAACCATGTTGATCAAGATGCAAGCAAGCAACAAAATATATTCATTGCTCAAGAACAGCTCGCTGATTTAGAGAGTCGTTTTGAAAATGCCGAGATAGATGAGGAGAGTTATCAATCAACTAGAGATGAGCTGGAACAGTCTTTGTATGATGATTTAAAACAATCTGATTTGCTATTCGAATCCACGCAAGGAAAGAACAGTCAGACTAAGTCTTCGTTAGTAAGCATGGGATTTATTTTATTATTGATTCCAGTTATCGCTTTTCCGGTTTACTACAAGACAGGGAATATGGTTTTTACTAAAAATGTGGATGCAGTTGAAGCTGTAAGAGTAGAAAGAGATAAAGCTGTGCCAAAAAATGCGGATGGTACGCCAGATATAGAAACCATGGTTGCAGGCCTTCAGCAAAAAATGGAAAAAAATCCAGAGAATGCAAAAGGCTGGTATATGTTGGGTCGATCCTACATGGTGCTGGAGCGATACACTGATGCTGCGAAGTCTTTTGAACGCGCATATAAGCTAATGCCAGATTCGGCGAATGTTATGTTATCGTTGGCTGATTCATTATCAATGTCTCAACAAGGAAGCCTCATCGGAAGGCCAGGTAAATTAGTTAATGATGCGCTTAAAATAGAACCAGAGAATGTTACAGCGCTGTGGCTTTCGGGTATGTCGGCGCGTCAAAATGGTGACTACCAAGGTGCAATTGCTCAATGGAATAAGGTTTTGCCTTTAATTCAGGAAGCACCAAAACAGGTTGTGCAACTTAATAGTTTGATTTCAGAAGCACGCGGTAAATTACCAACAGATCAGCAAAATACTCAAGCTGAACCAATGACTCCCTCTGCAACTCAAGTCGCAACTGATGATAAGCCAGCAGCAGAAATAAAAGTCATGGTTTCACTCTCTGATGAACTCAAAGCCAAAGCCTCTCCAGATGATTTAGTCTTTATTTATGCTAAAGCCATGAGTGGCCCACCAATGCCATTAGCCGCAGTGCGTAAGCAAGTTAAAGACTTGCCCATAGAAGTTGCATTGAATGATGCTATGGCAATGATGCCTAATTTAAAAATGTCTGCGTTTGATACCGTCGTTGTTGGAGCTAGAGTGTCAAAAACCGGCCAGCCAATCGGACAGAATGGTGATCTATTTGCAGAAAAACGATCGATCAAGAGTGGAGAAAAGGTTTCAATCGAGATAAATGAAGTTTTAGTTAAATAAATTTAGTTATTTAACTGACTTGTGCTTTGAATTTTTTCGTTTGTATTTGGTGAAAGATCTACTTCAGATTGTGTTTTCTCTTGAGAACTTTGAGTTGGCTTTTCAGTAGTCGTTTTTTCTGCATTCATTGCTGCAATAATTGCATCTACTGCTGAAGTATTACTATTGTCTTTTGCTGGTTTTTTCAAACTGCTATCTGATGTTTTTTCTGTAGAGTTAGTTTCTTTGATTTTTATTTTTTCTACTAAGACAGTATCAACTTTCTTATTGTTTTCGTCATTGGTTGCTTCGCTTGTATAGCTTAGATCATCTTTATTCGGTGCTGAGACAGTCTTTTTTGCTAGCTCTGATGAGGCAGCAACTTCAGCTCTCTTCTTTTCAGTTACAGCAGCTTCTATTTTTGCTTTGGCCTCTAGTACTGGTGTTTTTTCTGATGCTATTTCAATATCTTGATTATTCTCTTTGGATTCAGCTTTCTCTTCTGCTTGTTTTTTAATTGCTGCTGTTATCGCATCTATTTCAGTTTCTTGAGATTTTGCAATAGAGTTAGTTTCAACTTCTTTCTCTTTAGGTGACGGTTGATTGTTTACGCTGTCATCTTGAGCTACTTCTTCCTTAATAGTAACTACTTGTGAAGGAGATTCTGTTTGAATGGCTGGTTCAGTTTTTTCAATTTCACTTTCGATGGTAACGATGGCTTGTTTTATTGTTTCTGTTGTTTCTGTTGTTTCTGTTGTTTCTGTTGTTTCTGTTGTTTCTGGGGTAGGGACAACAGTACTGGAAGTCTCAGTGGCCTCTTGATTATCTTGCTGTTTGAAAATCTCGTTGACGATCGATTCTGTTTCCTGTTTTTGAGTTTGAATAGAAACAGGCTGAAATTCTGTTATTTTAGAATCAAAATCAATTGAATCTGATTCAAAGACAATATCTTCTGGCAGTTCATCAGCATTATTATTATCAGTATTTTCATTATTGTCATCGGTATCAATAGCATTAATCACTTCACTGACTAGTTTTTGTGGTTCTTCGATATTCTCTAAATTGTCGTCTTCAGCTTTATTAAGTGCGGTGGTTTCAGCTTCTGTAATAATATTTTCTTCTTCTTTAGTAAGAATGGCTTCAGTCTTGTTAGAATTATCTGTCAGACTAGAAATATCCGTATTTACAACGCCTGTTTTAAAGTTCTGGAAATACGAGATAATTTCATCGGTAGATATGTGTTTATACACAAAACCGTATGTGAAAACGGATGCAAGCAAAGCTAGCCAAAGATAACCGAGAACACCAAAAAATCTAAATTTTTTCTCTTTAACGGGTTCTGGCTGAACATACTCAATTTTGTAGCGGCTTTGGGTCATTCTAGTTAGCTTATGTCGTGTTTGATGGTTGAAGAATATATGGCAAAGAACAGCATAATAAAGTCTGCGGCTAACATATCATACTAAACCCAGTGAGTTAATTTATAGCTAATACTAAAAGGTAATTTAACTGATTACCTTCTTAAGGAAGGAACTGGCCTGTTAAACAGTTCTTCATAGGCTGCTTTGGCTAATGCTTTTATTTCACTTTGATTTTTTGAAGTTAGTACTTTAAATATCGCTGTCTTTTCATCAACAGTAGCAATGTAATCCGGTTTAACTTCAATTCCGAGATATAGAGATTCCATGGTGTTGAAAATGATACTGGAAGCATAATACTCAGCTTGCCCCTTAGTCATTGGGTTCAATGAAAAGATTAACAGTTTGCTTAACCAAATCTTTTGTCCCTGGTCTGTATTAGCTAATTGCGCTAGATAAGCACCGAGTTCTTCAAGAGTATGGTCAATCCCATTCTCATCCAGTTTGTCTTTGAAGGTAGTCTTTAACCATCTAGGGGGATTCCATTCCTTTTTGTCTATTTGGTGATAGGCCTCGTGATATTCAATACTCGGCAATAGCACATCATCCAGCTTATGGAGAATTTCAGGCTCGAATTCCTTGCTAGCTATTTTTTTCTTTTGCTTTGTATTCGTTTCAGCCGTCTTTCCTAAAAGGACGCTAATAGCATCAAAACCATTACCAAAAATACTTGTTTCACTATTACTGTTCTCCCTTTGTAGCGTCTGTTGCATCTTGGCATTAGACATTCGGAACTTATCGCTGATCAGACTTTTAACCGCAACCTTAATATTTCGTTGATCTTTCTTATCTGGATAAATATCGGTTAAATCTTTCTTGTAGGCTTTTGTAACCGCCTCTTCAATTTCGTAATAGCCTTGCATCCAGTAGGGGATGATATAGTTTCTGCCCTGAAAGGTTAGGGCTGGTAATACAGATTCTTTGGCAAAGTTGGCAATACGCTCTAATAAAATAATCGAACCAATACCTCTATCTTTAAAGGTCAAGCCAAGCGCACTATCGACCGCAGGCACTTTATCGATACGCTTAACTCTGAATAAAGGTAGTTCTACCGTATCAGTATCGGTATCATAAAAAAGCTGTTTACGATCATCTACTTTATACGCCGTCATCATGGTGGTACGGCACAGCTCAGGGTTGTTATTGCTCATTAATGATTCAAGCTCTTTGAGCATCATCATTTGTTCGACAGGCGCGTCAATCAAAGAAGAACAGGGCATGGAGAATGATTTCGGCGATAAGTAAAAGGGTAAATTATGTTTATCGAAGATCGTATTCACCTCTTTGAATCCGAGCATGACTTCTTCACTGGTGCTTGCTGAATCTTTCAGTCTGCTTAACTGCTGTGCGACGATACTCCTAATACCATTTTTTTCAGGTAAATCGGTGAGTATTTTCTCCTCTACTTCTTTTATAGAGGTTTCTACATTGGATAGCGCTTTTTGTTGATCGTTATGAGTAAGAATGAGTTTTCTGTGAAGTAAATCAGAAAAGTAGGGTAGGTGATTGGCAAATATACTTTCGATTTTACGTTGTTGATGCCACTGATTTAAGCCAAATACACCAATCGCTAAACCGATTAGTGCAATCGGATAGATGATTTTAGATTTAAAGCCTAATGCTGAGATCGGATTTTTGATCTTGCTAACAATTGAGGGTGATTTAGTCTTTCCTGAAAGTTGAGCAATCAAAGCCTGTTTGTATTCACTGTCTTGTATTGGATAGATTTTTTGTGAACGAAAACCTTTTAATACTCTCTGTTTTACTTTCAGATAACGCAGTGCCAGCAAATAACGCAAAGGATAAATCCATCCTTTGTATGTTGCAGGATTTTCAAAGGTATCGTTGCTCATTGCCTGTATTTGAGCATGAGGCTGACTTTCAATCAGCGTTAGTATGATTGTATTGAGCATTTATATTCGCTCCTGCTTGCAAGTAGAAAGGTAATTGTTAAAGGTCACCCCCCCACTTATACGCCCTTTTTTTAAGCGATTTAACTTATTTAGAATGTTTCGTTTGATTAATTTCATTGTCTATTTAACCAGCCAGACACTTCGTTAATGACCTGAATACGTTCTGGCATGCTTTGTTTTACATAACAGTTTGCGGCATCCACTAAATTTCTGGCGCGATCGCGGATATCATCATCAGCAATCGAATCTTCAAGACCTCTTCTGAAACCACTCCAGTCCCAGCCACATATAAATTCGGGCATCAATTTAAATCTACTGGATAGATTATTTAGCGCAACGATAGAACTGGCATTGTCTTTATTCTGCATATAATAAATTGACGCCAATGTATCTTTGATCTGCTTGTAGCCGTCAGTTAATAAGCCGCTGGAATTGATTTCTTCCATTAAATCGTTGAAGGAATCGAGATCAATATTAGCTGTAACGTAGGTTTCGAGCAAATCAAGATCAATTTCAGAGATCACTTCACGGGTAGCCGCTGTTTGTTTTGGTGCATTCTTTAGAATAGTGCGACCCTTTTCTAACTCTGCTGTGGCTGTTTCAAGATCATCAAAGTATAACCACGCTAGCGCACCGGATTCACGATGTCGTGATGCCACATAAGCTGCGCTGAAGTCTTGTTTTCCCACGTATTCAGTTGCCTCTTGAAAGCATTGGTAAGATGATAAGGCACTCGCTTTATCGCCCATTTGATGGTTGATTGCAGTTAAGAACCAATAGACACTATTGATGTAACCTTCGTCGCCAGTACATTGTAGTTTGCGTGAATGCTCAATGGTTTTTTCTAAGTTCTTTTGCTTGTAGAAGCATTCCACGGCTAAATCTTCAAGATTGGCTTTAATGCGTCTTTCAGACTTCCGCCATTGTAGTTGCTCGCCAATGGTGTCGATGGATTTTTCTATCTTTTCGCAATCGAGTTCGGTGTCGAGTATCGTGTTATAGGCCTGCATTAACTGTACAACTTCTTCACGTCTTTCTCCCGGTGCACTGGGAATATCTTTACCTGCACAACTAACAGCAGGTTCTTTGCTGCATTGGAATGCGGGTCGACCAGGTCCTGTATTGCTTTTATTATTAGCCGCTCTTTCTCTGTCTCGGCGAATTTTTTCTAGTGCATCAGGTTGCATTAATGACTGCATAAACTCCATTGGAGATTGTGCGGAAGCGGATGACCTGCTGAAATCAAAGGTTAGCTCCGGGTTTTCTTGTTGCAAAGTGGTCATGATTTGCACCATCTGCTGTTTAGCCAGCCACTGGGTGAAAGCAAATTTTTCTGGATTGCTATCTTCCGGCAGCACTTCCGGCTTGTTGAGTTGTTTCCAGAGGAATGTAGCTCCGATGATAATCGCGAACAACGGGGTTAAGGTTAAAAAGATGAATTTCGCTCTGGTATGATCGCGTTTTTTTTCTATGCGACTTTCTAGCGCTTCCCCACGCTGTGTGGTGCGTTTGTCCGTGCTTTTAATGCTTTTTTGATAATACTTTTTTGCTTCTTCAGTTTGATCGGTATGGCGCATCAACTCTGCGATATTAAATAACAGTTCTGGATTTTCTGGATCACTTTTTAGCTTATTCTGCGCATGACTTAGCAGATCTTGCAGCGAAGTGTCATCCGCTAGTCCCCAACTCTTTTTTAATTGTGAAAAATGACTTTGATTCTTATTCATATCAGCCATCTCCCAGGTAAGAGGGTAGGTACTGACAACCGCCTCTAAAACGCTTATCGCATATATTAGCAGGCGCTTCGCTGTTCACCGGTTGCCAGCCAGATTTTACGCTTCTACCTTTGAGGAATTCACGTGCTTCGCGAAATGCTTCAAAGCCACTTCCCGAGATATTGCCATCTTCGCTACTGTCATAAACAAAGAAATAGGCGAATTGCTTTTGGCCATCGATAGCGCTTATGCTATTGCGTAGTTCTGAGTTGCGCTTTTGTAATTGATTAAATTTAGGCCAACTCTGCGTATCTCTTGCATAAAACGAGATACCATTTTCATCGTCTATCTTTCCTAATAAATCATGAAAATCTAATGAGAACAGTCTTTTGCTAGCCGCTGCACCGCTAGTTGCCTGTAAGGTTGCATTGGAGAATATAGTGTCTGTATCCAATGCGAGAATACGATCGTCTTTGGCAATGAAAAATACAGGACTAAGCTGAGTGCTATGTTCTAATGGTATTTCAAGTTGAAAGGTTTTGTTGTTGTCGTGTATGAGATTAATAACAGCGAATATGATCAGAATACCCACCGAATTGGATACGATATCTGTAAGTGAATCTAGGCTGATCAGGTTTCGCATGTTAAAAGTATTTCTATATTAGTCGGATTATTAAATTAATTTGTTTTTTTCTTAAGGTTAAGAGTCCAGTTCGCATCCAGAGGTTCCAAACCAATGCTAATAGATGCGGCATCCTGAGTGAAACTCATCACATCACGAATTTTTTGATATGCCTGGCTACCATTCGGGTAAATGCCAAATAGCAGAAATTCTTCGTATAAATAATTGGCTTTTAAGGCAATCTCGTTTAGCGTTCTAATGTCTTGCATGGCTTGTAAAATATCATCAACATCAGGTTCCGTTGCTAAACCCATTACAGGCCCACTATGCCTTTCTAATCGAAACATGGCACCTTCTCGACGTTGTAAAATATCTGTTATTACGACTTTATCAATCCCATCAACGGCATCTCTTAGTTTATCTAAATATTTAACGGGTGGGACGCTAATGATGCCATCTGGCAAACTGAAAATCTGGTAAGCAACTTTATAGCCTTGTTCTAATTGGGCTGTTAGCTCAATTTTTTGTGGCGCACTAAAGCTATTAAGAACATTGATAAAAGAAAGAACGCCCATGACACACAAGAAGATACTTAAAAACGGAAATAAGCTAACTTCCAGTTTTTCTTCTTTTGGATAGCGTGCGAGACGTGTAGCGCGAGACATTGCCATTACAGCTTATCTTTCCCTGTAATTGATTTTACTTCTAGTCGTCTACTTGCTGACATCTTTTTCATCGGCTTTAGAAGTGATTTTAGAGGTAAAAATAGTTTCGTACAGATCCTCCATGGTCTCTTGCAGAGCTTTGATCTGAGTGCTTAATAGTTTGATTTCACCTGCGACCTTATTGTTACTTTCATTATTACTGGCGTTTGAATCAGTTGAAGAGATGCTTACAGCATCAGATGAGTTATAAGTCGTTTTGCCATTAGCATCAGTCAGAAGTGGTTTGATGTCGTGATACCAGCGTTCATCCAGATCAATCAAATAAGCTTCTTCGGTTTTTTCCAGCGTTAACATAAGCATCATCAATGGAATACTTAAGAGTAATGCCAATAAAGTGGTGTCAAATGCGGTCGCTAAAGAACTAGTTACTAACGGTAGATTTTCTTTAAGCATTGCCGATACATCAGTCACAGAGTTAGTGCTGGTCATGGCATCTGAGAAATGTGAAATACCGTTACTGATTCCCCAGACTGTGCCGATAAAACCCATAATCGGAATTGCCCAAACCATAAAGCGAGAAAGCGAGAAAGACCCCTTCATGTACTCACGCTCTTTGATGGCAAATGTTTCATCAACGCTATCATCTTTATGATTCAGGTATAAAGAGAGTCGAGTGTTAAGTAAATTATTGGTTGGGATACCATTATCTTCGCTGATTTTTAGTGATTTTAAATGAAGGCTTTTGGCATCATTATCAATAATTGTTTCATCTTCGTTGATGCTGGAGCCGAGCTTATTCGCGAGCAATACACTGCGTTGCTGTTCTTTTTGAAGTTTTGATTTTTTTAACCAGAGGTGCAGAAAGCTGGCACAAAAAAACCACAAAATAATCGGAGATATCCAGTTACCAAAGAATATTTTAAAGGCACGAGGCACACTTTGAGAATCACCAAAAAACCAAAATAACGCTAGTGCTGGTAAAAGAATCAGAATAGCGGTGAGTGTCAGAGGTGATTTAAAAGGTTGTTCTACAGGGTATTGATTTAGCGTGTTATTTGAATTTTCTAAGGTCACGCGTGGAGCTCCAGTTTTAAATTATTAGTCGACAATTTATCACAGTTTAGACAGGAAGACAGAAGAAGAGTTCTTTAATTCTTAGATAAATTTTGGATAAGTAGCTGATGAATAAATGTTAAATCAATCATCCGTAAATAACTGAGTGTTTTTTATGCAAACTATGATTCATTCCAGTTTTTAAGACACCCCCTTACTTTTATGAGGTTTTTTGTTTTAATACAGATAACTCATTTATGCAGAGCTTAGTACTAGTTCGACTGAAAGGAGATACTAGAACTTAGCGTGTATATAGGCCTTTTTTCTCCAGCCTTGTTAAAATAGGCTCTAAAAGACACTCTACAGCAAGTGATGCCCTTATTTCAGAAGGTATATTTAAGATTTCGGAAATCTATTTACTATATTCACTGATCAAGGCAGAAATTTTGGCATTATGCGTTTCATCCGCAAACGTTTTGGGAGTTAAACCTTCCTTGTTCGCAATACTGAGTTGTTTTTTACTGCCTTTTTCCAATAATGTTTTAACGATATCCGGATGCTCGCTATAAATGGCTAACATTAAAGCCGTATTGCCATGATTGTTCTGTAATGTGGTATCTGCGCCAAAAGCGATGAGTTGGCGAACAACCAGATTGTGATTTCGCGATGCAGCAATCATCAAAGGATCATACCCATTGTAATCGCGCACCGAAATATCGGCACCCAGCTCTATCAACATCGCGGTGATTGCAGCGTGACCATATTGCGCAGCAATGATCAGAGGCGTTGATTTTTGAAAGTTCCTGGCTTCAATGTCAGCACCGTAAGATAGCAATAATGCTGTCATATCTACTTTTCCAGAATTTACCGCTGCGAGTAGTGGTGTCTCATCGTTGTAACCCTGTGCATTTACATCGACACCTTTGGCGAGTAAATCCTTAACTTTATCAATATCTCCTTCATAAGCGCTGATTAATAGCATTTCCTCTGCTTCTGAATTATCTATAGCGTTAACGTTGGTGATGGTAACTAACAGTAAGCAACTTATGGCTAAGGTAGCAAACATATTAATATGCGAGCGAGTAAAAATTTTGAGAAATTTTGACATGATAACAATCCTTGTATTTGCCATTATTTTTTATTTTTAGCGTTAGCGGGAACACTCACAAAATCGTCATGAAAATCTGGATTTTGCCAATCAGTGCTCTCGGCTACTTTATTTTTATCTGGCTTAATTCTGGAGATATAGTCAGCGACGGCACGAATTTCAGTGTCTGAAAAAGCTGCAATGCTTTGTCGCATTTTTTCATCACCGTTATTGCGAAGGCCTTCTTTTATCCATAGAATTTGTCGAAATGTATATTCGTAATGCTGTCCTTGAAGCAGTGGAAAACTTTTTTCGTTATTGCCTTCAGCGTTTGCGCCATGGCAACTTTGACATTGCTTGGTATAAAGCTCCTTTCCCAGTTTGAGGTTATCACCGTTGCCCACTGAATTTTTCGGCGTCATGGGAAGCGTTGTTATATAGCTAACCACATCAGCCACGCTTTGATGACCCTGATCAAAAATATCATCAGAAAAAGGAATCATCGTTGGTGCCTCACGATTCCCCATTTTGATATCAATTAATTGTTTTATAAGCACATTTGGGTGCTGTCCGGATAATTGGGGATAATTACCCTCTTCAGTTCCCCAGCCTTCAGGCGTATGGCAGAGTGCACAGGTGTGATATGCATCTTTGCCTTTTTTAGGATCACCTTTTAGCGCACTAACAGATGTAACATTGGGAGCCGCGATGGCAAAACCCATAAGGAAATGACTCAAAAAGCCAGTTAAGATTATACGCACAAGCCAATGCTTAGCGTGATTGTTTGATTTCATAAATTCCCCAATTTTGTTACTTCGGTGTTATTTTTTATTTTTCTATATCACTTGATTCATACATTATATAGAAAGACTATAAATAAGCAGTGCAAGAATAACAAACATTTGGCCTTGAGCCAGTAAATAACTGATTCTGAGCAATTTTATGGATTTTAGAATATATCCAGATCAGGGTAGCTGTAAAAAAGTGCCTAATAGTACGGGGGTGACTTAAATTGGTGACAAGAATGAGGATTGGGCAGTGCGAAACACTGCCCAAATTTTTTAACTTACATTAACTATCTAAAACAGTTCTATCTAAATACGCTCAGCAAACAAAGCAACTAATTTATCTTGATCAGCAGCAAAGCCGCGAATACCTTGAGCTAGTTTCTCCGTCGCCATTGCATCGGCATTCATCATCCAGCGGAATGCCGTCTCATCAAGCTCGATTTTCTCTTGAGCTTCACCCGTATTTTCCGCATCCAGTTGCTTTTCTAGTACGCTATCGTCTTGGCGTAATTCTTCAAGAAATTGAGGGCCAATCGTCAAATAATCACAACCTGCTAATGCCTCAATCTCACCACTGTTGCGGAAGCTCGCGCCCATCACAATCGTGTTGTAGCCATGCTGTTTATAATAGTTGTAAATCTTGGTAACTGAAACCACGCCTGGATCTTCTTTTGGTGCAAATTCCTGCTGCTCACCATTCGCTTTATACCAATCCAGAATACGACCAACAAACGGTGAGATTAAGAATACCTTTGCCTCTGCGCAAGCAACCGCCTGAGCAAAACCAAATAACAAGGTTAAGTTACAGGTAATGCCTTCCTGTTCGAGTTGACGTGCTGCTTGGATGCCTTCCCAAGTCGATGCAATTTTTATTAGCACACGATCTTTAGACACGCCTTGTGCTTCGTATAAGCTAATCAACGTTCTCGCTTTAGCAATTGTCGCTTCAGTATCGAAAGAGAGGCGCGCGTCAACTTCAGTCGAGACACGACCTGGGATGACTTTTAAAATCTCACAACCTATAGCCACTCCAAATTTATCCATGGCATCATCTATTTTGCTGGCGCTATCAGAGCCATTAGCTGAACTTAAGGCCCGATCGATATAATCAGAATAGTCTACATCTTGAGCAACCTTCAAAAGTAAAGATGGATTCGTCGTCGCATCCTGAGGTTTATATTCTTTAATCGCAGCCAAGTCGCCAGTATCGGCAACAACCACTGTCATATCTCTTAATTGGTCGAGTTTGTTCACGTAATCTCCTTTGAATTTTGCGTGCAATTCTATGTGATTGCATTTTGATGGTTAATTATTTTAATGGCTAGCAAAAGCCGATTGATGGAAGTGTAGTTGATTAATGCGTATTTGTATTAATACCCTAGTAATCTGGCGAATATCTAATAGTAATTATTCTAAGTATCAAAAATATGTAAATCACTGGGCTACTTGTTGTGGTTAAGAGTAGGCACTTTAAATGTAGGAAAATGACACCCCCATACTTATAGGGGCTTTTTTCATCTGAGTTAAAAGCAGGCTTGCAAAGCATAAATTCCAATATCGTTATTATAAGTAGAGGGTAATTCAACTACTTTTTGGCTTATCGCCCATTAGAAAGCGTGGTCCTGAACCTTTTTCTGCCATATTGTCATTTAAGTTATAAAGCTGGCATTTTTTTAACGACAGGCAACCGCAGCCGATGCAGCCTGATAATTTTGATTGTAATTCTCTAAGTTCACTAATCCTCAATTCGATATCTTTATTGAAACGCATGCTCAAGCGATCCCAGTCTGCTTTTGTCGGTGTGCGATTATTGGGTAATGAATCCAAAACACGTTTTATTTCTTGCAAAGAATAGCCAAGATTTTGTGAAATCAGGATAAAAGAAATCCGGCGAATCACCGAGCGATGGAAAAGCCGGTGTCCACTGGTACTTCTGGTAAAAGGTATCAGGTTTTCAGTCGCATAGAAGCGGATAGCGGAAACACTACTGCCAGTACGTTTGGCAATCAGGCCTATACTGATTAATGGGTCATTTTTCATTCTTTAAAATATAGTCAAATTAACCCTTGATCTCAAGTTAACTTAAGATATTAAAATATGTTCATTGAAGCAAACATATAACTTAAAAAGTATAAGGAGTTAACAATGAAAGCAGCCACTTTAGAACACGTAAATTTCACAGTAAAAGATCCTGACGATCTAGCAGCGCTTTTCTGTCGTCTATTTAATTGGAAAATAAGATGGTCAGGCGAAGCGTTAAATAACGGTAGAACCGTGCATGTGGGGAGTGATGATTCGTATCTCGCCTTATATACCCACGAAAATGCGACAGAGACTAGATCACGAAATCCAGAGATGATTAATAACCTGAACCATTTGGGTATAGTCGTTTCAGGTATTGATGAGGTCGAATTAAAAGTGAAAGAAGAAGGTTACGAACCGTTTAATCATGGCGATTATGAGCCAGGCAGGCGGTTCTATTTTATGATTGATGAGCTGGAAGTTGAGGTGGTTGATTATAGTTAGCTATTAGCTTTTCTGGGTTTATTTAGTCACCCGTACTTATAGGCACTTTTTTATAAAAACGGCCTAAAAGTACGGGGGTGTGCTTATGTATGTATATACGAGTGGGTGTTTTCGTAGCTTGGAGGCTTGGTGTATCTCCTCGAATACCGGTTTCTGGCTACGAGATACCTTTTTTTCAACAGCAAAAAAAACGTATCCCAAAAAATGCCGCCCAACAAACAAGCCGCAAGCGGTTCCCTCACTACTCGAAAATTGACGCGGTTTTAGAACTCGCTGCGCTCAAACAGCTAAAACCTTCATCGTCAATTCCCTGCGTGGCTCAGCTTGGTTGAATGGGATTGAAAAACATCGCTAGAATATAAAAAGTGCCTAAAAGTAGGGGGCTTTTTATTAAATTTATCTAATCAACATAAAGGATCAATTAGTGATTAAATGTCTTCATCAAAGGAATCCAGTGGTATATGTTTATCTTTACAATATGCTTCGAACTCTGAATCAAGCTTTAAATAATTGTCACAAAAACTATCTAATTCGTTTTTAATCGAATTTAAATATCTTTCAGATGCCGTTAATGTCTTTTCTGATAATTCTATAAAGTCTTCAAAAGCAGGGTTTATTTTGCATAGTTTATCGATAGTTTTAAAATCTAACTCTTTGTACTTTGAAGGAAAAAGAATTTTGCTTTCATACGGATTAGACTTTAATTCGATAACCCCAATACCAAATGATTGGTTTAATCTCTCGATTTCATTTATAAGACTGCTACTAATATCAAATGCAACCAGGTATCCGTAGTTAGCCCAACTTGAATTGGATACTGCTTGGAAGTATGTTTTTTTTAATTCGTAGTCTGTATTGATTTCTTTTTTTAGTTCATACGATGATATTTTGAAAGTATCTAAGTTATTGGTGACCTTCATGAGTGCCTGATTTGCTTTTGATGTTAAATGTATGAAATCAATTCCAACCATATCTGGGTGCACCCATTTTTGATGTCCGTCATTACTCATAGTTGATTGTTCATGAAAGATTGTCTTTGAGTATATATTTTGGTTTTTTAAGTAACTGCTGAGTAATTTATGTAAGTCTCTTTCTTGGTATGTTTTATTGGGCTGTTTGATTTCTTTTGTAGTTTCCTCTGTTAGTAAAGGAAAATCGTCAAAGTTAATTAGTTCTTCATATTTAGAAAGGTAATATAAGTAGATGGCCCCTTTTCCTTTGACTCTTTTAACTCTGGAGTCGTTATCCCGAATGAAACTTCCTAGCTGAGCTGAGATTGTTGCCTTGGGGGTTTTTCCTTGGGTGAATTTGTAATATCCATTACTAATAATATGCTCATAAACGGTAACATTATTTGCTAGATTTTTTAGATCTTCTAAAGTTTTTAGAATTGCTTCTTTGATAGTCATTTTATGAATTCAATTTATTTGTAAATGATTAATTGTGAGGTATCTTAACTAATTAATAATTGGTTTAATAGAGATTGATTTTAAGAAATAATGGATCAGAATGAAGGTTGTTTGAGCGAGGCACGAGCGAGTTCCCTTCATTCCCATTATTTCCCTCGATGAATTCAACTTGGCAATGGTTTAAATAAACGGCATTTCTTTGGTTACTTTCTTTTTGCTGTTTTGAAAAGAAAGTAACTCGGTGCTGTGAACAATTATTAGAGGAGAGTTTGCTGTCCATAAAGCAACGAAACAAACTTCTACTAGCAGAATTATTGAAAAACAGTCTAAAAGTAGGAGGGTGACAAAATAAACCTTTAAATTGATTAAAAACACACCCCCGTACTTTTGGGCACTTTTTTAAAAGCATGCACCTTAAAGCGACGTCAAGTTCGCATAACTTAAAACCAACCACTTGCTCCCCTCATAATCAAAATTCACCTGCACCCTGGCATGACTGCCAGCACCCTCTACATCAGTAATAATCCCCTCTCCAAATTTTGCATGTGCCACTCGCTGCCCAATCGACATGCCTGTTTCATTGGTGCGCACGGCGAGACGCGGTTTAGTCTCGCGTTCGTAATCCGACTGCCAATTGCTATTACTATAGGTGTTCACCTTGGGGCGAATCTCTTCAATGAGTGTCTCGGGTATTTCTTTCAAAAAGCGTGACGGTACGCCATAGAGCGTATTGCCATAAAGTCTGCGTTGCTCTGCATAACTCATCACTAATTGGGTTTCGGCGCGGGTGATGCCGACGTAACAAAGGCGGCGTTCTTCTTCGAGTCGGCCCTCTTCTTCGACCGACATTTGGTGTGGAAACAGTCCTTCTTCTAATCCAACTAAAAATACTAACGGGAATTCTAAGCCTTTTGCAGAGTGTAGCGTCATTAGTTGCACGCAATCATCGCCTGCTTGTCCCTGACCTTCGCCGGCTTCTAGTGAAGCGTGCGCGAGAAACGCGGTGAGGAAATCCATGTCGGCGTGTTCATCATCGGGTTTGTAGGTGAAGCCTTGCGCGGCTGAGATTAATTCATTGAGGTTTTCGATGCGTGCCTGACCGGCATCTCCCTTTTCTTTCTTCAGGTAATGGTCTTTAAGTTTTGAGGTTTCAATGACGTGCTCGACTTGTTCGTCGAGTGGAAGTCCATTGATATCGTTTGCCATTTGTTCAATGAGTTGCACAAAGATATTTAGCGCACCTGCTGCGCGGGCAGTAAAGGTTGATGTTTCTAATAGTGCAACGGCAGATTGCCACATGGTGCTACTGGTATTGCGGGCGTGATCGCGAATGACGCTAACTGTTTTGTCACCAATGCCGCGTGTAGGTTGATTGACGACTCGCTCAAATGAAGGGTCGTCTAGTCTATTGGCGCATAGCTTTAAGTAGGCGAGGGCGTCTTTAACTTCGGCGCGCTCGAAGAATCGTTGGCCGCCGTATACGCGGTAAGCGATGGAGTTTTCATTGAGAATGCTTTCGAATACGCGTGATTGTGCATTGGAGCGATAGAGTATGGCGATATCTTTGTGTGAGTTTCCGTGGCTCACCCATTGCTGGATGCGCGAGGCAACGTAAGTGCCTTCTTCTATTTCATTATAGGCAGCATATAAATGTATCGGTTCGCCATCGCCGCCATCGGTCCAGAGGTTTTTACCGAGACGTCCTTCGTTGTTATCGATGACTGCATTCGCCGCATTCAGAATATTGCCTGTTGAGCGGTAATTTTGTTCGAGCTTGATCGTCTGTGTTTGCGAAAAGTCTCGTGAAAAATTCTGTATGTGTTCTATCTTGGCGCCACGCCAGCCGTAGATGGATTGGTCGTCATCGCCAACCACAAACGGTGGAATGTTCTCGCCTGCGATTAAGCGTATCCAGGCGTATTGTAGTGTGTTGGTGTCCTGAAACTCGTCTACCAGAATATGTTGAAAACGTTTTTGGTAGTGGCTGAGTGTTTCTGGGTTGTCTCTTAGTAATTCAAGCGAGCGTAATAATAGTTCAGCAAAATCGACGACGCCGGCGCGCTGGCAGGCTTCTTCGTATTGTCTATATACGTCGACCAGCTGGCGAGTGGTTGGGTCGCCTTTATCTTCAATGTGTTTGGAGCGAATGCCTTCATCTTTGTGTTTGTTGATGTACCACATCGATTGTTTGGCGGGCCAGAGTTTTTCGTCGAGTTGCAGTCCGCGGTGCACGCGTTTGATTAAGCGTAATTGATCGTCTGAGTCGAGTATCTGGAAATTTTGCGGAAGTTTGGCTTCTTCCCAATGTCTTCTCAGTAAACGATGCGATAAGCCATGGAAGGTGCCAACCCACATGCCGCCGGCGGGTGAGCCTAGTAAACCTTCGATACGACCACGCATTTCAGCAGCGGCTTTATTGGTGAAGGTAACGGCGAGTATCGCGAACGGTGAAACTTGCTCTACTTGTATTAGCCATGCAATTCGGTGCACCAGTACTCGAGTCTTGCCACTTCCTGCGCCAGCTAATATCAGTAATGGGTTTTTACCTGCTGATACGGCTTCGCGTTGTGGTTTATTTAAATCGTCGAGTATGTGGGATACGTCCATTGGGGGCTCTGTATTTTATTGCGCAATTTATCGCTAAAAGTAGGGGGGTGTGTTTTTTAATTGTAACGGATTAGCAGTATGAATTTGTAGTTAATGTGGATACTATTCACGCACTTTTCAATATCGTCATTTTAGACGCTAAATAACGAATGCATAATTTAATATTACTAGTGCGCCATCTTAGGCGAATCGCTGCTTTTAAGGTAAGTGCCAGAGCTGTGGTTTTAACCCTAATGATTTTGGGGGCATGGGTGGCGACGATTCATTTGGAGTTTCCTCCTAATGTTTCGGTGAATGATAAGTTGATTCACGTCGTTGTGTTCTTTGGTTTTGCGCTATTGATGGACTTGGCTACATCGCGTAATCCATTTTGGTTATGGAAGGGATTACCCCTTTTAATTTACGGTGGTGGTATAGAAATTGCTCAGTACTTTACAGAGTTCCGTTCATTTTCAATTGCTGATTGGTTTGCTGATTTTGTTGGTATCTTGTTGTATTACCTCATTAAATCAGCAATTGTTTATTTTGATAAAAAACGCTCTTCTGATAATTAGTATTAAAAGATAAAGAAAAACTAATTATTTAAGTAAGTTTAGTTGAGTGAAGGAAAGCGTGATGCTAGTATTCCGGCGTCTTGATTCAACGACTTAGTAAGTAATAAGTTTACTAATATGAATTGAGACTAAAAGAATGACATTTGGTTCATTCAATAAAGAATGAAATAGTGAAATAGATAAATGAAAAATTTATTAGTTATACAGGCCATATTGGTGGTGCTTGGAGTCGCTGTTTCGTTCTTCTATTTAGCTGAGGAAGGTATTTTGCCAGCTGCCTATGGTGGTGCAGTTGCAATAGCTAATACGATTTTATTGTCACGTCGCCTTGATAGTGCGGGCGAAATGGCTAAGGAAAACCCCGAAGGTGGTGTGTTGACACTTTATCTCGGCGTTATTCAAAGATTTGTTTTTGTGCTTGTTATGTTTGGTGTGGGTATGGGTGTTTTAAAATTATTACCTCCCCCCATGTTAGGAACCTTTGCTGTTGCTCAGTTGGCCTTTATGTTATTTGGCTCTAAGCAAACGAAGTTAGCTTCTGAGGAGATTGCTAATGCTGCAAAAGATGCCTCAGATAATAGTGATAAGTAAATATAATTATTTTTATTTTGGAGACTGAGAATCGTGAGCGAGTCTAACGCGCCAGCTATATCGAATCCTGTTGAGTATATTCAGCATCACCTGGGTAATATGACCCATAACGGTGAGCGCCCTGCTAGTCTAGTGGATTTCAGTGTATTCTTTGTTGATACATTTGTAATGAGCTTGATCCTGGCATTGGCATTTGCATTTGCTGCTTGGAAGGTAGGTAAAAACCTAGATCCTGACAAGCCGACGGGAATGCAGAATATTCTTGAGACGGTAGTAGAGTTTGTTAATCAGCAAGTGAAAGATATTTTCCCGACTGCTGATAAGTGGGTAGGACCTTTGGCAATTACCATATTCGTATGGGTTGCCTTGATGAATACCATGGACATTATCCCTGTTGATTTGATTCCATCTTTAGTGAGTGGGGTTGCAGGTGTTTTCGGCTATGATCCTGCTCATGTTTACTGGAAAGCAGTGCCTACGACTAACCTTGATACTACCTTCGCATTAGCGCTATTGGTGTTTGGCTTGATTATCTTCTATAACATCAAGCATAAAGGTTTGTTTGGTTATATGAAAGTGTTCGCTACGCACCCATTCAGTGCGAGTAATCCTATCGTTAAAGTTTTATTGTTCCCTATCAATGTTGTTATGACAGCGATCGAGGAAGTGGCCAAGCCTGTAAGTCTTGGTTTGAGATTGTTCGGTAATATGTTTGCTGGTGAGTTGTTGTTCTTGTTGATTGCTCTGCTTGCGTTCTCTTATTGGGCAATGCCTGGTCAGGTGGTATTAGGTGTTTTATGGTCTATATTCCATATCCTGGTTATTTTGTTACAAGCGTTTATTTTTATGCTTTTGACTATCGTTTATCTTGGTTTGGCGAGTCAGGGCACAGACGAACACTAATCTAAAGTTAAGTGTTTGTTTAATTTGAGTTTACTTTTTTTAATTTTTAATATTTTTTATATTTAGGAGATTTACTATGGATGCTGCAATTGTATCTGAAATCATGTCTGCCACTGCAATCGGTGTTGGTATTATTCTAGCGGCTGCTGGTTTAGGTTCGGCTCTAGGTTGGGGTTTGATCTGTTCGAAGTTTATTGAAGGTATCGCTCGTCAGCCTGAGATGCGTGCTCAATTAACTGGTCAAATGCTATTTACTGGTGGTTTGATGGAAGCATTCCCAATGATCGTTTTGGGTATATCAATGTGGTTCATATTTGCGAATCCATTCATTGGTGCTGCTGCTGCTGCAATTGGTGGTTAATTCTTTCGAACTCTAATTCGACTTAACTGAAATAGTATTCGGAGAAAAATCATGAATGTAACAGCAACATTAATTGGTCAGCTGATTGTTTTTTCAATTCTGATCTGGTTTATCAAAGCAGTGCTTTGGGAGCCAGTCATAAATACATTGGAAGATCGAAAAAAACGTATTGCTGACGGTTTGGCTGCATCTGAAAAAGGCATGAAGGATCAAGAGCTAGCGGCAGAAAATGCTAAGCACGCGATCAAAGAAGCCAAGCAGGCGGCAGCAGAAATCATTGCTCAAGCGAAAGCTCGCGACACGCAAATGATCGAAGAGGCTAAAAACAAGGCAGTTGAAGAAGCTGACCGTGTAATAGCTGGAGCTCAGGCTGAAATCGATCAGGAAGTTAACCGCGCTAAAGATTCTTTACGTACTCAGGTGTCAGCTTTGGCAGTTGCAGGTGCGAGCAAGATTCTTGGTAAAGAGGTTGATGCCAATGCGCACAAAGCTGCATTGAAAGAGCTGATTGAGCAGATATAGGAAATACGAATATGTCTGAATTGACTACAGCAGCTCGTCCTTATGCTCGTGCCGTTTTCGAAATGGCCGAGTCTACCAGTAGCTTAGGTGAGTGGTCTGAAATGCTTGGCTTTATGGGTGCAGTAGCTAGTAATGAAGAAGTAAGTACATTACTAGCAAGCCCAAAGATGGCTAAGCAAGCAGGCGCTAATGCTTTTATTCAGCTTTGCGATGGCAAGTTGAATGATCAAGCAAAAAACCTAGTGAATATGCTGGCTGAGAACGATCGTCTGACACTTCTCCCTGAAATGAGTACGATTTACGAAGTACTTAAGGATGAGGCTGAAGGTTCTGTTGAGGCGCTAGTGACATCAGCTAAAGCGTTAACTGAGACTGAAGAGAAATCTATCTCTGATGCTCTCAAAAAACGTTTGGGACGCGATGTAAAAATAAAGGTTAGCGTTGATGAGACACTACTTGGTGGTGCAATCATTCGGGCTGGCGATTTGGTAATAGATGGTACGTTGAAAGGGCGTTTGAATAAAATGACCTCTGTAATGGCTAACTAAACCACAAAATTAAGAGAAAGGTATAGGTAAATGCAACTTAACCCGACAGAAATTAGTGATCTGATAAAAAAGCGTATAGAAGGCTTTGATACAGATGCTGAAGCACGTACTGAAGGTACAATCGTATCTATCATGGATGGTATCGTGCGTATACATGGTTTATCAGATGTAATGTCTGGTGAAATGATTGAGTTCTCTAACGGAACTTACGGTCTGGCTCTAAACTTGGAGCGTGATTCAGTAGGTGCGGTAGTACTTGGTGACTATAAAGATATGACAGAAGGTGACACTGCTAAGTGTACTGGTCGTATTCTGGATGTTCCAGTTGGTCCTGAATTAATGGGTCGTGTTGTTAACTCATTAGGCGCACCAATTGATGGTAAAGGCCCGGTTAACGCTTCTTCAATGAATCCAATTGAGCGTCAAGCTCCTGGTGTTATCGAACGTAAGTCGGTTGATGAGCCAATGGAAACTGGTATCAAGGCACTTGACTCAATGGTTCCTGTTGGACGTGGTCAGCGTGAATTGATTATCGGCGATCGTCAAACTGGTAAAACAGCGGTTGCGATTGATGCAATCATTAACCAGAAAGGCAAAAACGTAAAATGTATCTACGTAGCTGTTGGTCAAAAAGCTTCTTCTGTTGCTGGTGTTGTACGTAAGCTTGAAGAGTTTGGCGCGATGGATTACACAATCGTTGTTGCTGCTAATGCTTCTGATCCAGCTTCTATGCAATACCTTGCTCCATATGCTGGTTGTGCGATGGGTGAGTACTTCCGTGATAATGGTGAAGATGCGCTAATTATTTATGATGACTTAACTAAGCAGGCTTGGGCATATCGTCAAGTATCATTGCTATTACGTCGTCCTCCGGGCCGTGAAGCATATCCTGGTGATGTTTTCTTCTTACATTCACGTCTTCTTGAGCGTGCAGCTCGAGTTAATGCTGAATACGTTGAAAGATACACAGAAGGAAGAGTAAAAGGTAAGACTGGTTCTTTAACTGCTTATCCTATCATCGAGACTCAAGAAGGTGACGTATCTGCATTCGTACCTACAAACGTAATTTCGATCACAGATGGTCAGATATTCCTTGATACAGATTTGTTTAACTCTGGTAATCGTCCTGCGATTGATGCTGGTTTATCAGTATCTCGAGTAGGTGGTGCTGCACAGACTAAAATCATCAAGAAGCTTGGTGGTGGTATTCGTCTTGATTTGGCTCAGTATCGTGAATTGGCGGCTTTCTCTCAGTTTGCATCTGATTTAGATGAAGGAACCAGAAAGCAGCTTGAGCGTGGAGCTCGTGTAACTGCTTTGATGACTCAGTCTCAATACTCTCCTCTGAAAACAGGTGAGTTGGCATTCTCATTATTTGCAGCTAACGAAGGTTTTCTTGATGATATTGATGTGAGCAAAGTTAATGACTTTGAATCTGCAATGTTATCTTACATGAGAACTGAAAAAACTGATTTTCTTGATGGCTTAAATGAGTCTGGCGACTATAACGATGATATCGCTTCTGAGATGAAGACTGCGCTAGAGAACTTTAAATCGAAGGGTGCCTGGTAGAAAGATGCTTGGTAAACAAGTACCAGAAAATCAAGGAGCTTAGTAATGGCAGGTCTTAAAGAAATACGTTCGCAGATTGGTAGTATTCAGAATACTAAGAAGATTACCAAAGCCATGGAAATGGTAGCTGCTTCGAAAATGCGTAGAGCTAGAGAGCGTATGGATGCATCGCGTCCATATGCAGAAAAAATGCGACAAGTTGTTAGTCATATGGCTTTAGGCCAGCTTGAATATCAACATACTTTTGTTAAAGAGCGTGAAACTGTTAAACGTGTCGGTTACATCATTATCTCTTCTGATCGTGGTCTGTGTGGTGGTTTAAACACAAACCTTTTTAAGAAGGCATTTCAAGATATTGCTGCTTGGAAAGAAAAAGATGTAGAAGTTGATATTGCAGTTTTTGGTAGCAAGGCACTATCAGTATTTAGACGTTTTGGTGTGGTGGCTGAATCAACTGGATTAGGTGATAAGCCTAGCACTAATGATTTGTTGGGTACGACAAAAGTTATGCTAGATGCATACGAAGAAGGTCGTATAGATCGTTTGTTTTTAGTTGAGAATGAGTTTGTTAATAGCATGACTCAGACACCTCGAGTAACACAAATGATTCCAATAGTTGCTGCTGATATGGATGAAATAAAATATCAGTGGGATTACTTGTACGAGCCTGAGTCGAAAGAAGTAATAGATTCTCTTATGACTCGTTACATCGAATCATTGGTTTATCAAGGTGTTGTTGAAAATATAGCCTGTGAGATGTCTGCGAGAATGATCGCAATGAAGAGTGCATCTGATAATGCCGGTGACATGATCGATAAACTTAAGTTGGTTTATAACAAGGCAAGACAAGCGTCAATTACACAAGAAATTTCAGAAATTGTATCGGGTGCGGCAGCGGTAGAATGACCCGCTTAGCAAGTATATATCCGAGCAGTTTATTAAAAAATTTAACATTTAAGGTAGAGGTACTAACACAATGAGTACTGGAAGTATTGTTCAAGTTATCGGTCCTGTAGTTGACGTGGAATTTCCACGTGATGCAGTTCCATCGGTTTATAGTGCATTAACCGTTCCAGATCACAACGGATTGACTCTAGAGGTTCAAGGTCAGTTAGGTGATGGTGTTGTTCGCACAATCGCAATGGGTGAGGCCGAAGGTCTTAAACGTGGCATGGAGACAGTCAACACTGGCGAGCCTATTATGGTTCCAGTTGGTGAAGGTACATTGGGGCGTATCATGAACGTTCTTGGTGAGCCTGTTGATATGGCTGGTGAAGTTAAGGTAGATAAGCGCATGCCTATCCATCGTGATCCACCAAGCTACGAAGAACTATCTTCTACACTTGATATTCTTGAGACTGGTGTAAAAGTTATCGATTTGGTTATGCCGATTGCTAAAGGCGGAAAAATAGGTTTATTCGGTGGAGCTGGTGTTGGTAAAACAGTTACATTGATGGAGCTAATCAATAACATCGCTAAAGCACATAGTGGTTTATCTGTGTTTGCTGGTGTTGGTGAGCGTACTCGTGAAGGTAATGATTTCTACTACGAGATGGAAGAGGGTGGAGTACTTGATAAGGTGGCTCTAGTATACGGTCAGATGAATGAGCCTCCAGGAAGTAGACTACGTGTTGCTTTAACTGGTTTAACTATGGCTGAGCATTTCCGTGATGAAGGTCGTGATGTATTGATGTTTATCGATAATATCTACCGTTATACACTTGCTGGTACTGAAGTATCTGCACTGCTTGGTCGTATGCCTTCTGCGGTTGGTTATCAGCCAACGCTTGCTGAAGAAATGGGTGCGCTTCAGGAACGAATTACATCTACAAAGAAAGGTTCTATTACGTCGTTCCAGGCAGTATATGTACCTGCGGATGACTTGACGGATCCATCTCCTGCAACAACTTTTGCTCACTTGGATGCTACTTTAGTACTTTCACGTAATATAGCTGAGCTTGGTATATATCCAGCGGTTGATCCTTTGGATTCATCTTCGCGTCAACTTGATCCACTAGTTATTGGTGAAGAACATTATGGCGTTGCTAGAAGTGTGCAGGGTGTATTACAACGTTATAAAGAATTACAAGATATCATCGCTATACTAGGTATGGATGAATTATCAGAAGAAGATAAGCAGACAGTTGCTCGTGCTCGTCGTATTCAACGTTTCTTATCTCAACCGTTCCATGTTGCTGAAGTATTTACTGGTGCACCAGGTAAGTATGTTTCTCTGGCTGATACTCTTTCTGGTTTTAAAGGTATTCTTGCTGGTGAATATGATCATTTGCCTGAGCAAGCTTTCTATATGGTTGGCGGAATAGAAGAAGCTGTTGAGAAAGGAAATAAAGACGCTTAGTCTTTTATTTTCTCATCACTTATTTCTTAATACAGGAAAGATAGAATATGGCTATGACAATGCATTTGGATGTTGTAAGTGCTGAGGAATCAATATTCTCCGGCACAGTTCAAGAATTAATAGCACCGGGTACAATGGGTGACTTAGGTATTTTACCTGGCCACTCTCAGCTTATTTCAACAATAAAAGCTGGTGAGCTGAAGTACAAAACAGATGATGGTGAATCTTTATTATTTGTTGCTGGTGGCGTTATGGAAGTCCAGCCTTCGATTGTAACTGTTTTGGCAGATACAGTTGTGCGTGCCGAAGATCTTGATGAAAAAGCGGCAGAAGATGCTAAAAAGAGAGCTGAAGATGCACTTCAGGGTAAAGATCCTCAAGATTTGGATTATGAAGCTATCCAGGCAGAACTAGATGCTGCAAAAGCTCAAATTGAAATGATTCATCGTATAGGTAGAACATTGAGATAATCGTATTGAGTTCTGTGTTATAGGGTATATGATAGTTATTGTTGACCGAATATCTAGATATTTGGCCCATTAAATTCAGTATTTTGTGGTAAATAAAAAAAAATGTTGTTTTTTTACCATTTTTTTTGAATGTACCCAGAATAAAGTCTATACTCCCAGTGCGGATAAACAATGATTATTGATCGTTTGTTCTAAATGGTCGTTTCGAATTTTATAACTAACAAGTAGTAAGGATGTACAAATATGAAAATTAAACATCAGCTTTCATTAGCAACATTAGTAATGGCAGGCGTTTTTGTAACAGGTTGTTCACAACAAGAAGTTTCTGGTGGTTCACAGGTTTCTGGTGGTTCACAAGCTCAAGTAGAAGGTGGATCTCAGGTTTCTGGATCTCAGCAGCAAGTTGAAGCAGCAGCTCCAGTAGTAGCAGCTCCAATCGCAGCAGAGCCAGCTCCTTATGTTGCTCCAGCTCCAGCTCCAGCTCCAGTACGTAAAGCTCCAGCAAATCGCTGGTTCCATTACCACCCAGAAGCTCCAGCATGTGCTAAAACTAAGAGCCACGCTCACAAATACACAAATCGTAACCATCGTCACCACTACGCTTGTCAGCAAAAGCGTATGGCTCAGCCAGCTCAACCACAAGTTGACGTTTACGCTCTACAACGTAAGTTGAAAGCTAAAGGTTACTACAAAGGACCTATCGACGGAATCGTTGGACCAGGTACTCGTAGCGCACTTCAGCGTTTCATGAAGCGCTAAACTATTGATTTAATAGTTTGTCTCTGATTCGTCAGAGATTAAAATGGGACTAGGGAGAAATTCTTAGTCCCATTTTTTTTGAAACCAACTTTTAGTTTTATACGTATGTATTTCTTGAAGTTGTATTTGAACTTATTAGCTAATAAGTGATCATTAGAGTTGGGGGATGCTAAGGTGGTCGTAAAGGAATTGAATATCAAAAAATTGATTAAAGGGTTAAGTTTACTAATATTACTATGCATTAGTAATTCGTCTTATGCGATGGTTTGGAAGTCTGAAAATACTTGGGATCAGGTATGGGAGAAACGTTATCAGCATTGGGTGAAAAATAACTGGACTGAAGAATTTTTCATGGATGAAAAAAAGCCCATTTATTATAAGTTTTCTCATGATTGTGCAGATGCTGTTTATGCTATGCGATTAGTTTTCGCCTATGAGTATAAACTTCCATTCGTAGTTAATAATCCTAGTAAGCGTGGTCGAACTATCAGTAA
This sequence comes from uncultured Cocleimonas sp., assembly GCF_947495625.1. GTDB lineage: Bacteria > Pseudomonadota > Gammaproteobacteria > Thiotrichales > Thiotrichaceae > Cocleimonas. The sequence goes on from NZ_CANLZW010000003.1 coordinate 176,162, forward strand.
TGGTATGACTCGTTGGGATAAACTTTCAGAAGCTAAACGTGTAAGAAAGTTTATGGAACACGTTGCTAATCTGACTAGTACTCGCTCATTAGAGAATGATACATATCCAATAGCTTTAGACGATATTAAACCAGGTGATGTATATGTGGCGCCTGATGTGCATTCGTATCAAATTGTTAATATAACAGATACTGGAATAGCTGAGGTAATGTCTTCCACTACGCCCCAAGCCCCTAGATATCTGGATCGTATTCCTTCATTTCCCTTTTATGTTCCTGAAGATTATAAGAATAAATCTGATGGATATAGACGCTTCAAGCAACCACAAAATATTCGTAAATCTGCCGAAAAACAACCGGGTTATGACATAGAGCAGTTTGATATAGCGCAATCAGTCAAACAGGATTATGTGAAATTTACAGATATTATTTCAAGTGCTTTAGGTTCTCGTGTTGAGAAACCTGATGAAAAAACACTTAGGCTTCTGATTGCAATGTGTATGTATGCTAATGATCGAAGTATTTATGTCTACGATGCTCTTTGGCATTTACAAAAGATTCGTAAAGCCGGCCGTCGTTGCATGAATCGAACTGAGTATAATAATTACTCTACCCCATCAAGAGATAGGCGATTAAAAGCTTTTTTCAATGCAGTCAAAAATCATTATGAGAAAAATAAAAAATATAAGCATTGGACGCAACCACAACGATGGGCAAAGGCATTATTTTCCGTAGAAACACCTAAGCCTGCTGAGTTAGCGGAGCTAAACAAATTTTGTAAGGTGCAAATGAGCTTAGGGGAAGAATACTATATTCCACTAAGAGATTTACGCCAAAACTTGTCTTCTGGCAAAGTAATCTCTGACCCTCATGCGCCACTAGAATATCGTTGGGGCGCTCAATTGTCACCATATAAACCTAGTTGTAAGACTTATTAGTTTTATCAGTTAGGCATTAACCTCCCTTAGAAGCAGTTGTCTACACAACTGCTTCTTTTATCATATATATAATACTGAATTGATCGATTCTTGGTTATAATTTAATCATTATCTTTAATTCACAAAAGTCACTATGAAATTACTCCCCATTATTCTTGCTGCTGGTCAAGGCTCCAGAATGAATTCGTCTCTACCAAAAGTTTTACATCAGATTGGTGGAAAGTCCATGTTGCGGCATGTTATAGATAGTTGTCGACAATTAGATCATGAAAAACTAATAATCATATATGGGCATGGTGGTGATTTAGTTAAAGAGCAAACAACTGATTCTGATATAGATTGGGTGTTGCAAGCTGAGCAGAAAGGAACAGGTCATGCTGTTCTCCAGGCACATGATAGTATTCCTGATGACAATATAGTTGTCATTGCTTATGGAGATGTGCCATTAATAAAAAGTGAAACTTTAAATCTACTGGTTTCAAAACTATCTGATGCATCACTGAGTGTTCTTACTACTAAGCTAAATGATCCTAGTGGTTATGGACGAATAATCAGGGATGAAAACTCTAAGATTAGTGCGATCGTGGAAGAGAAAGATGCTAATGAGAATCAAAAGTTAGTCAATGAAATCAATACAGGGTTTATAGCTGCTAAGGGCAAGGACCTTAAGCGTTGGTTAAATCAAATTAAACCTGATAATAATCAAGCAGAATATTATCTTACTGATTGTATTGCTTTGGCTGTTGCAGAAGGTGGCTTAGTCGAAGCTGCAGTCTGTGATGATCACAATGAAGTGCAGGGCGTTAATAATAGAATTCAGCAAGCTCAGTTAGAAAGAGCATATCAGGGCGAACAGGCTGAACAACTGATGTTAAAAGGTGTAACACTTGCTGATCCATCCAGAATTGATGTACGTGGCACAGTAACTGTTGGAAAAGATGTATTTATTGATATAAACAACGTGTTTATTGGAGATAACCAAATAGGTGACAACGTAACTATTCATCCAGGATGTGTGATTGAAAATGCTGTTATTGGCAATAACTCAGAAATACATGCTAACTCGGTAATTGAATCGGCAAAGATAGGCAGTAAATGTTCAGTTGGGCCGTTTGCAAGAGTAAGGCCAAATACCGTTCTTTCTGATGAAGCTAAAGTAGGTAATTTTGTTGAAATCAAAAAATCTATTATAGGTAAAGGCAGTAAAATAAGTCACTTGAGTTATATTGGTGATACTGTGATGGGTGATAATGTCAATATTGGCGCGGGTACAATTACCTGTAACTATGATGGTGTAAATAAATTTCAGACAACGATAGGTGATGATGTCTTTATAGGTTCAGATACTCAGCTAGTTGCACCCGTAACCGTTGCTAACCGTTCTACTATCGGAGCTGGATCAACAATAACCAAAAACACTCCTGAAAATGAATTAACTTTATCTCGTTCAAAACAGCTTACTTTAAAAGGCTGGCAGCGGCCGACCAAGAATAAATAGGAAAATATAAAATGTGTGGAATTGTCGGAGCAATCGCTCAACGCCCAGTGACTGAAATTTTGATAGAAGGTCTTAAAAGACTTGAATACCGAGGATATGACTCCGCTGGAGTTGCTCTCCTGGATGCTGAAAATAATATTCAGCGAGTCAGGGCATTAGGAAAAGTAGCAGAGCTTGAGAAAAAGCTTATTGATTCTCCTCAAATAGGAAATATTGGAATATCTCACACTCGTTGGGCGACTCATGGAGAGCCTGCGGAAAGAAATGCTCATCCTCATATGAGTAAAAATCGAGTTGCAGTTGTTCACAATGGAATTATAGAAAACTATGAAGAGCTGCGTGCTGATTTAATTTCAAAAGGGTATGAGTTTGAATCAGAAACAGATACAGAGGTGATCGTTCATTTGATCGAATCAAATCTAGTTGACGGTACAAATTTATTTAACGCGGTTAAACAGTCTATAAGTCAGCTTAAAGGTGCTTATGCACTAGGTGTTATTAGTAGCGATAATCCGGATGTATTAATTAGTGCTCGTGAAGGCAGCCCTTTGTTGATAGGGGTTGGTTTTGGTGAGCACTTTATCAGTTCCGATGTGCAAGCTTTACTACCGGTGACTAGCCGTTTTATTTACTTGGAAAATGGCGACATAGCAACCTTAACGCTAAAAGATGTCACAATCGAAGATGAAGCGGGAAATATAGTTGAGCGTGAAGTAAGGCAATCTAATGCCTGTTCCTTGGAATCAGAACTCGGTGAATACCGCCATTATATGCTCAAAGAAATCTATGAGCAGCCTCAGGCGGTGCAGAAGACTTTAGAAGATCGTTTAGATATTGATAGCATCAAACAATGCATCATGGGAGAAAATGTTGCAGAAGTTCTAAAGCAAGTAGAGGAAGTACAAATTATTGCTTGTGGTACAAGTTACCATGCTGGTTTGATAGCTAAATACTGGATGGAGAGTCTTACTGATATCCCGTGTCAGGTCGAAGTCGCCAGTGAGTATCGCTATAGGCGTCAGGTTCCACGCAAAAATATGCTGTTTGTTACAATATCACAATCAGGTGAAACAGCAGATACCCTAGCCGCACTTGAAAAGGCTAAGCAAGACGGTTGTCTTGCTAGTTTAAGTATTTGTAATGTTGCTGAGAGTTCATTGCAAAGAGAGTCTGATTTCTCTTTGATGACTATTGCTGGCCCAGAGATTGGAGTTGCTTCAACCAAAGCCTTCACGACTCAATTGGTAACCTTGAAAATTCTAATAGGTTTGTTAATGCAAGCCAAAGATGGAAAAACTAAGGCGGTTGCATCATTAGTTGAAGACTTAAAAAAGCTTCCTGTTTTGATTGAGCAAGCGCTTGAGCACGATAAAGCTATTGAAGAAATGGCAGAACACTTTATTGAAAAGAATAATGCTTTGTTCCTGGGTCGTGGTGATCAATACCCTGTGGCTATGGAAGGTGCTCTAAAGCTCAAAGAAATTTCTTATATTCATGCTGAAGCTTATCCTGCTGGAGAGCTTAAACATGGACCGCTAGCATTGGTAGATAGTGAAATGCCTATTGTTGCTGTTGCGCCAAATACGAGCTTGTTAGAGAAACTAAAATCCAATCTTGAAGAAGTCAGATCTCGTGGTGGGGTTTTGTATTTATTTGCGGATAAAACATCAGGAATAACACCACAGGATAATATTCAAATAATTGAAATGGATGAAGTACCAGAGAGTATTGCTCCGATTATCTATACGATTCCATTGCAGTTACTTTCTTATCATGTTGCTGTATTTAAAGGTACAGATGTGGATAAGCCACGTAATTTAGCTAAATCAGTAACGGTTGAATAAACACTTTTAACTAAGTACTTAATATTATATGTAAAGTCACCCCCCTACTTATAGGCACTTTTTAAAAAAGTGCCTATAAGTAGGGGGGTGACTTTTGTATTCTTTATATTTTCATCATGTTCAATAGTTCTTGTTGAGCATGATATTTTTAAGAACTTGTTATTGTGCGAAGTAACCCACGGCAGTCAGAACTATCGTATAGGGTAAGGCCATGATTACCATCTTCATATAACCTAAACGAATCGCTGGTGCGAGTGTAGAAGTTAGCAGAAATAAAAATGCAGCTTGGCCGTTTGGCGTTGCAACACTGGGCAGGTTTGTTCCGGTGTTGATGGCTACCGCAAGAGCATCATAATGTTCACGTGAAAAACTACCGGCATCAAATGCAGCCTTAACTTCAGTGATATAGACAGTAGCAACGAATACATTGTCACTGATTGCAGATAAGGCTCCATTGGCAAGAAAGAATGCCCGTGGTTGTTGTTCAACAGGTAGGCTTAGTACCCAGTTAACAATCGGTGTGAATAAATGTTGATCGTGAATCAGGCTTACAATAATAAAAAAGATAACCAGTAAAGATACAAAGGGAAGTGACTCTTCGAAAGCGTGCCCAATACGTTTTTCTTCAATAATACCCGTCAATGCTGTTACTAAAACGAGTAACATCAATCCAAACAGGCCAACTTCCATCACATGAAAGGCTAATCCTAATATAAGCAAAACTGCACAAATCCCTTGAATGATTAGAGCATAGGTTTCCTTTTGGGTTTTTTTTGAATTTTCTTCTTCGATAAAGCCTTTCAATATAGCCCTTACATTGGGTTCTAGTTTTCCGCCAAAACCAAAAGTTCCCGTTAATTCGGTAGTGACTACGACGCATAAACCAGCAATTAGCGCCGGAATGGAAACATGTCCAATTTCAGCAGCAAAAGTTAAGAAGTCCCAACCCATCTTCTCACCAATAAGGAGGTTTTGTGGCTCGCCGACTAAAGTTGTTACGCCACCAAGTGCTGTACCTACAGCGCCATGCATGACTAATGAACGTAAAAATGCCCTGAAGTTTTCGAGCGAATCTCCGCCCATTTCCTGACGATCAAAGGTTTCGTTGTCGTTATAATCTATCCCCACCGTTGAATGTACTTTTTCGTAAACACCATATAAGGCAACGAAAACGGTAATTAAAACGGCAGTTACTGTCAATGCATCTAAAAATGCTGATAATACTGCTGCAGAAATAGAAAACATCAACGACAACACAATTTTATTTTCAACCTTTAATAAAATTTTGCCAAAGATATAAATAAGAAGCGGCTGCATGAAGTAGATAAAACTGACCATGAAAACCAACAGTAAGATTACACCAAGATTCTGCTGAATTTCGTGCCAGACGGTTTCTGGTGATGTTAAGCCCAAGAGTAGGGCTGCTATGGCGAGCAAGCCTCCAGATTGTAATGGGTAGCATTTAAGAGCCATCGCTAAAGAGAGTATGAACATCGCAATGAATGCCCAACCTGCAACTGTTTTACCCAATACTAACGTGATTGGAAAACTAAGCGCCAAAAAAGCCAGTACAGTAATTTTAAACCAATTGGGGCTTGAGCCTAAAAAACTACTGAACATTGTATTTAACATACTGCTTGCTCCTAATAACCTGCTGCTAATAATTAGCCGAACTATTAAGTGAAGGGATGGTGAGGGAAAGATATGAGTAAGCTAAAAGTAGTATAGATTGCTGTTTTTAACCACTGTATTTTGAATTAATAAGGGTTTTTAGAGTTTATGAAAATCCCTGTTTGTATATCTAATGGGATATACGGATTCAATAGGCATATTTATGTGTAGATAGAGTGTTTGACTATTTCTTGCTGATAATTAAAAACATCTGAAAAAACAATGGCTTTAAACTATAATCGCGCGAACTTGAATGACTGGGAGAGTCATGCTGCAGAATTGTAGCTCAGCTTCAAACGAAGTGTTTTTTGCTAGGGCTTTTTGATGCATTTCAAGAAAATAAGCATAGAGAAATCCTATGGAAAGTGCTTTTACATCCATCCTCAAAAATTTCATTAACAGGTTAACTCCTTTCAAGGAGTGGATTGGTGAATTAAAAGATGCAGGGACCTTAAAATCGGATGCAATTGCCGGTTTAACGGTTGCTCTGGTTCTTGTCCCCCAGTCAATGGCCTACGCTCAGTTGGCTGGTTTGCCAGCCTATGTTGGTTTATACGCTTCTTTTCTACCAGTCATATTTGCTGCAGTCTTTGGGTCTTCAAGGCAGTTGGCAACTGGCCCAGTAGCTATTGTTTCCTTAATGACTGCTGCGGCACTCGAACCGCTTGCCATTTCTAGTCCTGATGGTTACCTAGCTTACGCTGCTGCTCTCGCCTTTATGGTAGGTGTATTTCAGGCTTCACTTGGCTTTTTGCGACTCGGTATCCTCGTTGACTTTTTATCTCATCCGGTTGTTGTAGGCTTTACCAATGCCGCAGCAATTATCATAGCGAGTTCACAACTGAGTAAGATATTTGGACTGGAAACAAGAAAAGGCGATCATCATTATGTGACTGTATGGAACTTGATTCAGGATATTCCGCAAACGCATTTGACTACATTGGTCATGGGAATATTCTCCATTTTCTTACTCGTTTATATTAAAAAAGTTGCGCCAAGATTACCCAATGTTTTGATAACAGTTGTGATTTGCACCTTACTTTCCTTCTTTCTTGGATATGAATCACGAGGAGGCGCAGTCATTGGGGTGGTACCAAGTGGTTTACCTGGATTTAAAATACCTGATGTAGAATTTGGTCAGATGGTGAATTTGGTTGTTTCAGCTGCTGTTATTGGTTTATTAGGTTTTGTTGAAGCTATTTCAGTTGCAAAGGCGATTGCTTCAGAAACTCGTCAACGGCTGTCAGCGAATCAGGAATTAGTAGGGCAGGGACTGTCGAATATTGTGGCGTCAATGTTTCAGGCATATCCAGTGTCGGGTTCATTTTCGAGGTCGGCAGTAAATTTTGCAGCAGATGCTAGAACTGGTTTTTCCTCAATCGTTACGGGTATTCTGGTAGCGGTTACTTTGCTGTTTTTAACCCCTTTATTATATCACTTACCTCAGGCAACTTTAGCTGCAGTAATTATGGTCGCAGTGTTTTATTTGATCAAAATCGAGCCAATCGTGCATGCATGGAAAGTCCATCGCCATGATGGTTTTGTGGCTGTTGCTGTGTTCATCACTACGCTGTTTTTCGCTCCACATCTAGAAAAAGGAATTATGGCTGGCGTGCTATTGTCCTTAGGACTATTTCTATATCGTACAATGAGCCCAAGGTTTGTAGAAGTAGGGCGGCATGAGGATGGTAGTTTAAGAAGTGCCGAACTATTTGATCTAAAAACCAGCGATACCGTTTCTATATTCCGCTACGATGGTGATTTATATTTTGCTAACGCCGGTTATTTAGAAGGTAAAGTGCTTAATAGCATGGCGCAAAAACCTAATTTGAAAGTGATGGTTCTGGATTTCGAATCAGTAGATTTGATTGATTCAACGGGTGAAGAAACCTTAGCAAGAATAGTTGAGCGAATGGAAGTAGCGGGGGTTGAATTATATATTGCGAGAGCAAAACGCACGATGCGCGATGCCTTTACCCGCTCCGGTTTAATGGAGAAAATTGGCGAAGATCGATTCTTCCGAGAAAGAACCTTGGCGGCTAAATTTGCCAAAGAAAAATTCGGCGATGAAATAGATATAGAGCCGATAATTTCGGTTCAGCATATCAATCGTTAGATCCATTAAATCAACTCTAAATGCTTTTCTAGAAAGACCTCTACGGAGGTCTTTTTTTATGCTACATTTTGCGCATGAGTATTAAAGTATTATATTTTGCGAGCTTGAGAGAAGAAATAGGGCGTGGAGCTGATGTCATTGATTTCCCCCCAGAAGAAACTTCATCTTCACTAAGCGTTGAGCAACTATGGATAAATTCAACAGGGCAGCAAAGCTTTCCTGATAATTTATTAGTAGCAGTAAATCAAGAGTATACAAATCCTCAAGCCTTATTGGCTGATGGTGATGAGGTGGCGTTCTTCCCGCCAGTAACTGGTGGATAGTTTGCGAAAAATTATCATTGTGGATTCTCCATTTGATCCTTTGCAACTACAAAGTGAATATCAAACAGAGAGCATGCGAGGTCAGACCAATTATGGAGCGACAGCTAATTTTGTTGGCACCATGAGGGATTTCAATGAAGGTGATGATGTTCAGAGTATGACCTTGGAGCATTATCCTGCCATGACTGAAAAACAACTGAATCTGATCGTTGATGAGGCGACTGAAAAATGGCCGCTACAGAACACATTGATTGTGCATAGAGTGGGGGAGATTTTTCCAGCCGAATCTATTGTATTAGTAGCTGTTTGGTCAGCGCATCGCGGCGCGGCATTTGATGCTTGTCGTTTTATTATGGAAGATTTAAAGCATAAAGCTCCATTCTGGAAGAAAGAAGCGCTTACTACAGGGGCTGATCGTTGGGTAGAGGAAAATACCAAAGGTTACTAGTTTGGTATTTATAAATGACACCCCCCTACTTTTAGAGGGTTTTTACTAATTTGTTATTTCTTTAGTTATTTCTTTAGTTATTTCTTTAGTTATTTCTTTAGTTATTTCTTTAGTTATTTCTAGTGCTTTCTGTTTAAGAATCTACTTCCCAGGTTCCAGATTTTCCGCCGGTTTTCTTGAGTAGTCGAACACCATCAATCACCATGCCTTTGTCGACAGCTTTGCACATATCATAAATAGTTAAAAGTGCGACTTGCGTGGCGTTCAAGGCTTCCATTTCAACACCTGTTTTGCCGCTGGTAGCCACTTCGGTTTTGCAATAAACAGCGGGTGGTTCCAGTTGAGTTTCAAGGGTAATATCCACGTGTGTTAACGAAAGAGGATGGCATAGCGGAATCAGATCGGGAGTTTTTTTCGCGCCCATTATCCCCGCTATACGAGCTATTCCAAGTACATCACCCTTTTTATTATTGCCTTCTAAAATATGTTGAAGTGTCTCGGCTTTCATCAAGATACGGCCTTCAGTGACGGCAATTCGTTTTGTGATATCTTTATTACCGATATCCACCATGTGTGCTTCACCCTGTTGGTTGAAATGGGTAAGTGTGTTCTCTGATTCGCTCATCAAAATATCCTTTTATGCATTGAGACGCTTTAGTAACTTGCGTTTCTTATTATACTGTTGGTCAGGGATTATAGTAGAAAGATTATAGGAGAAACTCGTTCCTTAAATACAGCGAGCATATATAATATATATTTTTAATACACTTTTTATACACCCCCCTACTTGTAGCGACTTTTTTTGGTGAATGACCATTAAACTATCAGTTTTAGCGTCAAATTGTTTACTCTGTGGTGATTTTACAAAGCGAGATATTTCACTGTGCAAAGCCTGCGAGGATAGTCTTCCTCGTATCGAACATGCCTGTAAGCAATGTGGAATTCCTTTAGAAAACATCAATACACCAAATGATTTGTGCGGACAGTGTATTCAAAATCCCCCAGAGGTTGATTATACCGTTAGTTTATTCCACTATGAAAATCCTGTGAGCTATCTTATCGGTCAAATGAAATTTCAGCAGCAATTGTCGTCAGCTGCTATTTTGGCGAGTCTGTTAGATTCAGAGATACTCAAAAGGAATTCAGATATGACTCTGCCTGATGCGATATTGCCTGTTCCATTGCATAACTCTCGCTTAGCAAAAAGAGGGTTTAATCAATCATTGGAAATCTCTCGAGATGTTGCAAAGCAAAAGAAAATTCCTTTGCTCATTGATCAGGTTAGTAGAGAGAAACACACCGAGGCGCAGACTCATCTAAATAAACAGCAAAGGTTAAAGAATGTAAAAGGCTGTTTTAAAGTACTCGATCCGCCAGTTGCTAAGCATATAGTTATTGTTGATGATGTGATAACAACAGGAGCAACCACCAATGAACTGGCAAGGCTTTTAAAAGCTGAGGGCGTTGAAAAAGTAGGTGTCTGGTCTATTGCAAGAGCAGATATTGGATCTTAATAAGTAAAAAAACCATAGAGGTCATAATGTTAAAAAGCATGACAGCATTTTCGAATCGTGAGATTACAGTGGATAGTACCGTCTTGATTTGGGAGATTCGTAGTGTAAATCATCGTTTTTTAGATGCCAGTATTTATCTCCCAGAAGGTTTTCATTCCGAGGAAAACAGCCTAAAGGATCAGCTTAAACAGAAACTAGGCCGAGGCAAAGTTGATGCGAAATTAATCTGTAAATTAGAAGAGAATCAAGCTAAAGGGAAAATCCAGATTAATGAACAAGTCATAAAAGACTTACTCGATGCCAAGCATAAAATAGAATCCTTATCGAAGAAGGTTATTGGCCTCTCTGCGATGGATATTCTCAATTGGCCGGGCGTCATGGAAGAGAATCAAAACGATCTGAGTGTTTATGTTGATGCAGCGAAAAAGCTATTTACGGAAACAGTGGATGGTTTAATACAATCCCGTCAAGAAGAGGGGGCACGTTTAAAAGTATTAATTTTAAAGCGGGTCAATTCCATCTCTGAAATTGTAGTTGCAGTAAAACAAAGACGTATTGAAGTAAACGCCGCAGTGCGTGAAAAAGCAATGAAGAAACTTTCTGAGCTTGATGTTACGGTTGATAATAATCGATTAGAACAAGAGCTGGTTTACTTGTTTCAACGATTAGATGTTGATGAGGAGCTAGATCGACTCGATTCACACGTAGAAGAACTAAAAGCTGTCCTCGAAAGAGACGAACCAATCGGCAGGCGTCTTGATTTTCTGATGCAGGAGCTCAATCGGGAAGCGAACACGCTAGCCTCTAAAGCTAATGATGCAGAAACTACAAAAAGTGCAGTAGAGTTAAAAGTATTAATCGAGCAGATGCGAGAGCAGGTGATGAATATTGAATAGTCTCTCTTGCAATATCTTTGCTTGGGGCAAAGAATCTTCGTTCAGGTGTGGTTTGATTTAGCTTATTTGCTTATTCCAAATATCATCAAAAAGAACCATCCCAAGATAAACGATATTCCACCGAAAGGTGTCACTGATCCATAAAGTGCATTGCCGGTTAGTGCGTAGGCATACAGACTTCCAGAAAATAATAAAATCCCTAATAAAAAGAATAAGCCTGCAAGCTTGAGGAGTACAGAAGTCTGGTTTCTATGAAGAGAGCCGAGTATGCCAACACTCAATAGTGCAGCTACATGATAAAACTGGTATTCCTGAGCGGTATAAATTCTCTCAAGTGCTTCCGGAGTTAACCCTTTATCAATGGCATGGGCGGCTAAAGAGCCTATGATTACGGCAAGCAGGCCCAAAAGTGCTGCAAGTGAAATAAAGAGCTTATATGATTTCATGATAGTCCTTAGTCAAAGCTTGATTTTTTAAAGGTAGATACCATCATATAAGCAATATAAACATAGGTAAATGGCAATAAAATGCAGTACAAAGATTATTATAAAATTCTTGGGGTAGATCGTGATATCGACCAAGCTGATTTAAAGAAAAGTTACCGTAAATTAGCGCGGAAATATCATCCTGATGTGAGTAAAGAAATTAATGCGGAAGAACGTTTCAAAGAAGTAAACGAAGCCTATGAAGTACTAGGCGATGAAACTAAGCGCGCTCAATATGATAATTTGGGTGCTGATTGGCAAAATGGACAAAGCTTTAATCCGCCTCCTGGTTGGGAAGGCGGTTTTGACTTTAATCAGTTTTCTGGAGGCGGAGGTCGTTCATCTGGTGGTTTTAGTGATTTCTTTGAATCCATGTTTGGTGGAGGTTTTCAACAAGGTGGCCATCAACGCGGTTCGCATCAGCAAGGTTATCAACAAAGGGCAAAACCCGCGAATGAGGTGATGAAGCTCTATGTTGATCTGGAAGATATATATTTAGGTAATAGTAAACGCGTGCGCTTACCTAATGGCACAAGCGTTGGGGTAAAAATTCCCAAAGGAATTGAAGAAGGTAAGAAAATTCGTTTGTCGGGTAAAGCCTCTACAGGTGGAGATCTGCATTTACAAATTGAATTAAATAAGCATCCTTTGTTTAAGCGAGAAGGTAAAGATATTTATCTGGATCTACCTATAGCGCCTTGGGAGGCGGCACTGGGAACGAGTGCAAATATCAAAACCTTATCAGGTGAATTGAAACTAAAAATACCGGCAGGCTCTACTTCAGGTAAGAAAATGCGTATTAAAGGTCGTGGTTTGCCGGGCAAAACCAGTACCGATCTGAGTGGTGATGAATACGTTGTCATTCAGATTGCAACACCGCCTGCAGAGACTGACAAGGATAAAAAATTCTATAAAGAAATGGAGAAGAAATTTGACTGGAAGCCACGATAGGAATATAACTTATAACATTTAAGTATTACGCAATACACTTTAACGGGTAAATGATGGTTTTAAACAAAGCTGCTTCACTATTTTTTGTCACTACTTTAGCTCTTTTTAGTTGCTTGAATACAGCAAATGCAAAATTGCCTGTAGCTGTAAATGGGCAGCCCTTACCTTCTCTAGCAGATATGTTAGAGAGAATTACTCCGGCTGTGGTTAATATTTCTACGGAAAATACTTCTTCAGGAACTCCCGTAAAAGATCCAGTGTATCGGCATTTCTTTGGTAAAAATGTACCTACTCAACCTGGAAAACCGATAGGGACAGGTTCTGGAATTGTTATTGATGCACAAAATGGTTATGTGGTTACAAATGCCCATGTCATTGAGAATGCCAATAAAATCATCGTTACACTCAAGGACAAGCGCCAATTTTATGCAAAAATTATTGGTAAAGACCTTAAAGCCGACGTTGCAGTAATCCAGATACAACCGGATAGATTAACAGCGATGGTTGTAGCCTCTGGTAAGCCCTCTCGAGTTGGAGATTTTGTTGTAGCAATTGGAAACCCCTATGGATTAGGTCAATCAGTAACTTCTGGGATTGTCAGTGCACTCGGCAGAACAGGCTTGGGTATTGAAGATTATGAAGACTTTATCCAGACAGATGCGCCAATCAATCCTGGTAATTCGGGTGGCGCACTAGTTAACCTTCGAGGTGAGCTAATAGGTATAAATACAGCAATCCTTGGTGGTAAGTCTGGAGGTAATGTTGGTATAGGTTTTGCAATACCAGCAGACATGATTATTAATATTACCGATCAATTAGTTCAGAACGGTCGTGTTGAAAGAGGTCAGCTTGGTATTGAAATTCAGGATATTAGGCCGGCACTCGTCAAAGCTTTCAACTTACCGGATGGTCAGGGTGCTTTAATTTCTGGTGTGGTTTCTTTATCGCCAGCGGATAAAGCTGGAATTAAAGAGGGTGATATCATTACCCGAATAAATGGCGCGACAGTGACCAATAGTTCTAATCTGAAAAGTATGATTGGAAATTTACGGATGGGTTCCAAAGTTCAAATGGAATATGTACGTAATGGTTTAATTAAAAAATGTGTCGCAGAAGTAGGGCAGGTAAGTGCTGGCATGTATCGAGAAATTGATAGACAGCCTGCAATAGTGAGTGAGCCAGAGGTTGAAAAAGATGATCCGTGGGGATCTTTTGAGGTAGATAATTAAATAAAAAGTACAAATTGTATAACTTATTATTAGTCAATACTTGCAGATTAGTCATTTGCCAGCTATCCTAGTAATTAATAACTTCATCAGTTAAACGTTGTTTGAAGTTCAAATTTGTAGTTTTATAGATACATGCAGTTAATTTGAAGCTATTCAGTTATCTGTGTTTATCCGCAAGCAAGGGAAAGTAAACATTATGAACACTTAAGCCCGGTGTTCTTTATTTTCCTTGCGGACACAGGTTTGGTGTCCCCAATCCAGACCTGTTATTTTGACCCCGGCGGTAGCCCCCTACTGCGCGGGGTTTTTTTATGGCTGCGATTTATTGTGTTTTATTATTCTAGGATTTTTGTTGTTGCTACTAAGTGTCTTCTATTGTCAATTAGGTTCGTTCTCAAACCAAATATTTAATTTTTTCTCGAGGTCGTCTATTCCTATGCCTTTTAAAGCAGAAAATATTTGGACTGTGTAGTCAGGATTAATTTGTTTTAGTTGCTGTTGAGTCTTTAATAGAGCACTTTTGGCTTGTCCATGTTTTAGTTTGTCAGATTTATTTAAAACAACATGAACAGGTAGGTTTCTGGAGTTAGACCAGTTAAGCATATTCATATCGTTTTCTAGCATGGGTCTTCTAATATCCATCATGATCACAAGTCCAGCTAATGGTGAACGCTGTGTTAGATAGATTTCAATAAATTGCTGCCATTGCAGTTTGACTTTTTCCGGGACTTTAGCGTATCCATATCCAGGAAGATCCACTAGAAATTTATCTCCGGGAAGGCCAAAAAAATTAATTAGCTGAGTTCGACCCGGAGTCTTACTTGTACGAGCTAGACTTTTTTGTTGGCAGAGTTTGTTTAATGTGCTTGATTTGCCAGAATTAGAACGTCCAGCGAAAGCAACTTCATTGCCAAATTCGGGGGGTAGCGTATTTACGCTAGAAGCACTTTGTAAAAATTTTGCTTGTTGATAAAAAGCACTCATAATTGATCTCTGTCTTTGATGTCTGGTAAAGGATGTGATATAAATCGCGGCTGTTGAGCCAGCTTATTAGTTGGCGAGAAGTATACAAGTATTTAGGAGTATGTTTGATGAAAATAGTAGTAATGTTAGGTTTGCTTGCAACTTTAAGTTTCAATCTAACTGCAAGAGCTAGTGAAGTTAAGAAAGAAGCTGATGCGGCTAACGGTAAAGCGGTAAGTGCTACATGTGCTGCATGTCATGGTGCTGACGGAAATTCGGTAAATCCGGATTGGCCGAAAATAGCGGGTCAAGGTGAAGCCTATTTGGCTAAGCAATTGCATGATTTTCGTTCAGACAAACGTGTTGATCCAAGTATGACGGCTATGGCAAAAGGGATTAAATCTGATTCAGATGTTGCAGATTTAGCAGCTTACTACTCTTCAGTAAAAGCTAAACCTGGCGTTGCTAATCCAGAAATGATCGCTAAAGGCGAAGCCATTTATAAGGGTGGCGTTGTATCATCAGGCGTTGCTGCATGTGCTGCCTGTCATGGTCCTACAGGTTCAGGTAATCCAGCAGCAAAATTTCCTAAAATATCTGGTCAGCACGCTAAATATACAGTTACTCAGTTAATGAATTTTAAATCCTCAAAACGTGCAAACGATACAGGTAAAATGATGCGTAACGTTGCGTTGAAAATGACTGACGCTGAAATGGATGCGGTAGCCGAGTATATTTCTGGATTACGTAATTAATAAATAATTTAAAAAATTCGATATTTTTATAATATCGAAATAATTAAAAGGTGACTATAGTTGCCTTTTTTTTCGTCTGAATTTTACAAATCATTACCAATAGTTAATCAAAAGCTTATTTCTATGGGTTGAACTATGCGATATCATCATAGTCCTAAATAGATATACCTAACAGGACTCAATTAATGAAAACAATTTATAAAACTTCGCTTCTTACCACTTTGTCTCTTTTGTTTATTACTGCTTGTGGATCAGCTTCATCAGATGCAAAAAAAGTGGAGATTAAAAAAGTTGCAGCTCCAGCAACAGAAACAGTTGCAGCAGCTAAGTCAGAATCTATGCCAGAAACTAAAAAAGTTGAGTCTCAGTTTGAAGAAGGTAAGCATTACGTAGAAATATTTCCTGAAATGCAGACTGATGCTGAGCCGGGAAAAGTAGAAGTAATTGAATTAATGTGGTTGGGTTGTCCGCACTGTTACACTTTAGAGCCTTTGATGCTTGAATATAAAAAGAATCATCCAAGTTATGTTGAATTTAAACAAGTCCCAGCAATGTTAAATCCTAGCTGGTCCGCCGATGCAAATACTTTTTATATTGCTGATTTGTTGGATCCAAAAGGTGAGAAAGATCTAGTAAATCGTATTTTTCAAGCCATTCATGACCAGAAACGTCGTCTAAGAAATCCTGATGCAGTTAATCGTTTCTTTGTACAGCAAGGATTTACAGAAGAGCAAGTGAATAGCGTTAGAAATTCAATGGCTTTTCAGGCTAAATTGAAACGTGCTCAAGAGATCTCTGCGAGTTCTCAGGCTCAATCTGTTCCCAGTGTAATTATTAATGGAAAATACAGAACGAGCCCCTATATGGCTGGCGGTAATGACAAAGTGATGGAAGTACTTAGATTTCTTGCTAAAGAAGAAAACAAATAATTTTTGACAGGCCTTTGATTGCAACCTTTGGTTACAACAAGGGCCTTTATATAGTTTGATATCAAGGTGAAAACGTGAGAACACTGAATCTAGTAGATAGGTTGTTACATGAGGTCGATCAGGCATTACGCACTGTTCATACGCTTGCACCTACTACAGACAGACCTAATCCTTCGGCTGGGATAGCTGATTCTGGTGAGTTATCTGAGGATGACCGCAAAAAGGCTGTAAGCTTGATGCGTATCAACCATGCGGGGGAAATCTCCGCACAGGGGCTTTATCGAGGTCAGGCGCTTATGTCCAAATCTGAAGAGATTAAGCAACAGATGAATATCTCGGCGATGGAAGAGAACGATCACCTGAATTGGTGTGAAAAGCGCCTAGATGAGCTAGGTTCCCATAAAAGCTATCTAAGTCCCGTTTGGTACTTGGGCTCCTTAGGAATTGGCGCTGCCGCAGGAGTGGCGGGAGATAAATGGAGCTTGGGCTTTGTTAAAGAAACTGAAGATCAGGTGGTTAGACACCTTGATAGTCATTTAGAAAAACTTCCAGAAGGAGATCATGCGAGTAGAGCAATTCTAACGCAAATGAAGATCGACGAGGAGCATCATGCTGATGTTGCAGTTGAAGCTGGAGCTGCTGACTTGCCTTTTCCTATAAAGAAAATCTTAATGCCAATTTTATCTAATGTGATGACTAAAGCATCTGCACGTATTTAAGCTTATTTTTTACTTGTACTTAAAAAGTGCTTTAGTCAACTAATTGGCTAACCCAATGAGATGAGGTTGGGGCCTGAGACCGTTGGCTCGAGCAGCGGAGAAGTTTCAATAAATTCTATTACACATAAGAACCACGTCCTTAGGACGTGGAAGAGGTTCAAGGCTCTAGCCTCAAGAACCTACTC
>NZ_CANLZW010000004.1 GCF_947495625.1 uncultured Cocleimonas sp.
CCAGATCCTCCCAGACATAAGAAAAGCGAGCCTCAGATGAAGTTCGCTTTCTAATGGTAAACTGTGGGACAGTAGTGCCTAGCTCTGCATAAATTTTATTTACGTTTTTAAAAACATAAACGAAATATCACTTAAAGTAGGGGGGTGACTTTAGTTTTAATCCCTCCCTGCTATATGGCAATTGATAAATGCAGAACATTGATACTGAGCAATTTAACCTTATACTACTGATATGTTTCGATTTACACTTTTCCCTATTCTAATCATATTCGGCACCTTGTTGTTTGGATTAGTCTCCTATTTCATTTATCGAAAAATAAAAAATATAATTCGCTCCGCCTATGAGAAAAGTGCTGCGCTCGCTGCAGAGAAACAGCAACAATGGAAAGATAAAGAAAATAAAAAGCACTTTCCCTACATGTTGCAAAAGGGCTTTGAAACCTATGACAATATTAGTCAGACAGCTGACAAACTACCCAGAGAATGGTCATTACAGTTACAACCATTAACCACACAAACGAAACAAATCTTAGATGAATTGGCTTTTAAAGTAGCCTCAATCAATGAAGATAAAAAGAACGCAAACGATAAAAAAGACTATGTGATTAATAGCATGCGCACCTTCTTTATACATACACTTGATGCGTTGCAGCAGTTTGTTGAAAAAATTTCTCAGGACGCGAATCACATGTCGGTTGAACAAAAGTCCAAAGCCGAAGAGAACATTCAGGTATTGATGGCAGATTTAGCACATCACCAAACGATTCTTGATAATAAAAGAAAATTTGATTTTGATGTGCTGATGGATGTAATCAAAGCTCGATTAAAAACCTGATCGAATCCGATATTGATAGTACATGCCCATTGTTATGGTACTCGCCAAAAATGCAGCCGCTCCACCAACAATGGCATATCTCAAAAACACTTGTGCGCCATATAAGCCATACATAACATCCGTCTCGGGCATCTTCATAGCACCTAAAAACAATCCACCCAAAATACTTGAGACAGCAATAAAGACAAAAGCCAGTATGGCTAGGGACTTTGGTGCTCGCCAACCCGGTACACTATTAGTTTTGCAGGCTTGTTTAGATTGATCTTTATTTCTGTTTAACCATTTCATACCCCAAAACATCAGTAACGCTAATCCAAATAATGAACTGAAATGCTGTAATACCCGGTACGGCATAATGTCATAGCCATCAACAGAAGTTAATGGCACATCCATCCAGTGAACGAACTGTGGTAATCCCGTATGATGGGTGAAAAAGTCCCAAATAATGTGTGTAAGCGCACCTAGCACTAGCGAGAACACCAGTATATGACTAGGTATTTCTGGCAACTTCCCCTGAAATAAATTATTTCCAAGATGATTTTGCACTAATTTCGGTAAAACAGATGCAATCACGGGTGCCATTAAAAAGTGATACAAGAAATACACGGTTAATCCCATTGGAATACAAAACAGGTATAAACCAATCAAGGAATGACTATCCATGCGCTGATGAACCAGAAATGGAGTGATATACGCAATATCAGGAGTCATGCTACCAATAATCAATGGAGACATGGCGCCGTACTTGCCCAAATACTTATATAAGGGGATAACAGCGACAGTATGTGAGACAGTAAATGGCATTTATGCGTTTTTTAGTTATTGAGCTATTGTGAAAAAAGTCATCTTCCCTCATAATTCGCCGCTCTGCAATATTCACCTGTTTTAACGGTTATATTGTAGGTTAGTTATCTTTCAGTGGAGACTCACATTGGTTCCCTCGCGACGATAAACTGCGAACCCCGCCAGGCCCGGAAGGGAGCAACGGTAGTAGTGGATTCGGGTGCCGAGGTGTAGCTGGTGTGGGCCTCCTCCAACTAACTTATGTCTCTAGTTTTATTCTTCTTTTTTACCTCATTTATTTCTTTATCATTATCCCTGATTCGTGTTTCACGATCTTTCCAGCTTATTATTCATTTTAAAGAATTTAGAAAAAATGATTAGCCATGACTCAGCGTAGTTATCGTTGGAATGCAATGACGTAGCCTGTAGTACGTTATTTTCGTTATCAAAGAATAAAAAAACACGTAAAAGTAGGGGGGTGACATTTTTCATTTGAAATAACTGATTTTACTATTGTTATTCTCCTGATTCATTTATGATTCTTCTATGAGTTATCAAGTCCTAGCAAGAAAATGGCGACCGCAAAATTTCACTGAAATGGTCGGCCAAGAGCACGTATTACGTGCCTTAATAAATGCCCTGGACAGCGACCGTCTGCATCACGCGTATTTATTCACCGGAACTCGCGGTGTCGGCAAAACGACCATCGCCAGAATTCTGGCCAAATGCCTGAATTGTGAAACTGGCGTGACCTCAAAACCCTGTGGTAAATGTAATAGCTGTCTAGAAATTGCTGCTGGAAGTTTCCTTGATTTGATCGAAGTCGATGCGGCATCACGTACTAAGGTTGAAGACACCCGCGAATTACTCGAAAATGTTCAATACGCACCCACCAGAGCCCGTTTCAAAGTTTATCTGATTGACGAGGTTCACATGCTTACCGGTCATAGTTTCAATGCCTTGTTGAAAACGCTGGAAGAACCACCGCCACACGTTAAGTTTTTGTTTGCGACAACTGATCCACAAAAATTGCCAGCCACGGTATTATCACGTTGTTTGCAATTTAATCTAAAGCGTATGCCTTTAGAGAAAATCACTTCACATCTGTCTTATTTATTAGAACAGGAGTCCATTGCTTTCGAAGAGCCTTCGCTTAAGTTATTAGGTAAAGCCGCTGATGGTAGTATGCGCGATGCCTTGAGCCTGTTAGATCAGTCTATTGCTTATTCTGGTGAAACAGTCACCGAAAAAGCAGTACGCGACATGCTGGGCACGGTTTCTCACGAACCTTTGGTGTCGATCCTGGAAACCGTTTCAACAGGTGATGGAGCAACTCTTTTAGGCCAAGTGGATGAATTAGCCTCAATAAGTCCTGACTTCGACGCTAGTTGTGATGCTTTAATTTCTGTATTGCATCAAGTCGCTGTGCAACAGGTCGTTCCTGATGCAATTAATGATGAAGAAAGCATTAAAAATCTTGCACAGAAATTAAGCAAAGAAGACGTTCAGTTATTTTATCAAATCGCGTTACAGGGAAGAGGTGACTTATCTCTATCTCCTGATCCTAAAAGTGGTTTTGAGATGATACTGTTGCGCATGCTATCGTTTAGACCACTGAAAGCCGGTATGCAACTGGATACATCGAAAGCTGAAGCTGCTACTCATATAAGCGTAGATATAGACTCGAGCAAAAAAAAAACAGTAAGGAATGACGAAGTTTTAGCAAAAACTGAAATCAATACAAGCACTGATACTAAGTCTACAAAACAAGCTACTGCTTCCAGTGATGCGGTTGTTAGCAATTCTGATACTCCAGCGAAGCGCATAGAAAGTGCTATGTCTGAACACTCCGCACCTGATAATCTGCCATCGCCACCTATGGATGAAGCACCACCCTGGGATATAACACCAGATTACGAAAGCCTCTCTTCTACACCTCCTCTTCATAATAAAAATGCAGTAGCACCACAAATCACTGCTGCAGAGAAATCGGAAGTAAAAGAAATAACCGCAAATGAGCCCGCTACAAATACACCACCATCTCAAGAGACAAAAGAGCAAGAATCAGAACAACAAACAGAACATAGGCCAGAAGAACCACCAGCATTTCAAGCAGAAAAACTCGATCCAGAGATTGTTAAAAACAGACTAAAACTTGCATGGCACGAAGTTGTCCCCAATTTAGGTTTAAGTGGTAGAGCTGCTGAGCTTATTAAACACTGTCTGTTAGCGCGCCAGGAAGATGGTATTATTGGCTTAACCCTTGATAAGGGTAGTGAAGGATTATTAGCAGATAGTATTGAGCAGGAAATCAAAACTGCATTATGTAAATACTTCAATGCAGATTACCGATTAGAGTTAGTAGTTCAAGATACACAAACGGATGATGTTATCGATTCTGCTAGCAGTGGCAGTGAAACTCCCGCTCAAAGAGCCCAGAGAAAAGTCGATGAAACTCAACAGCAGGCTGAAGTGAATATACAGTCAGACCCTTTTGTAATTGAGCTTCAAAACAGATTTAATGCACAAATAGTGCCTGGTTCAATAGAACCCAAATCACAGTAACAACCTAGTATTTAGTATTTAAATTTAGCAAATAGAGGATATAACAATGTTTAAAGGCGGCGGACTTGGCGGAATGATGAAGCAAGCGCAAAAAATGCAGGAAGATATGCAAAAAGCGCAGGCAGAAATAGCTGCAATGGAAGTTACAGGTGAATCTGGTGGAGGTCTGGTTTCTGTCACTATCAATGGTGCACACGAATGTAAGCGTGTAAATATTGATGGCAGTCTTCTAGCAGATGATGATAAAGAAATGATCGAAGATCTCGTTGCAGCTGCATTCAACGATGCTTCACACAAAATGGCTGAGACAAGTAAGAGTAAGATGTCTGGCATTACAGAAGGCATGAATTTACCACCTGGAATGAAGCTACCGTTCTAAGCTCTAGGTATTAAATTAATAGTATTCTTAATTCAGTAAACCTTTTCTAATCTATAACCACAGTAACCCCTATGTCAGATTCTGAGTCAGCTTTGCTGAATGAGCTCGTTGTAGCGTTTAAATGTTTACCCAGTGTGGGCGCACGAACCGCGCAACGCATGGCATTTCACCTGCTCGAACATGATCGGGAAAATGGGCTTAGACTGGCAGCAGCAATGCAAAACGCGATTGAAAATATTGGGCATTGCTCTTTATGTCGAACATTGACCGAGCATGCTGTGTGTAGA
The DNA here is from genome assembly GCF_947495625.1 of uncultured Cocleimonas sp. Taxonomy (GTDB): domain Bacteria; phylum Pseudomonadota; class Gammaproteobacteria; order Thiotrichales; family Thiotrichaceae; genus Cocleimonas. The sequence continues at coordinate 4,850 of NZ_CANLZW010000004.1, forward strand.
ATTTGTTCAGATAAATCACGTTCAGTTGAAACACTGTGTGTGGTTGAAAATCCATCCGACGTACTTGCAGTCGAACAAGCGACTGCATATCGTGGCTTTTATTTTGTGTTGATGGGAAAACTATCCCCATTAGATGGCATTGGGCCAGATGAATTAGGGCTGGATTTATTAGAAAAAAGACTTGAAGATGAACCGATTAAAGAACTGATTTTAGCCACCAATCCTACCGTAGAAGGCGAAGTAACTGCACACTATATCAGCGAATTAGCGGCTAAATATAATGTAAATACTACCAGAATCGCTCACGGTGTTCCGGTTGGCGGCGAGTTGGATTATGTCGATAGCAGCACACTTTCACATGCCTTTGATGGGCGTAGAAACTATTGATTCAGTTCTTTGTATTAATTATTTCAAAGTAGTTATTACAGTGTAGTTGTTACTGTGTAGCATTTTAAATAATGCCTTAAAGTAGGGGGGTGACTTTACAGACTATTTCTTAGCCTTGTAATGTCACCCCCCTACTTATAAGCACTTTTCTATCTGCTAGAACAAACTAAGATTCGTATTTCTCAGCAGCGACAAACGGTAAATACTCTGGTTTCCAGGAGTTTTCTGCAATTTTCTCTATATAGTTTTCAAACGTAATTTCTTTATTATGTACCAAACCTTGATCAAGCATTAATCGCATTACACGTTCTGTAATATCCTGACTTACCGCCTGTAACTCTGCAATTGGTGGGTAGATTCTGCCGGCTTCCAAATGGTGCTTGCTGGTGTAGTTAGCCAACGCATGCGCTGATTCAATGATCATACCTTCGGTGATTTCTTCACACTCACCCAGCGAACAGGCAAAACCTAATCCAGGGAAAATAAAGGCATTATTACCTTGCCCGATAATGTGTGTTTTACCACGGCTATCAACATCCGGAAAAGGACTACCAGAGGCAATAATTGGATAAGCATCAGCGCCAGTATTAATCATTGAGCACCAGTTAAAGATATCTTCGGGTACTGCTTCTACATTAGACGTAGGGTTAGACAATGGGAAAATAATTGGGTTTTTATTGTATTCTGCAACCGCTTGAATCACACGTTCTGTAAACAAACCAGCTACGCCAGTAAGACCTAACATAGCTGTTGGTTTTACATTATGAATGACTTCAAGCAGCGAAGGAATTTCACCTTTAGTATCCCAGTCTGCGCAATTTTCAGGTGATTGCATGATAGGTTTTTTGTATTCATCAGGACTGATGCCTTCAATGACTAAACCGAACTCATCAACAATAAACATTTGGCTACGTGCTTGTTCACGACTTAAACCTTCGTGGACCAAGCCATCCTGAATGACTTTTGATACGCCCACACCACCAGCGCCTGCACCAACTACCACAATACGTTGTTGCGATAGTGTTTCACCTTTTAATTTACAGGCATTTAACAATCCTGCGAGTACCACAGCGCCAGTGCCTTGAATATCATCATTGAAACTTGGGATCTGTTTACGGTAACGCTCTAGTACGGCAAAGGCTGTATCTTTGGCAAAGTCTTCCCATTGAATAATCGCTTTAGGCCAGCGTTTATGGACTGCTGCAACAAAGCTATCTAGCAAATCGTAATAGGCCTTACCGGTGAGACGTTTATCACGCACTCCAAGATAACCCGGGTCTTCGGTTAAGTCTGTTCTGTCAGTTCCAACATCCAAATCCACCGGTAATGCATTGAATGGACTGAGTCCACCACCAGCAGTGTAAAGCGCCATTTTACCGATACAAATGGCAAGTCCGCCATGACCCTGATCGCCAATACCAAGAATAGCAGATGAATCAGTCGCAACAATCATGCGTACATCATTCCACGGATAGTTATTAACGATTTGATCGGCACGCGAAATATTTTCTGCAGTGAAGGTTAGACCACGAGGAGAACGATACATGGAGCTATATTTTTGTACGGCCTTACCCACAGTTGGGGTATAAATGATCGGCATCATTTCTTCTAAATGTTCAGAAATCAGTGCGTAATACAACACTTCATTACGTTCTTGTACTGCTCGTAAGAATTGATATTTAGATAAGTCATCAGGCTGTTCAGTAAAGCCGTTATGCAATCGTGTTACTTGATGTTCTAAGGTTAGAACAACAGGAGGAAGTAGACCTTCCAGGCCCAATTCGATTCTTTCTTCATGAGAAAATGCGGTGCCTTTGTTTAGCGCTGTTAAACGTAAGACTTCAATGCCGCGGGAATATACTTCTAGGTATTTCTCTCCATTCTTCGACTTTGCATCAAAGAATGGAGACAAAGGTAACTGCGTGTTAATAACTCACCTCTTATCTGGTTAAATAATTTGCTTAAATTACTGGTTTGAAAAAACAGGTCTATATAAAAATATTATAGTAGACCAAATTTAAGCAGGTGTTATTTATTAACAATAAAATTCATAATTATTTAATAAGAAAACGATTCATTATTAATTAGAATTTTATGCAGATTTTTTTACTTTTCTATAGTGGTGTAATAGAGGCTCAGTGTAACCATTTGGCTGTTCTGCACCTTTTATTGCCAAATCAAGCGCTGCCTGAAAAGCAATATCATTAAAATCAGGAGCCATTGGCGTATAGAACGGATCATTCGCATTCTGCTCATCAACCAAAACTGCCATCTTCTTAAAGGCATCGGTAATTTGTGCTTCAGTACAAAGACCGTGATGCAACCAGTTTGCGATAATCTGACTAGAGATTCTCAATGTTGCTCTATCTTCCATCAAGCCAACATTACGCGTATCAGGAACCTTAGAACAACCAACGCCTTGATCAATCCAGCGAACCACATAACCCAACATACTCTGAGCATTATCTTCCAGTTCTTCGATGAGTTTTTCACGACTAAGAACATATGATGAAGGCGTTAATGGAATAGTAAGAATAGCATCCAGACTGGCATTTTCGCGGCTCGCTAACTGCTCTTGTACTTCATCAACATTAACATAATGATAATGCATTGCGTGTAAAGTCGCCGCAGTAGGAGAAGGTACCCAGGCGCAATTTGCACCCGCTAATGGATGTTGGATTTTTTGCTCTAGCATATCCGCCATTAGGTCCGGCATTGCCCACATACCTTTACCGATCTGCGCTTTACCGCGTAAACCACACTCAAGACCGATGTCTACATTCCAGTCTTCATAAGCTGCAATCCATGGCTCGCCTTTAAGTTCTGCTTTAGGTAAAAATGATCCCGCTTCCATACTGGTGTGAATTTCATCACCGGTGCGATCGAGGAAACCAGTATTGATAAAGATTAAACGATCACGTGCTTCATAAATACAGGCTTTTAGATTGACCGTAGTGCGTCTTTCTTCATCCATGATCCCAACTTTCATGGTGTTTTTAGGTAAACCTACGGCTTTTTCAATCGCTGTAAACAAATCAACCGTTAAACGCACTTCTTCAGGACCGTGCATTTTAGGTTTAACGATATACAGACTGTTGGTTTTAGAGTTTTTAAATTGGCTGTCACCTTTTATATCGTGGATATAAATTAGCGCAGTCATTAAACCGTCCAAAATACCTTCTGGTACTTCTTCGCCATTAAGTAAGACGCTATCTGTGGTCATCAGATGACCTACGTTTCTTACTAGTAAAACACTACGACCCGATAAGCTAAATGATTCACCAGTAGGGCTGGTGTATTCACGGTCAGGATTTAGTTTACGGCTAAGCGTTTTACCGTTCTTTTCGAATTTTTCTTCCAAGGTGCCTTTCATAAGACCAAGCCAGTTTCTGTAAACTAATGCTTTATCTTCGGCATCTACCGCTGCTACTGAATCTTCACAATCCTGGATAGCGGTTAACGCTGCTTCCATGATGACGTCTTTAATACCAGATGTTGATGATTCACCAATGACTGAAGTCGGGTCTATTTGAATCTCAATGTGTAAACCGTTGTTAACAAATAACAGCGTCGAAGTAGTTTCTTGTTCAGTTGAACCAACAAATGCATCTGCATTTTGTAGTTCGGCTATGTGGCCATTGTTAAGATAGATTTGAAGATTTTTGTGACCTTCTTTGCCATCAATGTTCGTTAGGCTGTAAGCTGATACTTCACTGTGACTACCCGTTGTAAGAGGCAATGCCTTATCAAGAAAAACATTGGCTAGTTCTATAACTTTCTTGCCGCGTTCTGGATTGTACTCAGAACCTTTAGCCAGTGAGCCTTCATCTGGAATGATATCTGTTCCGTAGAATGCATCAAAAAGACTTCCCCATCGAGCATTTGCTGCATTCAATGAGAAACGTGCATTGTTGATAGGCACAACTAACTGCGGACCGGCAATCGTTGCAATTTCAGGGTCTACATTTTCAGTAGTAATACTGAAATCTGGCACTTCATCGACGATATAATTAATATCTTTTAAGAACTGCTTATACTCCTGATGACTAAATTCCTGGCCCTTATTCTGTTTGTGCCATGTATCAATCTGCTCCTGGATACTATCGCGTTTAGCCAACAACTCTTTATTTCTTGGGGCGAATTCTTCTAGAACATTTTGCATACCTGCCCAGAATTGATCTTCCTCAACACCAGTGCCTGGAAGAACTTCGTTAGTTACCAAATCATAAATAGCTTGGCTTATTTGTAATTTATCTTTCTGTACGTTTGATGTCATATTAATTACTTTTCTGTTAATTTATTATGGGTAATCTAATTAGATAGATATCTGAATCACCTAATAGATTAGCTTATTCAATGCTATGTGCAAGTAAGATTGAATTAAGTAATCTGGTTTATTAAAGCTATAACAGTGTTCATATGTAATAAGAAATATGTTCCTATTATCAATTAGAGATATAAATAGCGTAAAAATCGTAAAATATACCCCTAAAGTAGGGGGGTGAGAGATAGAGATATATACAATTATAGTAGAGTCAAAATAGTAATACCAAACTACAGCTAAAAACATTAATTAAACTGAGCCTTAAGTCACAGCATGAATCTATCCCGAACGATTGCCAAAAAAATCCTTAAAGGATTCAATAAACACTTTAGAATTTTTACTGAAATTACCGCAGGCGCTCAAGCCAGATTTGAAACGTGTGACTGGAAAGCGGATCGATTGGCATCTCGACATAGAATTGAATTTTACGATTCTCGTGTAAAAGAAACCGTCAAATACTTAAAAGAGAATTTTGATACCCGTCCAGAAACATTTGATCAGGATTGTTGGAAAAAAGTAAAAGGGCACTTCATACTGCTGTTACAAAATCATCAACAGCCAGAACTTGCAGAAACTTTCTTTAATTCAGTTTTCTGTCGAATATTCCCCATTGAATTTTACACCAACCTGAATATATTTCTCAGAAGCTCTGTTGCTACTGAATATATTGATTCTGAAGTGCCTACCTACGAAGCGTATTACCCTGCCAATACAAGTTTTTACAAAGCGATCAAGCTGATTCTCAATCATTCAACTTTATCCATACCGTTTGAAAACTGTCATAGAGATTGCCGTCATATGGCAAAGTCTATCTGCAAATATATGAAGCATGGTAAGCGTGATGCGGATCTGAATTTTCAGTTTCAGGTTATCAATGCGCTTTTCTACAGAAACAAAGCCGCTTACATTGTAGGCAAAGCGATCAATGGGCATAACGAATATCCGTTTGCAATTCCTTTACTGAATAATGAAAAAGGCGGCATTTATACGGATGCATTGTTAATTGGCGAAGATTCAGTATCACGACTTTTCAGTTTTTCGTATGCTTATTTTATGGTGGAACACCCAGTTCCTTCGGCTATTGTTAGTTTTTTGCAAAAGCTGATGCCACAAAGAAAAAAGGAAGCTTTGTATTCTTCTATCGGCTTACACAAACAAGGTAAAACTGATTTTTACCGAGGCTTTCTACATCATTTAGACTATTCAGACGACGACTTAATCCTGGCCCCGGGTATACCGGGAATGGTTATGTCAGTATTTACTCTGGCTTCTTATCCTTATGTATTTAAGCTGATTCGAGATCATTTTGCGCCACCCAAAGAAATAACGCGTCAACAAGTTGAAGAAAAATATCAATTAGTAAAACAGCATGACCGTGTTGGCAGAATGGCAGACACTCTTGAATTTTCAGAAGTATTATTACCACTAAATCGCTTCACAGAAGATTTACTGAAAGACTTAGAATCAACGTGTAAAAGTAGTATTCGCATTGTTGAAGATCGCAACGGCGTGAAACAACTGAATATTAAACACATGTATATTGAAAGACGCATGCAACCACTGAATATGGCTTTGGAAGAAGCAGAACGCAAAGGTCGTTTAGACGAAATCGATACACTGATTTTATCATTTGGCGATGCAATCAAAGAGCTCTGTGCGGCAAATATATTTCCCGGTGATTTATTATATAAAAACTTTGGCGTAACGCGTTTACGTCGAGTAGTGTTTTATGACTACGATGAAATTGTCTACCTAACCGATTGCAACTTCAGAAAGATTCCCGCACCACGAAATCCCCAAGAACTAATGGCTGCAGAGCCTTGGTATAGTGTTGGGCCTGACGATGTTTTCCCTGAAGAGTTTGCGCGATTTTTATTAGGTAACGACCACATAAAAGCAGCTTTCATGAAATATCATGCTGATTTACTGGATGCTAACTTCTGGATTCAAAAACAGGAAAATATCAAGAATGGTATTTTTGAAGATGTATTCCCGTATCCACAAAAATTCCGTCTAAAGCGAGATTAAACAGGCAATAGAATACATGTAGGCTATTAGAAAACTGATAGTCTATGTAATGAATATGGGGCTAAATTGATAGCCGAATAATTCTGAGTTTGAGTGGAGGGGATATGACTTGCTGTTTTAAAGCTATGTTATAGCTGTGTTAAATTAAAACAGTTAAAGTTTACTGCCTTATTTACTACGGTAGGTGATACGACCTTTAGTCAAATCATAAGGTGTTAACTGGACAGTGACTTGGTCACCCGTAAGTATGCGAATGTAATTCTTACGCATACGACCAGAAATATGGGCATTTACAATATGTCCATTTTCCAACTCAACTTTGAATGTAGTATTAGGTAGTGTTTCAACTACTGTTCCTTCCATTTCTATACTTTCTTCTTTTGCCATGCTTTTAAATCTAGTTCCTTTTGGAGTCGGCGTATTATCCATTACTTACTATATTTAACAAGTAATTTCTGCCTATTATGATAATCCAGAGCTTAACCCTGTATTTATTTCCATTATAAATACCAAACTTGATTAAAGCTTGTGATAAGTTCTGTTCTGAGGAGATTTTGATACGAAGTGAGTGTAATTGAATTTATGCATTTAACCCGTGTTTACACAGTAACTGTGTGATACTTATAATCTTAATCTTCAACATATTAGAGTGTGCATAATCACCTAATACATATATCATATGGGCGGAATTTTACATCACAAGGATTTTATAATGCAATTTGCAGCGGTTTTTCCAGGTCAAGGTTCTCAGTCAATAGGCATGTTAGGTGAATTGGCAACAGAATACCCAGAAATAAAAGCAACTTTCGAAGAAGCATCAGATGCAATCGGTAAAGACTTGTGGTCGATGACTATTGCAGATGACGCGACTGAACTTAATAACACTGAAAACACTCAGCCAGTTATGTTAGCGGCAGGCGTATCAGTCTGGAATTTATGGCTAAAAGTAGGGGGGTGTACTCCAGTTGGTATGGCAGGCCATAGCTTAGGTGAGTATTCCGCCTTAGTTGCTGCTGGCGTATTAGATTTTAAAGACGCTATGCAATTAGTGGCAAAACGTTCTAGCTTGATGCAACAGGCAGTTCCAGCTGGCGAAGGTGCAATGGCTGCAATACTTGGTCTGGAAGATGATCAGATTGTAGAAATTTGTGGCTCAGTAGGGGAAGGAATAGTTGAAGCAGTTAATTTCAACTCACCCGGTCAGGTTGTTATTGCAGGTAACACAGCATCTGTGGATGTGGCGATTGAAAAATTAACAAAAGCTGGTGCAAAACGTGCGATTAAACTTCCTGTTAGTGTTCCGTCACACTGTAGCCTAATGAAAGATGCAGCTACACAATTAAGCGAAAGCCTATTAGCTACTACTTTTAACAATGCTGAATTTGAAGTTTTACAGAATGTTGAAGCGAAAAGTTACGCAGATGCTTCAGAAAAACAATCAGCATTGGCAAAACAACTTTATAAGCCAGTGCTTTGGACTGATACCGTCAACAATCTAAATAAAGTGCAAGGCGCTGACACCATTATTGAATTTGGTCCTGGTAAAGTGTTGTTTGGCTTAAACAGAAGAATTAACAGAGCGCTCGGTAGCTTTTATGTGAGTGATCCCGCATCACTAGACAAAGCACTTGAGGCATGTAACGCATAACTAAACTGTAAAAGAAATCATATAAGAACCAGCACAGAATAAACCGCTTAATAGATAGGAGAAGAATACGTGATTAATTTAGAAGGAAAAGTAACACTTGTAACAGGCGCCAGCAGAGGAATCGGCAAAGCCATTGCTGAATCACTGGGTAAAGCGGGCGCAACGGTTATCGGAACTGCTACCAGCGAATCAGGGGCTGATTCGATTAGTGCATACTTTAAAGAAGCTGGAATCAATGGTGTCGGCAAAGTTTTAAACGTAACGGAAACTGATTCTATTGATGGCTTAATAAAAGACATCACTACTGAATTTGGAGCTATCACAATACTTGTAAACAATGCTGGTATCACTCGCGATAACTTGATGTTAAGAATGAAAGAAGATGAGTGGAACGATATTATATCGACCAATCTTACTTCTGTTTACAGACTTAGCAAAGCCTGCTTAAAAGGCATGATGAAAGCCAAGCAGGGACGCATCATTTCAATCTCTTCTGTTGTTGGCGCTACCGGTAATGCAGGTCAGGCAAATTATGCGGCAGCAAAAGCTGGCGTAGTAGGTTTCTCAAAATCTCTGGCACAGGAAATTGGCTCTAGAGGAATTACCGTCAATGTGGTTGCGCCTGGTTTTATCGATACCGATATGACACGTGAATTATCAGATGATCAAAGAGATGCTCTGCTAAAGAACATTCCTCTGGGCAAACTAGGACAATCAGAAGATATTGCAAATGCAGTACTGTTTTTATCTTCTGATATGGGTGCTTATATTTCAGGAGAGACACTGCACGTCAATGGTGGCATGTATATGTCTTAAATATTAGGCAATTAATCGGCACAATATAATTGTGTCGATGCTTGAATTTCTCTACAATAGCCTAATCATATATTCAGTACGAATATGTTTTTTTTAAATTAAAGGAATAAACAATCATGAGTGATGTTGAAGCACGCGTTAAAGGTGTCGTAGTAGAACAATTAGGAGTTGATGAGTCTGAAGTTACAAATGCAGCTTCTTTTGTCGATGATTTGGGCGCGGACTCATTAGATACTGTTGAGTTAGTTATGGCTCTTGAAGAAGAATTCGGAACTGAAATTCCAGATGAAGAAGCAGAAAAAATTACTACAGTTCAGTTAGCGATTGACTACGTAAATAATAACCAAGGTTAATTATTAGTCACAAAAGCTGTGAGAAAACCGCAGAACTATTTAGCCTTGAGAGTTACTTGAGCTTCTATAGTCGCTGCGGTTTTTTTATATTGTTTTATCAAAAATAGGATTTTCTAGTGTCAAAACGTCGAGTAGTTGTTACAGGTCTTGGAATTGTTTCTCCCGTAGGTTCTCAAATAGAGAAAGCCTGGAAAAATATCATTGAAGGTGTCAGCGGTATCAATAAGATATCACCTGATTTATTTGATGCGACTGACTTTTCTGTAAAAATTGCAGGAAACGTTGATGACTTTAATCCTACCGATTACATCACCCCCAAAGACCAGAAAAAAATGGATCCATTTATCCATTATGGTATTGGCGCTGGAACTGATGCACTTAGAGATTCTGGTTTAATTGTAACCGATGAGAATGCAGATAGAATTGGCGTAATTGTCGGATCTGGAATCGGTGGTGTAGGCTCTATTGAAAAGAACAGCAAAGCCTTTTTAAACGGTGGACCACGTAAGATTTCACCTTTCTTTGTTCCTAGTACCATAGTAAATATGGTTGCAGGTAACTTATCTATCATGCATGGCTTAAAAGGTCATAACATGTCTCCTGTATCTGCTTGTGCAACAGCAACCCATAGTATTGGTGATGCAGCGCGTATGATTAGTTATGGTGATGCAGACGTGATGCTCGGCGGTGGTGCAGAAATGTGTTCAACCCCATTAGGAATTGGTGGATTTGCAGCGATGCGTGCGCTATCAACACGTAACGATGATCCAGAAGCAGCAAGTCGCCCATGGGATAAAGATCGCGATGGGTTCGTCCTTGGTGATGGTGCTGGTGTATTAATTTTAGAAGAATATGAACACGCTAAAGCGCGTGGTGCTGAAATTTACTGTGAACTTGCTGGTTTTGGCATGAGTAGTGATGCTTATCATATGAGTGCACCACTAACGACTGGTGAAGGTGGAGCGCGTTGTATGAATCACGCACTCAAAGATGCTGGTTTGAACCCGGAAGATATTGATTATATCAATGCACACGGTACTTCTACACCTGCTGGCGATGTTGCAGAAACCAATGGCATTAAACTGGCCTTAGGCGATCATGCTAAGAAAGTAGCTGTTAGCTCAACAAAATCTATGACAGGTCATTTACTAGGTGCTGCAGGCGGTATTGAAGCAGTATTCAGTGTGCTGGCACTTCGAGATCAAATTCTTCCACCTACGATTAACCTAGACAATCAAGATCCAGAATGTGATTTAGATTATGTCCCTAATACTGCGCGTGATGCCAAAATTGAAGTTGCGATGAGTAACTCATTTGGTTTCGGTGGTACAAATGGTACGTTAATCTTTAAAAAGATTTAATTTAATCAGTTAACGTATTATTTGATATTTTTATTAAAATCATATTAAACAAGTAATTAGAAGAAGCTTTTAAAGCTTCTTCCGGTATTTATAGCGAATAAATAGAGAGGAAACATGAGATTCTTTTTTAAAGTGTTCTTACCTCTTTTTCTTATAATTGCGGGTGCAGCATCATTCTATGCCTACACTCAATTCAATGCCTTCAAAGCAACTAAACTGTCTAACGATGTAGCTAGCTTTGAAATTAAAAAAGGCAGCAATATAAAAACAGTTGCAAAGAATTTAGAACAAAACGAAATTCTTAGACCCGCCATTCTCACTAGAATTCTTGCCAGAATTACTAAACAAGACACCAAAATCAAAGCCGGTGAATACGCTCTTAAAAAAGACATGACACCCAATGATGTTTTAACATTATTTGCATCAGGCAAAACCATTCAATATCAAACACGAATTCCTGAAGGAACAAAGTTTGGTGAAATCGTTGAAATAATTAAAAGTGATAAAAATTTAAAACAAACACTGACCGATGATGATTATAAAAATATCATGTCAAAACTTAAAACCAAGTATCAGCATCATAAACCAGAGGGCTGGTTTTACCCTGATACATTTAGTTATCCAAGAAATACCACAGACCTACAATTTCTACAGCGTAGCCATAATGCGATGCTTAAATTACTCAATAAGGAATGGGGAAAACGTAAGCCATTTAAAGGGATAAAAACACCTTACGATGCATTGATCCTTGCCTCTATTATTGAAAAGGAAACAGGTACTCCTGATGATCGTGGAAAAGTAGCACGCGTGTTTATCAATCGCTTAAAAAAAGGCATGCTATTGCAAACAGATCCAACAGTAATTTACGGCATGGGTGATAAATACCAGGGAAATATTAGAAAAAAAGATTTGCTAAAAGATACTCCCTATAACACTTATACCAGAAAAGGTTTAACACCCACGCCTATTGCTACACCCAGTGCTGCTTCTATTAAAGCCGCTTTTAATCCAGCTGAAGGCGATATGTTATATTTTGTCGCCAAGGGCGATGGTTACTCTCACTTTTCTAAGACCTATAAAGAACATAAAAAAGCCGTTATTAAATACTTGCTAGGTGGCAAGGCAAGTCGCTACAAAGGAAGTCAATGAATCAGATAACTGATACAAATAACGGCCAAGGTTTGTTCATCACATTCGAAGGTGTTGAAGGTGCGGGTAAAACAACTAATATTGAGTATATAGCTGAAAAGATAATAGCATCCGGACATGAAATACTGCTAACCAGAGAGCCGGGTGGAACTGAATTAGGTGAAGCGATTCGTGAATTACTGATATCTAAAGAATTTCCAGAAATGCATCACAATACTGAATTATTACTGATGTTTGCTGCAAGAGCCGAGCACCTACAACGCAAAATCATTCCAGCACTAGAACAAGGTAAATGGGTCTTATGTGACCGCTTTACAGATGCGACTTATGCATATCAAGGAGCAGGACGAGACATTGATCAGGATAACATACAAATATTAGAGAACCTGGTACAGGGAACTTTACGACCTGACTACACTTTCCTTTTTGATATTGATGCTGATATTGGCTTAGCAAGGGCAAGGAGCAGGGGAGAGACAGATCGTTTCGAACAGCAGCATATAGACTTCTTTAATCGTGTAAGGTCTGCCTACTTGAAAATGGCAGATGAAAACCAAAAACGTTATCGTATCGTGAATGCTCAATATGATTTGCAAACCGTTCAAACTCAAATAGATAAATTATTGAGTCAGATTCTATAATGCAAGATAGCACTCACAATCCAGTTAAAGCCCAACAACCAAATGCTAAATCATTCCCCTGGCATGAAAAAAACTGGAAGTATTTTACCCAGGCTCGTACTTCGGATCATCTACCACATGCTTTATTACTGGTAGGGGAAGAGGGTATTGGTAAATATTTTTTAGCTGAAAGAATGGCTAAATCTTTACTCTGCATACAACCAGTAGCATTCGAAGCCTGTGGTAACTGTCAGTCATGCAAGACCTATGAATCGGGGGCGAACCCTGATTACACTAAAATAGAATTGGCTGAAGACAAGCAACAAATTAGTGTTGATCAAATACGAAAATTGAGTGAGTTTTTAACCTATAGCCGAAGTTTTAACACACATCGCGTAGCCATTATTAATCCAATAGAAAGGATGAATAATAATGCGGCCAATAGCTTACTCAAGTCACTGGAAGAACCCGCAAATAACAGTGTCATCATTCTGGTGGCTTCTCATTTAGGTAAAATATTGCCGACCATCAAAAGTCGCTGCCAATTAATTTCAGTTGCTAGTCCAACACACAATCAGGCTTTAGATTGGTTTAAACAGAATCATGCTGAAGTGGAACAAGCTGAATTGCGTTTAAATATAGCGGCTTATAAACCGTTAAAAGCATTGAGTATTACTGATGAAGATATCACCCAAAGATCAAACTTTCTGGAGGATCTAAGCAATATAGTTAACGGCAATTTGAGTGTTGTTGCTACCGCTAAAAAGTGGGAAAAAATCAATCTTGAGTTGATTCTTAATTGGCAAATCACCTGGGCACAACAACTGATAAAAGAAGCTGAATGTGGTTCTTCAACGTCAGAAAATAATAACAATAATGAAACAGACAGGCTTAATCAAATTCAACATGCCTTATTCTCACAAATAAAGCCCGATAAACATTGGCAGTTATATCAACAACTGATTAAGCAAAAACAGTATATCCATACGTCTGTTAATACTCTGATGTTTATTGAAAACATGTTACTGTTATGGCTAGAAGCAGGTAGATAAAACTGATAAATAAAAATACATAATTTCAGTCACTTAACCGCATTTAAAACAATAATTACAACAAAATATAGTCGCGTATAATTATGGATATTCAAGAAGATAACATCAAACACACAAACGCTGTTGCTGCAAAAGAACAAGAAGAAAAGCCACAAAGAACCATTTTAAAACTGACACTCAACGATGTTGCGGCACTTCATTCTAGCTTTATGCCTTTTGTTAGAGGTGGAGCCATCTTTGTTCCCACTAAAAGTGAAACATTCAATTTTGGGGATGAAATCATTGTTTCTATGCACCTCAAATCAACGGATAAGAAACTCGCCATTCCGGGTAAAGTCATGTGGATTGCGCCTGAATCATGTGAGCGTGGAACACAAGGCTTAGGTATTCAGTTCATAGGCACAACAAAAGCCAAAGTAAAATTGATCATTGAAACTATGCTGGGCAATAGAGCAAACGTACCACCGTTAGTGCGTAATTATTAAATACTACAATAACGATCAATTCGGTTAGTCGTTTTATATCGTTGATTGCGATTGCTCATTATTATCAGTTACAGTATCAGCAACAGTCTTATTAACTTATCATTTATAACATTGCACTAACAGTTTCATTAAAAAATATTACTTCTTTAAAAAAAGATCCAATATGCTGTAAGTTGATGATATTTAGTGTGTTTTATATAATTGAAATCAATCAAAATTACATTAAACCAGATAATTCGCGCCTTTGTACTATTGCAATAAATAGCTATTGTATTATATTATTATTTAATTATTTAATTATGTAGTTTCCTAATATGCTTACCGATTCGCACTGTCATCTCGACAAAATTGATTTGAGTCATTTCGATGATCAATTCTCAAATATGATAGATGCAGCTAAAGAGGCTGATGTCAGCCAGTTTTTATGCGTTTGCATTGACACGGAACACTTCCAGGATGTGTTGAAACCCGCTCAACAATATTCAAATATCTATTGTTCTGTAGGAGTTCACCCAACGCATCAAGACTCTTATGCGCCGACAGTTGAAGAGCTAATTGAACTCGCACAGCACAAAGAAGTTATCGCAATCGGCGAAACTGGACTCGATTATTTCAGATGCGAAGACGATGATATGACATGGCAACATGATCTATTCAGAACGCATATAAGAGCAGCGATAGAAACTCAGAAGCCACTCATTATCCATACCCGTTCAGCCAAAGAAGATACGATTCGTATTCTGGCTGAAGAAAATGCCGAAAAGGTGGGGGGTGTCATGCACTGTTTTGCAGAAGACTGGGAAACTGCTCAACAAGCCATGGAACTTAATTTCTATATTTCTTTTTCAGGCATCGTTTCTTTCAATAGTGCTAAAGAGTTACAAGAAGTTGCGAAGAAAGTACCTGAAGATAAATTCCTGATAGAAACTGATTCTCCCTGGTTAGCGCCTGTGCCGAAACGTGGCAAACCTAATCAACCTGCATATGTTAAGTATGTGGCCGAGAAGATGGCTGATTTACGTGGCTGTAGCTATTCACATATTGCTAAAGTATCGACAGATAATTTTAATCGACTATTTAAGCTATAAGTAAAAATTAACAAGCATATTCACAAATATTCGATCTTTGAAAATATTGAAATAACATAATACATTCAATAAAAACCTCTCTAAAGTAGGGGGGGTGACCTTAGATCGAATAGTAAGATACTATTTTTAAAGGAAAGTTTTAGTCATGATTGATGTCGTCTTAGTAGTAAATTCAGGTTCATCAAGTTTAAAATTCGCATTATATCCTGTCAGCACAGAAGTGACTGAACCACTTATGGTGGGAAAAGTCATAAGAATAGGTACAGATCCTCAGCTTATGGCTTCTATCGGTCATGAAGCTTTAACAGTTACCGAACCTTTTGATCATATTCCTAAAGATGCAACCCACGAATGGTTAATTACCAACCTATTAGAACGACTATATAGTCGCTATGTTTCGTTTCACCCCGTTGCAGCAGGACATAGAGTCGTACATGGCGGCAGTGAATTTCATCAGCCGATCGTTATCAATGACGATAATATGGAGATTTTGAAAAGCTATATTCCGTTAGCGCCATTACACCAGCAGCACTGCCTAGCCGCGATACAAGCGATAACAGATCATTCACCAGAATTACCTCAAGTTGCCTGTTTTGATACCGCTTTTCATCACACACAAAACCGTTTAGAGAAGATCTATGCGATTCCTCGTAAATATACTGAAGATGAACTGATACGTTACGGATTCCACGGAATCTCCTATCAATATATCGCTTCATGCTTATCAGCAAATCTGGGTAAAAAAGCAGATGGTAAAGTTATTGTGGCTCATCTTGGTAACGGTTCAAGCATGTGTGCACTACACAATAAACGCAGTGTTGCTACTAGCATGGGATTTAGTACGCTAGATGGATTAATCATGGGAACTCGCTGTGGCTCAATCGATGCAGGTTTGATTTTAAATCTATTAAATGAAAAAGGCTTAAGTGTCGATGAAGTTCAAGATATTCTTTATAACCAATCTGGGTTATTAGGTGTTTCGGGCATCAGTAATAATATGCGCATTCTTGCAGAAAGTGATGACCCTAAAGCCAAAGAAGCTATCGAATTATTCTGCTATAGAGCGGTAAAAGAAATAGGATCTCAAATAGCCGTTATGGGTGGTCTCGATGCGATAGTTTTCACTGCCGGTATTGGTGAGAATTCTGCGTTAATTAGAAAACTTATTTGTGAGCCATTAGCATGGCTTGGAGTAGAGTTAGATGATAATGCAAATGAAAATAATCACACTAAGATAAGCAGTGATCAATCTACTATCGATGTCCATATTATTCCAACCAATGAGCAAGCGATGATTGCTATTTCTACTTGCGATTTAATTGATACTGAGATTCAGACTTTTAACAGAAAATCAGCATAGGATAATACTAAGTAAATAATAAACTACCAGCCGCATATATACGCTGAACGTTTTCTGGAAACTCTATAGTTCGTCCAGTAGAATCTGAAACGCTTTTAGCAAAAGAAAGCTGCATAGAAAAAACTGCGTTACTAACAGTACAGTAGTAAAATAAAGAGTGTGTCTCTTATGTTAATTTTAATAAGAACATTAATAGATAAAATATCCATAAACATAACCTAAGCGTTAATTATTAATCTGAATCTATTGCTTCAAAAAATTAAAGTCTGCTGTGGACATAGTAATAACGAAAGTTTAATTTAATAACTTACACATTATTGTAAATAACGATTTACTATAAATTAAATACATTTAACAAAGAATTTTGAGATCCAGTAAAGCCCACAGAATAAAGCATTACAGCTATATTTGTGTTAAAACTACAATTAGGGTGGCTATGACTGTAGATACCTATAAGTACGCATAATCTATATTATGTTAAATACAGTATTTGATACAGAGTAGCGGATTTGCAAACACTTTCATTTCTCACTAAATTCTTAATCTGTGACTCAATTACAAAGAAGCCGCTTCAATCGCAGCTTCTCTATTTTGTTTAATACTACCAGCTGGCAATTTAGATATTAGTCCTAAATTATTTAAACGATTCATGGATTGCTCATTTGCCCCCGCAATGAAGACAGCACGTTTAGCCCTAAGCATATCAAGAATGGCTTCTTCTAACGCTAACGCAGCTGATACTCCCAAGTAACTGACATCGGTTAAATCAACCACAAGCGAGTCGCGGCCCTCTACTTCAGAATTTCTACGACTAATAACTCGAGAAGTTCCAAAAATCATTTTGCCGCGCATGTAGAAAAGAAGAATTCTGTTGTTAGAAGCTTTCATCATTTCATATTCACGATCATTAAGCTTCAAGTCTGACTCATCCGGATCCAGTACAGCTTTCACATTAACTTCCTGTAACTCTGAAAGACGCGTAATTGTCATGACATTCGCAACAAACAAGCCTATACCTACAGCAACAATCAAATCTACAAATACGGTAAGTGCAATGACACTGTAAGTTATTACTGTGCCCTTGAGAGATATTCGATGGGCACGTTTCAGAAAACCCCAATCAATAATATCTATCCCTACTTTTAGAGCGATACCCGAAAGTACTGCAAGCGGTATAATTGCAGTCAAACCCGCAAGCCAGAAAACGACAACAACCAGTAATGCAACTCTAACAAGTCCAGCAAGTGCACTTTGTGAGCCAGCCTGAATTCCAACTACTGTTCCCATCGTCGCCCCTGCTCCTGGTAATCCTCCAAATAAGCCAGACATGATGTTCCCTATTCCCTGTCCGATTAATTCTTTATCTGAATTATGCTGAGTACGTGTGAGACTATCAGCAACAACAGAAGTAAGTAATGCATCGATACAACCCAGTACACCAAGAACAATAGCATCGACAAACATAATCTGCCATTGGTCCACACTGAATACGGGAACTCTAAACTCAGGCAATCCAGTAGGTATTTCACCTATGCGTCGAATATCGCTGTTAGTGAATAAGAGAATTGAAATCAAAGTAACAACAACGAGCGCCAATAATTGTGGTGGAAAATAGCGTTTAAATCGACTGGGCATTAAAAACAATATTGCTACAGTAATAACACCTAAAATAAGCTCATGGACTTTTATATCGGTAAACAAATCAGGTATTTTTTGTAGAATCGTGATAACCCCTCCAGAGGGGTTTGCGTGGCCTAACAATGGACCAATCTGAAGAATAATAAGGATTATTCCGATTCCAGACATAAACCCAGATACCACGCTATAAGGCATCATAGTAACGAATTTACCCAATCGCATGGCACCAAATGCCATTTGGAAAAGTCCCGCCATCACTACTACAGTGAAAGCCATCGATAGACCATTTTCAGGATCAGAAGCAATAAGCTTTGCAATTACAGCAGTAAACACAACAGTCATTGGTCCTGTTGGTTCCGACATCAAAGTTGGAGAGCCACCAAAAAGAGATGCGAAGAGCCCAACGAGTATTGCACCATAAAGACCCGCTTCAGCCCCTGCCCCAGAAGCTACACCAAACGCTAATGCCATCGGCAATGCAATAACAGCGGCTGTTATGCCACCAAACGCATCACCACGGATATTTCGTAAATTAATCTCATTAAATATAGATATCATGCTTGGGGTAGTAAAATCCTTATGGGCAATATTAAATAAGTCTAAACTTTTTTAAATTCTGCTCTGTTTCTTTCAGAATTTACATAGAAATGGTCTACATTTTAAAGCCCAGCTTGCTGATTCAAATTGGCTATGGCACGTTCGGCTGCATACATAGCCTGTTGTGTTTCAGCTTCACTACCCATCATTATGAGTCGCCCAAATGAACCAAAAGCCTTCATATCTACTAATGTGACATGAGCACCTTTTTCAGCTTCGTTTGCTGCATAAACAATGTAACCAGCAGGCTCAGTTTCCAGAATAAACATGCTTTTACCCGGAATCATCATAGAGCCCATACGAACCTGACGATTAATTAAGGTTGCATGATCTGGCGTAACTGAACAGATAATTTCTTTCCATGCAATTTTGCATTCATCTCGTTGCGAAATATTTTGTTTTATTTCACTAAGGATGGAGCCACCAGCTGCCTGAACTTCACTTTGATTACTGTAATGAATTTCCATTGAACCAAAAGCGCGTTCAACAACCTGTTGCCCTAGTCTCACATTAGTTTGTTTAAGTGCGATATCACTGAGGCGATGTACAGCCATACTGGGCGAGACTTCAATCCACAAACAAGCATCTCCAGGAATAGGAAGAAACCCTTGTGAACTAGTGCCGAGGTAAGAGGCTAGCTGAGGTTGTAACGAATCTATAAACGAATAGACACGTAGATTTACATTATCCATTCTTAGAAATCCCTTTTTCCGTTTTTACATGCAAGAAAAATTGTTGTCTGTTTAAAATACATAGAGTTCATTACATATCCTGCTAGCGCGTCAAACCGAGATATAGCGCGGGTAATTTTTCCGGTAACCGTTTCACGTTATCCAGAACCAGATAGTTTTTCTGACCAAAAATATTAGATACGTAATCATCAGCATAAGGATCGAGGCTCAAACAAAATGTGCGTATCCCCTGCTTCACCAAATCTTCAACCGCATGTTTTGTATCATGACGTAAGTATTGAGGATCACGTACATCGTTATCTGCAGGTTCTCCATCCGTAAGCACTATAACCAATTTTTTTTGACTAACTTTTTCCGCAAGGATTGAGCCAGCATGGCGCAAGGCAGCGCCCATTCGCGTAGATAATTGCCCTGTCATTCCAGCTAAACGTGACTTCACTGTCTCATTGTAAGGAGCATCAAAATCTTTGTATCGATAGTATTCAACATCATGACGACCATCCGAATCGAAACCATGAATCGCAAATGGATCGCCTATTTTGGCTAATGCCTCTGCCAGAAGTACAGAAGCTTCTCTCGCTAAATCAAGGACTGTGACTTCATCTTCGCCTTCTAAAGAAGCACCTTTGACCGGATCATTGGTTGACTCAGAGAGGTCAATAAGTAATAAAACGGATAAATCACGAACTTGTAGATGTGTACGTATATTTATTCTGGGATCAGGCTGAAAACCCATACGCATATCAACCATGGAAGCAACAGCTGCATTAATATCAATAGTGTCGCCATCTTCCATCTTGCGTTCACGAACCAAGCCTTGAGGTTGAACCGCCTCAATCATATGCTTTAAACGTGAGATTATTGGTTTATGTTTTTCGATGGTTTTTTCAATTTCTTCTAGCTCACCCATTTTGGGGCGCTTTTCCAGTACCGTAACCCAATTTGGTCTTTCTAATTGGGTTTGATAATCCCACTCTGAATAATGAACCGGAGAAGCCATCGGTTCTTTTCCTTCTGTCTCATTTAAAGAAGTACCATCATCATGAAAGAATTCAGTCTTCAAAACCCAAATTTCTTGTGCATCATCGGAGGCTTCTTGCACATCAAGATTATTCAGCATCTCCATCACACTGACGTATTTTCTAACTTGCTTAACTTGCCCTGGAAGTAAAACGGTGAAATCTTCTTCCTCTGGGTCTTGCCACAAATAACGATTGTCATCTCGATATGGGTTAGACATACGATCTTGATTGGGGTTAAAAGTTAAACCTTGTGCTGTAAATATTTCTGCTAGTTCAAGTCCCAACTCAACCGCAAGTCGTTCGTCATTTATTCGATCGTTAGCATCAAAAAATAATTTTCTGGCTGCTGTTACCAGATTGTCATCACAGATAAAATTTACATCAGCTAGCCCACGTCCAATCTTATCGAACAATATTCCAGTATCAGAATTTTCAGTGCCTATTTTTAACAGGCTTATCCACAATGGTCGAAGTCCAGGAAATTCATCTACTGCAATTTTTTCAATTCTAGCATCTTCAAAAATACCAATAAGTGTTTGTTGTAACGATGAATAATTTTCACTATTTTCAAGATAAATAGAATGCTTAATATGAGAAGCGCAGTGTGCGGCAGCTGCACGATATATCTCAAGACCATTCACCGTTTTATCATTTGTTTGGTCGTTAGAGTTAACTTTTATATCATCAAATGCATCAGGTAGATGAATAAAACCATGCTCGATAAAGGGGCGGTAACCTTCTCTTGTTTCAAAATCTCCCGAGGTTGGACGCATAAAAAAGTCCTGTCCCCACAACGCGCGTAAATACATAATCAACCGACGTTGTACATCAACAAAGAGAACTCCGCGTTGTTCTTTGTTCATCATTGCCTGAGATTCATCACTTGCTAGACCAAAATAGGCAACCTGAGCTTCAAAGTCATTTCTATAAGCGGATGCTCCCCACATTGCCCAACGTCGTAGACCACCAAGGGTTAGATACTCTAACAAAATATCTAACTTAGAAAGCATTGGACGAAGTGCTCGTGGTGCCTGTGCCAAAAGAGTATTGAGTAGATTTAGATAACCTTTGAATAAACCAATTTCATTGAGACGTTGTGCTACAACATGAGAAGTGGAAAATAGTAAAACCAACACTTCAGCACTGGTTCTTGAATACATTTTTATCGCCGATGAGAGTAATTCACTAACAGCATCCTCACCAATTTCACGAGCTACAACTGGAGCGCTTTCAAGAAAAGAAAATACCAGATCCTCACCTCTGCCAAGTGAACTGAGTGCAGAAGCACCTTTCAAATAATGATCTAAACCACGGGGCGAGAAGACTCGAGCAGCATCCTGCCAATTAGCTTCAAGCACATCATGGGCATTTTCACTGAGTGAATCTAATTCTTCCTGGTAATCACTTAAATGAATGGCCATCTTATGTCTCTATCAGCATTGGATAATCTTGGTGTAAAAATCTATTAAATTAATCAGGCCAAATACGATCTGGATGCACTGGATAGCCTTTATTTTTGTTTAAATCGGGTACACCATTTAGTGACGTTTTAGGTTTTACTGACGAATTCAACTTATTCGTGGCCTTCGATTTTGTTGCACCTTTTGTCTTTTGTGATTTTGTGTCAGAGTGAACCTTGGTTGTTGTTTTAGTTGTTAGCTTCTTTTTGGGTATTGCTTTTGCTCCAGCATCTGTAACTTTGGCTTTAGTTGAAGCATTAGTATTGACTGATGTTTTATTTTTTTTGGAATCAGTCATGAGATGCTCTCCCCTGCTGACTATATAACTCTCCGATTAAATCTGTTTGTTGCGCGAATTCGTATTCATCTTCACCCAGTTCTTTTTCATCTGTAAAAATTGTCACTGTCGCTTGGGACTGATTGAATGTCAGATTCGGGTAGTACCCTGTTTTTTCAGATAAGTCAGCCAAATCACTCATAAATGTGCGAGTCTTTTCATATGATTCAAACATATATTGTTTTGTCATTACTGGTGGTTTGCTGTCTATTCTCCAGTCAGTTAATTTTTCAAAGTTTGACATGATGATCTCCTATAACTTGAGCTTAAGTTAGAATATTCAATTTGTGACTTATCTAGATAAGGTGGGGGTCAACAAATGCTGACCCCCTTTCTTAAGGTAATGTCAAAGTTATTGCTTGTATGCAGTATTTACATCGATCAACTATGGCTAAACAGTCTATTTAAGATGCTTTTTAAATAACATACTTACAATCATTACCAAAAAAATAGTTTATGCATCAACTGCTGTAGGTAAAATACACTCTACTTCAGAATGCACGCGAGCAATGATATGGGCAGCGACAATACCGTCTCCAACACGCTCACATGCATCAGCTCCAGCGCGAACGGCTGCATTAACTGCTCCCGTTTCTCCACGTACTAGAACCGTTACATAACCGCCACCAACAAATTGGCGACCAATAAGTTTCACTTCTGCAGCTTTAGTCATCGCATCTGCAGCTTCAATCGCAGGAACTAACCCACGAGTTTCTATCATTCCCAATGCAATACCAGTAACACTAGCCATTGTCTTATCTCCTATTAAAAAATATTAACCAACAGTTGCTTGATCCGCAATTTCACCTGCTTTTGGCAAAATGCTTTCAACTTCAGAGTGAACACGTGCAATGATGTGTGCTGCAACGATTCCATCTCCAACACGTTCACATGCATCGGCACCTGCTCGGACTGCAGCATTTACTGCTCCCGTTTCACCGCGCACTAAAACTGTTACATATCCACCGCCAACAAACTGTCGACCAACTAAACGAACTTCCGCCGCTTTAGTCATGGCATCTGCTGCTTCAATAGCAGGTACCAGACCGCGAGTTTCAATCATTCCTAGGGCTATTCCTGTAGCTTCAGCCATTATAATTTCCTCTTACTTATCTCTATCTATTAAAAATCTATTAAAAAATCTATTTAGTATCACTAGGTAAAATAGACTCAACTTCTGAATGAACACGCGCAATAATATGTGCAGCAACAATTCCATCCCCAACTCGTTCACAAGCATCCGCGCCTGCTCTTACTGCTGCATTGACAGCACCTGTTTCACCACGAACCAGAACTGTCACATACCCACCTCCGACAAACTGTCGTCCTACCAGTTTTACTTCAGCCGCTTTTGTCATAGCATCCGCCGCTTCTATGGCGGGCACTAATCCACGTGTTTCAATCATTCCAAGGGCTACGCCCGTCACTTCTGCCATTTTTATGCTCCTTACTTTAAGATACTTTCATTTATCATTTTTTTGTTTAATCTTGAAATGACCAAACTAAAAACCAATTACTAATCCCAGTCACTGGGATCCCAAAAATCTATAATTCCGAGAATTGTGAGATCTGTATAAATCTCAAAATCACCCGTACCAAATCGTGCCGCCGAACCACCTGATGTAAAAACCCACTTACCTGGTGGAACTCCAATTGGGTCTGTGGCTACACTAATCTTGCCTGTTTGATCCGTTAAAACACGCAAGGACATTTGCTTAAGTCCTGGTACGCGTCGAGTTGTCACTAATTCATCGACTACCTGGAGTATTTCCATCTCAAACTCCGGTTGGTAGGTTTTCTGGATCCCAATGATCAATAATTCCTACAATGGTAAGATCTGAAGGATAGGATTTACTACCCGCTGCTTCACGAGCAGCTGATGAACTTACACAAATCACCCAGTCTCCTGGTATACAGCCTATTGCATCCACTGCAACCAGTGGAACTGCTCCTTCTTTATCTCGTACAACCAGTAAAGGTTTATGTCCAAGTTCAGCTTGTCTGTTGGTAGAAACCAGGGTTTTTTCAACCTTCATTATTCTCATTATTAAGCCTCTACCGTTTCAATCGGACTACCAGTTGGTTTGTCTTGTACCGAGAGATGACAATACAGCTTGCCTTTCTCATATAATTTCACATAGCGGCTATGGATCGCCTCTTCAACTCTCTGCGCCTTTAGAATGGCACGATCCCGGGAGCCTGGTACTCTAGCGTCATAGCGATAATGAACGGCCACCGGAATTGGTAATCCCTTTTTGACATTCAAATTGCTAAAAATTTTGATTCCTATATCCATATGAGCCACACCTTCTTCCAGCGTGTCCATATGCGCGTAGTAGGTAATATTACGCATCTGTACTTCATCAAAGCTATCGCCAACACTGATAAAGCGCTCGGCATGGCCAATATCGGGATAACACCCGTCATACAAATCTGCTACATACTCAATTTGGGATAAATTGTTAATCAACAGATTTGCAATTAGCTTTCTCATTCCTTCGTGAGGTTGACCTTCACCTGCGCCCCATCCTGGAGATTCCTGATTCGGATTACCTATTGCTTCGTAAACAGCAACTCGTGCCTGATCTTCTGTCATATTTACTGTGCTTTTGTACAATTGTGCGTTATCAACTAAGCGATGTTGTGATAAGTCACCCTTACTATCTGGAATATGAATCTTGACCGCATCTGTATCAGTATCTACACCAATTAATAAAATATCAGTACTGGCGCCACAGCAAAATGAATTTTCTATTGCGTCACGGAACTGATAAAGCCGTTCCAGCGCTGCATCAAGTGCCTTATGTTCATTGTTACAATGAGCAGCACATCCTTGATGATCTGGATCGCTAGAACTCGTGTGATAAACCGCAATTTTCAGGTAGCGGGTACCAGAATCTATAGTTGTTGGTACACCCTCACGAAAGCGGCGCAATTCTACTTCTTCCCAGTGATGAACATCTGCTTCAACATCAAACAAAGTACCAGCATATGAAGAACGACGCATGAAGGAAGACAATGGCAATCTGAGTATATAGCGCGTCAATCCTTTGAGACGACCATCGGAGCAAGGGCTAATATTAACCGCATGAAAACCACAATCTAGAAAGAAGTTCTTGGTATCCTGAACTATCTCAACCTGCTGATTAAGGTCATTCACAAACTTTTCGGTAGCCCCCTTAAGAGCAGAAAACGAACAATGTGCATACAATGCTTTCATGTCTGGTCCACCTATCCAGGCATTATCCAGAAGATTTTCAGGCAGATCGAATTCTAGGGACTTTGCAGCAATCTTCTTGGCTTGTACAACAAAATCAGAACCATAAGGTAAACCAGCAATTTCTTTTAGAGTCGGCACAATTGCATCAAACCTACCCTTTACTGAATCTTCACAGTGCGCCAAACGAGCATTGGTATAACCATCTGTTAATGGATGTTGACTACTTTTTGCTGGCATCCTACGATTATTATGGAATTGTTCTGCTGCTGAAGCTGATGATGCTGCTTTAACAGTTTTCTTTTCCGGGATAAACATAGGGTTTGCCAGACTTGCAGGAGCCACATAGCCACCACGTGATTGACTATTACCGCTGCGTCGATCTGCCGACGACTTTGCTCGAATATTGTATGCACCACGAGTATTCATAGATTTTAGCCTCGGGCCCCACCAGATACTGTAATAACAGCACCTTCATGTGTATTGCCACTGCTTCCTGTTACTCTTGCCGCTGGTACATCTGGACGCTCCATCCCTTTATTATGGTGAGCATTATTTATAGGCTGTTGCATTTCCCCCATTCGTAAAGTTGGATTGCGGCCTTGAGCTACATGACCTTCAGTACCTGTCATGCCAGGAGTACGACTCCAGTTATCACCTGAAACAGAAAAGCCATCTTCACGCCCTTCTCCAGTAATTCGTTGCGAATGCATTGCAACTGATTCCATTGCTTGTGCTTGTTGTGCAAAAGGAGCCGGTTCTGCTGGTGCAAATGTTGCTTGCGGTGCAGGAGCTACCATTATTGGAGCAGGTGCAGGCGCTGCCATTTGACGTGTTTCCGGATAACGAAATTCTGGCGTTCCTGAAACACGGTTTGTAGCTAAGTCTCCAGGACCAGTTACTCTGTTACCACCATAATTATTTCCAGTAACCTGTGCAGCACGCGCTGGAGAAACAATACTGAAATCTTCAGGCGACACTGGTGGAGCCATTGGAACAGCTTGTTGAACTGGATAGTGATGAGCTGGTGCTGCCATGTGATGTGCAACATGGGCTTGCGGAGCATGAGCTTGTGCTACGTTAGACGATGCTACCAGACCAGCTGCTTCTGCTGCATCACGAACTGCACAACCATCACAACAAGCCCCATGATTATGTGGCACCTGAGCACCTGCATATGGTGTACCACTTACCGGAAGCTGAACACCATGTTCATTACCTGTTACATTACCAACAGCACCAATCATAGTTCCCGACACATGTTCACCTTTTGGTGTATGGTCGATACCTACTTTGGCAGGTGCTGCTTGTGGGGCATTAGAACATTGAGCAAACTGCTCTTGTCCATAATATTCTGTTCCGGTGACGGGCAAACACCCCCCTTGCTCGTCACCTGTCATCTTTGGGGAAAGATCAATACTGTTTCCCGTGAGATTATTACCACTTAAGGTATGCATATTGTTTACTTTAGGAGCTACGCCACCACAAATCTTGCTTTCACCATACTGTGAACCGGTAAGGTGAGAACACGAACCAGGCTCATTACCTGTAACCTTATCGGTACGGTCAACCAAAGCACCGGTTATACGTTGCCCTTGTTGACTATTATCCACACCAACTTTAGCAGGATGTGGTACAGCAATGGTTCCACAAACAGATGCAAACTGCTCGTTGGAAATATATTCTGTACCTGTAACTGGACGACAACTACCATATTCATCACCAGTGACTTTTGCAGATCTACCCACTTCGGTACCTGTTATAGACTGACCAGCAATGGTATGGGTGAGTGCTACCTTCGAAGGGCCATTAATAGTCATCTTGGCTGCACCTGTATCAGCATATTGAGAACCCGTAACTTTCTGCTGTGATCCAGCTTCATTACCAGTAGTTGCATTCATGCGAGCTTCGTCAGCACCGGTCACAGGGATAGCTTTCTGTTCAGTGCGGCTACTCATTACCTTGGCTGGCTTTGCGGATGGTTTAGTTCCACAGAAATTCGCCAAACTATCAGCACCGATATATTCAGAGCCAGTTACACTAGCGCAACTTCCTGATTCGTCTCCAGTTACTTTTTCTGATCTCCCAACTTCAGTACCACTAATAGGCTCACCTGCTCCAGTTACACTGATTCCAACTTTAGGAGGATTAGGTTCTGGTTGAACGCCACAGAATGTTGCAAACTGCTCACTACCTACATATTCAGTTCCAGTAATTGATCGACACGTACCGGATTCATTACCAGTAACTGACGTTATACGTTCAACCTGTGTTCCAGTAACTTCCTGTCCAGAGAGCGTTGTACCCGTCTCCACCTTTGGTGGAGCTGATTTCGGTCTAACACGTCCACTGGGGCGAGTAGCAGGTGAATCACCGCGTCCTTTATTCGCCATTTCCTGACGTCTTAATTTCGCCAGATCTCTACCATTTATTTGGCCTGCTGCATAAGCCATAGCCCTTGCAGCATTTCCACCATTTCTGGAAGCACTGTTCTTACCTGGAACAGCAGCCTTACCCCGTGATGACATAGCCTTGCGTCGATTACGGCAAAGCTGACGAACATTATTGAGATCAGATCCAAGCACTCCAGGGTTTGATTCAGCGATCTCACAAATAGCGTCAATCTCTTCACTTAAAGAATCATCACTACTAATACTATTAGAGATTGCTTCAGCTACAGATTCTGATTTATTCACAGTAGCGGTATCAGGTGATAGGAAGTGATCCTCTAATTCCTTTTCAGGAACAGAGGAAACAATATTCGAATCAGAGACAGACGCAGAAACATTATTGGACTCAATAGCAGGAGCAGTTGATAGCTTCTGCCGCCCACGGCGATTACTGGCACTGTTTAGTGCAGCTTTGCGCCTGGCCTGTTGAGCCTGTTGCTTCTTGTTAGCACTTGTTGTTGATTGTGCAGGCATAGTAATCCTCACTTAGGTGAATAAAATTACCCTCTGTAAACTACGAAGGACGTTCCTTGACTCTGGGTGTAATTATCATATCCAATCAAACGGATATGGTGATCTGGGTATTCACGATGACAAGCCTCTACTTCTGATAAAACGGTATCAACGCTCTGCTCACCAAAGAATGGAAGCTTCCACATAAACCAGTAATTACGACCAGCACCTTCTGGCTCTACATGCTCCACTGCAGGGTTCCATCCCTGAGAGATAATGTATTGAATTTGCGCGCGTATCTCATCCGAGGTTAATGCGGGCAGGTAAGAAAAAGTCTCAAACTGCTGTTCCTGTTTAAAATCTGCTACAGATGACATGATTTAACTCCTTAATAATTAACGATTTTGAACATCGAGTTTGTCGACAGTGTCAAATTCAAATTTGATTTCTTTCCATGTCTCCATGGCTATTTTAAGTTCAGGGCTTGATTGAGCGGCTTTAGTAAGAATCTCTTTACCTTGCTTTTCTAGTTCAACACCGCGGTTACGTGCTTCAACACAGGCTTCTAGTGCAACACGATTAGCAGCAGCACCTGCTGCATTACCCCATGGATGACCTAAGGTACCACCACCAAACTGAAGTACAGAATCATCACCAAATATGTTAACCAAAGCAGGCATATGCCATACATGGATACCACCGGATGCGACTGCGAAAACGCCTGGCATAGATCCCCAATCCTGATCGAAGAAAATACCGCGAGAACGATCTTCAGGAACATATGATTCACGTAACAAATCAATCCAACCTAGCGTTGATTCACGGTCACCTTCCAACTTACCAACTACCGTACCTGTATGAAGATGATCACCACCTGACAAACGAAGTGCTTTAGTTAATACACGGAAATGAATACCATGGTGTGGATTACGATCGAGTACAGCGTGCATTGCACGGTGAATATGTAACAACATACCGTTTTTACGACACCAGCGAGCAAGACCTGTATTTGCGGTTAAACCCCCTGTTAAGAAGTCATGCATAATGATTGGAGAGCCAATCTCTTTTGCAAACTCGGCACGTTCATACATTTCTTCTGGAGAAGGTGCAGTAACATTAAGATAGTGACCTTTACGCTCACCTGTATGTGCTTCAGCTGTTTCAATTGCATCTTGTACAAATAAGAAACGATCTCTCCAGCGCATGAATGGCTGCGAATTGATGTTTTCATCATCTTTTGAGAAATCTAAACCACCACGTAAAACTTCATATACAGCTCTACCGTAGTTCTTTGCAGATAAACCCAACTTTGGCTTGATAGTACAACCCAACATCGGACGACCATATTTATTCATGTGATCGCGTTCAACCTGGATACCATGCGGTGGTCCATTACAGGTTTTAACGTATGCAATCGGGAAACGAACATCTTCAAGGCGAAGTGCGCGAACCGCTTTAAATCCGAAAACATTACCTACTAATGAAGTAAAGACGTTTACAACAGAACCTTCCTCGAAAAGATCAATTGGGTACGCGATAAATGCGTAATAACATGAGTCATCACCTGGTACGTCTTCAATTCTGTAACAACGTCCGCGGTAGTAATCCATATCAGTCAATAGATCAGTCCATACAGTAGTCCAGGTTCCTGTTGATGATTCAGCTGCAACCGCTGCTGCTGCTTCTTCACGGTCAATCCCTGCTTGTGGAGTGATTTTGAAACAGGCTAGCAAATCAGTATCTAGTGGGACATAATCTGGCTGCCAGTATGTTTGCCGGTAATCCTGAACACCAGCGTTGTATTGTTTCGCCATTTTTTTCTCCTTCCTTCTATTCAGTTAGGTATATGTGCCTCAACGAGGCTTGTTTCGGTGGAGGAGATAATAGAAAAAAGTTTGGAAAACTAAAAGTTAATAGATATCATAGCTCCCATTAACTATAGTTAATATTAGATATTACTAATATACAAATTGATACTTAAACCTATGAATATTAAACATATTACGATCCATCAAATGCGCCTTTTTCACAGCCTTGCAACTCATTTATCATTTACTGCGGTCGCAAAAGAATTACATCTTTCACAATCAGGTGTCTCAATTCAGATTAAAAGACTAGCAGAAAGTGTGGGGATTCCATTGATTGAAAAGATTGGTAAAAAGATTTATTTAACTGATGCAGGAAAAGAATTATATGCCGCCACAGATGACATATTAAATAGACTCGATTTACTCAACAGTGATATACAAGACATGGGGGAAAACATCAAAGGCCCTTTAAGGATCTCTGGCATAACAACCTCTAAATATTTCATGCCACATTTACTCGGTCGTTTTTTGAAGACCTACCCTGATGTAGAACCTTCACTAACGATTACAAATCAGACAAAAGTTACCCAACGATTAGTTGAAAATTTAGATGATATTTTCATCATGGGTACATTTCCTTTAAACATTGAACTTCAGGCAGAATATTTTTTAGATAATCCTTTGGTACTTGTCGCACCAGTCGATCATCCATTAGCTAATGAAAAAAATATTCCCTTGTCTACCATTGCTAAAGAGCGTTTCATTTCTAGAGAACAGGGCTCAGGAACAAGAGCTTTTAGAACTCACTTATTTAAAGAAAGTGGCTTGAAAGCTAACACCTACATGGAATTGGGAAGCGCAGAAGCGATCAAACAAGCTGTAATGGCTGGTTTAGGAATCTCTGTTCTATCCCTACATAATTTACAACTTGAGCTTGAAGCAGGTTTATTAACAGTGTTAGATGTTGAGCAATTTCCCATCAAAAGAAAGTGGTATGCCGTTCACCTCAAGGAGAAAAAACTATCCCGAACAGCGCAAAAATTCCTTGAATTTTTACTTGATGACGGTACAAGAACTTTACGTGAAGAAACGAATAATAAATTAGAAATCTATAGGAAAAAAACAACATAAAACTATAGAATACAGATTGTCATCTATAAAAATAAATCTAAAAAAACTAGATAGTTAACACTCAATTAAGCAGATTTAACAGAATCAAGAATTTTTTCGAATTAACAGCCCTATCTATTTAATAATTCTGATAATTAATAATGTATTTATTCTATTTAAGCTATCAAAATATTGTTAAAGTACGAATACTATATTTGTCGATTTACTAGATTACTATTTAACGGGTAAAAACTGATTATGTATAACGTACGCGATAATGTTCAAGCCCGTATCGGCAATTTCCGAATGGACCATTATTGGTTCAGATACAGTAATTTCATTCCACGTCTCTACAATTGGGTATTAGATCTAGGTTTCGAGAAGGGAAAAATAATGCCTTCCCGCGCATTTTGCTCGGATGAGAGTCAAGGTTATCCCATAATATTACTAGCCAAACATTTTGGTGCTTTTCCTTTTAATCATGGTCAGGTGGGTGGCATTATGTCTTGTGAAAGGCATGGTCCACACTCGAATCACGGTAAAGATTTGGTCATTTTACACGCCAGTCATGTGGGTTATGACCCATCAAGCAAAACCTATGGTAAATATCGTCGTATTCATAGTGGCACTGATCAGTATTCAAGTAATTGCGGTAAAATTTTTGGCGTTCTTGATTGGTACTTAAAAGAGTATGAATTCGCAAAAAATCATATATTTATTGATATGCAAAGCGATCATTGCTTAATTACGATAGATAACCAATATCTCTCTTTAAGTCGTGAACTGACCTTGATGTTAGCACTTGAGAAAATGATTGAAATGCATTTCGATGATGATAATAGTGAAGGTGAATATATACCAATTTCCATCCAGAGCACTTCCAGAACCTTCATGGGCACAAAATCGCTGTTTAAACATATGAACTGGTTTTTTGAAAAAAACTCTGGAAAACAACCCATAGGCGATGCTTTACTTCCCGAATATTTTACTTACAAGAAAGAATTGAATACAGACTACGAAGGTTTGCATCAAATAGAGCAAAATATATTACGCGCAATGCCGTGGATAGTAACGTCGATGAATCCCATGTTGACTGCAGCACAAGCTAACACAGAAGCTGAGTTTGACCGCGCTTTCAGGAGTATTTCACAAGAACCTGCATATCAGGGTCGAAATCTACTTTATATATCTGGGTTAAATGTCGATATATCTCCAGAAATGAATCAAGATTATGTGCTTACTAAATTCATTCCATGGGCAGCTTTTATCCAGTTAAAAACTGGGGAGAAATATATTCTTGAACAAAAAGAATTATTTGAAACGCTTAGAAAATACAACACAAAAAATCAAACCCAATTAGAGCTCGATGAAGTTATCAAGCATATGCAACAGGCAGAATCTATTGATCTGGATACTGAATGAAATAACACTGCTTATGAACAGAGATTGTTATTACCAAAGAATTAAATGCTATGGGTAGTCTATTAACTGATAACACACCCCCCTACTTTTACGCGGTTTTCGCCGCGCCCTTCGGGTAGTCGTCGCTACTCTCCAACATTGTCTCGTTACACTCGGCTTGGCACTTTTTTATTAAAGTAAGAGGGTGTGTGACTGTCTGTTTATTTAGTTAATTATATTGGGCCAACCTGTTGGTAGATACTGCTATTTAGCAGCTAAACGCTTCCAGGTTTCAATAACGGTATCAGGATTTAACGAAACACTGTCAATGCCTTTCTTCATTAACCATTCTGCTAGATCAGGATGATCTGATGGTCCCTGACCACAAATACCTACGTATTTACCTTGTTTCTTTGCCGCTTTGATAGCCATCTTCAGCATCTTCTTGACGGCAGGATTACGCTCATCGAAGCTTTCTGCAACCAGACCAGAATCACGATCTAATCCCAAAGTAAGCTGGGTCATATCATTAGATCCAATGGAGAAACCATCGAAATACTCAAGGAATTGTTTGGCTAGCACTGCATTCGAGGGTAATTCACACATCATAATATGACGTAAACCATTTTCACCACGACCTAAGCCATTCGCTGCAAGCAACTCTGTGACACTTTTCGCTTCTTCCAGAGTACGTACAAATGGAATCATTACTTCGATATTGGTCAGCCCCATCACATCACGGACATACTTAATCGCTTCACATTCCATTTCAAAACATGGTCGGAACGTTTCATCGATATAGCGCGCCGCACCACGGAAACCAATCATTGGATTTTCTTCGTGTGGCTCGTAGTCTGTGCCACCAATTAAGTTGGCGTACTCATTCGATTTAAAGTCTGACATTCGAAGAATCACAGGCTTTGGCGCAAACGCCGCTGCAAGTGTTGAAACACCTTCGATTATTTTTTGCACAAAGAAATCTCTTGGGCTTTCATAAGCCACGATTTTAGGTGCGATAATTGCTTTAAGTTCTTCAGATTGCTGATCATATTCAAGTAAAGCACGCGGATGAATACCGATCATATTATTGATAATGAATTCCATACGAGCCAGACCAATACCCTCATTCGGCAGCTGGCAGAAATCGAATGCACGTTCTGGATTACCCACATTCATCATGACTTTCAAATCAAGTTCAGGCATCGTATTGATTTCGGTTTTAGTCACTTCGAAATCCACTAAGCCTTGATAGGTATAACCCGTGTCGCCTTCCGCACAGGAAACCGTAACATCGGTATTGTCAGTGATTGTTTTAGTCGCATCACCGCAACCTACAACGGCTGGAACACCTAGCTCGCGAGCGATAATTGCTGCATGACAGGTACGACCACCACGATTAGTCACAATCGCTGATGCGCGTTTCATGATTGGTTCCCAGTCGGGATCCGTCATATCAGTGACTAACACATCACCCGGTTGAATCTGATCCATATCGTCCAGACTCATGATAATTTTAGCTTTACCCGCACCGACGCGAGAACCAATAGAACGGCCTTCAGCAATAATCTCTGCCGCATCTCTACTTGCTTTATTTAATGCGAATCTTTCAACCACATTGGTTGCCTGGCTTTGTACTGTTTCTGGACGTGCCTGCACGATATACAAACCACCGTCATTGCCATCTAATGCCCACTCTATATCCATTGGACGTTTATAGTGTTTTTCGATAGTCATTGCCTGGCGTGCCAGTTCCTCTACCTGAGCATCTGTAATACAATATTTTGTCTGTTTTGATTCTTCAACATCGATAATCTTGACCGGCTCTTCGCCACCGATGTCATAGATCATTTCTATTTTTTTACTACCTAAGGTACGACCAAGAACTGCCGGTTTATTGTCTGTTAGGTTCTGTTTGTAAACGTAGAATTCATCAGGGTTTACAGCGCCCTGCACGACCATTTCACCCAAACCATAACTACCCGTTACAAACACAACTTTGTCGCAACCAGATTCAGTATCCAGTGTAAACATCACGCCACTGGCTGCAATATCCGAACGTACCATCTTCTGGATGCCCGCAGATAAAGCTACACCTGCATGATCAAAGTTCTGATGAACACGGTATGAGATAGCGCGATCTGTAAATAATGAAGCGAATACTTTACGAATCGCCACTTTGATATCGTCAATTCCAGAAACATTTAAGAACGTTTCTTGTTGTCCTGCAAATGATGCATCTGGCAAATCTTCAGCGGTTGCTGATGAACGTACCGCCCATGAAACTTCTTCACCGTATTGCCCAACGAGTTTTTCATATGCTTCGTTAATGTCTTTTTCCAGATCGTCCTGTAATGGGATTTCCATAATCCAGTCACGAATCTGTTTACCGGTTCTAGCTAAATCTTCAAGATTATCTACATCAAGTTCATCCAATAAAGCATTGATTCTATTGCCAAGATCTTCATGCTCAAGAAACCCTCGATAGGCATCTGCTGTTGTTGCAAATCCACCTGGTACATTTACGCCTAAATTACCAAGGTTTTGTATCATCTCTCCGAGAGAGGCATTCTTGCCCCCTACTCTGTCAATATCATTTATGCCAAGTTGATCTAACCAGATCACATTGTAGGTATTCATCTTTAGTATTCCTTAATTAAACTCTATATATCCTTCGAGGGGTGTAATGTAATTTTTTGTTTACCCTTAAACGTTTTAATGATTTGGGCAGCTAATTCTTCTATAGATCGTTTGGTAACGTCCATAGGCTCAAAGCCATACTTTTTATAAAGTTTGGTGGCTTTAGCAATTTCTTCTTTACAGGTTTTTAGTGATGAATAATCACTGTTTGGTATTCTCTTTTCTCTTATCTGCTTCAGTCGTTTTGCTTTTATTGAGGTTGCAAATATCTTGTGCTTATTATCCAGTAATATCTGAGGTAACTCGTTTCTTTCAAAGTCATCTTCGGTAATTGGATAATTGGCTACTTTAATACCAAATTTTAATGCTAAATACAGTGACGTGGGCGTTTTGCCCGATCTTGAAACGCCGATGATAATGATATCTGCCTGATCGATGGTTTTTAACACCATTGCATCATCGTGTTTTAAGGTGAAATTTAGTGCGTCGATTCGTGCATCATAGGTTTTATGATTGATCATGCCGTGGCTTAAACCCGATTCACGGGTAGGCTCAGTATGCAAATCGTGGCCTATTTTATCCAGGAAGCTTTCGAATATTTCGTAATAATGACAGTTCGCTGATGCGAGAATATTATTTACATTGGTTTCTGGCATGGTTGCAAAAACCAGCGGTTTAAAGCCTTGTGCTTCTCCGACTTCATAGATTTCATCTGCGAGTTCGCGCGCTTTATCTTCACTATCTACAAACGAACGTTGATGATAGGTAAACTCTAAATGTGGGAATTGTGAAAGTAAGCTGTGCGCCATTGTCTCAGCGGTAATACCGGTACTTTCTGAGACGATAAAAACAGATCGCTGACGACTATTTATCATTTACTTTTCCATTTATAAGCAACAAGTCTAAGCATCAAGTAGATGTCCCATGAAGTTTTGATGACAGATTATAAACTGATAAGCATTAAGAATATACAGTCGAAGTACAGGCGGAATATCACTTGTGACCTTTGAATTTTAAATTCTTATATTAGGATTTACTTATTATTTAAAAGGAGTGATAAAAACCATTTTCAACATACCAAAAACTAATAATTGGACATTTTAATCATTTACGTGTTTAATATTAAGTTCCCGCTAAGAAGAGATATACATGACCACTATATACTATAAGCAAAATAGGCTTAAAAAATTACGTGCCTTCTGTCAGGTGGCGAAACATGGCAGTGTAACAAAAGCTGCTGAAAAATTATTCGCCAGCCAACCAACAGTATCGCTACAGATTCAAGCGCTAGAAAGAGAGATGGAAGTATCTCTGTTTGAGCGTAACGGACCACAAATAATGCTGACCGTTGAAGGTAAAATCCTTTACGATCTTGCTGAACCATTGGTACAGAATGTTGATCATCTCCATGAAACGTTTAGTGCGCATTGTGGCAATTTAAGTACGGGCGAATTATCTATTGCAGCTGGAGAGTCTACAATACTCTATGTATTACCAGAACCAGTTCAAAAATTTACTACAGAATACCCTGGTATTAAATTACGTTTAGCAAATGAAACAGGTCGTGATGGTCTGGAAATGCTTAGAAACAACGACATAGATATCGCTATTGGTTCTATGCTTGAAATACCAGATGATATCGAATACAAGCCGATTGTTTCGTACAACCCTGTATTAATCGCACCAAAAGATCACCCTTTATCAAAATTAAAAACACTGGCTCTTTCAGATATCAGCCCTTACGGATTGATATTACCTCCACGTCATTTAAGTACCTGGCGTATTGTTAAAATGGTATTCGCGCAAAACAATACTAATTACAAAGTGAGCCTTGAAGCTGGCGGATGGGAAGTCATCAAGCAGTATGTAAAAATTGGAATGGGCGTTTCTATTGTTACTGATGTTTGCTTAACAGCAGAGGATAGAAAAGATCTTACTGTATTGCCACTGGATAAATATTTCCCTAAGCGTAGCTACGGTATCGTGACTCGCAAAGGCAAATTCCTGTCTACTCCTGCTGAGCGCTTTATCGATATTATGAATGACTGTTTTGTTCCTAGTGAAGCAAAAGAGAAAGAAAAAGAAAAAGTATAACGATAGAAAATTATAAGAAATTAAGTCACCCCCCTACTTTTAGGGGGTTTTTTTTTGTGTTTATATTAATCATTTCAAATCAACATTTATCACAGCAGTCATATACTATTTAGTCTATAAATAAGTAATCGATCACTGAGTTGGGATAGATTTAAATGTATGTACTGAAGACTTTCATTGCCGTAACTGTCATATTCTTTGCGGTTACTATTTTCGCCGACGAAAATGACCAAACTAAACAAGCATCATCATCGTTAACTAAAGCATCAAAACTATTCGATCAACACTGTAAGGTCTGTCATGGCTTAACAGGTGGTATGAATATGGAAAAAAGAATTGCTCCGCCAATAGCTGGGGTTAGAATGCATTATCTCAGCGTACATAAAGACAGAGACTCATTTGTAAATGCAGTGACCACCTGGTTAGAAAAACCTGATGCTAGTAAAAGCCTGATGCCGGGGGCGATTAGACATTTTAATTTGATGCCTCCAATTTCAGTACCCAAAGAAGACGCAAAAAGTATTGCGGCATATATATTCGATGGAAAACTCGAAGCACCTGAAGGCTATCAAGCGCATTACCAGCAAATGCATGGTGATAATCAAGGCAATGGCAATCAGCAAAATACTAAAGAAAAAGCTAGTAACAATAGTAATAAAGCAAACCAACAATCAGCGCAAATAGAACTCAGAACTTTAGCCCGTCATTTGAGATTACCTCCACCACAGTTATATCAATTAAAACTAAGTGACGAGCAAATTACTAAAATAAAAGAACTAATTGTAGAAAAAGAAGTGATCATGCAACCGCTGCGTGAAGAGGTTTTGGAGTTCAACCAGCAATTAAACACAATGGACTCACGCTCTCCGAGTTATAAAGCCGACATCTTTGCTTTAGCAGATGTGAATGCTAAACGTGTTGAACAAATGGTTGTAGAAAGTGGCGAGATGCGTATGAAAATTGAAGCCGTTTTAGATCAACAACAATACAGCCAATTGATGTCATTTCGCGAGCAATTAAAAGAAAGACAAAAACAGCGTTTGAAACAACGCATGCAGAGAAATTAATTAGTCTCTATTGAATAATCATAGATAGATTAATCGTTAAGACACCCCCCTACTTTTAGGGCTTTTTTTATGGGGCTTTTTTTATGTTTTAGGCTCTGGCTCTGTTTCTGCCTCTGCCTTATTCTCATTATATTTGTGATTATTAATAGCATCTGAT
This sequence comes from uncultured Cocleimonas sp., assembly GCF_947495625.1. GTDB lineage: Bacteria > Pseudomonadota > Gammaproteobacteria > Thiotrichales > Thiotrichaceae > Cocleimonas. Next base: position 43,661 of record NZ_CANLZW010000004.1, read on the forward strand.
TCAAGAATCTCTCGAATTAATCCCGGTCCTTCGTAGATAAAACCTGTGTAAATTTGAACCAAAGATGCGCCAGCATTTAATTTATCTTCCGCATCTTTAGCGGAAGAAATTCCACCAACACCGATAATGGGCACCTGCCCTTTTAAATACTTGTGAAATTCTGCAATGATTTTCGTAGATTGTACTTTAACAGGATCACCACTTAATCCGCCTGCTTCATTCCCATGAGCCAATCCTTTAACCGCTTCACGTGACAGAGTCGTATTAGTTGCTATTAAACCGTCCATATTATTAGCTAAGATAGATTCAGCCACTGCTTCAACTTCTTTTTCAGTCAGGTCGGGGGCAACTTTGATCGCTACTGGCACATATTTTTTGTGCTCTAAAGCCAGTTTCATCTGCTCATTTTTTATCGCCGACAATAATCCATTGAGCTCATCGCCGTATTGTAATGTTCTTAGCCCTGGGGTATTGGGTGATGAAATATTAACGGTAATGTAATCAGCGTAGTAATAAGCTTGTCTCAAACCAATCAGATAATCTTTGGTGGCATTTTCAACTTTGGTTTTGAGATTTTTACCAATATTAATACCAAGAACGCCATCAAAACCTTTACCTCTGGCGGTATTCACATTTTCAATTAATTGATCGATACCGTCATTATTGAAACCCATTCTATTGATAATCGCATTGGCTTGCGGAATACGAAAAATTCGCGGTTTATCATTACCGGGTTGGGCCAGCGGCGTAACGGTACCGATTTCAATAAAGCCGAAACCTAAATTTGATAAAGCTTGAATATAATCACCATTTTTATCTAATCCCGCTGCTAAACCGACTCTGCTTGGAAATTCTATACCCATGACCTTTACGGGTTTAGTCTTTGCGCTTGATTTGAACAAAGTAAGTAAACCGAATTTGTTCACTAGAGATAATGCGGGAAGACTTAAATCATGAGCGACTTCGGGAGAAAATAGAAAAAGGATCTTTCGGATCAGCTTATACATTAGCAATGAGCTTTTATTGGACTAGAGATGACAAGTTTAAAGTAGTCTTATTCAGGATAAAAGAAATTCTGACAAGTGAATATCAATCAAGCTATCTTACTGAATTTAGACCATTTTTTGAGTGCGTATGGATGGCGTTATTCAGGACAAACTAAAGAATAAGTTAAAATTAACGGCAACTTTTATCAACACCAAGAATATAGTTATCTTTAATGTTAATTTTGGCTGCAGTGGAACTACCTGAAAAGCCTCTGATATCATTATTTGTGAGTGCATTCGTAGCATCGCGTAACATTGGAATAGAGAGTGGTGTGTATGACCAATGCCATTTTTCTTCATTATATCCGTTGGGTCGGTTTTGGTTCTTAGCCGTATAAGGTCTTTTAAAACCATATTTAGCGGCATTCTTATTCATCCATTTGAACAAACGCAAACCTTCACCGTAGGTAAACCAGCTATTATTGAAGGAGTTTATATCTATCTCAGTACCCCAATGGTGCCTTGACGTACCAGGCATAGAGCTAAACTTAAGAATATTTAAAGCACGTGCTGATGCATTTAAATTTGCTCGACTTTTAGATTTCCACTTTCTTTCCCAGATATAGTGCTGGTTGGTAAAATTACGAGTCGCCGATCTAATCACTATGTTAATGCCTTGTTTTTTCGCTGCAGCATGCATTTTACGAAAAGCATTAAACGTTTCTGTTCTTAAATAAAAACCTGAACGATTCGCATATTTCTTGGGAACACGGGAAAAAGCTGGATGCTTGGAAGGTTGGAATTTACCGGTTAAATAATCAACGACCTGCTTATGCTCTAGCTTTTTAGATGCATTGCTCGTATCAGCCGCACTGATGTAGCTCACACCAAAAATAAGGCTAGCGAGTACAAGATAATGAAAGATTCTTTTGATCATTTGTTAATTATATCATTAAGATATGTGATTGGTATCTCAGCTAGATTTTAAGTTCTTCTAAATTTTAAGGTCTTCTAAATAAAGCTGATAAAGTTTAGGTTCCATTATCGAATTCACAGGAACATCAATTTTCTGAGTATCTTTCGGAAATACCATCGCTGCCTGCATAGTCTCTTGATTAATAAATCGTGTATCCACATTGAATTGAAAACTTTCAGGGATAGAAGTTCCCGCACTAGCGAGATTAAATCCCCAGATACCGAAAGATGGAATGGTTACGTGGTAGCTTAGCGTAGTATCAAACACAGAATCCAAGGTCTTTTCGATACCCCAGAAGGTTTTATGGGTGAAATATGGCGAAGAGCTTTGAGATACAACAAAGCCCTGATCAGACATACGCTTACGAATCATTCTGTAAAATTCACGCGAGTATAATTTGTTGATCGCCTCATTGTGCGGATCTGGCATATCGATAATGACTCTATCGTATAAAATTCCAGCCTGATTGATAAAACTGAATGCATCTTCGTTATAAACAGTGACTTTCTCATGTTTAAAACTGTTTTCATTGAGCTTGGTTAATATAGGCAGTGTCGAACTTATATCGGTCATTTCAGGATCAATATCGACCAAGTGAATCAACTTTACGTCATCGTATTTTAGCACTTCACGAATTGCCAAACCATCACCACCACCGAGAATTAATACATTATCTCTGCTGCCAGCAATGCTCATTAAAGGATGCACTAAAGACTCGTGATAACGGTATTCATCACGTGATGAGAACTGGATATGACCGTCGATATACAAACGATTTTCTTTATTAGACTCGGATTGTGTCACCACAATGCGTTGGTAAGGCGTTTGTTTTTTATAAATGATCTGATCAAAGTACAAATGCTTTTCTGCGAAGCTACTGATTCTCGTGCCATATACAGTAAAGGCTGTGAGCATGATCAATACCGCAAAACTAATAGCTGTCATCAACCTAGGTCGAGAAAGATAATCACGGAAAAAATGAATATTAATCAAAGCGGTAATGATATTTACCAGCCCAATTGCAAACGATGATTTCAATAAACCAAGATGTGGCAACAATAACAGTGGAAATGCAACAGCACCAATGAGTCCACCCACATAGTCTAATGACATTACATTGGCAATCGAATCACGCATGCTTTGTTTCTTCGCTAAAATACCGGTAAGAATCGGTATTTCCATTCCCACCAAGGCGCCGATGATAAATATCAGGCCGAACATTACCGTATCATATAAAGCCCGAACATAGGGAAATGACATCAACAACAATAAACTACTGATTCCACCAAATAGAGAGATGGCAATTTCAACGCTGATAAAGTTCTGTATTGCATTATCACCGAGCAGTTTCGATAAATACGAGCCGACACCCATGGAAAACATGAACAAGCCAATCGTCAATGAAAACTGATAAACACTGTTACCTAATAGATAACTAGAAACCGTACTAATGATTAGTTGATAAGCAATACCACAAAGCGCAACGATTAAAATCGAAAACAGCAGAATAGCGACTTGTTGTTTGGATATTTTTGAGTAGATATGCAAGATGGTAACCGCTGGAATGGAGTGTTAGTTTATAACTCTGTGACTAAGCCTCGAAATCACGAATCATTTGTATTGTAAAACAGCAATAGCTTAAACAAATAACGCCTTTTTACACTCTAAATTATATATTCAGAGTAATAAAAAGGCGTCATAGAGCAATTGTAAATAAATTATTTACTCGTTTTGTTTTTATTTTCCGCGAGAGTGACTTCCAGAACCAGCTCGTGATTTTGCACTTGGAGCTGCTTTACGAGGTGTCGCACGTTTCGCAGCAGGATTAGCACCCGTTGCACGCTGACGGCTCAACATATTACCAATCAACATACCCATCAATAAGCCAGTTCCAGAAAAACCTGATTCTCTAACTTCTTCCTGAGAAGATGCAACCAGACGATTATTCTCTGAATCAACTTCAAGTTTAAACAGATCCGGTTCACCTTCATCCTGGATATTGTTATTGTTTTTATCTTCAAAACTCAGTAAAGAACCATCTTTTGCAGGCGTTACACCAATCGTTCCAGGAAGTAATGGTGGTTGTGCTGAATTCAGGTTGCTTTGATAAGTGCTTGAAAACTTCTCCATAACATTATCTTTATTAACATCTTCAGTACCTTCAAATTTAGTCATAGAGTCAGATGCTACACCTAATACACGATCTAAATCTGCAGTCGCTGATTTCGTTTGATCACAACCTGCCAGTAACACGGTGCTACAAATGATTGTCGTTGCAGCGAACGTTCCGATTTTTGCTAATTTCATAATTTGTCCCTTAATCCTTGATTGATTCTATTTATCTATGTTTTATCTAAATTGTCAATTAGACTATATTGTGTAATGTTATTAATACTTTAGTGTTGTTAGTTTTATATAAAACGTTTATTTTTAAAAACGATAACTAAAATGCTGTTCGTGAAGACCATCTTCAAAATAGTCATCTAAAACGCCAGCATTGGTAAATCCTGCTGCGAGTATTGTTTCACTCACACCGCTGTAATTACTTGGAAAAGAAAGGAATACCGCTCTCCCTTCATTCTGTCTCACATGATCCAGACCAATTTCGACATCTTCTACCGTCAATGGTTCTTCACCCTCATCGGTCCATCCAAAACTGTAAGTATCATCTGTTTCTGCTACCTCATAGACCGCATTGAATTTAACATTACGATCTTCCATTGGCGCCGATACTGCACCCGGCTCTTTGTCTTTTAAACGCAACCCCAGAATCAGCTGAGATTCGCCATCATCATAATAATCTTTATGCGTGATTTCGAGTTTGAATCCCATTGACTGATAAAGATGTAAAGCTGCTGCGTAGATTGCACCATCTTCATCATCCACATAGTCACTGACTTTAACAAAAAGCTTTCTGCCACCAATCGCTTTTAGATGAGAAATGAGTTCTTGCAGCATTTTACGACCATGCCCTTGATTGACATGATCTTCGTCGATATAAGTCCATGACAACCAATGCGTTTGATCGCATGCTGGTGGTGACATATAACCAGTGACACCAATTATCTTTCCTTCATGCTCCAAAACATATTGATCCATCACGCCACCAATTTCCTGATAGCCTGCTACTGCTTCTTCCGCATCATCTTCTTCGTGAGATTCAATGATTTTAAAAACCTTGCCAATATCGGAGGTTTCCATCTCTCTTAATAGTTTGAAAGAACCTGCGAATGTGCTGTCTGGAGAATCCTGCATAGTTAGTCTTTTATCTCTTTTTGCTTAAGCTTGTCGTTAACTCGACCGCGTAGGTGCTCAGTCACTTCAATATTATCGGTATTAAATGCCTTGGCAAAAACACCAATGGTTTTTTGAGGTTCTGTATCACCGCACATAAATACATCTAGAGCGGCGTAATCTCGCTCTGGCCACGTATGGATGCTGATATGCGATTCGGCTAATACTGCCACACCAGAAACACCACCATTGGGTGTAAAGTGATGCAAATGAATGTGTAATAACGTCGCACCACTGATAGCAACAGCATCACGCAAAGCTTGCTCTATATGTTGCAAGTCATCTAATTGTGAAGCATCCCAGCAATCCAATAATAGATGTGTGCCGGCATAGTCGTAACCATCACCTTTATTAAATAAATCCTGAGTTTTCTCAGAATCTACATGTGTTGGCCAAGCAGATGTTTTAGCGGGATTTTTCGTCATAGGGAACGGAGTATAACGTGACTTTAAATTTAAGGTTATTTTTTTGTCCCCCCCCTACTATTAGCATGTTTTTTTTAGATCTTAAAAAACTGCCCAAATGTAGGGGGGTGACTAAAAATGATTAAATAAATTGTTTTTGCATTTACAATGAGTACTTCAAATTAGAACCTTGATTAGTACTTGGTATTTTCTAGTGCAGCAATACGCTCTTCTAGTGGTGGATGCGTCATGAATAATTTTTTCAAGCCATCACCCATGCCTCCAGCAATACCAAACGCAGCCATTTCACCGGGTAGATCATGTGGCTGATTAACTTGCTGAAGTTTGCGTAATGCCGCAATCATTTTTTCACGGCCGGCTAATTCTGCACCACCTTTATCAGCATGGAATTCTCTATAACGTGAGAACCACATCACCACCATGCTCGCGAGGAAACCAAGTAATACTTGAGCGACCATTGATACAATGAAGTAAGTTGCGCCATAGCTTGAACCGCTGTTCTGGCTACCGCGATTGAGTGCTGAGTTAACCAGGTGAGCAATCACACGGGAGAAGAAAATAACAAAGGTATTCATCACACCTTGTAATAAGGTCTGTGTCACCATATCGCCATTCGCTACGTGAGCCATTTCATGACCCAGCACAGCCTCTACTTCATCAGCAGTCATATGTTCTAGCAAACCGGTACTAACGGCTACTAGCGCGTTATTTTTGCGAGCGCCTGTAGCGAACGCATTCGGTTCGTTAGCGTGAAAAATTCCCACATCCGGCATATCAATACCTACTTTGTCTGCCTGACGTTTAACCACATCAAACAACCAGCGTTCTTGTCTTGATGTTGGATTTTCGATTAATTGAACACCCATGCTTTTTATTGCTGAGCCTTTTGACATCAACAAACTGATAAAAGAACCAGCAAAGCCTAAAACAATAGACATAACGGCGATATAGCCAAACTGTGCCGGCAAGCCCATTTCTGCCAACTTTCCTGAAATACCAAAAGTGGCATCTAGAATATTCCAAACAAGTCCCAACACCGCAATGATTGCGAAGTTAGTGGCTAGTAGTAAAAATACTCGTTTCATAGTGTTCGTGTCTCTCTTTAGTAAAAAGTCGGTTTCTATAAAAATAAAAAAACCGGGTAAATTTTAATTATGTGATTAATTGTGTGATTAATAATAACTAAGCGTTACTTATCTAGAGAGTATATATGGCTGATTAGTTCAGTTTACAAGCGAGATACAGTATTTTTTAATAAAATAAAAATTTATAACTGAGATCAATATTCTGAGTTAACACGTTAATAAATTGCAAGGAGCTAGAAGTTAAGTAAAACCACCAATAACCATAAAAAACAAATTAATATGCCGCCAGACAGAATTGCTAAATGATGGGATCGACGTGAATTCCTTAAATTTCTGATTAATACAGATTCTTCCGGATCTTTCGGATTGATATAAGCCGATAATTCATAGCCCACCTTTAACGCCGACCACCATTTTTCGTTTTCTGTAAGGGTCTCTCCCCAGATATTGGATTCAGCACACCAGATATTTTGTTTTTCTAATGAAACGGTTTTACTGGCATAGGTATTGTCGTTGACTATGTAGTGATATTTAATCTCGGGATAAAAGTACTTTACCGAACCTGAAGTGCCTTCTGTTTGCTCATCAGTAACTTCACGAATTGACTCAATTTTTGCTTTTTCCAGATTCCAACTCTGTAGATCACCATATCGTTTTAAAATTCGTAATGAGTAAAACACCATTGCAGCGCCAATCATTAGAATCAAATGATGTGCTATTTCGGGAAACATAAATATACAAAGTGCAAAAACGAATAACGCAGCAAATAATTTAACCGAGAAGCTTAAAATTTTATATGTGGGTTTTGATAGTTCTGACATTGATTTCTATGATTCTTTTTTTAAGTTCTGTTTTGGGTTTTATTTTAATTATTTACGGTCAATTCTGGATAATTGTAACCAAGGTTAAACGAATACACGCTGAACAGAATCATCGTAACTGTTTGATTCTCAGACATATCCCAAAATAGACAGCAACTACCGACTAAAACTAATCAACAGCAGTTGAGAATTTGCTATGATCTTCATCCTATTTATTAACTTCCCAAACTAAACTATCGTGCGACAGAATCTATTACGCGCTGACAGCGCTCTTTTAAGTTATCCCATTCGTGAAGTTGTCATTATCGGGAAACAACTCGAAAAACTCGGAGATTTTTCCATGATCTGGGAAAATATCGGAGACCCTGTAGCTGCCGGCGAACCCGTACCTGCCTGGATGCACGATGTGATTCAGGAACAAGTCGCTACCGATAGAAGCTTTGCCTACACCGAAACCAAAGGCGCTTTGGCCGCTCGCGAATACGTGCTGGAACACTTCTCTGATAAAAAGAAATGCACCGTCGAAGATATTCTATTTTTTAATGGCTTGGGTGAAGCGATTAATAAGGTGATGAACAATCTACCCAAAGAAACACGCGTACTGGTGCCCTCACCCACTTACCCATCGCACGCTACTGCAGAATCTATGCATGCCGGTTGTGCCTTTCTCAGCTATTCGCTGGACCCTGAAAATAATTGGGAACCTGATGTCGAAGAAATAGAAAATAAGGTTAAATATAATGACAATGTCGTTGGTATTCTGGTAATTAATCCAAACAATCCAACAGGCAGTGTTTACAAACGTGAAACACTGGAAAAAATTGTCGCGATTGCCAAAAAATACGATTGTTTTCTGATCTTTGATGAAATCTATCATCACATGATATTTGATGGCGTTAAAACCACGCTTTTACATGAAATCGTTCAGGATGTTCCTGGCATAAGCATGAAAGGAATCAGTAAAGACATTCCCTGGCCCGGTTCTCGCTGTGGCTGGATTGAAGTCTATAACGCTGAAAAAGATATAAATTTCAAAGGCTTTATCGAAATTATACTGCTTACCAAAATGCTTGAAGTTTGCTCAACCACCTTACCGCAAATTGTTTTACCGCATTTATATGAACACCCCGAGTATGAGTGTTATTTGCAAGGCCGCATCCGAAAATATGAAGAGCGTGCCAATGAAGCCTGTGAGTTTTTCAGCCACATTCCGCATGTTCGCGTAAATAAGCCCAAAGGTGTTTTCTACTTAGTGGTGGAGCTACTAAATTTACCGCGAAACACACTGGATTCAGTAAATAAGCAAGTTCGATTGTTTCTTGATGATCTTGAACAGACGCCTGAAAGCCTTTCTAAAAATACAGATTTTCAATTTGCTTATGAGCTTATGGGTTCAGAAGGTATCTGCGTAGTGCCATTAACAGGCTTTAGTTCTGATAGAAATGGTTTCCGCATGACCCTGCTTCAGGAAAACGATGAGATTTTTACTAAAACATTAGAAAAAATAGGTCGAGCGATTAATATTTATTACTCTTAGAAAATAACATTAGAATGTCACCCCCACACTTTAAGGCACTTTTTATCTCATTTATAAAAAAAACGCCTAAAAGTGGGGAGGTGACTTAATTTATAATTCAAATCTTAAAACACAGATACTAAAATATACCAGCATCCAGACCTGCCGCCATCGTCATTCCCAGTTCTTCTACCTCTTGTAAAAACGAAGATTGGTAATCCCCTTGCAGAATTACAGTTTGATGAACAGCTTTCCAGCGTAATCCTGTAATGATTTTTTCCATAGCCTGTTTTGTGCCCGAACCATCTATGCCTGCCCGGATAAAAATACTGTAAGGAAGCGCTTCGGTATGTTCCAGACAAGGGTAATAAATACGATCAAAAAAATCTTTCATCGCACCACTCATATAGCCGAAATTTTCGGTGGTTCCTAATAGAATGGCGTCGCAGTCAAGAACATCATCTGCAGTGGTTTTTAGAGGTTGAGTGAGTTTTACTTGAACGGAATCAAAGTCGGGATGTGATGCTCCGCGTAAAGCAGCTTCGGCTAATAACTGAGTATTAGCCGAAGGCATATGTGCAACAATCAATAGTTTCTTTTTGGCGGTCATTTGCCAACATTATGCGGACTTAACCTAAATCTGTAAACTATGCTTCTCTTACTCGCATATCTTCAGAGTAAGTAAACCCAGAATAAAATTCTAACGTTCTACTAATACTGGACATTGTGCATGACGAACCACTTTCGCCGCAGTCGAGCCAAGTAAGTAATCTTTAAGACCCGGGCGATGTGAATTTATAATGATTAGGCCTGCTTCGTTTTCTTCTGCAGACTCAATAATGTTTGCGTAAGAACCGCCTTTACGCACTTCTATTTCAGCTTTAACACCTGCTTTATCAGCAATCGCTTGTAGGTCTGCTTTAGCCGAAGCAATGTGATCAACTTCGATATCATCCGGTAGTTCAATCAATGCATATGCAGGAATATCATCTAGCACGTGCAATAAAGTAATTTTGCCATTACTTAGAAGTTTTTCTGCTTTTTGTAAAGATTCTATAGTTTGCTGATCATGGGCAAAATCTGCGGGAACTAGAATATTGTCGTACATGGTTTAACTCCTAAAAAATATTAAATATATGTATCAAATACGATTCCTCATCTCTCAATGAGTTTGTATGTCTTATTAATAGCTTACTTTAGAGTAACTTGCTTCTAAACTCGTAATATTAGCGACTTATATCAATTAATATTTATAGAATAATATCTGTTTTGGGTTAATTTAAAACACATGTGGTTTAGTTAGATAACAAAAACCCCCTAAAAGTAGGGGGGTGTCATTTTATAATAATTTACTTACTTAACTAGCTTACAGATGTTAGCTAGGCTCAGCTAACAAGCAAAGGTCTCCACCATTCTTCATTATCAAGATACCAGTCAATGGTTTTTTGAATTCCGGTTTCAAACGTTTCATCAGGCTCATAGCCCAGTTCTTTCTTGAACTTGCTGGCATCAATTGCATAACGCCAGTCATGCCCTGCTCTATCTTCTACAAAGGTAATTAAATCGGCTGATTTTTTACCATTTGCCGGAGCTGCTTCCGGGTATCGTTTTGCCAGTTCAGGATTCTCGGCAAAACGTTTATCCATCGATTCACAAAGCAGATGAATAATATCCATATTATTCCACTCATTGTTACCACCGATATTGTAGATATCGCCAACTTTATCGCTGGCTAAGATGAGATCAATTCCTTTTGCATGATCGTCTACGTACAACCAGTCACGTACGTTCTTGCCAGTACCATATACCGGTAAGTTTTTATTACGCAGAATATTAGTCAAAAATAGTGGAATCAATTTTTCAGGGTATTGATAAGGGCCATAGTTATTTGAACAGTTTGTAGTACTGACATTCAATCCAAAGGTATGGTGATATGCACGTACAATATGGTCTGATGACGCTTTACTCGCTGAATACGGAGAATTTGGCGCATATACATGCTCTTCAGTAAAACCTGGGGAATCATCGTCTAATTCGCCATACACTTCATCTGTGGATACATGATGAAAACGATGATTGGGTTTAGCCGTGTCTTCGTTCTCAATCCACACTCTACGTGCAGCTTTCAAGATATTGTGCGTACCGATGACATTGGTTTCAAGGAAGATATCAGGACCTGAGATAGAGCGATCCACATGACTTTCCGCAGCAAAGTTTACAATCGTATCCAGATCTTCTTCTACTAATAGTTTTTCAACCAAAGCCTGATCCGCAATACTGCCTTCTACAAATTTAAAATTAGGTTTGTCTTTTAAGGCATCTAAGCTAGGTTCATTACCTGCATAAGTAAGCGCATCCAATACGACCATATGATCTTCAGGATAATTTCTCATCCAGTAATAAACAAAGTTTGCACCAATAAAACCAGCGCCACCTGTGACTAATAATCTTCTCATTCTTATATTCTCTCTTTTAAGCCTTTTCTAGCACTTATCAACAAATAACTAATTAGCTTTTAACTCTTTCATCATATTGCGTAACGCTACCCGCCAATGATCACTCTTTAGCCGAAGCTCTTTCCATGTCACTGTTTTATCTAATACGCTGTAACAAGGTCGACTTGCTGGCGTTGGATAATCAGCTGTTGTAATGGGGTTGATAGTGATCTCTTTATCCAATAGACCTAGTGATACGCCCTCTTCCATAATGGCATAGGCAAAATCGTACCAACTAGCCACGCCGGCATCAGACCAATGGTGGAATCCTGTTGTGTCTAACTCTATTGCTTTCCATACCGCATTTGCTAAAGAGTTTGCCCAGGTAGGTGTACCTATTTGATCTGCAATAATGCCAAGCTCTTCTCTTTCTTGCATAAAGCGCAACATGGTTTTAACAAAGTTACTGCCATGGGATGAATACAACCAGGATGTTCTAATGATCAAAGCATCATCACCCAGTATTTCTGCAACCAGATTATCTCCATCGCGTTTGGTTTTGCCATAATAACCATCTGGATCGGTAACTGCATCAACCTTATAAGGTGAACAGGCTTTCCCATCAAAGACAAAGTCAGTTGAAATCTGTACGAGTTTTATATGATTATCTTTCGCTGCTTGCGCCAGATTTTTGGCACCCGTGGTATTGATTGCTATTGCTAGGTCGGTTTCTTCTTCTGCTTTATCGACAGCCGTGTAAGCAGCGGAATTAATAATCACATCAGGCTTTTGTTGCTGAATATATGCGTTCACCGCTTGAGCATCAGTGATGTCTAAAGCATCTTTATCCGTAGCTAAACATTCGAATCCATCAGGTAAACTTCTTTGTAATTCGAAACCTAATTGACCATCTGCTCCAGTAATCAGTACTTTTTTCATTTAAATAAGTCTCTAGTGATAGTTAGATGATGAAAAAATTAAGCAAAAGTTTCTGCATCAGCAAACCCTGGAGCAGCCGCATCTTTATCAGAAAGAATTGGTTCTTTTCCATCGACCAGTGGCCAAGCTATATTGAGCTGCTTATCATTCCACAAAAGGCTTCTTTCATGTTCTGGGGCATAATAATCGGTACATTTGTAGACAAATTCTGCCGTTTCGCTGATCACATAAAAGCCATGTGCGAACCCTGGTGGAACCCAAAGCATTTTTTTATTTTCTTCGGATAATTCAAGGCCGACTGACTCGCCAAATGTTGGAGAACTTTTGCGCATATCAACGGCAACATCATATACAGAACCTTGAACAACACGAACTAACTTACCTTGTGTTTGTTCTATTTGATAATGCAAACCACGTAGTATGCCTTGTGCTGATTTACTGTGATTGTCCTGAACAAAGTCATAATCAATGCCATTCTCTGCACTGGTCTTACGCTGCCAGGTTTCCATAAAAAAGCCACGATGATCGCCAAACACAGTCGGTTCAATCAAAATGACATCTGGAATATTTGTAGGGATAAATTTCATGGGTGCTTTATACTTGATATCTAAATTTTTGCAACTATCCTGAAAGAAAACAGTATAGAGTGTAATAAATAAGTTATATTCGTTTAAATCGTTGCTAAATATAAGTTTCAGGGGTGTATTAGATGACACAGAAATCAATTAAAACATCAAAAACCATCATTATTAGCTTTGCTTTGTTAGCTATTATAGCGCTATTTATTTCATCTATTGTCCCAAGCCTTAGTAACAACACTTTAGAAGCAGAGTCTATCCCTGCAAACATTGCTCGTAGAGCTGATTTAACTCCTGAAGAAAAAGGCACGATAGCCATATTCAGGCATAACAATCCCTCCGTGGTTTACATTTCTACGGTAAAACGAGTTATAAATGTCTGGACCCGAGATATTGCAGAAGTTCCCAGCGGCACCGGAACTGGTTTCTTGTGGGATAAAAAAGGACACATCATTACCAATTATCATGTTGTTGAGCAGAACAAGACGGCCAGAGTACGGTTAAATAATAAAAAAACTTATACCGCTCGTATTATTGGTCGATCAAAACGTCATGATATTGCCGTACTTAAATTAGAAGGCATTAAAGACCTGCCGCGACCCATCCAGCCAGGATCAAGCAAATCATTGATCGTAGGCCAAAAAGTATACGCTATTGGTAATCCCTTTGGACTCGACCATACACTCACCACCGGAATCATCTCAGCATTAGGCCGAACCATAAAAAATAGCACACTTAATATGGATGACTTGATTCAGACTGATGCAGCTATCAACCCGGGAAACTCAGGTGGGCCACTATTAGATAGCGCTGGACGATTAATTGGTATGAATGTCGCTATTTACAGTCCTTCAGGTGCCTCTGCAGGCATAGGTTTTGCTATTCCTGTAGACAAGGTAAACAGAGTGGTACCCAATCTGATAAAACATGGACGTTATATACGACCGCATGTTGGAATCACAGCTAACGACACTGCCAATAAACTTCTGATTAAAGAACTCGGCATTAAAGGTTTATTAATTCTGGAAGTAGAAAGAGATTCGCCAGCTGATAAAGCAGGTTTAATTGACTCTAAATTGGTTAATGGTGATCTGATATTGGGTGATGTTGTGCAAGCTGTTAATGGAAAAACAGTAGAAGATTTAAATGATTTTCTCGATATCATTGAACAACACCAAATCAATGATACGGTTATGCTAGAAGTATTACGACAAGGTAGAACCAAGCTAAAAATTCCTCTTCAATTGTTTATGCGATAACCTTTAGTTTAAAGATATATCAATGGTAATAATCACAAAATTATTTATTAATAGTTTTTTAATAATTTAATCATTTTTTATTCTTGTAAATAGTTATCTATATCCCCATATTTGTTAAGACTAAATCTTGTCTTTAATCGAGATAAAACCATTCATTAATTCAAATTAATATACTACTAAAAGTTTAGCGGAATCAGTTATGCCAATATACGAATACCAATGTCAGTCTTGTGGCAATGAGATAGAAGTTATCCAGAAAATCAGTGATCCACATATTACTGAATGCAGTGCTTGTGGTAAGTCAGATATGAAAAAGAAAGTTTCTGCTGCTGCATTTCGTCTAAGCGGCTCAGGCTGGTATGAAACTGATTTTAAATCTGGAAATAAAAAGAATTTAACTGAAGGCGATAAATCTTCTGCAGATAAAAAACCAGAAAAAGCTTCTACAGATAAGGTTTCTAAAGAAAAAGCTCCTGAAAAAAAGCCAGCTAAAACCGAAAAATAAATTTCGTTTAAAATGGTTTTAACTTTTAAAACCATTTAATTTACTTCCGCTTGGTAAAAACAACACATTAAGGACTTTAACTCACCCGATGCTCGGTAAACTTAGAAAATATATTATTACTGGGCTACTCATATGGATACCATTGGGGATAACCATTTTTGTGATCAAATTATTGGTCAACCTAATGGATAATACCATTGTGTTACTGCCACCAGCGTGGCGCCCAGAAGCATTATTTGGCTTTAATATACCTGGCCTTGGGATAGTCATTAGCGCGATGATTATTTTTATAACGGGCTTCTTCCTAACCAACTTAGCTGGCCGCAGAATAATTAACTTTTGGGAAAACCTATTAGATCGCATCCCTTTAGTAAGAAGCATTTACTCATCAGTCAAACAAGTTACTTCCACACTTCTTTCATCTGACAACAACACTTTCAATGAAGTACTTTTAATACAATATCCCAGGACAGGTGTTTGGACTATTTGTTTTAAAACAAATGACAGTCCAAAAATATTTAGTGATGCAACCGGACAGGACTTAATTACTGTATTTGTACCTACTACTCCTAACCCAACTTCTGGTTTTATTTTGTTCGTCCCTAAGGATGAAGTGAAGAAAATGGACATGGATGTTGAAGATGCATTAAAACTTGTTATGTCATTAGGCGTTGTTACACCTGAAAGAAATGCTAAAATAACTACACAAAGGTCAGAATAAGCATATACTGCGCGACCTTCTTCGAATTACTCCGTACTATATTATGTCAAACGAATCAAACATTAAGTTCTCAGACCTTGATCTGAATGAACTCGTCCTCAAATCGGTCGAAGAAGCCGGATACGAAGCCCCATCAGCCATACAAGCTGAAACCATCCCCCATTTACTGGAAGGAAAAGACCTAATTGGACAGGCGCAAACAGGAACAGGCAAGACTGCTGCTTTCTCTTTACCGTTATTAAGCCGACTAGATCTGAACTCTAAAGACACTCAAATTCTTGTACTTGCACCAACTCGCGAGCTTGCTATTCAAGTAGCTGAAGCAATGCAAAGTTATGCAAGACACCTCAAAGGTTTCCACGTAATGCCTATTTACGGTGGTCAAAGCATTGATATCCAATTACGACAATTAAGACGTGGTGTGCATGTTGTTGTTGGAACACCTGGTCGTGTTATGGATCATTTACGCCGTAAAACACTGAAATTAGGTAATTTAAAAGCACTAGTATTAGACGAAGCCGACGAAATGCTGCGCATGGGCTTTATCGATGATGTCGAAACTATTTTAAAAGAAACGCCAGATTCGCGTCAGACTGTTTTATTCTCAGCAACCATGCCGAGCGTTATAAAACGCATTACACAAAAATATTTAAACAATCCAATTGATATCAAGGTAAAAACAGAAACATCAACAGTTTCAACAATTACCCAGTATTACTGGTCAGGTAAAACATCTTTCAAATTAGATGCTTTAACCCGATATCTAGAAGCGGAAGAAACCGGTGGCATTATCATATTTGTTCGTACTAAAAATATGACCACTGAATTATCTGAAAAGTTATCAGCACGCGGTTATGCTTCGGTTCCTTTGAATGGCGACATTCAGCAGTCAATGCGTGAGAAAGTCATCAATCGTTTGAAGAAAGGCACTATCGATATCATCGTGGCTACCGATGTTGTTGCACGTGGTTTAGATGTTGAACGCATAACTCACGTTATCAATTACGATATGCCCGCAGATAATGAATCATACGTACACCGTATTGGTCGTACGGGACGCGCGGGACGTAAAGGTACTGCGATACTGTTTATTCCACCTAACGGTCGTCGACAGTTACAAGGCATCGAGCGTGCAACTGGACAAACAATCGAGCCTTTAGTACTTCCTTCTCCACAAGATATCAGTGAAGCTCGCATTAATCGTTTCAAAGAAATGGTCAATGAAACGGCAGAATCACAGAAACTAGACTTCTACGAAAAAATCATTGCTGATCTTGAAGAAGAAAATAAGCTAACACTTTCACAGATCGCAGCTACATTAGCGTTTCTAGTACAACAAGACCGTCCGTTATTAGTTACACCACAAAGTAAAATTCCTGATGGAAAATTAGGTGAAGGCCGTGACAGAAATGATCGTGGAGATCGTAACGACCGCAATGACCGTAACAGTAATCGTCGTGAAAAGGGCGATCGTACCCGTGAAAATCGCGAAAGATCACAAGGATCAAAACGTAAACGTGGTCCAACACAGGCAGGAATGGTTACTTACCGCCTGGATGTTGGTAAAAGCCATGGAACCGAGCCAAGACACATCGTAGGCGCTATTGCTAATGAAGCAGGTGTAGAAAGTCAGTATATTCAGAACATAGACATCAGTGGTGATTATTCAACTGTAGATCTTCCTGAAGGAATGCCTAAAGAGATTGAAAAACATCTACAAGGCGTGCGTGTAATGGGCCAAAAACTGCAATTACGTCAATTAACAGGTAAAGACAGTTCAGAGACTAAATCAGCTAAAGATGAGCCAAAGAAAGACTCGAAATAGTCTTTCTTAAAATCTTATTATAAATACTTAAAACGGGCAGTTACACAGAATTAGTTACAGTCTCGATTATTCAGAAGCTGATTTAACCATTAGCTTCTGAAATCTAGCTAAGGTTATTTCAAACTCACCCTTAACTTTATCTTTTTCAATCAGATTTTCAGTAATAGCCTGTTGGTATATTTTAAGATTATCAAGGACAACATCAATTTGCTTTTCTAAAGCTTGCTTATGCTTGATGTCCACCATTCTCTCGTGCTTTTGTTCTAATACTTCTAATTTGATGGATTGTTTTTTGTGTCTACCTTTTAACAAATCAATGGTGACTTGGGCAAGTTGCAATTTACTATCGTATGCTTTTATTAATTCTTTTTTAGAACTGAAAACAGAAAGTAATAAGTTATCTTCAGCCTCTTGAAATTCTTTAATTTTATTTTCTTTGTCGGCCTCTTGCTTTTTCAACGCTCGCAAATCTGCAAGTTCTTTTAATTGCCTTTTCTTTTTTGCAGAGATAACTTTTTCAGTTTCAATGCCTTGTTTGCTAATCACAACATGACCTAATTGAGATTTTGAAGCAGGCACACTATATGAGTAATGGGTTTTACCATTATCATCTGTCCAGCGGTAATATGCTGCTTCTACGGGTAAATATAAGCATAAAAACGCTATTAAATATTTGTGTTTAAAATTTCTCATTATTATTGTTTTTTAAAGAAAAACTTACTTAGTAAGCTCTATAAATCTTTCTAAATCTATCTTGTAATTAGCGCTTAATTTGGCGATTTGAGTTTCGTTTTCTTCTAATGCCTGCTTATATTGCACAATCGTTTTGTTAATATTGACAATTTTGCCCGATAATGAAAGTAAGGTATCTTTGTGTTTAACTGTCGATACTTTCTTTTCTAACTTAACAATTTTTTTGCTTAGCACATTATTTTGAGCTTCAAGGATTCTTGAATTGCCCTTCAGCATTTTAATTTTACTTTCAAAAGAATGTTTTATTTCATCTTCGTTTTCATAAGTCGCTAGCAGGTAATCATCTCTCTTATAAACAATGTCCATAGCTTCTTGTTTAATTCGTCTGATTTCTTCTTGTTTAGCTTTTTCATTAGCTGCTATTTCTTCCAACTCTTTTTCATTTTGAAGCGAAGAAGGATCGACAGTTTTAGTTACATCACCCGTTTTATTAAGTTCTGAATGGGATTTTTTAGATGCTGCTGCTGGCACTTTGTCTGAGAAATGGACATTGCCCGCGTCATCAACCCAGCGGTATAGACCCGCTTGTGCAGATAATGCAATTAATAGAACAGAACCTAGTACAACTATCTTTTTCATCTTTTTTCTTACCTTTTAACTTTCTAATGTTTATTTTAATTATATATAGACACTTTATCATAACCTTGAATTAATGAGATAAATTCCCGACGAACGAAACATTCGCTAAACAGTAAAGCTTCGCTATACTAACGTTTTATTACAGACTCTTTTACTATCATGAAAACATATCAACAAGAATTCCTTGAATTTGCTATTGCCAATGACGTCCTTAAATTCGGTGAATTCACACTTAAATCTGGTCGCTTAAGTCCTTATTTCTTTAACTTTGGTTTATTTCAAACGGGTTCTTCACTTGCAAAACTTGGTGATTATTATGCACAGGCTATAGTCGATTCAGGTGTTGAGTTTGATATGCTTTTTGGTCCGGCATATAAAGGTATTCCTCTGGTAGCGGTAGTCAGCGCAACGCTTTATGAAAAACACGGAATTGACCTTCCCTATGCTTATAACCGCAAAGAAGTAAAAGATCATGGCGAAGGCGGAGATATTGTTGGCGCACCTTTATCAGGAAAAGTGCTCATTGTTGATGATGTCATTAGTGCAGGAACAGCTTGTAGAGAAGCAGCTGATATTGTTGAAACCCATAACGCTGAACTAGCAGGAATCTGTATCTCATTGGACCGACAAGAGCGCGGCACCGGTGAATTATCTGCAGTACAGGAAGTTGAAAAGAGTTATGGCATCAAAGTAATCAATATTATTGGTTTGGATAATGTGATTCAGCATATACAGGAAAGCGCAGATGATGAGGCTTTATTAGAGAAAATAAGTAACTATCGAATTAAATATGGTGTTACGAAATAATTTGAATACAAGCAACGAGTAATCAGCTTTCTTATTAAGCATAAGCAGATACAGAAATGAATAAGTCACCCCCCTACTTTAGAGGGGTTTTTCTTATTTAGTAATGCCGATTAAGAACTGTTACGAACTTATAAAGAGGCGATACGTTCAATTGCCTTTTCAAGATTTTCCATACTTGTTGCAAATGATAATCTGATATGACCTTCAAGGCCAAATGCACTTCCAGGAACTAGAGCGACTCCTTTTTCACTTAATAAACGCTCGGATAATTCAGCAGAATTTGACACGCCATCTATACGATCAATTAAGCCACTAACATCAGGAAAGCTATAAAATGTTCCATCGGACTCTAGGCACTCGATACCTTCAATAGCATTTAGAGAACTTACCACATAGTCATGGCGTTTTTTAAATTCAACTAGCATCGGAATAATACAATCTTGATCGCTATTTAAGGCAACAACAGATGCATATTGAGAAATTGATGTAGGGTTAGATGTACTTTGGCTTTGAACCTTCTTCATGCCTTTAATCAGATCAGCAGGCCCTGCAGCGTAGCCTATTCTCCAACCTGTCATGGCATAAGCTTTTGAAACACCATTTAGAACAATACAACGATCATATAACTCGGGTGTTGCATTCAAAATATTAGAAAATTCAGCGTTATTAAAAAGAATATGTTCGTACATATCATCGGTAGCAACAATGATATCTGGGTATTTTAAAAGTACTTTTCCCAAAGCAGCTAATTCATCAAAAGAATAATTAACACCCGTAGGATTTGAAGGACTATTAATCACAAACAGACGAGTTTTATCTGTAATTGAACTTTCAAGTAATTCAGGCGTCAGTTTAAAGTGATGTTTCTGGTCTGCTTCTACAATCACAGGTTTACCACCAGCGAGTAAAACCATATCTGGGTATGAAACCCAGTAAGGTGCGGGGATGATTACTTCATCGCCATCGTTTAATAATGCCTGGCAAAGATTAGAAAAGCTCTGCTTACCACCACAGGAAACAAGGATTTGATCAGCATTATATTCAAGCTGATTGTCATTCTTGAATTTATTGATAATAGCTGTTTTTAATTCGGCAATACCATCAACAGCGGTGTAACCTGTTTTATTATTATTGATTGCGGCTATACCAGCCGCTTTTATGTGTTCTGGGGTAGCAAAGTCAGGTTCACCAACACCTAGATTAATAACATCTTTACCTTCTGCTTTCATCTTTTGAGCCAGTGCGCTCATTGCTAAAGTAGGAGAAGGTTTGACTCGCTGTACGCGGTCGGACAATTGAATAGCCATAAAAAATTTCCGAAACAAGAATAGTTTGAAATATACTCTATCCTACCAATGAGTAAACAAGAATCTGTATGCAATCCACTTTTAATTTAGAAACCAAGTTTGAGCCTGCTGGCGATCAACCTACCGCAATAAAATCATTAGTCGATGGACTCAATGATGGCCTGATGCATCAAACTCTGCTCGGTGTAACTGGCTCTGGTAAAACCTTTACCATGGCAAATATTATTGCGCAAACACAGCGGCCAACTATCATCATGGCGCATAATAAAACACTCGCTGCGCAATTGTATGGAGAGATGAAAGAATTCTTCCCTGAAAACTCTGTCGAGTATTTCGTTTCTTACTACGATTATTATCAACCAGAAGCCTATGTGCCTGCCTCTGATATATACATCGAGAAAGATGCATCGATAAACGAGCACATCGAGCAAATGCGTTTATCTGCAACTAAAGCAATGCTGGAAAGAAAAGACACCATCATCGTTGCGACAGTGTCTGCTATTTACGGTTTGGGTGATCCAGAATCGTATATGAAGATGATGTTGCATCTTGATCGTGGAGACAAAACAGATCAGCGAGCCATACTGCATCGACTGACAGAAATACAATACACCCGTAATGATCTAGAACTTTCTCGCGGTACCTATCGAGTTCGTGGTGATGTTATTGATATCTACCCGGCTGATTCTGATATTGAAGCGGTACGTGTTGAATTATTTGATGATGAAGTTGAAACACTGAGCTACTTTGATCCATTAACCGGCGAAGTATTACGTAAAGTGCCGAGACTCACTGTTTACCCAAAAAGCCACTATGTAACACCAAGAGAAATCATGCTGGCGGCTGTAGAAAAAATAAAAGTAGAATTAAAAGAACGACTAGAAGTGCTCTATGATGCAAATCGCTTAGTAGAAGCACAGCGTTTAAAAGAACGTACACAATACGATATCGAAATGATCGTAGAGGTGGGTTATTGCTCTGGTATAGAAAACTACTCGCGTTATTTATCGGGCAGACCTCCGGGAGCTCCACCTCCGTGTTTACTCGATTATTTACCTGATGAAGCATTAGTAATTATCGATGAATCTCATGCCACTATTCCCCAAATAGGTGCCATGTACAAAGGAGATTTCTCGCGTAAAACAAATCTGGTTGAATATGGCTTCAGATTACCGTCTGCATTAGATAATCGCCCATTACGTTTTGATGAATTTGAAAAACTCGTTCCACAAGTCATTCATGTTTCTGCAACCCCCGGTAACTATGAAAATGAGCACAGTGATAATGTCGCAGAGCAAGTAGTTCGCCCAACGGGTTTACTCGATCCAACCATAGAAATCAGACCGGTACTTACTCAGGTCGATGATGTGATGTCAGAGATCTCTGATCGTGCGGCTAAAAACGAACGCGTATTAATTACAACTTTAACTAAACGCATGGCTGAGGATTTAACTGACTACTTAATTGACCACGGGAAACGTGTACGTTATTTGCATTCAGATATTGATACCGTAGAGCGCGTCGAAATCATTCGTGATTTACGTTTGGGTGAATTTGATGCATTGGTCGGTATCAACTTATTGCGGGAAGGATTAGATATGCCAGAAGTCAGTCTGGTAGCGATTTTAGATGCAGATAAAGAAGGTTTCTTACGCTCAGAGCGTTCGTTGATACAGACAATAGGCCGTGCAGCACGTAACTCATCCGGTAAAGCCATCCTCTATGGAGATACGATTACTAAATCGATGCAAGCTGCAATTGACGAAACAGATAGACGTCGCAGCAAGCAGATTGAACACAATACAGAACATGGTATTACGCCAACCAGTATCGCGAAGAAAGTTTCGGATATTATGGAAGGCGCCTACGGCAGTTCGATGCGTGGACGTGCGAGCAAGAAACTAGATAAAGTTGCAGATAAGTCAGCTAATTATGCTGCGCTTTCACCTGACAAAGCAGCGAAAGAAGTCATAAAACTAGAAAAGAAAATGTTCCAACATGCAAAAGATCTTGAATTTGAAGAAGCAGCCGCAGTGCGTGACCAAATCAGTCAACTACGAGAAGTTGCTTTTAAATAGTGATAGTTATGCTGAACTTGTCGAAGCTTAGACATTCTAAAAAGTGAGTTACAGCGGGTATTATGTAGCTACAAAGAAAAAGCCAAAAAAGTACCAAGCCACGTTATAACAAAGACAATGTTTGGCAAGCCTGCTTTATTTTCTACAAACTGTTTTTATTAAATTCTCATTGTATCAATGGGTCGAATATATTTAATTCTCTTAAAAATTCTGGGATAGATTTAGAACACCTATGGATATAGTCGTTGTAACCACCATTATCAGTTCTTTATTTCTGGTCATTGCAGCTGCTGAACCGCTAGCTGCACGTTTACGTCTGCCCTACACTGCAATTCTGGCCGTACTTGGCATTCTCATTGGTGTTGGCGCGACGTTCTTTCTTAATACCGAGCTAACTGATGCCCTGAATCCGGTTGCAGAAGCAATACTTAACTTTCCCATACGCTCAAACATATTCTTATATGTATTCCTACCGACACTGCTGTTCCAGGCCACTCTTGGGATGAATCTGCGTCGCATGCTGGATGACTGGGTACCGATTCTGGTGTTAGCTATTGTAGCGGTGGTCGTGGCAACCTTCTCGGTTGGTTACGCATTAGCCTGGGCCAGTCCGTTACCGTTGATGGCTTGTTTGTTGATTGGTGCTATTGTCTCCACCACGGATCCTTCGGCCGTGATAAGTATCTTTCGTTCGATCGCGGCGCCCAAAAGACTGGCACGCATCATCGAAGGTGAAAGTTTATTAAACGATGCAGCTGCTATCGCTCTATCTGGTGTGTTTCTCACCTATGTGACAGTTAACTTACCAAACCCCACCATGACGAGTGCCCTGTCACACTTCCCGGTTTTGATCTTAGGCGGAGTTTTGACAGGCTTGGTAGCAACGTATGTGGCACTTTGGATAATGACTTTGTTCGCGCAGTATGATCGCGCAATTATTTCTGTATCAGTTGCTCTTCCCTACATGGCTTATATAGGCGCAGAGCAGACCATTGGCGCTTCGGGTGTTATTGCCGTAGTTACTGCCGGACTTACTTTGAAGCTTGTGGGACCTAGTCGGGTATCACCTTTTACCTGGACCAACCTGCGTGAAACCTGGGACCTGTTGGCACATTGGGCTGGCGCGTTGATCTTTATACTCGCAGCATTGCTGATTCCTAGAATGCTCGAAGCTGTACGTCTGGATGATATCTTTTTGGTGATGGTGGTTATCGCAGCGGCTATTTTGGCGCGAGCAGCCATTCTGTTTGGCCTGATGCCTTTAATGTCCAGCCTGCGTCTTTCTCCTACTGTTGAATTGCCCTATCGCGCAGCAATTCTGTGGGGAGGATTACGAGGAGCTGTGACCCTGGCTCTTGCGCTGGCGGTCACCGAAAGTCAGGCAGTGCCAATTGAAATCAAGCGTCTTGTCGGAATTCTGGCAACTGGCTTTACCGTGTTCACACTGCTAGTTCAGGGCACAACACTCCGTTGGGTTATCAGCCTGCTAAAACTCGATCGCTTATCGCCTGTTGATTCGGCATTATCCAATCAGGTGGTGGCAGTGGCATTACAAACTGTTCGCGAAGACATGGTTGAACGAACCAAGGTGTTCGAACTGCCCCACGAAACAGTGCGTAGTGAAGCCAAGAGGTTCGCATTGAGGCTGGATCAGGCCGTACATCTGGCAGAGGGAGATAAAGGCGTCAGTGCGCGTGACCGTATTACACTCGGATTGGTTGCATTGGCAGTAGCAGAGCGTAACGCAGTTCTGGAAAGAGTAAGGGAACGGACGTTTCCGTTACGTCTTGCTGAACGAGCCGTGGCAGATGCGGATCGACTCATTGATGGGGCTCGAAGTTCAGGTCGCACGGGTTATCAACGCGCTGCGAAGAAAAGTGTCGATTATCGACGTTTTTACCGGGTGGCATTGTTTCTGCACAACCGTTTACGATGGTCAGCACCGCTGGCACGCATCATTGAAGAGCGTTTTGAGGTATTAGTATCGCAGAGCGTTATATTTGGTGATCTGGAAGGCTTCATAAATGCGCGAATCAAGCGTTTGCATGGTCGACGCGTGGCGGAACTGCTGCATGAGTTGCTTGAACGTCGCAAGACTATGGTAGAAACAGCGCTTGAAGGGTTACGCCTGCAATTCCCTGGATATGCTGAAGAACTTGGTCGAAATATTATTCAGCGAACCGCATTGCGTCTTGAAGAGCAAGAGTACAATTCGTTACTGGAACAAAGCCTCGTGGGTGAGGAACTACATATTACTCTGATTCAAGACATCGCCTCACGTCGTGCAATCGCAGAACAGCGGCTATCGATTGATCTTTCTTTTCAACGAGCTGAACTGATCAAACAGTATCCTTTGTTTGCCGATCTCGATGATACAAGCTTACAAAAGCTTGCGCGCAATTTGCAATCACGCTATATCAACACTGATACAGTGATCATCAATAAAAATACTGTTGTAAAGGAAGTCTATTTCATTGCATCAGGGGCAGTCGAAATAGAGTCTGCGGGTCGACTAACTCGACTTGGACGCGGAGAAATATTCGGCGTTATGACATTTTTACCCGGCAAGCATCGACGTATTAAGGTTCGTACTATTGTTCCATCAACGCTGCTGGTTCTGGACGAAAAAAAGTTTCGACGTTTACTGGAGCGCAATCCGAAGTTACAGCAACATGTGTACGACACAACTAAAGAACTCGACTGATTAAAATTTATGCAGAATTTGAGATGAGCTTTAATAGAATATTGCTTTTTTAGAGTATCGCTTTTTGTAGTTTGAATCGTAAATAGCCTATTTATTTAACTAGTAATTTCTGGCTTTTAGAGATTTCATAAAGTCACCCCCCTACTTTTAGCAGGTTTTTTCATGATTGAATAAAAACCATACCCGTGGGTTATCGTCAAAAAGCTCAACATGACCTCGATTGAACCTAGGCATGACTTTTTTATCCATATTCAAATTCCACGTGACCCTTCACAAGATGCCGAGTTATCTGTAAGCTTTGCATTTTTTTATTTCTAATAATTTAACAGAGAGATTGTAATGGGCAGAGCCTACCAGAACCGTAAAGAATCAATGGCCAAAACTTCAGACATGAAGGCAAAGGTTTACAGCAAATATGGACGTGAGATTTACGTTTGTGCAAAAGCTGGCGGTCCTGACCCTGATGGCAATCTGTCGTTACGCAGTTTGATTGATCGCGCGAAGAAAGATCAGGTACCTACTCACGTCATTGATAAAGCAATCGATAAAGCACAAGGTGGCGGCGGAGAAGACTTCTCTCCTGCACTTTATGAAGGCTTCGGCCCTGCTGGCAGCATGGTGTTGGTTGAATGTCTTACCGATAATCCTAACCGTACATTTGGTGATGTTCGTCAGTGCTTCACCAAGACTAAAAGTAAAATAGGAACACCTGGTACCGTTAGTCATATGTTCGATCATTCTGCTATTTTTGTATTTAAGGGAGATGATGAAGAAGCTGCACTTGATGCACTGATGGAAGCGGATGTGGATGTTTCTGATATCGAAAATGAAGACGGAATGATTTCTGTTTTTGCACCAAATACAGAATACTTCAAAGCTAAACAGGCACTAGAGCCCTTAGTTGATGAATTTGAAGTCGATGAAATTCAATATCTTGCTCAAAATATGGCTCCTTTAACGGGAGACGATCTAGAGCAGTTTGGACAGTTGCTCGACTTACTCAATGACAATGATGACGTGCAGAATGTTTATCATAGTGTGGAAATGTAACAGTCATTTCTTAGACACTTATTTATTTCACCATCAAAAAAGCCTGCATCATTGCAGGCTTTTTTGTAAGTGTGGATGTAGTAAGCATGAATGTAACTTAGATAAATTATACACTAATGCTTTGAAAGTGATTCAACCCAGTATCGTGTTCCACCCGCAACACCCACGGGCATCACGAAGAAATTAACGAACGGAATCATCATTAACACCGTTAACACACCGCCAAAACCTAGAGCCATCGACCGATTTTTGCGCAGTAGTGGCAATTCTTCCTTGATGAAGAGTTGATGATTTCCCATAGCAAAATCAGTGTATTGCAGCGATAACATCCAGGCACCATAAATAGCCCAGGCGAATGGCGATATAAAATTTATCACCGGAATAATGCTAATCAACAATAGCAGTGGCACCCATTTCAACATATACACTACTTTTCGCACTTCACTGCCCATGGTTTTACCTAAGGTCGCCATCATGGCTTTAAAGCCTTTCTGTTCAGTAATGGGTAAACCTTTGAGCTTTTGTTCAACCCGCTCGGCAAGTATAGAATTGAATGGAGCTGCAATCAGATTGGCTATGATGGTAAAGGTGTAATAAACCGCAATCAGAATGAGAATGGCAAACAATGGCCAGAGTATCCACTCTAACCCAGTCCTAATGAAATCAGGCATCCAGCTTGGCAACCAGCCTGTTAAATAATTCATTAACGATTCAAATTGAGATGACGCTAACCAGATCGCTAATGAAAAAACGGCGATATTGATAATCAAAGGGATCAATACAAAAGGACGAATTCCTTTCTTGGTAATCAGTGAAAATCCGCTAAACGCATATTTCATTCCCTGTAAAAAACCAGAAATCATTATGTTTGTTTCCTTTGATGATAATAAGAGTGACAGTTTGAGTTAGTCATTTTGAATGTATTACTATGAGGGAGTTTATCGATATATCAAACACGATTAAAGAGCGTGTATCGCTATAGCTATTTAGAAATAAAAAAGTGACTTAAACTAGGGGGGTGACCAAATATTAAAAAACACTAATGTGTTGAAGCACTTATTTATTGATTACAGGTTTAAACACTACCTTCTTGCTAGCCGGATGCTTAATCAACATATCCTTTGGGCGAACAGGCCTTTGGCAAAAGTTTCCACCACAATTCGGGCAAACACCTTTCAATACTTCATCAACACAACTTTTGCAGAACGTACATTCATAGGTGCAGATCATTGCCGCTTCAGAGTCTGCTGGAAGCGATATATTGCAGTTTTCACAACTAGGTCGTAGTTCAAGCATGTATCAATCCTTGGTGATATTAGAATCTTGCTAGGTATCTTGAATAAAGTATAAGTCACCCCCCTACTTTGAATGATATTACGTTTATGTTTTTTTATAAACGTAAATAGAATTTATGCAGAGCTAGGCAGTATTTTTTTAGTAAAAAAAATACCGACATAAAGCCGGTATTTAAAAAAACTATCATAAATTAATGATTTTTAGTCACTTGTAACAGGAGCAGCTTCATCACTTTTGATAAGATTACCCGCTGAATCTTTCATTTCTGCCGCTTTTTCCATAACAGAACTACCAGCTGCTTTAGCTTTATCCATCACCTTATCAGTTGTATTTGTAACTGCTTCTTTAGCACTTTCAGTCATAGAAGACGCTTTGTCCATCGCTGCAGTACCAGTACTTTTTGCAGCATCCATAACTTCCTGAGTTTTCTCTTTAGTTGCTTCTACCGCGCTGTCTTTCATTTCAGTTGCTTTTTCTACAGCTTCTGTCTTCATTTCAGCAGCTTTTTCTTTAACGGCTTCAGTTGTCTCAGTTACGGTCTCTTTTACTTTATCTACTGCAGTATCAGCTGCGTTAGAAACGCTATCTACCGCTGAATCTGTCACTTCTTTTGCTTTATCTGCAACCGAACCAGCTGCATCTTTGGTTGCGTCCGCAGCTTTAGTTGTTGCTTCTTTCGCTTTATCAACGACGCTTGTAGCCGTGTCTGTCGCTTCTGAAGATTTATCGTTTTTATCATCCGAACAAGCAGATAAACCTAATGCCATTACTAAACAAACCACACCGTATGAAAATTTCATTAAACTAAGTCCTTTATTAAACTATTATTAAATATGTAAAATTAAATTGAGCGGATTATAGAGTTTTTCTCTTTAATTAAAAGTAACTTAGACCAAATAATTCATTTGAATTCTAATGATACTTAAGAATATTAGTACTTACTAAATAATCTGATACTTATTAAGTACTCAAAAACATTCATAAGTTCAATATTGTTACTTATTTCATAATTAACAGTGCAGATTTGAATAATGTTTTAAATGTTATCTTTTTTGGAAAAAGAAGGATTATTGAGATGATGAAAACACTAGATTTTAAAAATTAAGTCACCCCCCTACTTTTGGGCACTTTTTATTAAGTGTGAAACCTTAAGTTTAAATAAGCTTTCAGTTATCGTTTAATTGTTTACTGCTGCGATGACTGGAAAACTGCGGCAAATCATCACGAATATCCAGCCAGTTAGCTTTTGAGGACACGAATATATGCACATCGGGTTTAATCTCTATATCACTATCCAGTGTACCGAGTGCAAATTCAACAACATCAGTAGTATCTAAAGAATCCTGAAAAATAAGACTGGAACCACATTTGGGACAAAATTTGCGGATTGTGCCATTTTCGGCAGTAAAACTCTGTATTTGTGTCTCACCAGAAACCCATTTAAAGTTTTCACTCTTAGCCTCACCAAAAGTTGCAAAAGCAGAACCATGAAATTTACGACACATTGAACAATGGCAATGTCCCATTTTTGGTTCAATCTTTGACACTTCATATTTGATCGATCCGCACAGACATTGTCCTCTATAAGTTGTCACTTTAGCTCCTCAAATGATTAAAGCAGTACAAATATTCTAAAACTAAATTACTTTGCTATATATAAAGCAGTCTTAGTCTTATTCTACTAACGAGTTCTTCAGTACTATCTTCGGTAAAGGAAGATTAGTATCTGCCGAACGTAATTCTTTGCTACCTTTCTCGTCAATATCAACGTCTGATATTACAAAATTGATACCTAATTTATCACCAGGCTTTGCTTGAAATACTTCAGTAATTTTCTCCGATTTGTCTTTATTCTGATCTTTATCTTTAATGCCATCAACTTCTTTGTCTTCAATTTCGTATGAGTCATTATTCGAATAGATTTGATTCCAAGGTATTGCCAGATTTAATAAATATCCTGCATCAGTTTTGATAGTCCTTGCTTGAGATGTTGCATCATCAAATGGTGTAAAGATAAAGCTTATAGCGTTTTCTTTGCTAATTACTTTTGGTGATTCATTATTCGCTTCTTCGTTGGTTGATTTGACAGTTTCTTGGTCATTATTTGATTCAGTGCTTTCTTGATCTTTTAAATCAGTTTTTTCAGCCTTATCTATGTTTGAACTGTTTGTTTTCGAGTCTTTTGTTTTAGGTTCTACTATTTTCGATTCAATTTCTTCTTTAAATATAACTTTTTCTGTTTTCGAAGACTCGGAATTCTCTTTTGAAACTGTTTTGTCTTTAGAATCTAATTCCTTTTCTTTACTAGTAAATTTACTAGCCACATTGTTTGTCTCTAAAGATTCTTTTATTTCTTTCTCGATTTTTTGTGTTGCTATTTCAGTTGCTGAGATAGTTTTTTCGGATGTAGCCTCAACCTTATCATTGATTACTTCAAGCTTTTCTTTCTCTTTCTTAACTACAGTTTTTTCAGGTTCATCCACTGACTTAGTTGAAGTTTCTTTAGTTTTGTTTGCAGATTCTTCATCCTTTTTTTCTTTTGTTATCGAGGTATTACTTTTTTCTTCTTTAACTGGATAAGAATCTGTATTGTTAGTATCTGTTTTCGTATCTTCCAATTTGTTCTTTTCTTTTTCTTGTTCTCTGCCTTTTTTCTCCTGCTCTTTTTTAGCTTGAGCCTTAGCTCTAGCTTCATAGACTTTCTTTCGCGCAGCTTGTTCTTCTTTCTTTTTCGCTAATAGTTTTTTCTCTGTTTGTATATCTATTTTTTCCTGAGCTATTTTCTTAGCTTTGATTTGTTCATCGGTTGTAGTGTCCAGAGTTAGTCTGACACTATCACCTGTCTCTAAATCGTCATCATTGACAGCGAGACTAATATACAGGTGTTTTGTATCCCAACTCGCTTGCCAGCTAGCAGAAATATCACGTTTACTATTATCTTTGAGGGTTGATTTAATAATATGCGGATTCTTCAAACTCCAAATATCGTTAGGTGCTTTGGCGTAAATGACGGGGATCTCAGGGATTTCACCATTTAGGGATTTCATGGAAGATGAATCGATTGTGTCCGGCTGTTCTTCAGGATACAAACGCGCATTTAAATAGCGTAGCAAGGAGTCATATTTTGGCGCTTCGCTTCGTGGTTGTCGTATATGCTCTTTAAGTCCCCAACTTCCATACCAGCTATAGATTCTGGGCGCACTAAAGGCAACAAATAATTTACCACCATTACGCTGCCATCCTTCCATTAACTCATCATATAAGATTCCCATTCTAGGATCACGATTGGCGGCATATAGGAGTTTGTTAGGATGCTCATCTACCTTACGTGTATTCCAATCTACCAGGTGCTGACCACCTTCATAGGCAACTAAATCAACGCCATAAGATTTGGCAACATTGGCCTGTTTTTTGATGTAGTTTAAGGTCGAATCCATCCCCCATTTTGTGGTTTTATCCAGCATCGCTTTAAAAACATCATCAACAGTCTTGGCACGCCTTAGCACTCTGGGATGCGCAGAAAAATACGGACCAATCGCGATTGCATCGGTATGTTTGAACGCATCTTTGTAGGAAAGAATTGTGCTCGACATGGTTTGGTTGCTCGCCCAGCTTCCCAATACTCGCACTAACCTATCGGTACCACCGAAGATCTTCTCCCATATCTTGAAGGTTTCAACGCTGCGTAATGAATACCATTTGTAGCCCGCAATGGATTTTTTTTCATCCAGTTTTAGTTTCATGCCTTCGGCAATCGCATAATCGTGATGTGTGAAAATCGGGTTCCAAACCTCATTGCTGTATTCAATGTAGGCTTTTAAGTCTTTATCCAAATGAGTATTTACGTACTCACCGAATTCTCTAATGTACTCATCGCTAGCCTTGTACGGCATTGAAAACCAGGGATCAGCTTTATTCCTGTTAGATAAAGCTACCATTACCTCAACGGGTGCACCACGAGAACCATACTTGCCACCCCAACTCGCTTTTCTAAGGGTATTTCTATCTTCCCATTTTTCTACAGGGTTACGTGTCATTCCAGACATATTCATAAAACGAACCACCTGAAAGTCTTTCATGAAATCCAGATAATCAGGGTTAAAAACGATTGCTTTATCAACGTCTGAATAACCTTTTATTTCAGGTTTATTGGTTTTGTGTTTCGTAGTATCAGTAACTGTGTTTTCTATAGTTTTAGTTTCTTTATTATTCTTATCGTCATCATTATCTTGTTTATTTATAACTACTGATTTTTCCTTTTCATCATCAGGCTTAGCCTTTACCGATTCTTTTGAAGTGTCATTAGAACCTTTTGTATTAGATGACTTTTCAACCATTGATTTTTCATCTGTTTCTTCTTTTAACTGATCACTACGTTGTTCTGTCGCTAATGGGTTTAAATGATTGTCTTCAAAAGAAAGATATTTACCCTTATCACAATCTAAATCTGATTTAACACGAATGTGTGGCACACCTTTACAAATACCACCTTCAGGCAATATTCGAATATTACGGATGTAATCATCAGGGTTAGATTTTTTAATAAACAAAGAGGCATTTAAAATCTTATCTTTGCCTGCTTTAATTTCGATGATGTCTTTATTAGGTCGGTGCACTATTAAACGCGCATCGTTACCGTAAAAAATTGTTCCTTCACCATCATATAGCACCGTAAAGAAACCATCTTCAACCGTTTCTTCAGGTAATCTATTTAAAAATTTGGTACCAGCCTGCCCCTCTTTTAAGTCAGTTGGCCAACCATTCTTATCGTATTCAAGGCCTTTACTGCTTCCCCATGGAACTGTTTCCTTAAACGGAATAGAGGATTTAAACAGATCGAGAAACTGCACGCTTGATGTGTCTTCTCTTACATCTGCTGTGTTGATACCCAGAACAGGCTCAGGTCTCTCTTTTGCTGTATCAACAGTATCACTATCAGTCTTATTACTAGCTTTATTATCAACTGTTTCAGTAGCTTCTTGATCAGCTTCTATTTTCTTTTTGATTTCATCAGTGACACTGCTTTTATTACGGCCCTGTAATTTATCTATTGAGGAGTTTATTTCAGCAATTAATAATGGGCTAAGTGACAATAAAACCAGAATTAAAAGTAATCGAAATGAAGAAAACGAAAAATTAGAAAGCTGCATATAACATCCAATGTTATGAGTATGATTATTATGTGATCTGACTGAGTAGATGACAAGAAAGCCTAGTAAAAATAACTGTAAAAGTAACTTTAAAAAATTACAAATTAGTACTAATTTACTATATACAAAATACTCTCTACTTTTCTATATTAAGTAAAAATTATAAAGACTAATTATTAAATAAGGTGACTCGTTTATTTCATAAATGGTTTGTTCGCACCTATAAATCAAGATTTTACCTTGTTTATAGGTTGTTATTTCTTTTTAAAAGAAGCTTTTAGTGTGGCGTTCATTTTTTAATTCAGAATGTTATCTCGTCAACAACTTTGCGCTGTCTTTTACGACTAATGGCATTGCATTAGGTTATTGCGAACAGCACTGGATAGAAATCACCGATCTGTACCAAGAAAAGCTTTAGATTGCATTTTGAATGATTATGATCGTTTGCTGTTTATAAAATTATCCGAAGAACTGTTCTTTAATGACATTAAACACTTCACAAACTAAGTATGGCTATAAATCAAGTCGGCTGCAAACATGCCCTCCGTATATTAAACAGGAATATTTTACCAATAAGTCTTAATGGCTTACTGTTGCATTACGAACATTTGTGCTGTTTAGGCAAACACAAAAAATCGTGAGTGGATTACTATCATTTAGATAGTTTAAGTCTTCAGTTAATGCTGGGAAATGGGTTAAAGACTCCCGAAGTGATGCTAATTTGGGGATTTCTCTCGTCGGCTTCAATGGAAATATATGATACGTATACTCATCAATTTAGTTTACTGTGGCAGAAACATAGGATAGGAATACCTCGCCTCTAAAACTTTATTGTGGCATGTTCAAAGTGGCTAGTGTATTTAATTTGAAATTTAAGTTTGAATTACCCTTCAATAAACGGAGAACAGCATGACTCAGTTACCTTCTTATGATCAGTGGATGGCATCGACTTATTCCCGCACGCGCAAGCGGAGCGAATTTCTTGTGGCTCTCGATGATTCTCTGAAAGCACCGCAAATTAAGGAAAATGTAAAGGTCGCTCTTGATCGCTGGATCTTCGACCAAAAAAGTAAAGCGAAAGACTGGCGTGAAAGCGTTCGTAATTCTAAAGGTGCTGTTACGGAACTTTACCGAGCTGTTTATGATAATCGAAATCTCAGCAAGGAAGAAATTGAAGCAATGGACTATATTGGCCGACAACAGAAACTTGCTCTTTGTAAACAATTTGAAGGTAAAAAATTAAGTTTTAAAAGCAACAATCTAGTGGGCATGTACCAACAACGTGCAAAGAACAAAATGGACACTCTGAAATTAGGTCTTTCAGGGGCAAAGACAGTAGGCACTACGACCAAAAGTACTTTAGAAAACATCTCAGGTCTAGTTGATGTTGCAGGCAATGGGGGAAAGATTGCCAGCAATGCTGCTGACGCCGCGAAAATGAAGAAGAATATAGAGAACTTACTCAAGAATCTTTGTCCAGGTAAAGATCCTGATAAAGTACTCAAGGGTCTCGGGCTGGGAGGCACCAGCAAATTTACCGCCGAAGTAATGCCAGTGGTAGGTTTGGTAACGAGTGGTGGAAAAGCAGTGATAGGTTGGATAGGAGTTGCCAAAACAGTCTATGACAAGAAAGGAATGACAGATTCTCGCTATGCCTTTGCCCCTGAAGATCCATCTGCAGCCTTCGATGCCATACTGACACTGTTAAATCGTGAAATTGCATCTAAAACTGTCGCGGCCAGTAAATCTACCGTTGCATTCACTGGTAAGACACTAGGCTTTTTTTGTGATGCAGGTGCGGTAACTGGACCTGTTGTCGGCTTGTTGGAGCTTCTCGCTGAAATTATTCAAACAATAGTAGAATATGTAAGGGATCTTCTTGAAGTAGATCGTGCTAACGAACTACTACGTATCGGTTATCTAAATTTAGATCTATTCAGAGTCTGCCCCATACTTGGCTGCTACTACCTTGTTATCCAGGATCATAGCACTATCATTAATATGGCAGTCGCAGATTATGGAAGTCCGCAGTTTGTTTTCGACTCAGAGAAATTGATCAATAAAGTTCGACCTGTTTTAGAACGATCACGAACCTACATTCAAGAGTCACGCTTCGAAATCGCTAATATGGAAAAGGCCAAAGGAATCGCTACTGAAAATTGGGCAGTCAAGGGAAAGTTAGATCAGCTTAAATCACTGCCAGGACACGTTGTTGAATCTCTGGGTGAAAAAGTTCAGGAATTACGTGGTAAAGGGCAACATAAAGTGACTGTTGACCCTAGTCGTATATACGGATACGGACATATCAGAACAGGATTTGGCAGAAACAATTAGTTTTTGATACATAACAATTATACATATTTAGGGCTACCTTTATTACATTCGTTTAGCAGGGCAATTCTTGACGGTTTATTCACTATTACCTTTTAAACTTTAAATTTCACACCCCCCTACTTTAAGGGGTTTTTTGAATATTTTTGACAGGACTTACTGTATTTAGACATATATCTAATCTGGAGTTGAATGTCGATTTATCTCTTAACCATAACAATTACTGAGCAAATTACTTTTTACGCATAATTTTCTGGTATTAAACGAAATTCAGTAGAATATATTTTAAAAACTTAACTATTCTTATGTAACTTTTTAATACTTATATTCAGGTTATGTAGTTATGCACGTTCTTATTCTTGGCAGTGGTGTTATCGGTGTAACAAACGCTTATTACTTGGCAAAAGAAGGCCATCAAGTAACGGTGGTTGATCGCCAATCGAGTGCGGGTCTTGAAACCAGTTTTGCAAATGCAGGGCAGATTTCACCCGGCTATTCTGCCCCCTGGGCGGCTCCTGGTGTGCCAAAGAAATCTTTCAAATGGATCTTGAGTAAATACGCACCATTGATTGTCAATTTCAAACCTGAGTGGGATAAAATAAAATTCATTTCACGCATGTTGTCCAACTGTACAACAACTGCTTATGGCATCAATAAAGATCGCATGGTGCGCCTCGCTGAATACAGCAGACTTTGTTTGCTAGAGCTGGATAATGAATTAGAGTTTGATTACAACCATGAACGCAAAGGTACATTACAAATATTCAGAACACAGGCGCAATTAAAAGCGTCGGCTAAAGACATTGCAGTGCTCGAAGAAATTAATGTACCTTATGAATTACTCGATGCTGATGGGTGTGTAGCAGTTGAGCCAGGTCTTGCAGATGTTAAAAAAGATATCGTGGGTGGTTTACGTCTGGTCAATGACATGACGGGTGACTGTTTCAAACTCACTACTCAACTAATGGAAAAATGTCGTGAAATGGGTGTCGAATTCAAGTTCGATACTTCAATCGACAAGCTTAATATGAGCGACGGCAAAATCACTTCGGTTTCTACAAGTGCAGGCGATTTAACGGCTGATAAATATATTATGGCGCTGGGTTGCTATTCAACCGCATTATTAAAAGACGTTGGCATTGATAGCCCTGTATATCCTGTTAAAGGTTATTCCTTAACCATTCCGGTTACCAATGAAGATGCTTCACCCGTTTCTACTATTATGGATGAAACCTATAAAGTGGCAATAACGCGTTTAGGTAATCGCATTAGAATTGCGGGGATTGCAGAACTTACAGGTTACGACTTGAGTTTAGGCGATAGACAACGCAGAACGATGCGTTATGTTATTTCGAATTTATTCCCGAATGGTACGAATCTTACCGAAGATAATTTCTGGTGTGGTCTGCGTCCTATGACACCTGATGGAACACCTATTATCGGAAAGACTGAAATCAGTAATCTATTTTTAAATACCGGTCATGGTACTTTAGGATGGACTATGAGTTTTGGTTCGGCGCGTGTTTCAACGGATATCGTATGCGGAAAAGATCCGGAAATTTTGAGTGATAACTTCGCAATTAGTCGTTATACCGGA
This sequence comes from uncultured Cocleimonas sp., assembly GCF_947495625.1. Classification (GTDB taxonomy): domain Bacteria; phylum Pseudomonadota; class Gammaproteobacteria; order Thiotrichales; family Thiotrichaceae; genus Cocleimonas. The sequence continues at coordinate 80,678 of NZ_CANLZW010000004.1, forward strand.
AAAACAGAACGTCAGGAAATTGTTAACGAAATTGATCCCTTAGAAGTTGATTAATTAACAAATAAAGATGGGTGACTAGGTAACAGACTATTAACTATCGCAGTAATAGTTTATTTAGTCACCCCCTGCTTTTAGGCGGTTTTCTATATGTAGTTTTGTAAAATTCTACTTAAGTTAAACTGTAAATAATTTTAAACTTACAACAAAACCACATCAAACTGTTCTTGCGTATACAGAGATTCCGCCTGAAAACGGATAGGTACACCGATGAATTCTTGAAGTTCAGCCAGACTGTCAGATTCTTCATCGAGTAATAAATCAGTTACATCGAGCGATGCTAATACCAATAATTCGCGCGCATCAAATTGTCTGGCTTCTCTGAGGATTTCTCTAAAAATCTCATAGCATACTGTCGTTGCTGTTTTGATATAGCCACGACCTTCACAGGTTGAACAAGATTCACATAAGATATGTTCAAGAGATTCTCTGGTGCGTTTACGTGTCATTTCTACCAGGCCTAGGCTTGATAAGGAAGTTACCGATGTTTTAGCACTATCATTCTCTAATGCTTTTTCTAATGCTGCGAGTACCTGTTCTTTGTGATCTTCTTGCTGCATATCGATGAAATCAAGAATAATGATACCGCCAAGATTTCTTAAACGTAATTGTCTGGCCAGTGTTTGGGCAGCTTCAAGATTGGTTTTGAAGATAGTCTCTTCCAGATTTCGATGTCCGACAAACCCGCCAGTATTTACATCGATGGTAGTCATCGCTTCTGTTTGATCAACAATCAGATAACCACCAGACTTTAAACTTACTTTGCGTTTCAAAGATTTTTGTATTTCATCTTCTACAGAATGCAGATCGAATATTGGACGCTTACCGATGTAATATTCGATTTTATCTGATAGTTCCGGAATATAAATTTTGGAAAATTCAATTAAATTGTTAAAAGTCTCTCGTGAATCAACTTTGATGGACTCTATATCCTCAGCAACCAAGTCACGAAGCGCGCGTTGTACTAGCGGCAAATCAGAATATATTTTTCTCGTTTCAGACTTTTGCCCAGAAGCATCATTTACTTTCTTCCAGAGTTTATTCAGGAATAGGATATCAGCTGCAATTGCATCTTCTTCAATGCCTTCAGCAGCAGTTCGGGCAATATAGCCGAATTTTTGTTCTTTGATTAAATCGAGGTCAGTATTATCAACATCAACAGACTCACGAGATTCTGAAATAATGTTTTTTAAACGTTTACGCTCTTCTTCATCTTCTATTTTGCTGGATACGCCAATGGTATTGGTATCTGGCATAAGTACCACATAACGCGAAGGTATCGTCACATGCATGGTTAAACGCGCGCCTTTAGTGCCTAACGGGTCTTTGATGACCTGTACTAAAACGTATTTACCTTCGTGGAGTAATTCTGAAATGGGAGGAAGCTGGATGTCTTCATCTGGCGAGTCACCATTAAAAATTTGCGCTTTAGGAAAGCGTAGATCAGAAGCATGTAAAAATGCTGCTTTTTCCTGTCCGATATCAATGAAAGCCGCTTCCATTCCGGGAAGTACACGACTCACTTTTCCTTTGTAAATATTACCCACGATACCCTGATTAGAGCTTCGTTCGATCATCAATTCTTGCAGAATACCGTTTTCAACCAATGCGACTCGTGATTCTTGTGGTGTTACATTTATTAGTATTTCTGTGCTCATCGATTAACCTGAAAGTTGTTTGTTATTTTGATGTTCGTTTTATTCGTTTGTTTCTAGATTACTGATACCCAAGTCATTAAGCAATTGCATTGTCTCAAATAAAGGCAAGCCCATTATGCCAGAATATGAACCTTCGATTCGCTGAATAAACATCGCAGCGATTCCTTGAATAGCATAAGAACCTGCTTTATCCTGAGGTTCTCCTGTTTTCCAATATCGTATCATCTCATCCTGACTTATTTCACGAAATAATACGCGGTTACGATTTAGTTTTACGTGGGTATTTCCGTTATAACTGATCGCTACTGCCGATAAAATTTCATGCCAGTTTCCTGACATATCCGATAACATTTTGATGGAATGATCCAAATCAGTCGGTTTAACTAGGATATGATCATTTATTAAACCTAAGGTGTCAGAACCAAGAACAGGTTTATCTGTATTTGTTACAGCTTGTGATTTTTCGATAGCTAAACGTTGCACCAAGTCTTCTGCTGATTCATTGGGTTTAATGCTTTCATCGATATCGACACTTTGAATATCGTAAGTGATGCAAACCTGATCGAGTAATTCGGCGCGTCGGGGAGATGCAGAAGCAAGGATAATCTGGCTCATAGTGTTAATTACCGCTTATCCAGCACGATGGTAAGGATGATTTTCTGTGACTGTATACGCACGATATATCTGCTCTGCGAGGATCACTCTGACTAATGGATGGGGAAACGTGAGTGCAGACAATGACCATTTTTCTTGAGCCATTGATAGAATATCCTTGCTCAGGCCATCCGGACCACCAATTACCAGCGCGACATCCTGACCACCCATCATCCAGTCTTGCATACGAGTCGCCAGCTGTTCGGTACTCCACGATTTTCCTTTTACATCGAGCACAACCAGTCGGCAATTATTAGGAATAGCTGCTTTGATTTTTTCGGATTCTTTCTCAGTAATCGCATTTATATTACTGTTCTTTAGTCGTTTTTCGGCGGGTATTTCTTTAAGGACTAAAGCGCACTTTGCTGGTAAGCGCTGGGCGTACTCATTATAACCTTGAGTTACCCAGTCTGGCATTTTGGTTCCAACAGCAAGCAGGAAGATATTCATCTGTGCGAGAAGTGCTTTGGATATGACTAGGCGTTTTTGTCAGCGACTGCTTGTTCGACACTTTTGTCGTTTGCATCATCAGCAGACCACAATTTCTCTAATTGATAGAAGTCACGCGTATTTTCCAGCATCACATGAACAATCACATCATTAAGGTCAACAAGCACCCATTCTGATGATCCTTTGCCTTCAGTGCCGATAACATCAAGGTTGGCTTTTTTAGCTTCTATCACAACATTCTCTGCGATAGATTTTACGTGACGGGTTGAATTACCTGTGGCGATATACAATTTGTCTGTCATTGAAGATTTGCCAGTAACGTCTACGGAAACAATATCTACAGCTTTCATGTCTTCAAGCGCGTTTTGTACCAGATCGCTTATTTCATTTAATTTCATATTTTATCTACTTTGGTTAAGATCTAAGTGTGTACTCATTATCTAGATGGTTATCTAGAATAACTACTTATCAGACCCATATAATTTGTTTGATTCAATATAATCACAGACCTTTGCAGGTGTTAAGTAATCACATGATTGTTGGTTTTTTAATTTATCCCTGATCATGGTGGCAGAAATATCTAATTGCGTTACATCACAAAAATAGATTTTTCCCGCGGCCAATGATTTCAAGTCATCAATATTGTCAGTCACGCGCTTTGCCAAATACTCATCAAGCGTCGCATCAATTTGATAGCCCGGTCGCGCAGCAATCACAATATGGCAGGTTTCCACAATGTCTTTCCAGTCTTTCCAACTGGTAAAAGATTGAAACGCATCGAGCCCCAATATCATTGAAAAAGATTGATCATTGCCAATTTCAGATCGGATAGATTTCAAAGTGTCTATGGTATATGAAGCGCCTTCGCGATGATACTCACGATCATCAAGAATAAAAGGTTTTGTGCCTTCTATAGACAATTTAACCATATTGATTCTATCTTCAGCGCTGGCTTCAGGCTGCCAGCGATGCGGCGGCGTTGCACTAGGAATAAATCTAACTTCCGTTAAAGACAGTTTTTCAGCGATATCTAACGCAGGACGTAAGTGGCCAAAATGAATGGGATCAAAAGTACCACCTATAATTGCAATCAAAGTACATTACTCATTCTGAATGTCCTTTACTGACGAATATGGCCATCACCAAAAACCACATACTTTAACGAGGTTAAACCTATTAAACCAACAGGTCCGCGTGCATGTAGTTTATCGGTACTGATACCAATTTCAGCGCCCAAACCATATTCAAAACCATCTGCAAAACGGGTTGAGGCGTTTACCATCACCGAGGCAGAATCCACTTCTCGCATAAAGCGTCGTGTCTTGGTGATATCTTGGGTGATGATACTTTCAGTATGTTGCGAGCTGTAAGTATTGATGTGACGGATGGCTTGGTCCAGATTATCGACGACTCTGATCGCTAAAATGGGTGCAAGGTATTCAGTCGTCCAGTCTTCTTCTTGTGCAGGATTACAATCGATAATTTCTTGTGTCTGCTCACAGCCACGAAGTTCAACGCCTTCTAAAACAAAAAGCGTATTTAATTCAGGCAGGATCTCAGCAGCGCGTGACTTTGCAACAAGTAATGTTTCTAAAGTGTTACAGGTTCCGTAACGATGACTTTTGGAATTGAAGGTGACTTTTAATGCTTTTTCTTTGTCGGCGTCATCATCAATGTACACATGACAGATACCATCCAGATGTTTGATCACGGGGATCAGTGAATCATTGCTGACGCGTTCAATAAGACCTTTACCACCGCGTGGAATAATGACATCAACATATTCTTTTAAGCGCAGTAATTCACCAACGGCTTCTCTATCCGTTACTTCAACGACTTGTACACATTCAGACGGTAAACCAGCTTCTTTTAGTCCGTCTTGAATACATTGAGCCACGGCTTTATTCGAATGAATCGCTTCAGATCCACCGCGTAAAATAGTGGCATTGCCTGATTTTAAACAAAGTGCTGCAGCATCTGCTGTTACATTCGGGCGAGACTCATAAATAATGCCGATAACACCTAAAGGCACACGCATTTGGCCCACTTGAATACCTGACGGCATATACTTTAAATCAGATATTTCACCTACGGGATCTGCCAATGCTGCAATTTGGCGTAAACCTTCCGCCATCTGCTGAATACCTGCATCAGTTAATGCCAATCTATCTAACATGGCATTGTCCAGTCCTTTCGCTTTACCGGCTTCCAGGTCTTTTGCATTTTCAGTTTTAAGCAATTCTGTCTGTTCGATTAACTTATCTGCAATCGCATGTAATGCATCATTCTTTGTCTTTGACTCTACAGCAGAAAGAATCGCACCCGCTTTGCGCGCTTTGATTCCTAATTCTTGCATGTAGACATTAATATCTTGTTTCATAGTCTTTCTTGGTTATTAGTTTTTCTAAATAATTGTTTTATCGTAATCTTAAAAAGTGCCTATTAATAAAAAAGTGCCCATAAGTAGGGGGGTGGCCTTATAAATATATTTAGGCATACTTTCTTTAGACATATTTTATGTAAATACACGTTTAATTATGTACGAATTATAAAGGCTTTACGTTTTAATCGCTTTATTACCCGCTAAAGTTAAAGCCAATTCTAACAACTCTAACCACACTCTACCTAAACCTTTAGTGGCAATATCTCCCTGACCTTTTGATAAACGATCTATATTGCCATTCATCTTAATAATATCGGACCAGTCCGCTCTTTGCATGCGTTGTAATGCCTGTTGAAAAGGCTTTTGTCTTGGTCTTGGGATTTTATTCATCACCTGTGACATCTGCATACCGCTATTTAAACTGTGCACTGCTGTATAAAGTTGTCGGGTTAAGTCAGATAACGTCCACAAAATAAGTTGAACAGGTACACCTTCTTCCTTCAAGTTGTGGTGTATATGCTGTATTCGACGTAAATCTCCAAGCATTACTGCATTGGAAAGATCAAATATTGAGAAGCGCGAGCTATCACTGACCGCTGCGAGCACTTGCTCTTCATCTATCTCAACTTGCTGTTGATCGTTTTCTTGATAGAGTAATTTAAGTTTATTAATTTCCTGTGCTGCCGCTAACAAGTTACCTTCAACACGCTCTGTTAATAATCGCACGGCATCAGAGGTCGCTCGCATGCCTTTCTCGCGCATCTGTTTATTAATCCATGCCATGGTCTGCGGTGCAGATAAATCCCAGATCTGTATCACCACACCTTGTTTGTCGATGGCTTTCACCCACGCCGCGTTTCTGGCATTGCCTACCAGTTTTGGCATTTGAATCAACAGGATTTTATCATCTGGCGGATTATCCATATAATCTCGAATAGCCTGACTTCCTGCTTTACCAGGTCCTTTAGTTTCGACACGTAAATCGATTAGTTTACGTTCACTGAACAATGAAAGACTATTGGATGAACCTAGTAAGCTTCCCCAATCAAACTGACCATCTGCGTGCAAAATATCACGTTCGCTGAAGCCTTGCTGCTTGGCAAATTGTCGGACAGAATCAGCCGCTTCCATAAGTTGGTAAGGTTCATCCCCAGAAAGCAGGAACACACTCTGATTTTCTCTTTTTTGCTGTAGAAATGAACTTAGTTGGTCTGGATTTATTCTCATCAAACAATAATAACGTTCCCTACAGGTTTATGTAAGTTTTAAGTAAGTGTCTTTAGAAACAATTAGATGAAAGAAATAGATGGATGACAATTTTGACTATTCACATATGTTTAGTGATGATCTATTTAAGATCGCTTTGACTAAGGGTGATCTAATGATGCTCAACAGAAAAAGACTACCGTTTATTCTATTAGCTATATATTTAGGACCACCATATCGACATATACTGACATCAAGTATACGAATCACTTGATATGCAATTTAGTGGGTTTGCTGGGGATTCGTTGTTTATTTCATTGTTATTAGATTACTTATAAGTTAAAAGCTTCATTTTAAATGGCTTATTAGCTATAAGCACTTACTTAGATGACAAGACATATAATTCGACATTAAAGAAATTAAAGGAAATTTACATGAGAATGACTACGCAACTATCTGTATCGAGTGTAATACTCGCTGCCGTATTATCAGGATGTAGCCAACAGCAAGTGATTGGTGGTTCGCAAGTTGTAAACGGAAGTTCACAACAAGCTGGTGGAAGTTCACAGGTAGCTGGTAGTTCACAAGCCGGCGGATCACAACAGCAAGTTGAAGCTGCTACTCCAGTTGTCATGGCGCAACCCATGCAAGCTGCAGTTAAAAGGGCACCTGCTAGAGTTTATCAACCAAAACGACCTGCTCCTCGAAGAGTTTATTCTCGTGGTCCTATGCCTCGTCCAGCACATTCAGTTAAACGCTCTGGAATGGGTTTACCACCAGCAAAGCCAGGTCAATGTTTTGCTAAAGTTAAGAATCCAGCAAAATACATAACTAAGCAACGTAAAGTTCTTATTCAAAAAGCCACATCTAAGCGCGTATTAGTAAGAGCCCCTCAGTATCGTTGGGTTAACAAGCGAGTACTCGTAAGAAAAGCGACTTACCAGAATCGTCATATACCTGCTCAATACCGCACACAAAATAAACGTGTCATGGTTAAGCCAGCTTATAACACATGGCGTAAAGGCCATGGTGCGATTACACGTATCGACAATATGACAGGTCAAATCATGTGTCGAGTAACGATCCCTGCTCAATACAAAACTGTATCTCAGCGTGTATTAGTTAGAAAAGCACAAAATATCAGAAAAATGATTCCTGCTGTTTACAAAACAGTTAAACAAAAGCAACGTGTTTCTGGAGCTTTGTACAAGACAGTAAACCGCCCTGCTCGTTACACAACACAAAATTACCGTGTAAAAGTAGCTGGTGCACGATATGTATGGCGCCCAATTCTTTGTAAAACAAATGCACCTAAGAACTACCGTCATGCTGCAGTTAAGCGTAAAGCAGTTGTTCGCTCTAAAGCAATGCATAAGACTCAATACAGACGCCCAGCTCAAGGCATCACTCATCAGCAATACCTAAAAGTAATGAATGCGCCAATGCCGAGCAAAAGCAAAGCAAAAGCAGCACCTAAAAAGAGTATGCCTAAAAAGGTTATATCAAAGAAGGTAGAAACGGCTCCAATGACTAAAGCAGTCACAAAGCCAGAAGTAAAGGCTGTCACGAAACAAGAAGCAACAATGGCTAAACCAGTTGCAAAAGCGCCAGCTAAAGCAGCAGGTACTACGGAAAAGCCGAGCAAAACAGCAATTAAGAAGAATATCGTTTATGGTATTCAAGCTGCACTTAAGTCAAAAGGTTACAACCCCGGCAAGCTAGACGGAAAAATGGGGCCAAGCACAGCAGCAGCTTTGAAGGCATTCCAGAGTTCACGTGGTTTACCAGTAGGCGTTCTTTCTAAAGATACTTTCCGCGCTTTAGGTCTTGTTCGCTAATTGATTTAAATTGGTAAATTGCTTTGTAATATTTATTGCAAAACAGTTAACAAAAAAGCCTGCTTTTAGCGGGCTTTTTTGTGTCTTTAATTTGAACGTATGATGGGTTATTGTTGCACTAATAAACCTAATCATAAACAAGTGTAAGGAATACATAGAATGGTAGAAACATACGAAAAACTGGGTCTTTTTTATCTAGGTCAAGATATTGATAAAACCACTCAGGAAGCTACCGAAGCCCTTACTTTATTAAAAAATAAGAATTTCACCACGCATGCCACCATTATTGGTATGACCGGAAGCGGTAAAACGGGTTTAGGCGTTGGCATTATTGAAGAAGCCGCGATTGATAATATTCCGTCTATTGTTATCGATCCTAAAGGTGACATGGGTAATCTTTGTTTAACTGATCCTGAGTTTTCTCCGAGTTCTTTTGCCCCCTGGGTAGCAGATGAAGCTAAAAATAAAGAGCAAGATGTTAATGAGTATGCCGAAAAGATTTCCAAGATGTGGAAAGAAGGCATTGAAAGTCATCATCAGGACAGTAAACGAGTTGCTAAATTTACCGATGTTAAGAAAACAATCTACACACCCGGTAGTAGTTCCGGAATAAGTGTTAATGTTCTAAGTTCACTGGAAACCCCTCCTTCAGAAGTGATAGATGATACTGATTCCTTTTCATCCTATATCAACTCTACCGTTAGTAGTTTGCTATCTTTAATAGGGATAGAAGCTGACCCGGTTGAATCGAAAGAATACATTTTGCTCGCCCAGCTAATCTCTCATTCATGGATGGATGGCAATGATCTGAGTCTAGAAGATTTGGTCGGTCGAATTATCAGCCCACCATTTAAAAAGATTGGTGTATTACCCTTAGATGCTTTTTATCCTCAATCAGAACGTTTTAAATTTGCCACAAAATTCAATTCAATAATTGCCTCACCGACGTTTAAAAGCTGGTTAGAAGGTGAAACACTGGATATACAGAAATTACTTTATGATGAAAATGGCAAAGCCAAGATAGCAATATTCTCCATATCTCATTTAAGTGATGAAGAACGCATGTTCTTTGTGACATTACTATTGAATAAATTTGTCGCCTGGATGAGACGCCAAAGCGGTACATCTGCATTAAAAACATTGCTATATATGGACGAAATATACGGCTTCTTCCCACCAACTAAAAATCCACCCAGTAAAGAACCGATGCTGATATTACTCAAACAAGCCAGAGCCTATGGTGTCGGTGTTGTATTGAGTACACAAAACCCTGTCGACCTTGATTATAAAGGTCTGTCGAATATGGGAACCTGGTTTATCGGTCGTTTACAAACCACGCAGGATATTGATCGAGTGATTGATGGTCTGGGCGGAAAAGTGGGTTCCAGTTTCAATAAAGATGAAATACGCGCCTTATTAGCAAATTTAAAGAAACGTACTTTCTTCCTCAAGAGCGCGCATCTTGATGATATTCGATTGTTCAGTACACGCTGGGTACTTAGTTATCTTAAAGGACCATTAAAGCGCGATGAAATTTCTTCATTGATGCATGACCAAAAAGCCTTTTCTGAAAAGAAACAGGAACAACAAGAAGAAAAAGTGAGTGTACCTATAATTCCAGAAGGTTTTGATAGTTACACAACGCTTGATAACAGTATTCCTCAGTATTATATGCCAGACCTAACGGGATCTAAGCAATATATTCCAAGTTTAATGGCAGATTGTACGCTTAACTTTTTTAATCAATCTAAAGGTATAGATGAAGAAGAAAATTACTGTCTCACTTTAGAGTTATCAGAAAATGATTCTTCTGCTGATTGGGATCATGCCATGAGTGAAGAAGGCGTAGAAAACTGCTTTGCAAAACTCCCAAGTAAAGCACCACAAGAAGCACATTACGCAGTAGTTCCTGACTTCATCTCTAAAGACAAACAACTTCGTAAAGCGACAAAATCATTATCTGACTGGTTGTATTACGAGCACGTATTAGAACTCTATCAATGCGACTCACCTAAGCTTTTATCTAAACCTTATGAATCATTAGGTGATTTCAAAGTACGTGTGGCCGATATTTTAAATGATGAAAAAGAACAAGCGATTGAAGTATTGCAGGAGCGTTACGCCAAAAAAGAAAAGGTATTAACAGATCGGTTAGATCGTTATGCCATGAGTCTCGAAAAAGAAGAATCAGATACTACGAGTTCATTTTTAAACGTGGGTATTACTGTTTTAGGTGCCCTATTCGGAAAATCTAAAGCTTCGATTGGCAGAGCTGGATCACGTGTTCTTAAAGAAAGAGGTGATGTTGGGCGCGCTAAAGAAAAAGTCGCTAACGTTGAAGAAGATTTGAGAGATCTTGAAGAAGAACTGGAAGATAAGATTGATGATCTTGCTGAAGAATATTCTATCGACGAAGTTGAAATCGAAGATTACAGCATAAAACCAAGAAAAACGGATGTGCAGATCAATGAGATTGCAGTTGTCTGGCGCTCTGTTTAGCTTTTAGAAACGTTTCCATGAAGAAATAAAATAAGTAGGAGGGTCTTTTTACAAAGACACCCCCCTACTTTTAGGCTATTTTTTAAAATTAACAACTAATATCACTATTAGTATGATTGATTAGAGCCACCGTTGTATTAAATTTTATCAAACAGTACTCACCACCAGCTTTAACCACTTCTATTTAAAACTGTTATATATAAATACTAGGTAGATTTGTACTCGCACCACGTTATAATAAATTCTCGATCTAGCTAACTCAAAAAGTACCTAAGTATTCATGGATAGTCTCACAATAAAACCCATCACTCGCGTCAACGGCGAAGTCACTATTCCTGGCTCAAAAAGCTTATCGAATCGTATTTTATTACTCGCCACACTCGCGAAAGGAGAAACCGAAATAAGCAATCTCCTTGATAGTGACGATATCAATTTTATGCTTACTGCCTTAAAAAAAATGGGTGTTAGTTTTGAACTTTCAGCAGATAAAAGCTTGTGTACCGTCCAAGGTCTGGGTGGTCCAATTAATTCAAACAACGATGTTATTGAATTATTCTTAGGAAATGCGGGAACAGCAATGCGCCCTCTCACAGCGGCTTTATGCCTTGGGCAGGGTAATTTCACTTTGACAGGCGAACCACGCATGTTTGAGCGTCCCATCGCTCACCTTGTCAATGCTCTTCGCCAAGCAGGTGCGGATATTGAATATTTGCAAGACGAAGGTTACCCACCTCTAGCAATACATAGCAATGGCTTACAAGGTAGCCGTATTGAGATACAAGGCAGTATTTCCAGTCAGTTTTTAACCGCTTTACTGATGGCAGCTCCCCTCGCTAAAGGTGATATGGAAATCGTTGTGATTGACGAGCTTGTCTCTAAACCTTACATTGAGATCACGCTACATTTAATGAGAGTCTTTGGTGTTGAAGTTGAAAACAATAACTTCGAATCGTTTAAAGTTAAAGGCGGTCAAACATATCAATCACCAGGACGTATAATGGTCGAGGGTGATGCATCTTCTGCATCGTATTTTTTGGCGGCGGCGGCGATTAAAGGCGGCACGGTTAAAGTCAATGGCGTAGGAACTTCATCTGTTCAGGGAGATGTGAAATTCGCCAACGTACTTGAGACGATGGGAGCAACAGTAGAATGGGAAGAAGAATCCATTACCGTTTCAAACGCAGGTAAGCTGAAAGCGATCGATGTGGATTTAAACCACATCCCAGATGCAGCGATGACAATTGCGGCGGCGGCATTATTCGCGGAAGGAACGACGACTATTCGCAATATTTACAACTGGCGCGTAAAAGAAACTGATAGATTAAGCGCGATGGCAACTGAATTGCGCAAAGTCGGGGCAACTATCATTGAGGGTGATGATTATATTGTGATCGAGCCACCTATCGAAATATCATCGGCGACCATTGATACCTATGACGATCATCGTATGGCAATGTGCTTATCTCTCGCGGCATTAGGTACAAGCCCAATAACGATTAACGACCCGGGTTGTACAGCAAAGACTTTTCCGACCTATTTTGACCTATTTGAGTCGATTATAGAAAGATAAGCCTAAGAAAGTACTGGATTCAATTTTACATTTGCCCACAATTTAACTTTGCAGAAACAACTTCCTTAAACTCCCTCAAAATTTATCATTAAGATTTTTTGATTATCCGATCTCGAGTAGTTTTTGCATGGAGAAAAAGTGATTCAATTTCTTCTGCGTTGTCATCTTGAATAGAGTCACGAAGACCAGCTAAGTCTTGTTGAAAGTTATCTAATGCTGCAAGAATAGAAGTTTTATTGTCTAAACAAATATCTCGCCACATTACAGGATCACTAGAAGCTGTTCGAGAAAAACTCTCAAATCCACCTGCTGTGTAATCAAAAACAGCATCACCGTATTCAGATTTGGATAAGGCATTTACAAATGAAAACGCCAGAACATGAGGTAAATGACTGGTAGCAGCTAAAACATCATCGTGTTGTTTTACATCCAGTGTTTCAACTGTCGCACCAGTGACTTGCCACATTTCTTTTATAGTTAATACGGCTTCACTGCTGGTTTCGCTGGTTGGGGTTAGGATAACTTTATGATCGATATATAAGTCATCAATCGCAGCTTCTACACTGCTCTTTTCCCGACCTGCGATCGGATGTCCTGCTACAAAGTTAGCGGGAAGTGTTCCGCCATAAGCTTCTTTTGCTGCAGCTAATACACTTCCTTTAGCGCTTCCTGCATCTGTGACAATTGTATTAATTTCAAGATGAGGAACAATAGTTTTAAGGATATGTGGTATTGCACGAATAGGAACTGCAAGTAATACAATATCCGCACCTTCCACTGCTGCTACTGGGTCTAGTGTATATTCATCTATAACACCCAGTTCTATCGCTCTTTTCAGATGATCTTCACTACGACTACAGCCTACAATTTTTTCACAATAGCCTGCTTTTTTAAGCGCTAATGCAAGTGAACCACCAATGAGTCCAACACCAAATATGGTTAACTTTTTAATCATGCTGTGCTCATTCCTTATCTACATTCCTTATTTTATAGGTGTCTTATTGATATGATTTTATAACGAAGGTGTAGCACTAATCCGGGATAGGGTATTGTTCCAAGGCAACATCTAAAGCATCAAGACAACGTTGATTTTCTTCAGCAGTAGAAATCGTTATACGTAGATGATTAGGCAAACCATAATTAGGAATCGGACGAACAATAACTGCTTCTCTTAGCATTGCTTCATAAAGAGGGACTGCATTCTGTTCCATATCTATGGTAATAAAATTCCCCACCGTTGGAATATAATCTAACCCGCGGTATTGACAAGCAGCTCGCCAGAACTTAATCCCTTTGGTATTGATATCTACACAATTCTCAAGATGAGCCTGGTCATTTAAGGCTGCCGTCGCTGCGTCTATTGCCATGGAATTTACATTAAATGGATGTCTTACACGATTTAATAAATCCGCAATTTCTTCACTGCAAATAGCGTATCCAACACGTAGTCCTGCTAAAGCATAGATTTTTGAGAAGGTGCGGGTAACGATTAAGTTAGGGAATTCTTCTAGCCATTGCACTGTATCAGGATATTCGTCCTCTTTTACATATTCAAAATAGGCTTCATCAACCACTACGACAATATCCTTAGGTACATCAGCGATAAATTCATGTAATTCATCTGACTTTAACCAGGTGCCGGTTGGGTTATTCGGATTGGCTATAAATATGACACGCGTTTTATCAGTAATTAATCCCTTCATTGCTGTCAAATCATGACCGTAAGGATTGGTTTCGTGATCTACCGGTAAAGCCTCAGCGGCCTTACCAGTCGCATTTACAGATTGAATACTGATTGGGTAAACCGCAAAAGCATACTGTGAATAAATGGCTTCACGGCCTTCACACAAGAAAGCTCTGGCAACCATATCCAAAACGTCATTAGAACCATTACCCAGCGTAATTTGTTGTTGATTAACTTTGAGAATTTCTGACAGCTTTTGTTTCAAAATAAAACCATTACCATCAGGATATAAGGCGATATTTTCCTGAGTTTTGTTTAACGCAGCTATCACTAACGGGCTTGGCCCCATAGGATTTTCATTAGAAGCAAGTTTAAGTGTATTAGTTACACCTAATTCTCTTTCTAATTCATCAATAGGTTTACCAGGTAAGTAAGGTTGTAGATTTTGAACACCACTGACCGCCAGTGATTTAAAATTAATAGTCATATTTGCGTTATCTAAATTAGATTAAATACATTAAAGAATGGCTTTTGGGTAGGATCCAAGAACCCTGATGAGTTCAGACTCCTCTGCTAACTCTTCCAGTGCTTTCGCCACATTAGGTTCGCTTGAATGACCATCGATATCCATGAAGAAATAATATTCCCAATTTGCATTTCTTGATGGCCTCGATTCGATACGTGTCATATCCAAACCGTGAGCTGCTAATGGTGCTAACAAATGATAAAGCGCTCCAGAACGATTCTTTGCTGAAATCATCAAGGTTGTTTTATCTTTGCCAGAAACTGGTACGTCCTGTTTACCAATCACCAGGAAACGGGTGGTGTTGTCTTTACTGTCTTCGATATTGCTGTGCGCTATATCCAGCTTATAGATTTTGGCTGCCAAAGCACCTGCAATTGCCCCTGAGTCTGGGTCTTCTGTTGCTCTTCTGGCTGCTTCTGTATTACTCGAAACGGGAATTTGTTCAATATTTGGTAGATTGTCGTTTAACCACTGGCGGCATTGTGCCAATGATTGCGGGTGTGAGTAAACGCGTTTAATGGTTTGCCAGTTTTTGTTAACTGTCATTAAATTTTGATGGATTCGCAGGGTAACTTCACCACTAATTTTTAAGGGTGAATGCATGAATACATCTAAGGTATATGAAATTACACCTTCTGTAGAATTTTCTATCGGCACAACACCGTAATCCACAGTACCATTTTCTACTTCTTTAAAAACCTGGCCTATTGATCCCATTGGGACAGTTTCAACGGCATGACCGAAATGCTTTTTCGACGCTTCTTGAGAGAATGTGCCATTAGGGCCAAGAAAAGCAACTTTGATGCTTTGTTCTAATGCCAAACAGGAAGATATAATCTCACGATAAATCGCAGTGATTCTCTCATTTTTAAGAGGACCACGATTATTCTCACTCATACGATTTAAGATTTGAGCTTCTCTTTCTGGTCGGTAGAACCAGAGATCAACTTCACCTGCTTCGCGTTTTATCTGCGCAACTTTTTCTGCGCACTCAGCACGTTGAGAGAGTAACTCTAAAAACTGATCATCAATAGCATCGATTGAATCACGAATTTCTAATAACTTTTTATTGATGTTTGCGTTTGCATCATCTGCTTTATCTATCAACTTATCAGATGATATTTTTTCGTCGTTATTATCCATTCAATATCCAAGTAAAAACAAAAATTATATATTTTTTATGTGTCAAATTTAAGCTGCAAGAGATTGTAAAAATGCAACCGCTTTAATACCAAATATAATTACCAAAGCAAAGATCACATAGATAACCATTGGTAATTTTATAGTGCTGTTTTTTTCGTAAATTCTAGGCTCATTAGCAACACCAATTTCTATATCTACATCTTCATCAACAACAAGGTTCTTTATGGCTGTTTTTGATCGAAAATGCAATGTTTCCCCATCTAATTGATATTCAATTGTTGGTAAATTCAATTCACCAATATCCATTAAATCAATAACCTTGCCTTTGATTACCTTTGCATTTTTAAACACTAATAAACTTTTGATATAAACAACAAGAACAGCTACAAGTAAAACAGCTAAAACCACCATGCCCCAACCAAAAACCAAATTAAACATTACATCTGAATCTTCCATCTTTTTATAATTTACCCAATAAAATACAAAGTATTATTATAAGCGTCTAGTGATTCTTCTATAAGGCTAGTTGGCTTGTTTTGATATTTATCATAATCATAATTAGGAAATTAACCGAACTCTGCTTCAAACGTCTGCATCATATCCACTAACTCGATAACCCCTTGTTCTGGCATCGCGTTATAGATACTGGCGCGCATGCCACCAACAGACTTGTGGCCTTTTAGATAGATTAAATTACGAGCTGCTGCGGCATCAAGAAATTTATCATTTAATTCAGAATTAGCTAAAGTAAAGGGCACATTCATCAAAGATCGATATTCTTTATCTACCGGATTTGTATAAAAATCACTGTTATCAATACAATTATAAAGTCGTTCAGCTTTGCGACGATTTACAGTTTCCATATAATCAAGTCCACCCTGATCTTTTAACCATTTAAATACCAATCCTGCTAAGTACCAGGCATAAGTAGATGGTGTGTTATACATAGAGCCATTTTTGGCATGAACTTCATAATTCAGCATGGTAGGTGTGATATCCATCGCATCACCAATAAGGTCCTCTCTAACAATGACTATAGTTAAACCAGCGGGTCCGATATTTTTTTGCGCGCCGGCATAAATAAGACCAAATTTACTGACATCTACCGGACGTGACAATATGGTAGACGACATATCTGCAACTAAAGGAACATCACCTGTATCAGGTATCCATGGAAACTCAACACCCGCAATTGTTTCATTGATTGTGTAGTGAAGGTATGCAGCATCAGAATTGGTATTCCAGCTTTCATAAGGCTGTATTGAAGTATAATTTGTTGTTTCTGAATTGGAGACGACATTAACAGAACAGTAGCGACTTGCTTCTGTTATCGCT
This sequence comes from uncultured Cocleimonas sp., assembly GCF_947495625.1. Taxonomy (GTDB): domain Bacteria; phylum Pseudomonadota; class Gammaproteobacteria; order Thiotrichales; family Thiotrichaceae; genus Cocleimonas. The sequence goes on from NZ_CANLZW010000004.1 coordinate 97,681, forward strand.
TTAGTCGACCAAATACCGGTATTCACGTAATCAGCGCCTTCATTACCGCGCAATAAATTGAGAGGAATTGCAGCAAATTGTGAAGTTGCACCACCTTGCAAAAATAACACTTTATAATTATCTGGAATTTTCATGACTTGGCGAAGATCCGCTTCTGCGGTTTCAGCGATACTCATGAATTCTTTGCCTCGATGACTCATCTCCATCACCGATTGACCAGTACCTTCCCAATCCAGAAGTTCAGCCTGAGCTTGCTCTAAAACTACTTGTGGGAGCATTGCTGGCCCAGCACTAAAATTGTATTTACGAGTCATGGCTTAATCCTTATTCTCTAAATTTCTAATTATGTATTTGCTCTAGGATTATTTCATAAGAGCGTTGTTAAGTATTTGTTCTTTGATTACTAAAGTTTAATCTGTAACATTATTTCTGACCATTTCAGATACATCATTTACATTGCTAATAGTAATGGGAGTCGATAAAGAAATACCTTTTTCAATAGATGTTTTTAGCATCAATTGTAATAAGCGTTGTTTCGTTAATAATAGTTTATCAACTTCTTTGGTGAAGTAATAAAATATCCACTCAACGGCATGGTCTCCGGTTTCTTTAACACCAAATTCTATATCATATTGTGGCTCTATGAAGATACCGTTATCCGTCTTGGCAGCATCGTATACGCTTGAAAACAAATCTTCCACTGCTTCTATTGATGTATCGTATGAAATTTTAAACGTCAGGCTTTCACGTAAACCTCGAGCTGATGCAAACTTGGATAAATTATGTACCGTGAAATCCCTTAATTTGGAGTTACGAATCATGATTCTATGATTATTTGGGATGTTCAATATTACCGTATGAAAAACTTTTGTTTTATAGACTAGCCCGTAAACGGTATCACTATCATTAAACTGTATAACGTCACCTTCGGTTAACATGTCGCTATTCAAAATAATCAGACCATGAAAAATATCAGGTGCCCAGATGCTTGATGTTAAAGCGAGGAAAACACCTATTATTCCAATGACACCGCCCGCTTCTAATACTGAATCAAAACCCAGTAAACGTATGATGCTAATCAGCGCAATAACCGCAATGAAAAGACTGGTGAATATGCTTAATAGGCGTGTTTGATAAGTAGATGAAAAACGTTTTACGCCATTAATTTCTCGCTCCTTACCGTAATATCGAACCAGAAAACCATGCGCGATATGCATCGCTAAATATGAGAAATAAATAACCGCCAGAACAGCGATGATATGAATCAGAAAATCTTTGTTTTGTTTGTCTTGAAAGAATCGAAAATAGCCATAGGCAAGAATAATTAACAGGTTTAAAGCCCTGAAAATCATGACTTTACGTGAAATATTATCAGCTTTTTCTGGCTGATGATAAACAGCCTTCAGAATGACCTTTGCGAAGATCAGCAAAAGTAAATTAACGCCAATCAGCAGATAACCAAATGCGTCTACTTGATTAATATATTCGATAGTCTTATCGACACTATTATCCATAAATGAATTAGGGGTGATCCAATTAAATTGGAAGTCACCCCCCTACTTTTAAGTGACTTTTCATTTTGTTGTTTAAAATGACCAAAGGAACTTATGCTTTGCTGAATGATATTTACGCGGCGCTAGGCTTTTTTTATTCAGGAGATTCGTCGTTAGTCTCGTCGCTATCATTTGTATCGTCAGAATCCACATCAACATCTGCATCTACAGCGCTATCACTAGTGATAACATCAGACTCATTATCAATATCATCAGCAGAACTATCTATAGCTTCATCCAAATCTTCAGCATCATCATCCATGCTTTCAATGCGTTCCAACTGAGTTAGTTTTTCACCTTTACCCAGTTTAATCAGACGAACACCTTGAGTATTTCTGCCAACGACAGACACATCAACCACTGAAGTTCGAACCAGAATACCACCGTTAGTGATCAACATGATTTCGTTATCATCGGTTACTTGAACTGCGCCAATCGCTGCACCATTTCTCTCAGAAGTCTGGATTGCAATAACACCGCTACCGCCACGATTCTGCGCAGAGAATTCTTCGACTTCAGTACGTTTACCGTAGCCGTTTTCAGTGGCCATTAATAGGCGACCTTCACGAAGAACGATTAAGGCATTTACTTTGTGACCTTCAGGCATCTTGATACCACGTACACCAGCAGCAGTTCTACCCATGCCACGTACATCAGATTCTTTAAAGCGAATGGCTTTACCTTGTGAGGTAAATAGCATCGCTTCATCATCTTTTTCTGTGAGAGCAACATCAACCAGCTTATTACCATCGCGCAAATCGATGGCGATGATGCCTGAAGCACGTTGATTAGAGAATGCTTTCAAATCTGTTTTCTTGACTGTGCCGTTTTCAGTGGCCATAAAGATGTACTTGTCATCTTCATATTCACGTATAGGCAAAATGGCCTGGATGCTTTCATCTTCATCAAGTGGTAATAAATTAACAATGGGTCGACCACGAGAGGTTCTACTCGCCATGGGTAATTGATACACCATTAACCAGTAGACTTTACCTTTGGATGAGAAACATAAAACTGTGTCATGAGTACTTGCGACGAAGAGTTTCTCAATGAAATCTTCATCTTTCATTTTGGTGGCTGATTTACCGCGTCCACCACGACGTTGTGCACGATAAGTATCAATGGGTTGTGCTTTTGCATAGCCTTCATGAGACAACGTTACAACAACATCTTCTTCTGGAATCAGATCAATATCACCCAGATCTTCACCAACAGCATTGATTTTAGTAAGACGTTCATCGCCGTACTTTTCAAGCATTTCAATAAGTTCTTCACGAATAACGCGCATTAAACGCTCTGGACTCGCCAAGATATCAAGCAAGTCAACAATCGTTGCGAGTAACTCTTTGTATTCGCCCAGTATCTTGTCTTTTTCAAGACCTGTTAAACGATGTAGTTGTAAATCTAAAATTGCTTTTACTTGAACATCGGTTAACCAGTAACCATCATCTTTAAGACCATATCGAGGATCAAGGTTTTCAGGACGTGCCACACTTGAATCGCCGCGTTCCAGCATTTCTAAAACGATATCAGCTTTCCATGAACGACTAAGTAGCGCTTCACGCGCTTCAGCAGGGTTTGCCGATGCTCTGATCAATGCGATGACTTCATCGATATTGCCTAAGGCAACAGCCAGACCTTCTAAGATATGTGCGCGTTCGCGTGCTTTTCTTAATAAGAAAATGGTACGACGTGTAACCACTTCGCGACGATGACGAATAAAGGCTTCGATGATTTCTTTTAAGTTGAAAAGCTTTGGTGCGCCATCAATCAACGCTACCATATTGATGCCGAAACTATTCTGCATCTGTGTTTGTTTGTAGAGGTTATTCAAGATAACTTCAGCGACTTCACCCCGCTTAAGCTCGATAACCATGCGCATACCGTCTTTGTCAGACTCGTCGCGTAGTTCTGAAATTCCTTCTATCTTCTTCTCTTTTACGAGTTCAGCAATTTTCTCGATAAGACGTGCTTTGTTAACCTGATAAGGAAGCTGTGTAACAACAATTTTTTCACGGCCTTTCTTATCGGTTTCGAAATCCGCTACAGCGCGAATTTTTACACTGCCTTTACCGGTGTGATAGGCCTGTTTGATGCCATGTGCACCGTTAATGACACCAGCCGTTGGAAAATCTGGGCCTGGTAAGTACTGCATCAAATCGTCAATACTGAGTGTTGAATCATCAATCAGAGCTACACAGGCATTGATTACTTCTGTGATATTGTGTGGCGGAATATTGGTCGCCATACCTACAGCGATACCAGAAGAGCCATTTAATAGTAGATTAGGTAAGCGAGTAGGAAAAACCACTGGCTCGAATTCAGATTCGTCGTAGTTGCCCTGGAAATCAACCGTTTCTTTTTCCAGATCGGCCATTAACTCATGAGCGATCTTCGACATACGGACTTCCGTATAACGCATCGCAGCAGGCGAATCACCGTCGACAGAACCAAAGTTACCCTGACCATCAATGAGCATGTAGCGCATTGAAAATGGCTGTGCCATTCTAACCATGGTGTCGTAAACAGCAGTATCACCATGCGGGTGATATTTACCGATAACATCACCGACGATACGTGCTGATTTTTTATAAGGCTTGTTGAAGTCGTTGCGAAGCTCGCCCATCGCAAATAACACACGACGATGAACAGGTTTTAAACCATCTCGAACATCGGGTAATGCACGCCCTACGATTACGCTCATCGCGTATTCTAGATAGGATTTACGCATCTCATCTTCAAGATTAATCGGGATAATTTCTTTCGCGAATTCAGCCATATTATTTGGAGTTCTTTTTTGAGTATTTTGTACGATTTTGGTTGCTTATTTTAAGAAGAAATATGCTTCTTAAAAAACTGCTGGCGAGTATATCAGAATGACACAGAAATAGTACTGAAATACGTGGTTTTAAACCCACGTAAGTGGTTTATTTTTATTATAAATACACCCCCCTACTTATATGCGGTTTTTGCATCTGACAAAGCTGAATCAATTCAAAACTAAATCAAAACAAAATCAATGTCGAATCAGAGTTAAATGACAGTCAAATCACGCTAACATCAACGTAAGTATCATAGAATGCCGCACCGTTCCCAATATCCGTTTTACAGTGACTATCAATCAAAGCATTAACCGTTTGCCCTGTAGGGCTACTTTCGCACCATGCGCCTTTGGGACTGAATAAAACGCCCGAAGCGACTTTATCAGTTACATTAGCAAGCAGGATCACTTCACCTTTATTATTGTGGAGTTTAACTTGATCGCCTGTTTGTATTTTTAGATTTGAAGCATCGATGGGGTTGATCGATACTTTTTCCAGTTCGGTATCGCTTCCACCAAAAGTTGAGTTAGAACGATTGAAAGCTGCAGCTGTTACCAAAGTGAATGGTCTATCTTTATCAATAGGCTCATAACGTGGCAAACCATAACCAAACTCATTTTCCAGCTCTTCATTATAAAGTGTGATCTTCTCATCATCAGACATGTCTGAGAGCCAGATGTGATCTTTATCGATAGTACTTAACGCAGATTGTGTAGACACATCTGACATCGAATTCACAGCATAAGTGTCTGATGATAAATCCAGAGCCTGCTCTTGTAGCTCAGCATCAGTATCAGTGAAAGCCGCTTCATCAAAGCCAAAGCGCTTGCTAAGACGTCTAAATATCTCGGTGTTAGGTAATGCCTCACCAATAGGCTGAATGGCGGGCTCGGCACGTTGTGCGTAGTTATGACCATACCCCAGATAAACATCATTATGCTCAAAACTACTGCACGCCGGTAGTATTACGTCAGCAAACTTCATGCTATCGGTCATATTGATATCACAACCAATCACAAAAACATCTTCCTGACTCAACGCCTTTATCATCTTGTTTTGATCGGGGTGCATTGCAACAGGGTTATGATTGTAGATAAATACTGACTTAATAGGCACCTCACTACTTCCAGAGCAAGTTTTATCCAGTATATGATCGGCAGAATCAACAATATTAAATGTACGCGTTGGTTTTTCTAATAAATCAGGTCGTTGTAATTTATTTGTGGTCTTGGGATAAGCTGGGGAGTGATAGCCAATCTGCCCTTGCCCTAGCTGCCCAAACTGTCCTAATAACACAGGTAGAGTCATTGCAGAACGAATCGCAGAACCGCCATTTTTAGAACGCTCAAGCCCTACTCCGGTTTGCATCGAGATTCTTTTGGCATTTCTAAATAAATCGATGAATGCAGTGACTTGTGAATGATCGATTCCACAAATTTCGGATATTGATGCTAAAGAATATTGAGTAGCAGCCTGCAGATATTCTTCAACGCCTGAAACTTTATCTACTAATTGAGTTTTATCGATCATTCCTAGTTTATTGAATTCAGCTGCCATCGCTAACGCAAAATAGGCGTCGGAAGATGGGGTAATCTGTAGAAATAAATCTGCGCTCTCTGCAACCTTGATTCTCTCTGGGTTGATTACGATAACTTTCGCGCCTTTATCACGGGCTTTCTTGATGATTTTCATCAAATGAAGATAAGTGGTACTGGTATTGGTACCCCATAGGACGATCAAGTCAGAATGTTCAGCCTGTTCTTGTGACATAGACACGTGCAAGCCAAACAATGACTTGTAGGAAAGTCCACGAACGCCAGCACATAAAGGAGGTCTATCGAGTTGTGTTGCGCCTAACTTATAAAAGAAGCGCATATCCATTGATCCACCGGATAATTGCCCATGTGGACCGGCGTAGTTCAATGGCATTACCGATTCCGTGCCGTATTCTTTAATACCTTTTTGAATACCTTCGTAGCAAAGGTCAATTGCTTCATCCCAGGAGATTGGTTCGAATTTATTGTTACCTTTAGCGCCTACTCTTTTTAACGGTTTACTCAAGCGACGTTTGCCGTGAACAAAATCAGGATAGAATTTTGTGACCTTGCCGCAGATAACACCCTTAGTCATAGGGTTGGCAGTAGAGCCCTTAATTTTCAGGAGTTTGCCGTCTTTAACTTCTACATTGAAGCTACAGGCATCAGGACAATCTAAAGGACACACGCTGGGTGCTTGATAGTTTGATTCTTCTTTTAGATTCGCTGACATAACAACTCCATTCCTGACTTAACTAGAAAAGGTAGTCTAATTGGATTTAGCGTTCTAAAAAAGGCACAATTATTTTTTTAAAATGCATGCCACTTATTAACAACTCACACACTTTAAGTTATTGAGACTAACCTTCAAATTATGAAAAAACAAATCAGAGGTTTTCACTTAGATGAAGACAATGACTGGGTTGCAGAACTTGAGTGCCATCACGGACAGCATGTGCGCCACAAACCACCCTTTATTAATAGACCCTGGGTGGTTTCTGAGACTGGAAGAAATAGCAAATTAGGTCATGCGCTAAATTGTGTAAAATGTGATCTGGGTGAACCTGAAGATAGCTGGTAAATAGCCATCATAGAATCATTACAGCAAGCAGGTACCCTATTTAGGTCACCCCCCTACTTTTAGGCACTTTTTTCTAGATATGATGAAGCCCCATAAGAACACGCACATGTTCTGTTGCACAACGCCCTAATGAAACTAAATCATAACCACCTTCGAGCATTGAAATAACTCTGCCTTGCGAAAACTCATCGGCTACTTTGCAAATCTGATCAGTAACCCAGATGTAGTCGCTATCCATCAGACTAAATCCACCCATTTCATCATCAATATGCGCATCGAAGCCCGCTGAAATATAAATGATTTCCGGTTTGAATTTTCTTAAAGCGGGTATCCATGTTTCTTCTACAGCTTTCCTGTAATCAGCGCCTTTGGTGCCTGCTGGCAAAGGCACATTGACCATTAATTCTTCCATGGTCTTACCGGCATACCCCGGATAAAAAGGGTGTTGGTAAGTTGAACAAAACAAAGCATGAGGATTATGCGATAAAATATCTTCAGTGCCATTGCCATGATGCACATCAAAATCGACAATAGCTACACGCTTCAATTTATGGTGCTCAATCGCGTGCAATGCCGCTATAGCGACATTATTGAAGAAACAAAACCCCATCGCAGCATCTTTTTCAGCATGATGTCCTGGAGGTCGAACATTGCAAAAAGCTCTTTTGGCATCACCTGATACGGCTAAATCGGTGGCTAAAATACCGGCTCCAGCAGAACGTTGAGCTGCTTCCAGAGTAAACGGATTCATACAGGTATCAGGATCAACGTGACGCAAACCCTCGAGCGGTGAATGATTATAAATTTCTTCTACGTATTTATTATCGTGCGCTCTTTCCAATTGTTCAATAGTTGCATTCGGTGCTTCGTAATATCGTAAAAAATCCATCAATCCCTTAGCGGATAATTGATCTTCAATTGCCGTTAGGCGTTGAGGACATTCAGGGTGAAATTCAACCATCTCATGTCTCAAACAATCAGGATGCGTGATATAAGCCGTTGGCATAAAATATTTTCTCCTTCGCTATTTTAGGCTGTAATTTTTGTTTAATAGTTATTCTTGTTCTTATTTATACTAGAGACTAGTCGCTATTTTTGTTTTTTGCCAACTTCCTTAAGAGATATTTACTGTGCAAATTAAATAAGTGTATAAGATTTGATTATTGTCATATAAAACTCACATAAAACGTTGCAAGTACTACATTTAATTTTCATTAAATTTGGTATGCTTTATTCCTTATAAAAACGACGATAAAATTATGCCTGGTCATTACCTCAAAGGATTATTTGATCCCACTTCAATAGCAATTATTGGAGCCAGTGAAACTGAAGACACTCTAGCCGCATTAATCACCAGTAAATTACATAATCAATTTACCGGCAAACTCTATTTCGTTAATCCGAAACATAAGGAGTTATTAGAAACCGAGTGCTTTAAAAAAGTTACAGCCATTGAAGAACCTATTGATCTTGCAATCATTGTTAGCCCATTAAGAACGGTAGAAAAAGTCATACGCGAATGCGGCAAACAAGGAATCGGCAATGCATTTGTGATGACTAAGTATCCTAATACTTACAAATCAGAAATTACTTCTGCAATGAAGTCATTATTAAATGTTGCCAAAGAAGCTAATGTAAGAATACTAGGACCCAATGCTGCAGCTCTCATTAGACCATCAACTAACTTCAATGCGAGTATTACCGACAATAAAATTCTACCGGGGAAATTGGCAGTTGTAGCGCGTTCCAGAACGATATGTAGCAGCATTATTGATTGGGCTGAAACTGAACAAGTTGGTTTCTCTTCAATTATTTCTCGGGGTTCTGGTATCGATCTCGAATTCTCAGATATTCTTGATTTTCTGGCGAACGATCACAAAACCAGTAGCATCATCATTCATATAAATCAGGTAACCCACTCAAGGGCTTTCATGGGTGCTTTGAAAGCTGCGGCCATGCGTAAACCCGTGGTTATCTTGAAATCTTCTCATGACAATGGAAGTTACAGTGACGCTATCGCGAAAACCAAAGATGTTAGAGCCATGGATGATGTTTTCCATGCCGCAGTCTTGCGAGCAGGTGCAGACCATGTAACTACCTTATCTCATTTATATACCGCTGCTAAAATTTTAGCGAATAATAGACGAACCAAAGGCAATAATTTAGCCCTTATTTCTAATGGTTACGGGCCAATTATGTTGGCCAATGACAGACTCAGAGATCTCGGTTTTAAAGCAACTATTTTAAGTAAAGAACTTATAGGAGAGCTCAAGAGCACTTCAAAAAATATATATAGTTGTGAAAATGCTATTGTCATTTCTGACAGAAAAAATACCGCAGAATTATATGCTGAAAATATTAAAATTTTATTGGCTAGTAAAGAGGTTGACGGCATAGGTATTATTTTCGCACCTGATGCGATGATAGATAGCAAAAAACTAGCGACTGAAATATCAAATGTTGTTAAAAATGCCAAGAAACCAAGCCCTGCTATATGGTTAGGTACGGCATCTGGCGGACAAGGTCGTCGCATATTTACAGAAAATAATGTCTCTAATTATCGATCTCCTGAAGCGGCAATGGATGGGTTCAGCTTCTTATGCAATCACTTGGCAAATAGAAAACGTTTGTTACAAGTACCTTTCCCACTCAACAAATCAATACCGCCAAATATAGACGTAGCAAAAGAAATTATTGATAGGAACCTTCAGCAAAGACGTAATGTACTTTCAAGAAAAGACTCTATCTTACTGGTAGAAGCGTTTCATATTAAATGTAATCCATCATTGCATGCAGAAACCGTTGAAGAAGCGTTAAAAATCGCCAAAAATATTGGTTACCCCGTTGCTTTGAAAATTGATTCTCAACATATTACTTATAAATCTGATGTCGAGGGTGTAAAACTCAATATACAAGATTCCAAAATGCTTAAAAAAGCATTTTTACAGATAAAAACGAGCCTTTCTAAATTACGTTCAAACATTATCATTGATGGCATCATCGTTGAGAGAATGCATGCTCCCTCTTCAGGGCGATTATTAAATATCAGTATTTTAAATGATCCTGCCTTTGGACCTGTCATCAGTTTTGGTCCCGGTGGCACTCAATCACCCGCTATTAGAGATCGAGCTATTCAATTACCACCACTCAATAGAAGACTGGCTGAAGATTTAATTAATAATACTCAAGTCAGTCTTATATTAGATAAATATCGCAATTTGCCTGCAGCTAATAAAGACAAATTACGTGAGGTGCTTATTAGAGTTTCCGAGATGGCAATACACCTACCTCAAATCTTCGAATTAGTACTTAACCCGTTAATACTCGATGAAAATGAAGCTATTGTTAATGATCTTCAAATAGTCGTACAGAAATCTAACAGTGATGCTAAACATTTTAGTCATTTAGCCATACACCCTTATCCTTCAGATTGGCGACGATGTATTACGATAAAAGGTAATAAGAAAGTTGAGTTACGTCCTATTCGTAGTGAAGATGCGCAAGCTGAAATAGAGCTAATAGATAGCATGTCGAGCAAATCAAAATATTTTAGGTTTATGCATGCTGTCAACGATCTTACACCTGAAATGTTATCCAGATTTACCAAGCTAGATTACGATCGTGAAATGGCTTTTGGCGCTTTTATACAGAAAAAGAATAAAGACAAATTATTAGGCGTTAGTCGTTATGCGATTAATCCTGATAAACAAAGTTGTGAATTTGCCATTGGTATAGCAGATAAATACCAGGGACTTGGATTAGCAAGACAGTTAATGTTAATTCTTATCGAGCACGTTAAAGATCGTGATTTAAAAATAATCGAAGGCACAGTGCTTAAAAACAATACCTCTATGGATAATTTGATGGCATCTTTAGGCTTTAAAAAGAGTGCTTCTAAAGATGATTATGATATTAATATTTATACCTTCGAATTTGATTCATAGTAATTCTTTATATAAGTAGATATTTTTTAATAAGCAGAAAGATAAATGCCAATCGTTAAAAGTGACTTTAAACCTGCGTGGTGGTTACATAACCCACATCTACAAACGCTTTGGTCTACTTTTTTTAAACAAAGACCTGAACTCGACTTAAATTCAGATCGACTTGAACTGGTCGATGGTGATTTTATTGATATTTCATCAACTAAGGACATCCAGCAAAAACCTATTGTTCTTATATTGCATGGGTTAGAAGGCACATTAGAATCACATTATGCAAAACCACTCATCAAACTTCTCGATGAAAATGGTTATGGTGTTTGCTTCATGCATTTCAGAGGCTGTAGTGGGGAAATTAATCGTTTAAAAAGAAGTTATCACAGCGGAGATAGCGCAGATTTACAAACGGTTATCGAGCATATTAAAACAAAGTACCAGCAAATACCTTTTGCCATCATTGGCTTTTCATTAGGCGGAAATGTTTTACTCAAATGGCTTGGCGAACAAAAGCAGAATGCCAGTACAACCACTGCTGTTGCTGTTTCAGTACCGTTCAAATTAAGAGACGCGGCAGATAGATTAGAAAAAAGTTTTTCACGCGTATACCAGAAGCATCTAATCAATAGTTGTCAAACCAAGTACAAACAAAAAGATGCTAAATTTAATTTGGATTTAGTAAAAGATATCGAAAGCGTAAAGACTTTTTTTGAATTTGATGACAAGATCACTGCGCCACTTCATGGCTTCAAAGATGCAGATGATTATTATACGCAATCTAGCAGTCATCAGTACTTATCAGCTATCGAAAAACCGACCTTGATTCTACATGCAGAGGATGATCCCTTTATGTGGAAAAGTTCACCACCTACAGCTGATGAGATTTCAGTGAATATAAGTTTTGAGCTTTCCAAGTCGGGGGGGCATGTTGGTTTTATATCGGGAAAATACCCCTGGGCTGCAAACTATTGGGCAGATGAAAGAATACTAAAATGGCTATCATCTAATTTCAATTAGAATAACCATCTGGTTTTATAAAAATAATAAAGAAATATCGACCAAATAATAATTTAATATAAATATCATAAAACAGCATCAGTTAAGTCACGATTCATACTAATCGTGTAAACTAGTTTGTATACAAGAATTAGTATTAATAAAGCACCTCAATGTATAAAAAATATAAATAAAGTGCTTTCCTAATATAAACGCAAGTAACTAATAATTATGACTTTACCAATAACATCCGATCCAATGGCATTTATGGAGAATAGAAATAATTCTATAAAGCGCGGCTTATTATTATTAAGCATTTTTTTATTTCCTATTGTTTTATCTTCATTCGTTTTTTTGTTAGTGGTGCTAATTAGTGACATTAATTTTAATACCGTTGGAGTAAAAACAGAGTATGCCGAAATTATCACACCTAAGAATCAATCTGCTGTGGGTAAGAAATTCAAAATCACAGGAACTCTAAGTACACCATTAGAAAAGCATTCCTATTACTTACTAGAATATCGTGAAAAAAATTATTGGCCGAAATATTCTCTCGGTAACAAAGAAAACACATGGACTAAAGAATTATCAAACAGAGCGAAAAAGAATACTTTTTCCTCTTTTCAGGTAATTATGGCTGATGAAAAATTATCTAGCACCATTGAAAACTGGTTCAAAAAAGCACGTGAAACGGGACAATATCCGGGAATTCGAGACCTCAAAATAGATCATGTGGTAGCGAATTTAAGGGTGCAAAAACAATGAGTTCGATGAGAATGAACTGGCTAGATATTTCAAGACTAGCCGCAGCTTTCAGTATTATTGGAATCCACACGACTACCGATCCTAAGGGAAAGGCATTCATTGATTATGATATCAGTGAAAGAGTTTTCCCTGTATTGATGCGAACCACAGCTGAATTAGCCAGTACTGAATTCTTCATTCTGGTTTCCCTATTTTTATTGGCATTTAAGTTAGAAAGAAAACCAATGCCGTATGGCGCAACAATGAAGTTGCAGATGCGTCGACTACTGGTTCCGTTCGTATTCTGGACATTCTTTTATGCATTTTTTGTACTGATTAAAGCCAATGCATTTGGCTACCTTGATCCGATGCTAGAGAAATTAACTCAACCTGAAACCTGGGCTAGCTATTTCTTATTGGGTAAATCGCAGTATCACATGCACTTCATTCCCACCATATTCTTAATATTTTTATTTCACCCTGTATTCAAATTAGCATTGAAAGCCCCTATTCTGGGTTTGCTGGTGGTTCCATTCCTGGCATTTAACTTGAGTATGAGCACCTGGATCTGGGGAAATGTTAACGATAGAAACACACTCGAATATTTGATTCGTGGAATAAAAGTACTTTCATATATTGGTTACGGTTTCGCGGCTTATAGCATTCTGGGCCTTTGGCAGCAAAAATTCGATAAAGAACTCTCTAAAAAGATATTCATGTTCGGCTTATTGGCAGTCAGTATTTTCTTTATTATAAAACTGACACATGCGGCTTTAAGTATTGAAGCAGGATCGTTTGTTCCGAAAATGGGTGCCATTTACTATGCGCATAATTTACTCCCTATAGGTGTCATTCTGTTATTCCTGGGTACTCAACATTTCAATTGGCCAGAAAAGATAAGTGATTTCTCAAAATTCACTTTTGGCACCTACCTTATGCACCCTGCTGTCATAGATATTATAGATATATTCCTGAAAGGTGTGGAGATGGCACCTTATCAACTTGTTTTATTTAAATACACATTGACGTTAAGTGTTGTTCTAGCGCTGTCTATTCTGATCAGCAAGATTCCATTGCTTGCATGGACTATTGGATTGGGACCTTTACCTTTTGCTGATAGAACGTCAGGAAAACTAACAACGAATGAAGTTACTGATAAACCCAAAGTAGCTACAACAAACTAATTACTGATAACTAACTGAAAAAACTTTATATGCTTACAAAAATATTACTGATTGGCACTTTTATATTACTGGCTTGGAGTACTTATGTACTCACTAACAAGAACCAATATATTATGGCGCAAAATACAAAATTAATTGAATTGCAGGGTGAGCTAAAAAAGCAACAAGAGACCATCATTCAAAATGCTGACAAACAAATGAAGTTATTAGTTACTAATAACAAAGCTTCTGAATCAGCGATTAAGTCTGTAGCAGACAAAATATCAAAAGTGGAAGTCGCTGTAGATAAATTGAAAAAAACAATCGCTACAAAAAAACCTGCTGCAAAGAAAAAACCAAGTGCTAAACCTAAACCAGCGGCTAAGCCAAAAGCTCCTGCTAAACCAAAACCACCTGCTAAGCAGAAAGCGGAAGCACCACAAAAAACTATGCCTAAAAAGCCTGATAATGCTGACGCAGAACTGGAATTAACAAAAAAACTGAATAGTGTAAATGAGTTACATAAGCAGGGTTCTATTGAAGCAGCTTCAACAGCGCTAACAGAATTCAAAGGACTTATCTGGAAAAACAGAAAAGATGAAAGGGTCACAAAAGAAACTGTTTTATCCATTATTTCTTCAATTGATTACACCTTAAAGAAATGGAATGAAAAAGAATTAACGTACGACTTATCAAAAGTGAATGAGAAATTTAAAACATTTTTTAGCAAAAAGGAGGCATCAAAATGAGCAATAAAGTAGTAAAAGAAACGATGTCAAAACGCCTTCTTACTGGATTGGTCGTACCTTTATCTTTGGGTGCAGTATTAGCTGGATCATCAATCTTTGTAATTTCACAAACGAATAAAAACGTTAGTCTGGAAGATAAGGCAAAAAGTGAACTATTAGGAAGTCTCTTATTACCTAACAAAGAAGAAGCAAAAATAATAAAAAAAGAGAACATGGAAATCGCTGAATCTAACAACAAAGTCAATCTAGGCTCCTGTTTTGTTCCGAAAAAAGAGTTAACTGAAATCGATGAGCACATCGCTAAAACAGCCTGGACTTATTACGAAAACAATTACCAGGAAAAAACGGGCTTATTCAACGCCGCCAACCAATACCCTTCTACCACGATGTGGGATACAGGTTCTGCATTGGCGGCAACAATCGCAGCAGAAGATTTTGGCATTATTGATGATAAAGAATTTGATGACAAAATCACCGCGTTGATTAAAACCTTAATTACTATGG
Organism: uncultured Cocleimonas sp.; assembly: GCF_947495625.1. Lineage (GTDB taxonomy): Bacteria > Pseudomonadota > Gammaproteobacteria > Thiotrichales > Thiotrichaceae > Cocleimonas. The sequence continues at coordinate 112,766 of NZ_CANLZW010000004.1, forward strand.
ATTTATTCAAAGGAATAGCACCGAATAAGGTTTACAACACTAAAACCATGAAGATGGTTACCTATGCTAATAAAGTTACTCCTGATGGTGTTGGTGTTTCAGTATTGGATTTAGCGCGTTTGGTTTCGTGGCTTCGAACATTATCGTGTAAACATCCCAAGTTTTCACATCAGATTGATTTAGCATTAAAGCGTTGGAATTTTGATACCTTAATTAAAGATGGAAGAATGCAAAGTCTCAAACGCTATCCAGAAACGGGGGAGATTAAATCATTCCAGGAAGGACGATTAGGTTATGAACAGTATGCGGCTAAAATTTTAGAGCGTGAAGGCCATAATTTAAATGTCTCCTCTACTTATAATAATGTAGACAGAAAAGATATCGATATCTATGGCATTACTGTTGCTACTGATAACCGTACACCTGAAGAATACCATTCTAATAACTCTGTTGTTTCTGAGTCATACATCATGGATGCCATCGAAAATGGCTATGATGATGAAAATACACCTCTGATCAATAATATCTACCAGGTACAAAAGAAAAGATGGGAAGAGACAGGCATTGTTACAGCGGTTTCGGAAGACAATATCAATAAAAAGCCCTACTTTGTTTATAACACGATCTTTTCTGGTGGAAAAACCTGGGTCGCTAAATCGTCAAAAGGCGCTATCCTGACAGAGCATAAAACGGTTTCTAATAAAGCCGCTATCGCGATGTCTTTACTGTACCCAGATGATAACTACAGTGAAGTGTTATTCAATAAAGTAAAAAGTGCCTACGATCCTAAAAAGGGTTGGTATTCAGGTATTTATGAAAACGGGGAAGGATATAATTCTTCGACAACGGCGAATACCAATGGCGTTATTTTAAGTGCGCTACTTTATAAAAAATACGGTTCAATGCATCAAATTTGCCAGAAATGTCGACCTAGCGCTAAATCAAAACTGTTGGCTGCTAATAATGAAAATAAAAACCTGTGTGAGTCAAACTAAACATGTATAGAAAATCAATAACACTTTTAGCGTTTTGTATGTTGGCTTCGTTTCAACAAACGGCAGTAGCTGAAACCAGCTTTTATGCGCCAAAAGTAAAAAAGAAAGTTAGCGTTGAAACCAAGAAGAAAACCAAATACAGCCTTGGTGGACAGTTAACATTAAAAGATAGAATTCACGACAGTAAAGTAAGCTTTAGTGGAAGCGCTACCTGGAAGCCAGATTCGAAAGACTATTGGTATATTAAAGGTACGGCCAAACATAATTTTGATAAAGGCGATGAAGGTTTTACCTACAATTATGGCCTTGGTTATGATGATTGGCATGAAGGCACCTGGACTGTACAGATTAATAATTATGATAGTTTAAAAATCGGAGAAGGTGGTCTAAACCTGGATAGCGCTATTGTGAGTGTTGGGTACAAAACCAAAATCGAACAATTACAAAAACTCAATATGAAATCTACAATCACATTGAGTAAGCGAACTGATGGCGATACCAAGCTTTCTACATCTTTACAATGGGCACCAAAAAAATACTGGTTTATTAAAGGTATTTTGATTATGCCGCTGGAGAATGGAAAACCCTATTGGAACTATTTATTCGGTTATGACGACTGGCATCCAGGAACGTTTGGTTTTGAATATACGAACTATGAATCCAATCCAACCAGTGAAACTAACTTTAGAAAAGGGTTCTTCTCTTTAACGTATAAATACAAATTAAAGTAGCTTTAACAAACTTTAACTAACTTTAACTAACAGAAATAAATGAAAAGGTCACCCCCCTACTTTTGGGCGGTTTTTTTAAAACAACATTTTAATTACATTAGTTTTTAAAATATAAATAACAAAAGGAGTAATGCGAATTAATTAGACTCAGATTGTAATTGAAGAATCAGCTTTTTGACTTCTTCATATTCTGAAACAAAATCCTGGAATAATGAATTTACTTCATCTTCAGAACTATGCTCAGAACGTTCAATCTTAAAACTGATATCAGATAAACCGATAGCACCAAAAGTCCTCGAACTGGATTTAAGGGAATGGCCAATATCTTTAACAGACGCCCAATCCTTATCTTGAATATGATTTTTCATGTTATCAATAGATGATTCGGTTTCCTGAAAGAAAACTTCAACAAGTTCAGGAAATACTTCATCCATACTTTCTGCCAGGCTAAAGAATTCGCTTTTATTAAAATTTATATCTTTCATATCAATCTCTTAAATATTGAGTAGTTTTACATATAACACAGTGTTTATATGATTGAGCACCAAAGTATACTTTTAATAAAATAATAAACAAAAATATGAATATACTCGTCGTTGATGATTCAACTGAAATACGTTTAATCATCAAACATTATCTTACCAAGTTTGATCATAATGTCGATTTAGCAGTCGATGGTGGCGAAGCTTGGGAGAAAATAACAAAAAATGAGTATCAAGTCATTATTAGTGATTGGAAAATGCCAATCATGAATGGTTTAGAGCTTTGTAAAAAAGTCAGAAAAGCTAAATTCAAAAACTATATCTATTTCATACTGTTAACAGGCATGTCTGGAAAACAGAATATTCTGGATTCGATTAAAGCTGGCGTAGATGATTTTGCGAGTAAACCGATTGATTCTGATGAATTAAAAATTCGTTTAATGTCTGCTCAAAGAGTGTTAAACCTTGAAGACATATTAGAAAAAAAGAATATTGCTTTAGCAAAAATAAACGATCAGCTAAGTACTGATTTAAGAAATGCAACGAATACACAAATCAGCTTATTACCTTCTAATCTAAATACTAATAAATTTAATACTGCCTGGTATTATAAACCCGCAGTTTTTGTTGGTGGAGATACATTCAACTACTTTTCACCCTCACCTGAATTTCTGGTGTTTTATAAGATTGATATATCCGGACATGGTATCTCAGCAGCGATGCTTTCAATGTCACTGCAATCAACGTTAGGGTTAAAACGTGCATTATATGGTGGTCCTATCACGAGAGAAAGTTCTTATGACCTGCCAAGAGTATTCGCTGAAAATCTGAACAAGATGATTTTAGAAAATACCGCAGATCATTATCTCACAATGATATTTGGCATCGTCGATATCAAACTAAACCAAATGCACTATGTACAAGCTGGGCATCCACACCCTATGTCTTACAATAAAGAAAAAGATCAACTCACAGAAATAGACGTAGATGGTTTTCCCATTGGCTTAATAGAGAATGCTGAATATGAGACTAAACATATTGATTACTCACCAGGTGACAAATTCATTGTCTATTCGGATGGTATCAACGAAGTCGATTCGGCATTAACCAACAAAAAATTAGAATCAAATACACTCTATGAGCATTTCAATGCCATAAGAGATCTATCGCCAACCAAGATGATAGATAAAATCGAAAATACGTGGCTGATAAAAGATCAGTTAGAAAATCTACCAGACGATATAAGCATACTCATTTTTGAGTTTAAATAAGAAATAACAGGAGAAATAACCATGCAACTTTCTATCACTGAAAACGAAAACATAACAGTCGTTACAGTCAATGAATCACGTTTAGATGCTTCTATAGCACCTGAATTTAAAAAACAAATGGAAGAAATAATCAATAACGATAAAGATAAAATCATTCTTGATATTACAGAGATTGGTTTTATGGACAGTAGTAGCCTGGGTGCGCTAGTTGGCGTTTTAAAAGCAATGGGCAATAACGGTAAGCTAATCGTTTGTGGTGCTTCTGGTGTTGTTCTAGAGTTATTTAAACTTACTAGAATGGATCGTATTTTCACTTTGTCTGAAGATATGGCAAGTGCAAAACAAGCATTTATTGCTGACGCTAAATAACACCCTCGTTAATAATAATAAAAAGAACCTAAGGTGTTATTAAACTGACATGAATACCATTAATCAAACAGAAATAGATAGTGACTTATCCGAAGTTAAAAACCTTGCTAGTCACTTTCAAGCTTTCTGTACCTACAATAAATTAAATGAACAGTTATCTGGATTACTAGAACTTGCTCTTGTAGAGGCGGTTAATAATATAGTTATTCATGCTTATGAAGGTGTACCCGGCAACAGTATTAAAGCTGATTATAAAAAAACAGATGACAATATTATTATTACACTCACTGATTTCGGTAAACAATTTTCTGCAAAAGATAAAAACGCTGAATCTAAAAGTGATGATATAGATGCGCTACCAGAAGGTAATTGGGGAATAGATCTGATTGAATCAATCGTCGATGAAATCAAGAGAAGTAGGACAGGTAATTCAAATACCCTGACAATTATCAAAAGCATCAATTGAAAATAATTATAACCGAACATCAACAATAAGAAGAAAAAATGAATTTTTATTTTGACAAATACGAAGATAGACAACCAGAACCGCCATTACCACATAATGAATGGCGCGAGTTACTTTGGCAGTATTTTGCTGTAATCGCACTCGTTGTAGGTGCCTGGTATATTGGCTGGAGATGGACTTCATCGCTTAACTACGATGCCTTATGGTATGCCATTCCATTAGTGGTTGCCGAAACGGGTGCTTACATTGGTCTAATACTATTCACATTCAATTTATGGAAAGTAAAAGATACACCTAAACAAGATCCACCTACCATGTTAGGTGAAGTGGTTGCCTATGATATTGCTAAAGATAGAACCATCAACGTCGATATGTATTTTCCTACCTATGATGAAGACCCTGAATTAGTTCGATTAAGTCTAATCGATGCAAAAAACGTACTGAATCCCATGGGTGTCAATATCAGTATTCATGTTCTGGATGATGGTAGTCGCGAGAGCATGAAACAAGTTGCTGATGAAGAAGGTGTTAACTACATAACCAGAGAAGGCAATATCGGGTTCAAAGCGGGTAACTTAAGAAATGCCATGGAACAAACGGGTGGAGACTTTATCGTTATCTGTGATGCAGATACACGCCCTCTTCCTACCTTGTTAGAACATACTTTAGGTTATTTCAAAGATTCAGATGTTGCTTGGGTGCAAACACCACAATGGTTTTTTGATATACCTGAGGGAAAACCACTGGATAAAGCACTTGGTAAATACCTCTCTACTCCCGGTAGTTGGTTAGGTAAAGGAATACAGAAAGTAATAGGTCCAGTACAAGTTGGCCATGACCCTTTTGTGAATGACCCAAAGATGTTTTATGACGTCATTCAACGCAGACGTAATTGGTGTAACGCATCATTTTGTTGCGGCGCTGGCTCTATCCATAGACGTGAAGCGGTTATGGAAGCGGCATTAAAATCATATGCAGAACAGATTGATGCTGATGTCGAAGATATCTATAAAAAAGTAAAAAAGATTACAGGTGAATCAAAGCTCGATGAAAGCTTGCTAACACTGATTGATCAACAAGCACTTCTAAATAATGAATTCACTCCTTATCGCTTTCATGTGTCTGAAGATATTTATACTTCCATTGTGTTGCATTCAGATCCGGATAGAAACTGGAAGTCTGTGATGCACCCAGATGTGGAATCTAAAATGCTCTCGCCACAGGATTTGTTGACCTGGACAATTCAACGATTTAAATATGCTGGCGGAACATTAGATATCGCTAAAAACGACAATCCTGTTTTTCGTAAAGGGATGTCTCTTCCACAACGTTTAATGTACGCAACAACCATCTGGTCTTATATGGGAGGAATCTGGAATGCCATTTTCCTAACTGCTCCACTCATATATTTATTCTTTGCTGTATCTCCGGTACAAAGCTATTCAATGGATTTTTATATTCATATAGTACCGTTTTTATTATTGACTGAAATTGCCTTTATGATTGGTGGCTGGGGGCTTGCTGGCTATCCTTCCAAAGCCTCATATTTGGCTTTTTTCCCCACTAATTTGAGGGCTCTATGGACAGTCATGAAAGGCGAGAAAATTAGTTTTCCTGTGACGCCGAAAGACCGCCAAGAAGGAAACTTTTTGGGCTTAGCGATTCCACAAACTGTCATTATTATTTTGACCATCATTGGAATTATATTTGCCTGGTCTCAATACCAAATGGAACACCCCTCTTATGACATTAATGGCGTGTTATTGAATACTTTCTGGGGGTTAAATAATATTTTAGCGCTAAGTGGCATAATTTTCGCTGCTTTGTGGAAACCAGATGAAGATGAAGAAGAACAACAGCAAGAAGAAATTACTGTAGCTTAAATCGAGTATATAAAAATGAATAACAATAAAGTATTAGGGTTCAAAGAAAATTTAGTTAGAGCAAGAGCACATATCATTTTTATGTTGGCTTTAATCACAGCATTTTCCTTGGTGATATCATTATCAAATGCTTCTTTTGAAGATCGTGTAACGGCAAAATCTACGGTAAAGAATGTGATAGATATGAAATTACCTCCTCAAAGAAATTTAACAGAAGAAGAAAAAAAGTGGGCATTAATAGCCTGGAAATATTTCCAAAATAACACTATTGAATCTACTGGCTTAGCCAACTCTGCAAATGCCTATAAATCAACCACATTATGGGATAGTTCATCTTATCTGTTAGCCGTAATTTCTGCGAAAAGATTAGATATTATTGATCAACAAGAATTTACTAGTAGGGTTAATAAGTTTCTAGCAACTATGCTAGCCCTACCTTTATACGAAGATAAATTGCCTAACAAAGTATATAACACTGAAACTTTGAAAATGGTTGACTACAATAATAAAGCCACAGAAAAAGGACTGGGTTGGTCTGCAATAGATATTGGACGATTAATGGTTCCACTGAATATATTAGTCTGGAACTATCCTGAATTTACTACTCAAGTAAAAGCGATCACAAAACACTGGGATCTTAATTCTGCTGTTAATAAAGGTGACATGTATGGTGCTCTTAATGAAGATGGCAAAACAGCCTATCTTCAGGAAGGTCGCTTAGGGTATGAAGAATATGCCTCTAAATCATTTCAACTAATAGGTTTAGATGTTAGTAGTGCTATTGATTATACGTCCTGGCTAAAATTTATAAGTATCGAAGGGATTAATATACCTACCGATAGCAGAACACCTGAAAGATTTACCGCAAACAACTATGTGGTATCTGAGCCTTATATCCTTGATGGTATTGAATACGGATGGGACCAAATGTCACGTGAATTTGCAGGTCGTATTTATACTGTTCAAGAAGAAAGATATAAGAATACAGGCAAACTTACTGCAGTAAGTGAGGACAACATCGATCAAGCTCCCTACTTCGTATACAACACTGTATTTACCAATGGTAAAGAGTGGAACGCTATAACCGAAGATGGAACTGATGCAAGTGAATTTAAAACACTAAGTACAAAAGCAGCTTTCGGATGGCACATGTTATATGAAACTGATTACACCAAAAAACTGATCAAAGTTGCTAGTACACTAAATGATCCAAATCTAGGTTGGTATTCAGGACTTTACGATAAATCAGGTGAGCCAAATAAAGCGATTACAGCGAATACCAATGGAATAATTCTTGAAGCTTTGGCCTATAAACAAACAGGAATAATGCTGAAGCCTTAAAGTTATTCGTGTTAACAATACTTTAAACATCAGTCATCCAGAATTATTACAGAAATAGAATAATTATAATAAGGTCGTGATAGATATGTGTATTACAACAAATACAGCTTGGAAAAACCTACAACAACATGCACTTGAAATGTCAGAATTTCATTTGCGTGATGCTTTCGTTGCCGATTCTGAACGCTTTAAAAAATATTCTATCCACTTAGATGGCCTCCTGTTTGATTTTTCGAAGCAAAGAATAACCAATAAAACAATGGACTTACTTATTCAGCTAGCCAAGGATAGTGATTTAGAAAGCTGGCGCGATAAGTTATTCAATGGTGAGCGAATTAATCATACCGAAGATCGATCAGTGCTGCATACAGCGTTAAGAGATATGTCTCCAAATTCTATATTTGTTGATGGTGAAGACATAAAACCTGGAATAAATTCTGTACTAGAAAAAATGGAAGCATTTATTAACAAAGTGCACTCTGGTGAATGGCTAGGCTATACAGGAAAACCCATTGATACGATTGTTAATATTGGTATTGGAGGATCAGATTTAGGCCCGAAGATGCTATATGAAGCACTAAAGCCATATCATATACCTAAAATAAAAGTCTGTTTTGTATCGAACCTTGATGGTGCAGACCTAGCCAACCAATTCAATCAGATTGATCCAGAAACAACGTTGTTTACAATTGCTTCGAAAACATTCACCACTTTAGAAACCATGCAAAATGCAAATACTGCTCGAAACTGGTTTTTACGTCATACAGAAAATGAAAGTGACATCGCAAAGCATTTTGTAGCTATTTCGACCAATGCTAAAAGCGTTTCAGAGTTTGGTATCGATACCAATAATATGTTCGAATTCTGGGACTGGGTTGGAGGTCGTTATTCTCTATGGTCAGCAATAGGACTCCCACTTGCTTTAGGAATAGGTATGCATCATTTCAATGCGCTTCGTGAAGGTGCTTATGATATCGATACACATTTTAAAACCAGTCCGTTAGAAAGAAATATTCCAGTGATCATGGCTTTAGTCGGAATCTGGAACAGGAACTTTCTAGGTGCGGAAACTTTAGCGATACTACCTTATGATCATTTGTTAGCTGATCTACCTGACTTTCTCCAGCAATTAGGTATGGAAAGCAACGGTAAATCAGTCGATAGAGATGGCGAAGAAATAGACTATGCAACAGGAGCTGTCGTTTGGGGAGCAACTGGAAACAATGGTCAACACGCTTTCTTTCAGCTACTACATCAAAGCAAAACATTAGTGCCTTTGGATTTTATTGGAAGTGTTAACAGTGGTTATTCACTCGAGGGCCACCAACAAAAACTGTTCTCTAATATGGCTGCACAGGCTAAAGCATTAATGTGTGGAAAAACAGAGGAAGAAGTGACTCAAGAAGCTAAATCACAACATGATAAAGATATTGTTCCATATAGAGTATTCGACGGTAACGTTCCATCAAACATGATTCTATTTGATCATTTAACACCTCACAGCTTAGGGATGTTAATCGCAATGTATGAACATAAAGTTTTCGTTCAAGGTGTTATCTGGAACCTAAATTCGTTTGATCAATGGGGAGTAGAGCTTGGTAAAAAATTAGCAAACGAAATACTAGAAGATCTAGTAAGTAACCAAAGCTCAAGTAAGCATGACTCCTCAACCGAAGGATTAATGAATTACTTTAAATCCAGCTTTCTAGATAAACTAGCGTCTTAAGTGTATTTGATTTTAAAAAAGATAATAAAAAAAAGAATGAGAATTCATGTTTAATAAACTAACAAGGTCTGATGTTGTATATAGACATTCATTTGTCATTATATTAGCTTTTGTTTTGATCCTAGGTAGTGCGATTGTGCTTTCATATACCTATGAACAAACTAATGCGATGAATGAACGAATTGCTAAACTTGATGCTAAACAATTTTCAATATCAGTCTCAAAGTTCAGAAATTTTTACAGCGAAAAGATCGTACCTATTGCTAAGGATCATGGATTAAACATCACTCATGATTATGAAAATGCCAATTGGTCAATTCCCCTACCTGCAACATTTGCTAAAGATTTTGGTGAATATATATCTAGCGATGATGGATCTTACACCGTAAAGCTATACAGTGATTTACCCTTCCCCTGGAGGGAACAAAATACTTTAGATGAGTTTGAAAAACTCACACTGGAAAAAATAAAAAAGAACCCAGACTCACCTGTGACATCATTTGAGACGGTTAACGGCGTAAAAGTGCTCAGATATGCTCGTGGCGACATTATGGAAGAAAGTTGTGTTGCTTGTCACAACAGCTATCCTGGATCACCAAAAACTGACTGGAAAGTTGGTGATGTTAGGGGGATATTAGAAGTAATCAGGCCTATAAATACTGTAGAACTAAACTCCATAGGATTACTTAAAGAATCTTTTTTAATGATGTTAGCTATCATTTTATCTATGGTTGGGCTTATCTTTTTTGTACTCAGAAAATTGACTTTTTCTCTAGATTCAACCTATGAAGCTTACAAAAAAGAAGAAAAAACATCACAGCAGTTACATGCCAGTAGTGTAAAAATGTTGGCTATTGTCAATTCTGTAGAAGAAGTAATTATAGTCATAAATGATGATGGCATAATAACCGAGTGTAACAACTCGATAGAAAAAATATTTGGTTACACTGTAGAAGAAATAGTTGGTCAAAACGTCAGTATGCTAATGGTGGGCGAACACCATAAGCATCATGATAAATATATTAAGTCATATATACATAAAAACGAAGGTACGGTTATGGGACAAAACAGAGAATTTGTTGCCATACGTAAAAACGGAGAACAATTCCCAATAGAGCTTTTCGTAAATGACGCACGTATCGGAAATAAAGTTTTCTTTACTGGTAGTATCCGGGATATTACGCTTCGTAAGGAAGCTCAACTAGAAAAAGAAAAAGCACACAACGCTGCATTAGAATCTGCAGAATTGAAAAGTGAATTCCTGGCTAATATGAGTCACGAAATCCGTACTCCCATGAATGGAGTCATAGGAATGACCGAGTTACTGCTGTTATCTGAACTCGATGGAGAACAACAAGAACTTGCACATACCGTTAAAGATAGTGCAGATTCATTACTGACTATTATCAATGATATTTTAGACTTTTCTAAGATCGAAGCTGGCAAGTTAAAAATCCGTAATAAGAAGTTTCAGCTGTTAAATATGATCGAGGGTTCAATTGATTTACTATCAAAAGAAGCCAATAAAAAGCAGGTTGAACTGGCATTTTTCATTGATAAAAATGTTCCACTGGAAATAAATGGCGATGCAGGTAGATTGCGCCAAATATTAATCAATCTATTTAACAACGCGTTAAAATTTACAGAAGATGGCCAAATCATTTTATATGTTTCAATGAAAAATGATGAAACAATGTCTTTTTCAATCACCGATTCTGGAATAGGAATACCAAAAGAATCTTTAGCGACACTATTCGATAGTTTCTCTCAAGTTGATGGTTCCAGTTCAAGAGAGCATGGCGGAACAGGTTTAGGTCTTGCAATTTGTAAGCAACTGGTAGACTTAATGCATGGGAAAATGGGAGTAGAAAGTACACAAGGTGAAGGTTCTACCTTCTGGTTCACCATTAAAATTGATTCAACAAAATACAATAAAACCAAACCATTAATTAATTCGAATGCGCGGGTTTTAATGTGGAGCACATCAGAAACCTTAAATAGCTATTACAAACAGCAATTAACTCAATGGGGAATGAGCTCAAAGATTGTCAAAAACCTCAATAACTTAAAGAGTGAATTAGAGCAAAACAGCTACAATATGTTGGCGCTAGATGCCGATAATATTTTTATAGATTCAGAAAACCCAGAATCATTTTTTCCAATTATTGATAAACTGCGACAGAAATCCAATGCACTTTTTGTTCTATATGCCAGCCATAATCAATATCAGGAATTATTAAAACTTAATTTCGAAAAGAATATCGTTCTATTCAAAAAGCCCATTAAACATACAGCTATCAAAGCGTTAATGGAAAAGTTTGAAAGTAATGCAAAAACAGAAAGTAATACCAAAAATAATACTTCAAGCAATAGTAAAAACGAAACCAGGAAAGAAGCAAAATCGAATGGATTAGAAAAAGATAAGTTCCATATACTCTTAGCAGAAGATAACCTCGTAAACCAGAAAGTTGCAGTCAAAATGCTTACAACATTGGGATGTAAAATAACAGTTTCTAAAAATGGCGTAGAAGCATTAGAACAAGCAGATAATCACTTTTTTGATGCCATATTCATGGACTGTCAGATGCCAGAACTGGATGGCTATGAAGCAACTAGACTTATAAGAAAATTTCCTGTCGATCACTTTAATTATAATGTTCCAGTCATAGCATTTACAGCAAATGCCATGAAAGATGATCATAAGAAATGTGAACAAGCTGGAATGGATGACTATCTAAGTAAACCGGTTAGTATTGATAAACTTGAGATGGTTCTTATTAAATGGCTTGAGGGGATGACTGAACGTCAGGCTAAATATTTAAAACAAAAAATAATGAAGGATTTAGTATGAAAGGCATAGTATTTACAGAATTTTTAGAGATGGTTGAAGAAAAATTTTCACCAGACATGGCAGATAAAATCATTGATGCATCCAAAAATTTATCCACAGGTGGTGCTTACACAGCAGTATCAACTTATCATCATTCCGAGTTAATCGAATTGGTATCACACCTTAGTGAAGAAACCGATATTGATTTAGAATTATTAGTCCAAACATTTGGAATTTATTTATTTGGACGTTTTGTTGCGCTATACCCTAGCTTTTTTGATGAAAACAACACTACTTTTGGTTTCCTTCAATTGATAGAAAACCATGTACATATAGAAGTAAAGAAACTATATCCAGAAGCGGAACTACCCACTTTTGAGACAAATTTATTGGATGATAAACATCTTGAAATGATATACCAATCAAAACGTCCTTTTGCGCCACTTGCGGAAGGTTTAATGAATGGTTGTATGGAACATTATGGTGAAAAAATAGAAATCCAAAAAGAACAGCTATCCGACGATACGAATAAACACGTCAAATTTACATTAATTAAACAATAGATAAATATCATGAGTGAAGAACAAGTTAGATTACTCGAGCGAAGGTTAATTCGAGAAAAGTCAGCACGTAAACAAGCTGAAAGCTTGCTCGAATCTAAAAGTCTTGAACTTTACAATGCCAACTTACAATTAAAAGAAGTCGCTGAATCTCAAGAAGACAAAATACAAAAACGAACTCAGGAATTAAAAATAGCTAGAGACAAGGCAATCAAAGCTAGTAGCATTAAAAGTAATTTCTTAGCCACAATGAGTCATGAAATTAGAACCCCTATGAACGGCGTTATAGGTATGGCTCACTTGTTGTTAGATACAGACTTAAGTTCCAAACAAAGACGGCAAGCAAACGTTTTATTATCTTCTTCCGAATCTCTATTACAAATCATAAATGATATTCTTGATTTATCTAAACTGGAATCTGGCAAACTTCAGGTTCTAAAACAGTCCTTTGATTTAAGTATATTTTTAGATGATCTTTTAAATTCATTTGCCATAACCAGTAAACAAAAAAACATAGAACTCCTTAACTTAATCGATAACAGAATTCCAACCAAAATTACCGGTGATCCTCTACGCTTGCGTCAAGTACTAATAAACTTGTTAGGTAACGCATTTAAATTTACCGAAGAAGGACATATCGTTTTAAAGCTAGATTTAGAAACAAACGGTGCACCTCCACAATTGGTATTCACTATCCGTGATACAGGCATGGGTATTAGCAAGAAGAACCTCGCTAAATTATTTAAACCTTTCAGTCAAATTGAAAATTACAAAGAGAAACGCACTATCCAACAAGGTACAGGTTTAGGCTTATCAATCAGCCAAAAGCTGGCAGAATTAATGGGCGGTACTATTCATGTTAACAGCGAAGTGAATATAGGTTCGACCTTTACAGTAACCATACCTTTTACTCCAAACAAAAAACAGGTAGATCTAAACCCTAGTACCCCTCTGTTAGATAAGAACTTGATTTTTTATCAATCATTGAGATCAATAGCTACGATAGTAGAAAAACAGCTCAGTAATATCAGTAAGAATATCGAAAATACTGAATCTCTTAGTCTTTTTCTTGATCATGCATCAAAAAGTGATAACCAAGCAGACGTTTTCATTCTTGATTCGGAAAACCTGAATAAAAAAGAAATGACAGAGCTTCTTGATTATTTAACTAACAATAATATTAGGCACGATAAATGGATATTTATCCAAAGTATAAAGGATAAAAATGATGAACTAGAGTCATATTGTGAAAAACATCAAGTAAATACGGTAATAAAACCAACCTGCCAGTTCACACTATATGAAACTATTAAATCATTAAGTATCGATCAAAAAGGAAATATAGCCCCTAAAAAAGAAGCCATTGTGGATTACACTGATAAAAATTTACTATTGGTTGAAGACAATAAAGTAAACCAAATGGTTGCGAAAGCGCTTTTAAAGAAAATAGGCTTAGTCGTTACAGTAGCGAACGATGGATTAGAGGCATTAGAAGCCTATCAGAAAGATTCTTTTGATATAATTTTAATGGATATCAATATGCCAAATATGAGTGGTATTGAAGCCACTCAGGAATTACACAAAATGATGGGGGATAAAGCGTCTAAGACACCGATTATTGCATTAACGGCGAATGTCATGGAGGGTGCTGAAGAAGAATATCGTTCTTATGGTATGAATGGCTATTTATCTAAACCTATTGAAATAGATAAACTCCACGCCGAGCTTAATAAGTGGTTATAGAATAAGTTTTCTTTGGTGCTCATAAATTTAAAAACAGTTAATAAATACCAGATAATTAATTGATAACGAATTAACGAGTTAAAGCCTGAGCAAAAAAGTAAAAAGAATGTTTAAATATGCTCAAATGAAAGACAGACATCACAAGACTAATACTCGTGTAAAAACCCCCAAACATTCCGTTAAATCTCCACTACCCATGAGGCACGGCGTATCGGCAAGTAGAGTCTGGTTACCCAAAGCGGGTGACTCTAAAAATGGGACAGAAAAACATGGCGAATGGAATACTATTCTAGAATTTTTGATTGAAAGATTTCCGTTTATACCTGAAGACATATTGCGTGATCGAATGACACGAGGTGATATTGTTAATCAGGATGGCACAGTTTTTAATCCTGAGAGTAAGTACCAAGCCGAAACGTTTTTGTTTTATTACCGGGAAATCCCTAACGAATCCAAAATACCTTTCAAAGAAAAGATTCTTTATAAAGATGAAAATATTATTGTTGTTGATAAACCGCACTTCTTGCCTGTCTCTCCCTCAGGACGTTATGTGCGCGAGAGTTTGCTCGCACGACTCAAACATCATTATCAGCTAGAAGAAATCAGCCCTATACATCGATTAGACCGGGAAACAGCCGGCGTGATGCTTTACAGTTGTAATAAAGATATTCGAGGTGACTACCAAAGTCTGTTTCAAAAGAAACAAGTGGTTAAAACTTACGAGGCCATTGCATCAAAACCTACTGCTGATTCAGGATTAACGTTTCCTCTCAACTACAAAAGTCGAATAGTGAATGGTGATCCGTTTTTTGTGATGCGCGAAGAAGATGGAGAACCCAATTCTGAAACATTTATTGATCTCATTAAAATTGAAGGAGAACTGGCTAAATACCGCTTAAGCCCAGTCACTGGCAAGCAACATCAACTTCGTGTGCATTTAATGTCTTTAGGTATTCCAATTTTAAATGACCCTTTTTACCCTGTTGTGTTACCGGATAAAGGCGATGATTATTCTCAGCCACTACAATTATTAGCAAAGAATATTTCATTTGTAGACCCTATTACGAATGAAAAACGATTTTTTGAAAGTGAACAAAAATTAGCATTCTGTCATTAAAATAATTCATAAAGTACTAGAACAATAAAAAAGCAGACGCTAAAATCCGCCCCCAATGAATAAAAAACTTAAACGCACTATCACTTCTTTCCTTCCTGTTGAGGAGGGTAGAACTGGTTCGTGTAATAATTGTGGGGCTTGCTGTCACTTACCCTATCGTTGTGTTTTCCTAAAAACAGCAGAAGACGAAAAAGAATACTGTTCCATTTATACAGTACGCCCACCAAATTGCCGAAAATTTCCACGAACAGCAGAAGAACATCAGTTAGTTCAAGATACCTGTGGCTTTGAGTTTACTAGCAGCAGTGAAAGTAATAAAAATGGAAGTATCGGAAGTATTGCTGGCATCAACATCATCAGTGAAGATAAAAACAAAAAGTAAGTCACCCCCCTACTTTTAATGAGTTTTTAGCGACTTGCTAACCTTTTTGCTTAACACCTATAAGTTAGTTTCTAAAATATAAAGAATATATACAAAAAGGCCCTATCAGTTGATAGAACCTTTTTTTGTAACACTTTTTATAACGCTAGTTGTTAAAATAAAAATAACTTACAAACAAATAGCTATCGATATTTAAAACGTTTCTACGGTAACACCCGCATTATAACTATCAAAATATTCATCTGATTGTTCATGTCTCTGGTATTCCACGCGCACATCAATATTTTCTGTAACGTTGTAATAACCACCAACACCAAAGAATGGATTTGTCTCTTCAACTTTTGCTCGTAATGTATTTGACGAAGCTTTTGTTTTTATTCTTTCTGCACCAACACGTCCGTAAAGACCTGCTCGTGGGCTGAGTGGCACATAGGCCACAGCCGAGAATTGAATCGCAGAAGCTTTAAATTCAGCATCAATTCCGTTTTGATTAACTGTTTTATCGCCGTAATCGGTATAACCCAATTCTAGAGAAACTCGTTTGCCTTCTCCTATGTATTTACCGACAGCAACATTATAGCCAGCTTCATCGAAATCATCTTCATATTCTGCGTGTAAGCTATTAGCAGCGACATAGAAGCCATTAGCATTTGCTGACGATGATATGCCCAGTGCGAGAACCACTGGCAGTGTAATACTCAAAATTGTTTTATTCATATTCAATCCATTGATAATGATAGTGTGATGACTATATCAAGTGCAGAATTAGGTACAAAGAATTAGCACAAGATAAAACCAAAGAATGTTAGCTAACGCGGTTGTAGAATTAAACGAACCGATTAAACATTTCTATTAAGATACTATCAGACTCTATATAGAGTTAGATGATCAAATATGTAGCAATTTCAACTATTTGGGTGATTTTTAAACAGTAGGGGAATATTAAGTCACCCCCCTACTTTAAGTCACTATTTACAATCTAATCAAACAAAGCAAAAAAACAAATACAAAGACAAAGACAGGATCTTTATCAAGTTAATAGTGCCAGGTGTGATTTAAGCCTTTTTATTAAGAATGATCTCTTGCCATTCAGCCGGTCCGGTTTGATGTACCGACACACCCTTAGAATCTACTGCTACCGTTACTGGCATATCTTTGACTTCAAACTCATAGATAGCTTCCATGCCCATTTCTTCGAATGCCAGTACTTTTGATCCGATAATAGCTTTAGATACCAGATACGCAGCACCACCAACAGCCATCAAATACACGCTTTTATGTTTCTTAATAGCTTCGATACCAGCGGGT
This sequence comes from uncultured Cocleimonas sp., assembly GCF_947495625.1. Taxonomy (GTDB): domain Bacteria; phylum Pseudomonadota; class Gammaproteobacteria; order Thiotrichales; family Thiotrichaceae; genus Cocleimonas. The sequence goes on from NZ_CANLZW010000004.1 coordinate 129,970, forward strand.
CCACGTTCCGCTTTTCCGATCATTCCAAGTAAACCTGTTTCAGCCAGCATTTGCTCGGTGAATTTATCCATACGTGTAGATGTTGTAGGGCCAGCAGGACCTACCACTTCATCGCGAACAGGATCAACAGGTCCAACGTAATAAATGAATCTGTCTTTTAAACTCACCGGAAGTTCTTCTCCAGCATCTAACATACTAGTCATACGCTTATGCGCAGCATCACGACCCGTTAGAATTTTACCGTTGAGCAATAACACGTCGCCTGGTTTCCAACTTTGTACTTCTTCACGCGTAATCGCATCGATATCAACACGTTTAGCTGACTCACCCGCTTCATAACTGATATCAGGCCAGACGCTACTGTCTGGAGGCGTTAATACCGCAGGACCAGAGCCATCAAGCGTGAAATGTATATGACGTGTCGCTGCACAGTTAGGAATCATACACACAGGCAATGAAGCCGCGTGTGTTGGATAATCCAGAATCTTGACATCAAGCACTGTTGTCAATCCACCCAAACCTTGTGCACCAATACCGAGATTATTAACCGCATCCATAATCTCAATACGCAGTTCTTCAACTCTATTTTGTGGGCCACGATCACGTAATTCCTGGATATCAATTTCCTGCATTAATGATCTTTTTGCCAGCACAGCTGCTTTTTCTGCAGTACCACCCACACCAATGCCTAAAACACCCGGTGGACACCAGCCAGAACCCATTGTTGGAACCGTTTTAACTACCCAATCAAGCAACGAATCACTTGGGTTGAGCATTACCATTTTAGATTTATTTTCTGATCCGCCACCTTTAGCAGCTACCTGAACATCTATCTTGTCACCCTTCACCATATTCAGGTGAACGACGGCAGGCGTATTGTCTTTGGTATTGGTTCTAGCGCCTAATGGATCAGCCATAATAGAAGCGCGTAATTTATTATCAGGATTGTTATAGGCCTGACGCGTTCCTTCATTAACCATTTCCTGAATATCCATTGAAGTGGTATCCCACTTCACATCCATTCCCACATCTACAAAAACAGCCACAATGCCGGTATCCTGACAAATAGGTCGATGACCTTCAGCACACATACGTGAATTCACCAAAATCTGAGTTAATGCATCTTTAGCTGCAGGAGATTCTTCTTTTTCCCATGCATTAGTCATAGCACGGATAAAATCTTCGCCATGGTAGTAAGAAATAAATTGCAATGCATCGGCAATACTAGAAATAAAGTCAGCTTGTTTAATTATAGTCATGGGATCTTATTGGGTTGTTTTAGTTAATAAATATTGGTCAAAATTCGATAGGATAACGCTTAATATCTAACAAATAACTATAGCACTTGAATTATTTCCTACACTCATAAAAAATGAATAGTGAAAATAAACCCAACTAGCTAAAAATTCTAAAACCAATAAAAAGATGATTTATAAATTTCGTAAAGTCACCCCCCTACTTATAGAGGCTTTTTTATAATAAATAATAGAGATTAAACAATTTGTCAGTGATGAATCTATGATCTTAAATCAGCATAGAAAAATATTGTTCAAATACCTTAAATTCTAATAGCTCGATATAGCTAGGTTTTAAAACAATTCATTTTACAAATAACGCTCTTTCAAAAAAATCTCATGGCACTCAATTAGTTAAATCTATAGTAAGTTTTCTTGAGCTTATTTCAAAAGTGTTTTATACAGTCGCCACATATTAATTTATAAAAAGTAGGATTTTTGCATGACTGATAAACAATCGACCATTATTTATACGCATACTGATGAAGCACCCGCTTTAGCAACTCGTTCTTTATTACCTATTGTTCAGGCTTTTGCTGCAAAAGCAGATATCAATGTTGAGACACGCGATATCTCATTAGCGGGAAGAATTATTTCTAACTTTGCAGAGTACTTGTCAGAAGATCAGCGTATTGATGATGCACTGCAAGAATTAGGTGAACTGACTCAAAGCCCAGATGCGAATATTATAAAACTTCCTAACATCAGCGCTTCTATTCCACAGTTAAAAAAAGTAATTGCAGAACTACAGGCCAAAGGTTATGCCATTCCTGAATTTCCGGACGACCCACAAACGGATGAAGAACAAGAAATTCGTACCAAATTCAGCAAGGTTTTAGGAAGTGCGGTAAACCCTGTGCTTCGTGAAGGTAATTCAGATCGTCGTGCACCAGCATCCGTTAAACAATATGCACGAAATAATCCACACAAGATGGGCGCCTGGAGTCAGGCATCACGTTCTCACGTAGCACATATGCGTGGTGGTGATTTCTACTCAAGTGAAAAATCTACAGTGATGGAAGAAGACTGTAATTTCAGCATTGAGTTTGAAGACAAGGCAACAGGTGAGAAGAAATTATTAAAAACACCTGCACCTTTACTAAAAGGTGAAGTGATCGATGCCATGTTCATGAGTAGCAAAGCACTTCGAGCGTTTTTTGAAGAACAAATGAATGATGCTAAAGAGACAGACATACTATTCTCGTTGCATGTAAAAGCGACAATGATGAAAGTTTCTCACCCTATTGTATTTGGCCATGCTGTTACCGTTTTCTACAAACGCTTGTTCGATAAGTGGGGAGAAGTGTTTGAAGAGGTGGGGGTTAATCCAAACAACGGTTTGGGTAATGTCTATGCCAAGATTCAAAATCTCCCTCAATCTAAGCGTGCAGAAATTGAAGCGGATATTCGTGCCTGTTACATAAACCGTCCAGAAATAGCGATGGTTGATTCTGATCGTGGCATCTCAAACTTACACGTACCCAGCGATGTGATTGTTGATGCTTCTATGCCTGCGATGATTCGCAGCTCTGGCAAGATGTGGGGAGCTGACGGCAAACTTAAAGACACTAAAGCCGTAATTCCAGAAAGTACCTATGCGACGATTTATCAGGAAGTGATTAACTTCTGTAAAACGAACGGTGCATTTGATCCAACGACCATGGGTTCTGTCCCTAATGTGGGTTTAATGGCACAAAAAGCTGAAGAATACGGTTCTCATGACAAAACCTTTGAACTAGAGGCTGATGGTATCGTTCGCGTTATTGGTGACAATGGTGAAGTATTCCTGGAGCATAATGTTGAGAAAGGCGATATCTGGAGAATGTGTCAGACCAAAGATGCACCTATCAGAGATTGGGTAAAGCTTGCCGTTAAACGTGCGCGTATTACAGGTGACACTACGGTGTTCTGGTTAGATCACAAACGTGAACACGATATGCAGTTAATCAAAAAAGTTAAACTGTATCTTAAAGATCACGATACAGAAGGTCTTGATATCAAAATCATGCCTCCTGTAACCGCTATCCGTTACACCATGGAACGCTTGATCGAAGGTAAGGACACGATCTCTGTAACAGGTAATGTGTTACGTGATTACCTGACTGACCTATTTCCTATTTTAGAATTAGGCACTAGCGCAAAAATGCTATCTGTGGTTCCACTAATGCAAGGTGGTGGAATGTTCGAAACGGGCGCAGGCGGATCAGCACCGAAACACGTTCAGCAGTTCAACGAAGAAAACTATTTACGTTGGGATTCATTAGGTGAGTTCCTGGCATTAGCTGAATCGCTTGAACACATGTCTGAATCTACAGATAATTCTAAAGCCCATGTACTGGCTGAAGCATTAGACAAAGCTACGGGTGAATTACTCAACAACAATAAATCACCACAACGTAAAGTAGGCTTGTTAGATAATCGTGGCAGTCACTTCTATCTTGCCTTGTATTGGGCTAAGGCACTTGCAGAACAAGACGCGGATGCTGAGTTAAAAGCACAGTTTACTGAGTTGGCGAACAAACTTGTTAGCGATGAAGAAAAAATCGTAACTGAACTAAACAGTGTTCAAGCTAAAGCAGTGGATATCGGTGGTTACTACTTCCCGGATGAAGATAAAGCGGTTGCCGAGATGCGCCCTAGCGCAACCTTCAATGCATTACTTTCTTCTCTTAGCCAAGTTAAGTTAAGTTAAGTTAAGAATATTCCATAAAAACTATCCCATTACCTATCTGACTATTCAGTCAGATAGGTCTAATAAATTCTAATGTATATCTTTTAAGTCACCCCCCTACTTTTAAGCACTTTTTACCAAGCCTATATATTTCTCCTATAATCATGAAATATTAAAACAAAACAATTTTCTACCAAAGGATTTCTAATGAATTACAGGCTTTCAAAAAAGTTACATCAACGCATAATCCTATTGATCACACTTAGTTTTAGTTTGTTTGTCAGTGCATGTAATGGCGGTGACAATAAAAAACCAGAAGCCAAAGCTGCAGTGGTTAGACCGGTAAAAACAATCACGGTTAAACCCGCCAGTAATTCAATAAAGAAAACTTATTCTGCAGTGGTTTTGGCCACTCAACAAGTCGATCTTTCTTTTAGGGTATCAGGTAAATTGCAACAGTTACCGATAAAAAATGGAATGGAAGTTAAGAAAGGTGATGTCATTGCGCAACTTGATAAACGTGACTTTCAATCCAAAATCACTCAACTTAAAAGCCAGATAAATCAAGCCAATGCTCAGATGAAAGCAATGAAAGCAGGCGCAAGACCTGAAGATGTTGCCTCATTAAATTCAGCGGTAACAGCGGCTCAGGCAGAATTGAATCAAGCTCAAATTCAATTTAACCGTACCGCAGAGTTGGTTAAAAAGCAGGTAATTGCAAGAAATGAGCTGGACAAAGACCGGAGCGCCTTAACCGTTGCAAAAGCTAATTTAAACAGCAAAAAGCAAGAATTACGCAAAGGTAAAACTGGCGGTAGAAAAGAAGATGTTTCTGCACAGGTTGCTGTCATTCAAGGCTTGCAATCGCAACTTAAAAATCTTGAAGATACTTTGGCTGATGCCACTTTACGCGCACCTTTTGACGGCAGAATTTCATCGCGTCAAGTTGAAAATTTTGCCAACGTTCAAGCAAAAGAGTCTATCGCAACCATCCAGAAAACCTCTTCTGAAATTGATATTGTTTTTAATATCCCTGCGCCTGATATCGTGATACTTGTTCCTATTAAAGATCAATTGAAATCGACTGTTGTGTTAGATAGTTTTCCAGGAAAAGAGTTTCCGGCAGAACAGCGCGAATTTTCTAGCGAAGCAGATTCAGCTACACAAACCTACCAGGGGCGTGTTGCTATCAAGAACTCTAAAGGCGAGCCAATACTTCCAGGTATGACCGGTAATTTAATTGTAACGGGTAATAGCGGTAACAGTGATAAATACTCATTACCAGTAGCAGCAATAGCTTCCCTACCTTCAGGAAATCCATTTGTTTGGGTAGTTGATGATGCCAATAAAGTGTCAAAACGTGATATCACTATAGGCGAAGCTACAGGAGCGAATGTAGCAGTTTCTAAGGGCATCAAAACCGGAGATGTGGTTGTCACTGCGGGGATATCCGCTTTACAAGATGGAATGCAAGTAAAACCAATCACCGCTGTTGGAGAATAATCGCATGAATCTTGCAAAGTTTGCGATTGAAAAACGCGTAGTCAGTGCTTTATTAACACTGCTTATTTTATTTGGCGGATATCTGGCTTATACCTTATTGCCACGTTTTGAAGATCCTGAGTTTATCGTTAGACAGGTCAAAATAATCACGCCTTATCAGGGTGCGAGTGCAACAGAAGTCGCTGACGAAGTGACCGATGTTGTAGAAAATGCGGTACAACAATTACAAGGTGTGAAAGAAGTAAAGTCAGTTTCTTCGATAGGTCTTTCAGAAGTCACTCTTGAATTTACCATTTCATCAACTAAAACCCGTCCTCAGTTAAATCAGAAATTCTCACAACTGCGGGCGAAAATATCTGATATCACCAATCAACTACCTCCGGGTTCTTCACCCCCAATCGTTTATGACGATTTCGGTGATGTGTATGCGCTTTATTTTGCTATTACTGGTGATGGCTATTCGCTAGCTGAAATAAAGACCTATGCAAAATCTCTACAAAAGGAATTAGTATTGGTACCGGGGGTTTCTAAAGTATTGATAGCAGGTGACCCCACAGAAGTCATTTATGTTGAATATAATCCATCCAAACTTGCTCAGTTAGGTTTCTCATCTGGGCAAGTAGCGCAATTACTCGAAGGGCAAAATCTTGTCACTTCTGCCGGTAGTGTCGATGCAGGTAACACCCGTTTAACAATTCGCCCTAGTTCTGCAGTTTCATCGCTAGCAAATATCGAAGAACTCGTGATTGTAAATGCGCAAAGTGGACGCAGCTTTCGCTTAAAAGATATTGCTACTGTTAAACGTGGGGTTAAAGAACCAGAGTCAAAACTGTTATATCGAGACGGCAAACCAGCAATTGGTATAGGCATTTCGAATACCATCGGCGGTAACGTTGTAAATATGGGTGATGCTGTTAATGCCCGTATAGCGGCACTCGAAAGCCAAAGACCTTTAGGTATGCAGTTGTCTGTCATTTCTGATCAATCCGTTTCGGTACGGACTTCTGTGAATGATTTTGTCGTCAATGTGATGTTAGCTTTAGCGATCGTTGTTGGTACTTTACTGATATTTATGGGCTTGCGTAGTGGTCTGTTAATGGGTGGCATCTTGCTCGTTACTGTTGCGGGAACGCTGATCGGCATGTACTTCTATGGATTGAATTTACAACGTATTTCCTTAGGCGCACTGATTATTGCATTAGGTATGCTGGTGGATAATGCCATTGTGGTAGTTGATGGCACCCTGGTCAGAATTAAAAAAGGTGAATCTCCCAAAGAAGCTTCTATCGCCGTCGTTGAACAAACTAAATGGCCATTATTAGGCGGAACTGTTGTTGGCTTCCTCGCCTTTTCAGCGATCGGATTTTCACCAGATAACACCGGTGAATACGCTGGTTCGCTATTCTGGACGATTACCATATCACTGCTATTTAGTTGGTTGATCGCGATTTGGCTAACACCGTATTTTTGTACGTTATTCTTAAAAGCTGAAGCTGCTTCAACCAAAGTTAAGAAAGAGCATTTTATCCTGTCCGGTTATCGCAAAATCCTGACTGGTTTTCTACGTTTTCGCTGGGTAACACTGGGCTTGGTTCTTGCTCTTTTCGCTGCCGCAGTCGTTAGTTTTGGACAGGTAAAACAAGGCTTTTTTCCGACATCTACGCGTGCACAATTTGTTATTGATTACACGCTTCCTCAAGGTACAACCTTTAATAAAACCAATTCTGACTTGAATGAAGTAAGTGATTGGGTACGTAAATTAGAAGGAGTTACAGGCACAAATAGAGTCGTCGGTGGCGGCCATTTACGCTTTATGCTTACCTACTCTGCTGAAAGTGGTAATGCCGCTTATGGTCAACTTTTAGTTGATGTGGAAGATTATCAACAGATAACAGACTTATTGCCTAAAATCCAAACACACCTTGATTCGACCTACCCCAATGCAATCTCTAAAGTTTGGAAGTTTGTACTTGGCCCTGGTGGAGGCAGTTTAATTCAAGCCCGTTTTACGGGTAAAGATCCGGTAGTTTTACGAGAACTCGCCGAACAAACCAAGTCCATCTATAGCAAACAGGGTGCGATAAGTGTTAAAGATGATTGGCGTGAAATGGTTAAAGTTATCAGGCCAAAAATTAATGAGCAGAATGCACGACGTGTGGGTCTCTCACAATCGGATATATCTAAAGCTATCGATGAGTTTTTTAATGGCACAACGGTTGGACTTTATCGTGAAGCTGATGAATTGCGCTCAATTGTATTTAGACCAAATGCCGAGAACCGCAAAGATGTGAAAAATATTCGTGATATCGAAATATTTAGTCAATCATCAGGACGTTATATCCCTATCACGCAAGTGGTAGATGATTTTGGCGTGGTCTTTGAAAATGCCAAGTTACAACGTTATAACCGTTCTCTAGCGATTATGGCAGAAGCTGACCCAGCGCCCGATGTTGATGTTAGTGAAGTATTTGCAAAGATTAAACCTGAAGTAGAAGCGCTGAATTTACCTGATGGATATAAACTTGAGTGGCGAGGTCAATATGGCGATGGAAATGATGCAAATGCAGGCTTAGCGTCGACGTTCCCTTATGGTTTTGGCGCGATGATAATCGTGGTCTTTTTATTATTTAATGCCATTAAACAGCCCATTATCATTTATTTAACGGTTCCATTGGCAATCATTGGTGTTGTATTTGGACTGATCGCTTTAAGGACGCCAATGGAGTTCATGGCAATCCTTGGAATGTTAAGTCTTACAGGCATGCTGATAAAAAATGCCATCGTGCTGATTGATCAAACCGACTCAGAAATAGCCGATGGTAAAGCCCGGATGGCTGCAGTCATAGATGCGGCTGTATCTCGTGTACGCCCCGTAAGTTTAGGTGTGTTGACCACGGTATTAGGGGTTGTTCCTTTACTATCAGATCCTTTCTTTAGAAGCCTGGCTGTGGTGATTATTTGCGGCCTAAGCTTTGCAACGATTTTAACACTGATTATTGTCCCGACTTTATATGCGATTTTCTTTGGGGTTAAAAAGGATGAAGTCTAGCCTGATCAAGGAATGAGTTATGGATCTAACATTTGCCTTTCTTTATAAGTTTTTTTGGGCGGTAGTCCTGACCTTTCCGACGCTAATACTATTCTCAATAGTGATTGCTGTCTTGGGCTTAGTGGTTGGAAAGAAGGAAGGCTGGACTAACTTTGATGCGATCTACTGGGCTTTTATTACCGCCTTAACCGTTGGTTATGGCGATTTAAGACCGACTAAAAAGTCATCACGAATTTTTGCTCTGCTTATTTCAGTGATAGGAATCATGTTATTCGGTATTGTAGTTGCAATAACCGTCAATACCTTTGGAAGTTCGTTACAGGAACAGCTAGCGTCGAAATAAGTATTTTGTTATTTAGATGAGGTCACCCCCCTACTTTAACAAGCTTTTTTACTTAACTATTTCAGACAAATACCAAATTAATGTCAAAACTTTAAAATACCAATAGCAAACCCATAGTAAACCAATATTAAGTACTCTCATCTGACAGTTAACTTGAACTAAAGTAGCCTTAAGTCAGACAAAGCATTACATAAATTAGCTATTTTTTTCACCATCTATTAGCAGGCTTAGTAATAGCAGGTGGGACAACTATTTTAACCAGTTATGATTTTCTAAGCGATTGATACTTACGTATAAATATTCATTAAGTATCTCTATTTGTAATCTGCTATTGTTACCAGCTTTTTGTAGCTTGCCAGCTTAACCAAGCTACATTTAATCGACTGTTTTATTTAATCAGCTATCCACTTTAATCAACTTAGAGTTTTAATGAAATTGAGTACCATAACATTTGTTTTTATCGCCTTATTGTCGCTAACCCCTTTTGCGGCTTATCTCTATAAAAACCTTGAACCTGAAAAAGTCTCAGCGCAATCCGTTTTCACGCCTGCTGCAATCAAAAATGGAACAAGCGACACTACAAAAAATAAAACAGCAGAAGGTAATACTCAATCATCTGTTGAGATAACAAAAATAGCTGATGATAAAAACACAGCGTCTAAGCCAAAAAAAGTTTCTATTGACGTTAAATACCCACCTGCTGTTAATAAGACTTCACCATTAGGCATTAACACCAATGAAATTTATGAGCAGGATGCCAGTATTCCCTTTGTTGATTTATTCAGAGTATCAATGCCGTTTCATGAAAATATTCGTTGCCGAAAGAAGGATCAGCCTTGCTTAACATCGGCAAAAGTAGAATACGATAAACAAGGCTGGCCGAAGAAACTCAATGGTGGAAAAGCCGGTGTATTCTTCATACGTAACGTCAGCCGCGAAGCTTATCCAGAGGGTAATTATACCGTGCTCTATGACGGTGAAGGCAAAATCGAGTACCTACAGAATGTCGAAGTCGTGAAACGTGAAAAAGGCGAAGATACCATTCAACTCACCGCGCGCGCTGATGGATTCATGACGGCTGCATTACAAATTGTAGAATCAAACCCTGAAAAACCCTTACGCAATATTCGTATTCTGTTACCGGGTGGTATTTGTCAGGGCAAACCGTTTGAGCAGGTTGCAGACTCTATTTTCTGTAAAGATTCAAAATACCTAAGCTTTAAAGATCATTACAAAACAATTCTGTTTAACCCTGATTATCTAAACTTTATGAAAGACTTTAATGTCATTCGTTTTATGCCCATGTCTGGCGTGACGCGTAATCCTGCAGTTACCTGGGATCAACGTCCTAAAATGGATAATGCAACCTGGGGCGGCATATATGGATCACGTGGTGCACCGTTAGAAGTTCAGGTTGAATTAGCTAATCGACTCAAGGCAAACCCATGGTTAAATGTGCCACATGCTGCTGATGATAATTATATTAAGCAGTTCGCTAGCTATGTGCATGAGAATCTAGACCCAAAGTTAACACCCTATATTGAATACACCAATGAAGCGTGGAATTCGAATTTCGTGCACAACGAATACATGCAGAAAATGGGCATCAAGGAAAAACTCGATCAAGATGCATTAATGGCTGGTTATAAATACTATTCCAAGCGCTCTGTTGAATTTTTTGAAATCTGGGAGAAGATCTATGGTGGTCACGAGAAATTTGTCAGAGTCATCAGTGGTTGGGATACCCGCCCTGATATTAGCGGCATTATTCTGGCCTACAAAGATACTTACAAGTCTGTTGATGCTTTGGCAATCGCGCCTTATATCGGTGGCAATACGCGTGGTTTTAGAGAGTCTGAGACAGTTGATGATATTTTCCATCTACTTACCGATGAGAAATCGTATCGCTCTTTAAATAAAGTCATCGATGAAATCAAAAAACATGAAAAACTGGCGAATGATTTTGGTGTGAGTCTGGTTGCTTATGAAGGTGGTCAAGGTCTAGTAGATTGGGCCACCAGAGATTATATGCAACACCCTAACCCACTATTTTTTGGAGCAAATCGTGATCCCCGTATGGCGGATTTATACGCCACTATTTATAAAGAATGGCGTGAACTTGGGGCAGACTTATTTGTGGCATTTAGTGCGCCTAGAAGTTGTAATGCGTCTGGTTGCTGGGGATTAAAAGAACATATCCGCAAAGATCTAAAAGAATCTCCGAAACATCAAGCTAGTCTCGACTTTATCAACACCAATGATAAGTGGTGGAAGTGGGATGAGATTAAAGCTGCGAAGAAGCCTAGCAGCAAAGAAGTAGCAAAATACCTACCGAAAACTGATCCGGATAAACCTCGAATAGTGATTCGCCCTGCTAAAGGTGATCCAAAGCATTTCTTCCGTCTGGAGAATCCACAAGCACTTAATATCTTACTGGAAGGTGATTCGTGGGATAAACGCGATATATCGGGTAAATGGCAAGTCAAATGGGATAAAGACTATTTGTATTTCAGTGCAAAAGTTTACGACAAAGAAGCGAAGAATGATTCTAAAAAACCTGAAGATGATGACTCTGTAGAATTCTTCATAGACCCGAATAATAGTCGTAGCAAAACCCTAGACAAATCCAACGATTTCCATTTTATATTTGCTCGAAATGGCAAAAAAGCAACCTTTGGAAGTGGCACTTCAAAAAACCAGAAATTAGATATTCCATTTGATGTAGAAGAGAAATATGATGGCTACGAAATCCACGCCAAGATCAAATGGAAAGATCTGGGTGTAACACCTGCTGTTAAAAATAAACTCGGCATGGATGTCGTCATTAATGACGATGATGACGGCGGAAAAAGTGATGCACGATTAGGCTGGAACACTAGAAATAGTCACCCTGTACCTAGTGATTACGGGATGATTTTAATGAGTGGCAGGTAGTCTTTTATTAGTATGATCTAATGTAAAGGCACCCCCCACCTTTGGGGCGTTTTTTTACATTGAATATATTAACTGTCTTCGATTCTTTCGAACAATTTATACCCACCATTATCTTCTGGGCTTCGTTTACCCTAAGCGCTGGCCCTTTCTGGATAACCGTGATGAGTTCGGCAAAGCATACGCCGATATCTGAATTATTCCGTCATTTCCTGATCTATCAATTATTAGGCTGGTTCCCGATCATCATGGTGATCGGTGCAATCGTAACAACCATTGGAAAATTAAATGAGGCCATCTACACAAGTCTCTATTTCATTGGTGCAGCGGTCATTTTCTACCTTGCGTATAAAACCTATCAAAGCACAATAAGCAGCAAAGCCAGTTTTAAATTTAATTGGAAAGCGATGATAGTGCTTTCGTGGACCAATCCAAAAGTCTGGCTGACTGTCCCTACCGGTGTATTGACCGCCAACTACACAGACAATAATAGCCTGAATATTTTAATTATGTTTATTGTTGGTATCCCGCTTTACTATATCGGCTTCTTTATGTGGGCATATATGGGGAAATTTGGTGCGAAAATAGCCAAAGATAAATTCAATATTTTCAATGCCTTATTATTGTTTATCTATGGCGCTTATCTTCTTTATGAAGGTGTATTGGCTGTAAAAGCGGCGTAGAGACAAACATTGAGGATTTATAATAGATAATAGTCACCCCCCTACTTTAACGTGGTTTTTCTCTTATGAATAATGAAACCACGCCCTTCGGGTCGTCGTTATACTCCAACGTTTTCTCACTCTGTTCGGCTAGGCACTTTTTCGATTATTTAAAACAAACTACTTAATGAATCTATTCTGATTCGAGTAAGCGTTTCATTTCTTCAAATTTTTCACCTTCTTTCTTTTCTACTTTTGGAAACTGAGGATTCATCGCACGTAGGTTCTCAACAATTGTTCTGGCAACCTGCACTCGCATATAGAGTTTATTATCTGCAGGAATCGCATACCACGGAGCGTGCTCTTTGCTGGTGTGATTAATAAGCTCTTCATAGGCGTGCATATAATCATTCCACAAGGCACGTTCTTTGATATCGCCGGATGAGAATTTCCAGTTTTTTTCTGGTTCGTTTAAACGGGAAAGAAAACGGTTTTTCTGCTCTTCTTTAGAAACATTCAACCAGAACTTTAGAACCAGAGTACCATTTCTGGCTAGGTGCTTTTCATAGTCATTAAAGGATTCAAAACGATTCTGCCAAAATCCTTGTAGATTCTTTTCATCCAGCGTTTCTGGTAAATCATTTAAGCGCTGGTATTTTAGATAGTCGGGATGAACACGAACCACTAAACCTTCTTCATAGTAACTGCGGTTGAATATACCTATTTTACCTCTTTCTGGGGCGCGAATATTACTGCGCCACATAAAGTCATGATCGAGCTCTAATGATGAAGGTTGTTTGAAGGATGAAACCTGGCAGCCAGCAGGATTTACACGATTAAACACCGAACGTATGGTGCTGTCTTTTCCTGCGGCATCCATTGCCTGAAAAACGATAAGCAATGAGCGTTTATCTTCGGCGAATAGCTGATGTTGCAACTCAGCAAGTTCCTGCCTGAGGTCACCCAATTCTTTTTTCAGCGTTTTTTTATCTAACTCAGATTTATCAGCAATGGTTGCTGCCTCTGAAAGCTTGAATTGGTTATCTATTCCAACCTGAAAATTACTTTTAACCGCTTTTAGCATGTTGACGTCCTCAAGACTTATTTTATCTTATAGCGTGATCTACTTTTCCTGTGATGTGCTTTTCTTGTGTTGTTCTTTTAACGAGAAGTTTCGTATAAGTACTTTAGTAGTTACTCAGCCTTCCATCAACCAGCGAGTAAATCTTATCCATCTTTTCAGCAAGTTGCATATCGTGGGTAACGATAACAAATGCGGTTTGCATTTCCTGATTGAGGCTTTGCATCAAATCAAATATTTGTAGTGCCGTTTTATGATCAAGGTTTCCTGTTGGCTCGTCAGCCAATACCGCATTCGGATTGGTTACCAATGCTCTGGCTATGGCTGCACGTTGACGTTCACCACCTGAAAGTTGACCCGGCTTATGAGACAACCTTTCAGAGAGTCCCACCTTATTAAGAATTTCACTGGCTTTGCTACTGGCTTCAGTTGTAGATAATCCACGAATCAGCAATGGCATTGCGACGTTTTCCAGCGCAGTGAATTCGGGTAGTAAGTGATGGAATTGATAGATAAAACCTAGAGACTGGTTACGTAAATCTCCGCGTTCTTTATCACTGAGCTTGGCAATATTTTTACCCATGACACGCACAGTACCTTCGGTTGGAAGATCAAGCCCACCCAGGATATGTAGCAAGGTACTTTTACCACTGCCAGAACTACCCACGATGGCTATTTTTTCTCCGGCGCTAATATCAAGTGAAATACCTTTGAGTACTTCAACGTCTAACTTACCTTCTTTAAAACGTTTGGTAAGGTTTTCACACGCAATTACCTTGTCTATTCCATTATTATTAGTTTCAGTCATTGTTTTACTCATAGCGAAGCGCTTCAGCGGGTTGGACTTTAGATGCTTTCCACGCAGGAAAAATGGTTGCCAGTATAGATAACAGGAAGGCACTGATAGAAATCAAGATCACATCTCCCCATTCAATTTTTGCATCGATGTGCGTGATACCGTGAATTTCGGCATTCAATAGCTGAACATTTATCAGGTGCTCGATTCCTTGAACGATAGCGCTGACATTACTCGCAACCAATACACCCAGCAGCACACCAATAACGGTTCCTATTAAAGCCAGTAATCCACCTTGCACGATAAAAACCCGCATTACTTGTGCCGGTGACATGCCTAAGGTTCTGAGGATAGCGATGTCAGATTCTTTATCAGTAACGACCATAATCAAGGTAGAGACAAGATTAAATGCAGCCACACCAATGATCAGAAGCAAGACTAGAAAAAGCATGGTTTTCTGTAATTGCAAAGCTTTAAAGAATGTTGAGTGCTGTGTTGTCCAATTAGTAATTACGTAGTCACCGTTAGAATTTTCAGCTATCTCTTTTGTGACTTGATTCGCCATAAATATATCGGAAATCTGGGCGCGTATTCCTGTTACTTCTTTATCCATTCCAAACAGTTCAGCAGCGTCGTCCATGTGAATGTAAGCAACCGACTTATCATAGATATTTAAATCTACTTTGAATGTGGCAGCGACTTCAAAATCCTTCAGTATCGGAATCAAATCATCAGGGTTTTGTGACTCTCCGTCATTCGTAAAACTCTGTTGTTTAGGACTTAACAGAGTGATTGTTTCGCCGATAGAAACATCCAGGGTTTTCGCTAGTGTTTCACCCAGTATTATTTTATATTCGCCAGATTTAAGTACATTCAAACTCACCGCTTCTGTTGTCCCTTCAGGCGTTTGAATATAGCGGTTGATTGTACCGATATCTTTTTCTAAATCAGGCAAAACACCTTCCAGTAAAGTTGCCTGAACAGTATCAGCTTCTTTAAGCATCACCTGTTTTTCTATGAATGGTGCAGCTCCGGTAACCTGAGTATTTTCCAGTATCTGATTACGACGGTTTTCCCATTGGGGTAGTACCCAGTCCGAATCAGAAACGGTAACGTGAGAAAGCATCCCTAAGTGACGATCTTGAATACCTTTGACATAACCATTCATGATTGACAGAACAGTAATCAAAACAATGATACCCAGCGCAATTCCTATCACTGAGGCCAATGAAATGAATGAAATAAAGTGGTTGTCTTTCTTCGCCTTGGTATAGCGAAAACCGATAAAAGCGGATAGTGGCTGAAACATATACTTAAATTTCGCTCTTATTGCTTATTAAATTAATCAGTTTATTCATAACGCAAAGACTCAGCAGGTTGAACTTTAGCGGCGCGACTTGCAGGATATAACGTTGCTAAAATTGCGAGAACAAACGATGCGATTGAAATGCCTATCACTTGTTTAAAATCCACGACTGATGGAAATTTAGAACTAGCGTAGAACAAATCCTGAGGCAATAACTCGATATTGAAGAGTGTTTCTATCCATTCAACAATTGTGCCGATATTCAGTGCCAGTAATACACCTAAAATCGCCCCGAGAATCGCACCGAACAAACCGATAATAATCCCCTGAACCATGAATATTCGTTTGACCTGTTTGGCCGACATACCTTGGGTACGTAGAATCGCGATATCAGCTTGCTTGTCATTCACCACCATCACTAGCGATGAAACCAGGTTAAACACTGCGACCAGTACAATCAAAAACAGGATGAAGAACATCACTACTTTTTCAGTCTTCTGGACTTGAAACAGGCTTTTGTTTTCTTGTCCCCAATCAGTAACCGTAAATTCATCACCGAGTTTTTCAGATAATTCTTTTGATACTGAAGGCGCATCAAATAAATCGGTTAATTTTAAACGAATACCCGTGACATTCTCTTTGGTTGAAAACAGCTTGGAGGCGTCTTGCATATGTATAAATGCTGTCGCGCTATCATATTCTGCCATATTGATTTTATACACGGCAACCACGGTAAAGCGTTTACTTCTGGGAATCATGCCAGCGGGAGTGACTCTAAACCTGGGTGTTACAACCGTTACCTTATCCCCTGGGAACACACCTAGTTGTTGCGCAAGTTCTACGCCTAAGGCAATACCATATCCACGCGGTTGAAGATCATCAAAACTGCCTTCCAGCATTCGATTATGCACACCCCCCACCTTTGGCTGCTCTTTTGGTAAAATTCCTTCGAGTAAAACGCCACGAAGTTCACCATTTGCGCTTAACATAACCTGATTTCTGATGAATGGTGCAGAGCCAATAACTTCTGGCATATCAACAAGTTCCTGCTGTTGTTTCCGCCAATCTGAGAGCAAACCGTTTGTCTCACTAATGGTGACATGCGAAACCATGCTTAGTATTCTATCCCTAAGCTCTTTCTCGAACCCATTCATTACGGAAAGAACGGTAATAAGTACAAGAACCCCAAATAATATCCCAAGCATGGAAGCCAAGGAAATAAACGATATAAAGTTATTTTTGTGCTTTGAGCGTGTGTAACGCAAACCGACAAAGAGTTCTAATGGTTTAAACATGGGTGCGGATTATAGCCCTGACTGTATGAATAAGTAACAAAATTGTAAAAGAAAACACATACTTAAAAATTTGACAACGAATTAATAAAAATAGTCATAAAGAAGAGAAAATAAAAATGAATATTAAACCCCTACTCCTTAGCGCAGCCTTTGCTTTTAGTGCACAAATGATACCAATGAGTGCAAGTGCAGAAATATTAGCGATTGGCCCGCATGCAAAAGTATTAAAGAAAGCGAATCTGCCTACACATGGTCAAAGCATGAAACAGGTAAAAAAGCGTTTCGGTCCTGCTCAAAGAATCAAAGTATCAAAAGGTAAAGTAACTAAACGTAACCCAAAAATCACTCGTTGGGATTACTCAGGCTTCTCAGTATATTTTGAAAATTCACATGTAATTCATAGTGTTGTAAAGCGATAGCAGTCACAGCTTAGAAAAATAAATATAAAAATAATATAACCACCAAAGAAATTAATAATGTCTAAAAAGTTTACCACTTACACGTGGGCGTTCCTTCCGTTCGTCTTCAGTTCAGCTGCAGTTCTTACATCACCTTCATTTGCTGCACCATCAGCATCACAACAATATCAAGATGGCCATTATGAAGATGCCAGACAAGTAAGCCGGGCAAACCATGAATATGTAGGTGGTAGAACCAGTATTGGAGCTGGTGTTACAGATGACGGCGACGTCGATGTAGAATTTAATCAGGTAATTTCAGAAGGTCAAAACCACAGTACTGGAGTTGGACTCTGGGCAGGTTATGATATAGAAGGTGAGGACAAAGGCTTATTAGATCGCGGCGTTCAAGTTAATCATAACTGGGTCTCACGCGATAAATTGGGCAATGCTTCACACGTAAATAAAATATTTGCAGCATACGATAAAAACGAAGCAGGTCATGATAAAGCTACTGTCGGTTATGGTCGTGAAAATCAGAACTTATTCTGGGATGCACACGTAAGTAAAGGTTTATCTGGTCGAAAAGATTCAAGACCTGTTGATGGTAAAATAGTAAGCGATCGTGCCTATGATTACGGTGTAGGTGGAACTATCGGTAAATTTATTCCTGATGCTAATGTGCGTGTACGTGCCGGATTAGATCATGAATGGAGTGATAAAGTTGGCGCTGGAGAGAAAGATGCTCGCAATACTACTTTATCTGCTGGATTAGAAAAATTCTTCCAGGGAACAGGCCACAGTGTATCCGTTGATGTTTCAGGCTCTAAACGCAGCGGTGGTTATAATGATGGTGGAAGCTCAGATGCAGATGTAAGCGGACGTGTTGGCTATCGTTACGACTTTGGAAGTGCATTCCGCGCCGAATCGACAACTCGTCGAGTTCGTGTAGAAGTACCGGGGAAAGCAACACCACCTCGTTATGAACAACGCACACAATATAAACGTGTACCGACTTACAAAACAGTCCCTGTTTATGGAAATAAAAACGTTGGCACCGGCAAAAAACGTTTAGTTAAAAGCACTATGGAACTTGAAGGACAAACGTTCTTTAAACTCAATAGTTCTAAATTAATTCCTTCTGCAAAAACCCGTTTACTTCAAGTCGCTGCAGAAATTCGTAAAACAGGTTATAAGGGTAATATCCGAATCACTGGTAATACCTGCGGTTTAGGTGATGCCGTATATGACCAGATTTTATCTGAGAAACGTGCAAATTCTGTAAAGAAATTCTTAATTAAAAACGGTTTCAACCCTGATCATCTGGTTTCTCGTGGTTTAGGTAAAGCTCATCCCAAATATCCTAACGTACCAGGACAAGGGTTCAAAAATCGACGTGTCGATATCGAATACGTTACAGAATCCCAGCGTTATGTTGAAGACAAAACGGCACAACAAAGAGTACAAACAGGCACCCGTCAAGTAGTCAGTGGTTTCAAAAATGTTCCCAATGGCACAAAAAATGTCATGATTGATAGCGGACAACCAGGAACACCACGCGTTATCTGGAAAACCGAAACAATCAAAAATTCACCGGCCTGGATTACCCGTGCGCTTCACAATAATATTAAGCACGATAGAAGTGTTAATACTTATCAAACTACCGAAGGTTCTACGACTACCCCTGGCAATCAAGGCCCAGTCGCGACTAATGATTCGACAAAAGTAGAATGTGGTCAATCAGTAGCAATTAATGTTCTTGCTAACGATACAGATGTCAATAACGACACATTAAATGTAACAAGCTTTACCCAGCCTTCAAACGGTACGGTTAGTCGTGGAGCGAATAACGAACTCATTTATACGGCTAATGGCGGTGGTTGTGGTGTTGATGATCAATTCACTTATACGATTTCTGATGGAAATGGTGGAACAGATACAGCAACTGTAACAATCTCGGTTGAAGCTGATGATAAAGTAGTCGCAGCAAATGAAGTAAGTGCAACAGAAGAAGGCGAAGCAGTGACTATCGATGTGCTCAGCAACGATGATGCCGATGCGACTATTACTCGTGTCGTAGCTGCAGCTGCTAATGGTGTGGTTTCGATTGTAAATGGCAAGTTGGTATATACCCCAAACCCGGGCTTCTATGGTACTGACAAGTTTACTTATGAAGTTAAAGATCCTAGTGGCAATGTTGACACCGCTACGGTAACAGTAACCGTTAAAAAACCTGAAAATTCAGCACCTATTGCTGTGGGCGAAACTACACCGACACAAATGGGACAAGCCGTTACACTTAATATTCTAGATAATGATTCAGACCCTGAAAATGATACATTAACCATTACCAATGTCAGTGACCCAGCACATGGTACGGCAGTTATCAGAGGTGGTCAGATTATTTATACGCCAGATGCTGGTTATGTCGGTACTGACAGCTTTACATACACCATTTCCGACGGTAATGGCGGCAATGCAACAGCGACTGAAACGATTACGATCACAGGTTCTACAAATCCTACCAACTCTGCACCAGTAGCGACAGATGACAATGCAACTACGCCTGTCAATCAAGCAGTGACACTGACTACCTTATCTAATGATACAGACCCAGACGGTGATGCTTTAACAATATCAAACGTAAGCAACCCACAAAATGGAACCGCAGTCATTCGTGGTGGAGAAATCATATACACTCCGGATACTGATTTTGTTGGTACTGAAACATTCACATACACAATATCTGATGGCAATGGCAATACTGCAACAGCGACTGAAACAGTAATTGTTACAGCCTCTGGTAACGCAATACCGAATGCGGTCAATGATGCTAGTAAAGTGGCTTGTAATGATGACGTTGTGATCAATGTGTTATCGAATGATACCGACACCGATGGAAACACCTTATCTGTCAGCAGTTTCACACAGCCAGCCAATGGTTCGGTAACTCAAGGATCTAATGGCACTCTGATCTATACCTCTAACGGTGCAGCTTGTGATATTGATGATAAATTCACATACACAGTTTCAGACGGTAGCGGCGGCTCAGATACAGCAACAGTGACTGTCGTTGTCGACCCTGCTGCTAACTCAGCTCCTGTTGCCGTGGATGATAATAAAACAACATTACAGAATACTCCGGTAAGTTTTAATAGCTTAACGAATGATTCCGACCCAGAGAATGATACTTTAACAATCACAGCTGTTGGTTCTCCTTCTCATGGTTCTGCCGAAATCAGTGGTAATCAAATCATATATACACCTGATAATGGTTATGTCGGTCAGGATTCATTTAGCTACACTATTTCAGATGGCAAAGGCAACACTGCAACAGCAACTGAAACAGTTACAATAACTGCAGTAGTTGAGCCGAATAAAATGCCCGTTGCCAAGGATGACTCTGTAACAACAAATCAAGACACCCCAGTAACCTTGAATACTTTATCAAATGATTCTGATCCTGATGGAGACACACTCACAATCACCAGCATAGGTAATCCATCTAATGGTAAAGCGGTAATTAATGGCGATAAGATAGTGTATACACCAGAAGCAGGATTTGTTGGAGAGGACTCTTTCACCTACTTTATTTCGGATGGTAAAGGTGGCACTGCAACAGCAATTGAAACTATTACCATTAAGGCAGTAGTTGTGCCTAATAAAGCACCGATTGCTAAAGATGATTCCACTACTACACCGGAAGCAACTGCAGTGACATTAGCTACCCTTTCTAATGATTCTGACCCTGATGGTGATAACTTGACCATTACTAATGTAGATAAACCTGCAAACGGTGCAGCAGTTATTAAGGGTCAAACTATAGTTTACACACCAAAAGCTGGTTTCTCTGGGTCAGATAAATTCCAGTACACTATCTCTGATGGTAATGGCGGAACGGCAACGGCTACTGAAACTGTTATTGTAACAGCGGTTAACAAAGCACCTAATGCCGTAAAAGACACAGCAACAACAGGTTGTAGTGTTATCACTATTGATGTTTTAGGTAATGATACAGATCCAGATGGTGATACATTGGAGTTAGTTAGCGTAACCGGTGCAAACCTGGGTACTGCTACAGTTTCAGGTAACAGCATTGTTTACACTCCTTTAAATACCTGTGGTAAAGGTGATACAGGTGTTGATAGCCTAAGTTATACCATCTCTGATAAAAAAGGACATACAGCTACTGGTGATGTTATCGTTAATGTGGAAGGTGTTACAGGTACTTCCACTATCGATGCTGAATCAGATGATGTAACAACGACTAAAGGAACAGCGATAACCATAAATGCACTTGCAAATGATGGCGGCGATGGTTTACAAATCATAGCGGTAGATTCTGGTAGTAACGGAAATGCAGTCATTAGTGGAAATCAAATCGTATATACACCTTTTGCTGGCTTTACCGGTACAGAAAATATCTGGTATGACATAAAGGATGAAAATGGGCACCTTGATTCAGCATTAATCGTAATATTTGTCGAAGAAGGTTGTCCTACAGGTACTAAATGTAACTAGTTAAAAAACGTAGTTACGCATTGAGTTACATGTTGAGTAAGTTAAGTTACTTGTTGTTTTAATACTTAAGCCACAGTTTATGCTGTGGCTTTTTTTGGATAACACTTAGTGTTATCCAATATTTTCCAGATATTCCTGTTATTAGAGTAATAAATAGTCACCCCCCTACTTTTAGGCACTTTTTTAGTCTATAACTATTTGAGATCACATTAGAATAATCTCTATCAGCATGATTTATCTCATGAACTCATCATTTTTAAGATTCTTTTTGTGTTTTAATTGATTAGCTGTCCTAAACTAAATTCATATTAAATATGAGTTGAGCTGTTAATGTCACTTTTAGAAATTGAAAACCTTACTATAGAATTCCCCAATCGTCATGGCACTGAAGTTGCTGTTGATAACGTTAGTTTAACTATTAATGCAGGAGAAATTCTTGGATTAGTGGGTGAATCCGGTGCAGGAAAGTCCACAATTGGAAACGGAATTGTCCAGTTATTAAGTAAACCCGGTCGAGTTTCATCCGGTAAAGTGACTCTCAATGGTAAGTTTATCTCTGGTCTTCAAGGCGAAGCAATTCGAAAGATTCGGGGCTCTAAGATCGGGTTTATCTTTCAAGACCCGATGACATCATTGAATCCTCTATTCACCATAGAAAATCAAATGGTGGAAACCATTATTAATTGTCTTGATGTTAGCTACAAAGAAGCGTTAGAGAGGTCTATCGAACTACTAAACAAAGTAGGCATTCCTGAACCTGAAGTAAGAATCAAACAGTACCCTCATCAATTTTCAGGTGGTATGCGTCAACGCGTAGTGATTGCTATTGCTTTATCTGGTGAGCCCGATCTCATTATTGCCGATGAGCCAACCACTGCACTCGATGTCTCTGTTCAGGACCAAATACTTAAACTGATTCAGGATTTATGCACCGATTTACAAGTGGGTTGTATGTTAGTCACACACGATATGGGTGTTATTGCTAATGTAACAGATCGCGTGGCCGTTCTTTATCGTGGAGAATTGGTAGAAATCGGAGCTACCAAGGATGTTTTGGGTAATCCACAACACCCTTATACCCAAAGCCTGATTAGTGCTGTGCCATTAGCAGGGAAAAAAGTTGATAGATTTCCATTAGTGGAGACTATAGAGAGCTTAGCGTCTGGTTTAAAATCAATTGATGTAACCACTCACTGGCTAGGCCAGAGTTCTCAGCATCATAATACTGATGACTTGTTAGTCATTAAAAACCTCAATTTAAGTTTTCTAACTCAGGATGCCTTCTTCAAAAAGAATCAAAAACGTCTTCAAGCGACTCACGATGTTAGCTTTAGCGTAAAACAAGGAGAATCTTTTGGATTGGTAGGAGAAAGTGGCTCTGGAAAATCTACCATCGCCAGGATGATAGCAGGCTTACAACAGCCAGATTCTGGGTCTATTGTTTATGATGGTGTTGAGCTAATAAACAATCCCGACAAAGAAAAAATAAAGTCTGTTAGACAACGTCTACAAATGATTTTTCAAAACCCTTATTCTAGTCTCAATTCACGAATGCATATCAAAGACATTATTGCTGAACCGATTTTGTACCATCATCTTGCCGATAAAAAAGATGTAGAAGGGATTGTGGGTGACCTGCTTGATCATGTTGGTTTAGGCCGTAAATCCGGGGTTAAATACCCGCACGAATTCTCAGGTGGTCAACGCCAAAGAATCTCGATTGCGAGAGCACTAGCTACACGCCCTCGCCTACTTATCTGCGATGAGCCAACATCCGCGCTTGATGTATCTGTTCAAGCTCAAATCCTTAATCTGCTAAAAGATTTACAGGATGAATTAGGTCTAACCATGCTTTTCATTAGTCACGATTTACCGGTAATACGCCAAATGTGTGATCGGGTTGCCATTATGAGACAAGGTAAAATTCTTGAACTTCAAGATACTGAAGATCTGTTTGAACATCCTAAAGATACATATACTAAAGAATTGCTTGATCTAATGCCTCGTTTTGATGATATTACGAGTGACTCATCTGCTAACTCGGCTATTTAAACTTTAAATTTATATTAGCAATATTAGCCATGCTTATTTAAAGTGCTGATTTAAGTCCAAAACTAATAGTCCAATTTAAAAAGCAGTTCCAAAAATCTGTACTAAACTCATAAAGTCTAAAAATTATTTAGTCTTTTAAGTTATCCAAAAACCTTAATCAAAATAAATAGGGAGTTAAAACATGAAGAAACAACTTGGTTTTATCGGAAAAGTCAGCGGACTTCTCCTGACGAGTTTACTCGTACTAAACCCAGCTACTGCTAAAACACTTAAATTAGCGTATGACGCTGATCCTGTCAGTTTAGATATTCATGAACAATTATCTGGCGGTATGTTACAGCTCTCACACATGACGCATGATCCACTCGTGCGTTGGGCACAGGATTTATCTTTTGAGCCACGTTTAGCGACATCATGGGAACGTACAGATGAAAATACTGTTCGTTTTAAACTGCGTGAAGGGGTTAAATTCCATTCGGGCAATACGCTAACAGCTGCTGACTTTAAATGGACGTTTGATCGTCTAAAAACCAGTAAAGATTTCAAAGGTATTTTCTCGAACTTTAAAGCCTTAAACGTTATTGATGATAATACTATTGATCTAGTAACTGATGGACCTTATCCACTAGTGATGCACACTGCGACTTACATCTTCCCAATGGATAGTAAGTTCTATGCAGGCAAAGACGCGAATGGAAAAGACAAAGCAGAAATCGTTAAAGACGGCGCTTCTTTTGCTTCATCCAATACCTCGGGAACAGGTCCTTTCAAAGTTACATCTCGTGAACAAGGCGTAAAAGTGGTATTTGATCGTTTTGCCGATTACTGGGATAAAGACTCAAAAGGTAATGTTAGCCAGGTCATTTTGACGCCGATTAAAGACAACCAAACCCGTGTTGCTGCTTTATTATCAGGTGATGTTGACTTTATCGCACCTGTTGCACCAAATGAGTTTGGTCAGATCGAAGCTAATGACAAAGTGCAATTGGTGACTATGGCTGGCACTCGTGTAATAACTTTTCAGCTTAATCAGGAACGCCGTAAAGAGTTCAAAGACCAGAAAGTACGTCAGGCAATGACATACGCTGTTAACAATGAAGGTATTGTACAAAAGATCATGAAAGGCTTTGCAACCACCGCCGGACAGATGAGCCCTAAAGGTTACCTGGGTTATAACGAAAGCCTTAAGCCTCGTTTTAATTTAGAAAAAGCTAAACAGCTCATGAGTGAATCTGGCTATCCAGATGGTTTCTCGGTAACTATGATGGCGCCAAATAACCGTTATGTAAATGATGAAAAAATCGCGCAGGCGGTTGCTGCAATGCTATCTAAAATCAATATCAAAGTTGACCTTAAAACCATGCCGAAAGCACAGTACTGGCCTGAGTTTGATAAGCGCGCAGCTGACATGATGATGATCGGCTGGCATTCTGATACAGAAGATAGCGCAAACTTCTATGAATTCCTGGCTATGACGCCTAACAAAGAAACCGGTATGGGTGCTTATAACTCAGGAAACTACAGCAGTAAAATGGTTGATGAAACAACGATGAAAGCTAACAAAGAAACAGACGATACTAAGCGTGCTGCTATGTTGAAGTCTATAGAAAAGCAGATTTATGATGACGCTGCTTTTATCCCGCTACATTGGCAGAATCTTGCATGGGCTTCGCGTAAAGGTGTAAACATCAAGCCGATCGTAAATGCAATGAACTTCCCTTACATTGGCGATCTTGCTATTGACTAGTTTTACCAATCGACTCCATTAATTTTTACAATTAATGACTAATGCTGGGTATAGGCTTCAACCTTACCCAGCTTTTTATTAACTACACTAATAATATTCACGCCCTACTATGCTGCAATTTTTGCTTAAACGGTTTATACAAGCCATCGTTGTGATGCTAATCATTAGCCTCCTGAGTTTTTCTATTAAAGATAAATTAGGTGACCCTTTACGGGAAATGACAGGACAATCAGTATCGCAGGCAGAAAGAGAGGTTATGCGTGATGAAATGGGCTTGAATGATCCATTCTTAGTTCAATATTTTCGATTTATTAAAGATGCAGTACACGGTGATTTAGGTACATCCTATTTCCATAAATTACCGACAATGACAGTTATCCTGAAGAAACTACCCGCGACCCTGGAGCTTACCTTTGCCGCGTCGCTAATTATCATTTTTCTTTCTATCCCGCTGGGTGTTTTTTCCGCCATAAAACCCAAACACTGGTTTAGTAAATTCATTATGGCGGTAAGTATCGTGGGTATTTCAATACCCGTGTTCCTTACTGCATTAGCTTTAATCTACATTTTTTCAGTAAAGCTCGGTTGGATGCCATCTTTTGGCCGCGGCGAAACCGTTCACCTGTTTGGATATTGGGAAACGAATTTCCTCAGTAAAGACGGCATCATGCATATCATCATGCCAGCAATCGCTTTGTCATCCATCATGTTGCCGTTATTCATACGCTTAGTAAGAGCTGAAATGCTCGAAGTGTTAAGCTCTGAATACGTTAAATTTGCAAAAGCAAAAGGCTTGAAAGCAGGCAAAATCTATTTCAAACATGCCTTAAAAAATACCATGTTACCCGTCATAACTGTAGGCGGTGTTCAGATCGGAATCATGGTCGCTTACACGATTCTAACAGAATCAGTTTTTCAATGGCCGGGCATGGGCTTTATGTTTTTAGAGGCGGTAAATCGTTCTGATATTCCCCTGATCGTCGCTTACATTATGTTTGTAGGTTTTCTATTTGTTGTTGTTAATACGCTGGTGGATTTGCTCTACGGCGTCATCAACCCAACGGTTAATTTATTGGGTAAAAGTAAATAATGAATGACTCTACAAGCAAAGATTCAAAGTTTCAGCGCTTTTTAGCGTCTGATTTTTTCTACCATTTTAAACGCGATAAACTAGCGATCATTAGTACTATTATTTTTCTCATACTGGTTCTACTTGCAATCCTATCGCCATTAGTAGCGCCTTATAACCCTTATGATTTACAGATTCTGGATATCATGGATTCTGAAATGCCACCCGTTTGGCAACAAGGTGGAGATCCACGGTTTCTTTTAGGTACAGACGATCAAGGTCGTGATCTATGGAGCACCATACTTTATGGTATGCGTGTCTCTTTGATGATTGGCATTCTTGCGGTGTTACTACAGGGAGTAATCGGTATTACGATTGGTCTTGTTGCCGGTTATGTTGGTGGTAGAACGGATAATTTACTGATGCGTATTGCAGATGTGCAGTTGTCTTTTTCTACGTTGATGGTTGCCATTATTATTCTGGCTATCGTTCAAAGCGCCTTTGGTAGCGACGCGTTTAATCAATGGGCGATGGTAATACTGATTTTAATCATTGGACTCGCAGAATGGCCACAAATCGCCAGAACAGTTCGTTCCAGTGTGCTGGCAGAAAAAGAGAAAGAATACGTAGATGCAGCAAAAGTAATGGGGTTTAGTCCTATCAGAATAATGTTTAAACATATTTTGCCTAACTGTCTTTCGCCTATATTCGTAATCTCAACGGTTCAGATTGCCAATGCGATTATTACCGAAGCCAGTCTGTCATTCCTTGGACTAGGAATGCCAGTAACCGAACCAAGTCTTGGATCGTTGATTAGTATTGGCAAACAGTATTTATTCTCTGGATCGTGGTGGATTACCTTGATTCCCGGAGCATTTTTAATTGTACTGGTAATCGTGATTAATTTACTCGGTGACTTCTTACGAGATACCTTTAATCCAAAGCTCTATAAAGATTAAGTTATGTAGGAATTCAAGAAGAATTATATGTTAGCGTCATTCGACTGTGGGAACGTCCATTAAACTAGGGCTATTAAATACTAGATCTGGAAGAGGTATACCAACAACCTCCCTGCTATCTGGACAAGATGTTTTTCTGGGAAAATTATCTACAAATGAATATCCATACGTCGTTAGTACTTCAGAAAAATACAGATCACCTTCACTAAAAATATTATATTCTTCAGGAATTATTGTTTCTTGGCCTATTGGATCATCCAAATAATATGCTGTTCCTTCAGCCGCATTAATTCTGACATCATCAAGACATACCTCTGCAACTTCCTCAAATAAAGAAACAATATATGCTGTGCAATCAGCACCATTTTTTAGTCCATCATCAACAAGTGGAATAACTTTTGTTATTTTTGTTTCTGGTCCTATATGAAAAGGGATTTGAGATGGAAACTCATTGATTAAATGCTGTTTAATGGTTGATATTAATTCTGCTTCATTTTCAAACAAAGATTTTTTTAAATCAGGGACTAACTGTTTTGCCCACATATAATCATATTTTTCTAAACCATGTATATATCTATCCTCGGGGCATTCTTGCTGAGCAAAATCTGCACCTAAACAATATACAAACAAGTTACCATCTATGTTTAAACCATCTAAACCTAATGTGTAACTCTGATTTTCAGTAGAATTTATTTCTACAGCATAAGCAAACCCATCTGAATCTTTACCTATGTACATAAGCATGTGTGTATAAATACCAGGAATTGCTCTTGCTAAAATATCGGTGTAATCATTTGTAGAACTTGAGTTATAAAGATCATAACCAACAAAAATCAGATCAAATCGTTCTAATGACTGGTAACTTAGTTCTCTTGTATCAGGGTTTATCGCTGAAAAAATATAAGATTTATTCGATAGATAATCAATGGCATACCTATCCACAACATCCTCTTGTGTAACATTATCTCTAGTTACTGGATTTGAAGTGCTTCCTGAACCACAACCGACTAAACTTAAGAGTATTAATAAGAAAAGAACTAATTTTTTCATTTATGTACACCTAGGAAGAATATTTTATGAAGACTGCAAAATAATAGATTTGTTAATTATTTTAGTTAGATTTTAATTTTCCATTGTTTATAGATAAATTCTCCTCAATAAAAATAATTTTTCCATCTTTCATCTGGATTACAACGTCAGCAAGCTCTGCGACATCTTTATCATGTGTGGCAATTAATATAGTAGAATTGTATGTAGATACATAATCCCTCATTTTTACAAGAATTTTTTTAGCTGTCTTTGAATCAACATTGCCGGTAGGTTCGTCAGCTAATAATAATTTAGGTTTATTTATTAATGCTCTTGCAATCGCACCACGTTGGCGTTCACCACCTGATATTTTTTCAGGAAAAGAATTCGCATAATGTGCTATATCCATTTCTTCAAGGCTTTCCATGGCTAGGTTTTTTCTTTCTAATAGAGTAAATCGATGTATAGGTAAAAGTGCCGATTCAACATTTTCACGTAATGTTAAAACAGGAATAAGATGGTGAAACTGAAAAACAAAACCAACAAATTCCTGCCTAAATTTAGACATGGATAAGATTTCATCTTTATGAGTACCTTCATAAGTGATGTCGCCACTAGTGGCATTATCCAATGTGCCTATTATATTTAGAAGAGAACTCTTACCACACCCGGAAGCCCCCATTAATGCATATATTTTTCCATGTTCTAGCACTAGATCTACACCATTTAATGCCCGTATAAGACCATCCTCATATATTTTATTAATTGCTTTTACTGTTACTAAACTACTCATGATGTAACGCCTTAGACACTTGTATTTGAGTACCATAAACAGCAGGAAAAATTGTACTAATCAAACCGACCAAAAAGCATATAAACATCACATTAATAAAAATGTCCGGTGATGGTGAATCTGGCAAAAACATATATACAGTTGTGAATTTATTTCTTAGATAAAACATCACTGGATAGGCTGTAATAAAACCTAATATTCCACCAACAAATGATAAAAGTAATGATTCAATCAAAATTGTAAAAATAATGTACGACCTTGGCCAACCGATGGCATTTAGTATTCCTATTTCTTTCGTACGCTCACTGATCGCCATAATAAAAGTATTCAATAAAACCGCAACAGCAATAACAAGGGTTAAAAGTGATACAATTTTTGAAAAGAAAAAAACACTCTTTATCGGCCCCATATAATCAGGAAGCTGTAAACTTTCTATTGCCCTCATTTCAGGGAATTGATTATTAATCAGATTTACAACTCGCTTTGTATCATTGCTATCTTTAAGTGACAAAAAAAGTAAGCTCGAAAAGCCCTTCTTACCTGTCAGTTTTTGTGATAATTCTAGATCTAAAATTATTCCAGAATTTAAAAAATTTAACCAACTAGAGTAAATACCCGTGACGATATATTCATTACCCCCGTCGAGTTTGATTTTATCCCCAATTCCTAAGTTAAGTACCTTTGATAATTTATCCCCAATAACAAGTTCAGAGCTTTTATCAGATATCTGTCTGCCTTCTATGATATTGAAACCTAATCTTTGGGCAAAAACAGAATAATTAGATACTCCTAAAAGAAATACCGATGATTCTCCCCTCACTCGTTTCTTACTAATTAAAATCGATTCACTATCTTTGACAGATTTATAATTAGTTATTTCATTCACAATAGCAGAGGATATTTTTGATGAAACTGGTGAAGATGCATATCTTGCTTGTACCGCAATATCAACATCTTGTTGGTTAGTAACTCTATTGATTTGAGAGGTAAATGAATTTCCTACACTTGTTAGAACTGTATAGAGAGTAATAATAAGCATGATTGATAAGAGTGTAAAAAATGACCGCATCCGTGATCTAAGAATGTTTCTGGTTGCATATTTTAGAATTGTTATTAGCACAATACATCCTTATTATAAATTAGTAGGGAGTGTAACTTAACACCATTAACTTAAGGAGCTACTCGCTCTAGCTACACCCCCACTCATCAAACGCTTATCTGACTAAACTTAAACTTTAAATTACTGACTATCTACGATGTCATCTAAAGATAAGTTTGAACAATCCATAACACCTAACATCTGTTCACCGACAACTACATCGAAGGCATTATCTACGGTTGCACTTGGATTCATCACCATAGTTGAACCATCTGAACCTGTTGCAGTAATTGAACCACTTATTAAAACTCCGTTTTCATCTATCTGAAGATCAGTTGTTGAAATATTGATAGAGCCAGTATCAGGATCTTTATAAGTCGTTCCTTCTATTTTAATTATGTCATTCACCCCATCGGTGTATCCTGAGATTTTAACATTAGAGACATTAAATTCTTTATTATCTCTTCCATCAACTATAACTATGGAATTAGCTTCCAATTTATTAGGAGCAGTTACTATAGGATCCGCAAATCCATTACCATAGTTGTATAGAAGATTATCAATTTTTGCTACATGGTTATAGATTGCACCTTCTCCAGTCTGTTCTGCAATTTGAAGACCACTACTACCCGTTGAAACTGCAGTATTCTGGGGGATGGGACCTATATCGCTTGGTACCCCTACATTATCAACATCAAGTACGCCATTTAAAGTTGAACTACCCCCTTCAACAAGTATGCAATAATTTGTAAATGTATATGTCACATCATCTACACCATCATCATGTGTTCCTACAATAGAATAAGATCCTGGTACTGCACAATTGCCTTGATATTCTTCATTAATATCTCTTGCACTAATTGTGCGAGCGCTTAAATCATCTTTAGCTTTACTTGCGTACTCATCTATTGTGCTTTTGTACAACACCAATAAATCTTCATTTGAACGGGCGGCTAAAACCGCATCCGCTGATGTGTAAGTACAGCCTGGTAGAGCTTTTGAGACATTATTAGCCATTATATCACCCGTCTCCGGTGATAACTCAGCTAGTGCAGGATCGGATTCATCACTACTGCTACCACCTCCACAACCAACAACTAAACCTAAAGTCAAGCCAACTGTCGCATACAATTTAATTTTAGAATTAAATTTCATCTCTATTTTCCTTATTTAATGTTCAAATTTAAATGAACGTTTAACAAAACTGATTTACCAGAACACTTCTATTTCGCCTCTGACAGTTCATATATAAACTATTGATATAGTTTAATAATTAACAATTGTTAAGAATTAAATAAAAAATTTATTTATTGGAAATTTAGTTGCTTTAAATCAAGAAAATATAGAAATTATTTTAGAAGAAGAATGTTAGCTTTTTGTAAAAGTGAAATCTTATTCTATTTAATTTACGAAAAGAATTTCGTATGAAAAACGGTGTATAGCAAATTACAATATCGTAGTAATATGATTACGAGTTACATAACTTTAGTGAGAGGTATATTCTAAGCTAGATTTACTTATGATTATGTTGGATTGCAACCGTCGCTTGAATTCACACCCCACTACTTATATGTAGTTTTTTTAAAGAAACTCGATGGTCTTCTATTACTAGAAGATCTTGAACGATTACGATTAGAGTTGGATGCGCGATTATGCTGCCTCGCATAATCGCGTTTAGTATGATTTCTCTTTACTCCACTTGTTCTCATCTTGTGAGGTTGTCCGCTTCTAACTCTGTTTGTATTACCATTACGTACCCGGTTTGGATGACCATTACTAACTCTATTCGGTTGACTTCCTCGCACACGATTTGGATGACCGTTTTTAACACGGTTATGATTTCGTTTTATGTGGTTGCGATTATGCTGTTTATTCCGACTTTTATGTTTATGGCCATTGTATCTAGTGGTATACGACCTGGTATTTCGATTGGGATAACGATTAAAGTAATATGGATTGTAACCAATATAATCATAATCGGAATAATAAGAATCGTAGTAGGGACGATAATAGGTCGACGAACCGGAACCTACATAGCCAGAATCAGAATATGGTGGAGCAGAGGTGCAACCATTAATAAGAAAAGCAAAAACTACAACGATACCGAGCTTATACATTTTATCCATCCTTGGGGGGTTCATGGAATTTTTATATCTTAACATTGATTTAAGTATCTAAAATAAAACAACATTTATCTTAGTATAGTTAAATATACGCACGGAATACGTTTTTGGATTGTAATTTTATGTAAAGTCACCCCTCTGTTTATTATCACCACCGATTTATATCACCCCCCTACTTTTAGGCGTTTTTTTCTTTTTGCCATTCACCAAGCACATCATATATGGCAGAAGTCAAAACCCTAAGCTCAGCCGATTCCATAATATAAGCGGGCATCAAATACACCAATTTACCAAACGGTCTTAACCAAACGCCTTTTTCTGTAAAGCGTGGTTGTGACCATGTTGTAACTAACGGCTCATGCAATTCAACGACACCAATCGCCCCTTTAACCCGGACTTCTTTTACACAGTCTAATTGATTACAAAGAGATAGTTCGGCTTTGAGTTGTGCAGATATTGCGTTAACTCTATCTTGCCATGGGGATTTTAATAACAGATCAATACTGGCGTTGGCGACGCTACAAGCGAGCGGGTTACCCATAAAGGTTGGGCCATGCATTAAAAGACCTTTGCCGTCTGCTTCGATGCCATCAACTACTTTACGGGATGTTAGTGTGGCAGCTAATGTCATGGTGCCACCTGTAAGTGCTTTACCAACCGTTAGAATATCGGGTTGGATATTGGCTTGCTCGTAGGCAAACAGAGTTCCAGTTCGACCGAAGCCAGTGGCAATTTCATCGAGAATTAATAGCACATCGTATTGGTCACAAAGTTCTCGGACAGCTTGCAAGTATTCAGGGTGATAAAAACGCATTCCGCCTGCGTTTTGCACCATCGGTTCGATGATAACTGCCGCTATCTGTTGGTGATTTTGTTTAAGCTTGGTTTTGAAGTCATATATGAATTCAGGCTTCCAGGTAACTTCTTCACCACTCTCAGTTAAAGTCTGCGGTGCTTCGGCAAAGATGTGTTGAGGTAATACGCCTGTAAACATTTCGTGCATGCCATTAACGGGATCACACACAGCCATGCCACCAAATGTATCGCCGTAATAACCGTTTCTTGCAGTAAGTAGTTTGGTTTTTTGTGTTTGGCCTTGGGCAAAACAATATTGAAGTGCCATTTTAATCGCGACTTCTACCGCAACTGAACCTGAATCTGCCAGGAACACATGTTGTAAATTATCACAGGTGATATCCACGAGCTTTTTACCCAAAGTCACCGCAGGTTCGTGGGTTAAACCACCAAACATGACGTGTGACATTTTATGAGTTTGATCGATTAACGCTTGATTCAAAACGGGATGATTGTAACCATGGATAGTTGACCACCACGACGACATTCCATCGATGAGCTTTGTGCCATCAGTCAATTCAATATAAACACCCTGTGCAGAAGCAACTGGAAGTACGGGGGTGGGTTTGGAAAAACTCGTATACGGATGCCAAAGGTGTTTGGCATCTAGCGCTAATAATTCATCTTGGTTCATTCGTGAAACTCATATCATTTGATAAGAGATTATCTCACAGTGACTTTCTTTATGCCTCTTGTCTAAATCAAATATCTTAAGCGAATAATTAACTTCGACTATTTGCCGCATCCTGCATCGCTTCAGAAATAGCGTAGCCATAAGCACAATCCACTTCCATACGTACTTTCAGTAAACCATTGGGAGAATCGTCATGCATAATGACAGCTAAAGGGGTATTTTTACGAAAACGTCTATGCGGTTTACGCAACCACATCAAGCGCATTTTATCGCTAAACGGAAACGTAGTTCTAAGCGCATCGGCGATTCCAATAATATGATCGATTCTAATCATCAGTTCACTGCTTTCAGGGAATGCTCTTTCTCCCATTCGAAAGCCTTGTAAATGCCGATTCTTGGCATCATCACTCAAGCCTAACACAGCAATCATCTGCTCAGTGGACAATTGCCAACCATCCAAATAACCCATAACGCCTTGTGTTAGTTGCAATAGCTCATCTGTAGAGTACTCATCGTATGTTTTTTGGGCCATTATTCAAAACCCTCTTCAGTAGGGTCGATATCATCATAATTTGATTTTTTAGATATTTTTTTAGCTGGCTTTTTGTTTGAGCTTTTACTCACACTTTTACTTTTCATCGTGATTTGTAAAGAATCCAGAGAAACTACATTGGAAGTGAAAGCCTCATCGGTAAAGTGAGGTTTTTCATTGAGTTCAACACCCGCTTCTTTCGCAATTTCCTGTTCACGTGCAGCAATCAAACCGAAACACATTTTAATATCTTCAATCGTTGTTTCTGTAAGTGGTGACTTGATTGCAGAACTTGATGGGGTAACATCTTTGACAATGCTTGATAAGGTTTTACGCATCGCTACCAGTACGCGTTTCTCCTTGGTGAAGTGCTCGACTTCTTGAGACATAATATTTCCAGATTATCTAGTTAGCTTTATTTTATCTTTTTTTGATGTGTTCTGCATATATCCCTTTATTTATATCTTTGAAAATGATCTCAAACATTTGATGAATCTATTGCTTAATAGGAGTATTCAAGCATTAGTGGATTGTCTACACTACTTAAAACAAATTACCAACACTCTATCAACAACGTCCAAATAGCGAGAAATTAAAGGTTATGCGTCCAGCTTTATTAAATACTGTCCTCGATAAAGAATTCATTGGCGCTCAGGATGGAAGCCATACACCCGTGATGTTATGGGGTCCTCCCGGGGTTGGCAAATCTGATTTGATCGCCCAAATCGGAAATCGTCAGCAGGTTTCGGTAATTGATATCCGCTTATCTCAAATGGAACCGAGTGACCTTCGTGGCATTCCTTTTCGAGATGACGACAGTGGCAATGTTGAATGGGCAATTCCATCGATGTTACCGAATATTGAGAAACATGGTGAAAAAGGCATTTTATTTCTCGATGAAATCACTTCAGCTGTACCGAGTGTTTCTGCTGCAGCCTATCAACTGATTTTAGATAGAAGATTAGGTGAATATGAAGTACCCGATGGCTGGGCAATCTTTGCAGCAGGCAACCGCCAAGGTGATCGAGGCGTGACGTACACCATGCCTTCACCACTAGCTAATCGCTTCTCTCATTATGAAGTTGATGTGAATCTGGATGATTGGGTAGCCTGGGCCTATAAAAATGACATCAGCGAAAAAATCATCGCCTTCTTACGCTTTCGCCCGGAGTTATTATTTGATTTTGATCCCGCGCATAATCCCGTTGCATTTCCATCACCACGTTCCTGGCAGTTTGCAAATAATGCGTTGATTAAGTTTTCAGACTCACCTCAAGTACTGCTCGGCACCTTACAAGCCTGTGTTGGCCCTGCCGCTGGCGTTGAGTTAAAAGCATTTATCGACAGTATGGACCAGATGCCAGATCTTGATGCTATTTTAACGGGAGAAGACGTTAAAGCACCAAAAGAAATTGATTTGCAATACGCGGTGGCCAGTGCCTTAGTTGGACGAGCGATTAAATCCAAAGATGCTGGCAACTCCGCCGAAGTATTTGGCCATATTTTGAATTACGCCAAAGCCTTTAGACAAAAAGAAATGGGAGTGATGCTGGTTTCAGATATGTTACGCGCAGTCGGTGATGAGTTATTTTCAGTTCCCGAGTTTTCCCAATGGGCGAGTTCTATTGGCGACATCATGTTATATGACTGATACTTTAGAACAGTCTGACCTTAACGCCATTGAAAACAAGCTTACTGCCGCGCGAACTAAATTAATACTCGATAAACCCTTTCTTGGCGCTTTGGTCTTAAGATTACCACTTCAAGCGGCTGATCCTGCCTGGTGCGCTACTACAGGCACTGATGCACGCAAGTTCTATTACAATCCTGATTTCATTGATGCTTTAAACCCTGCTGAAACACAATTCATTCTCGCGCATGAAGCATTACATTGTGCGTTATCTCATTTCGCGCGCCGTGAACATCGTATCAAACATCGTTGGGATCTCGCCTGTGATTATGCCATCAACCCGATACTTTTAGCCGAGGGCCTAACTCCTCCACCGGGTATTTTGCATTTAAAAGAATACGAAGGGATGACGGCTGAAGAAATATATCCTTTAATCGACGATAACGATATGAGCGATACGCTCGATCAACATCTCTATGATAAAGAAGACCAGTTCAGTGAAGGTGGACAAGATAGCAGCGATAATCCACTAGATCACACAGAGGAAGGTACAAAGCCGCCAGAAGAAAAATCGACCAAAGATAAGTCCGGAGGAGGCAGTTCAGGCGATGAAGAAAAAGATCCAGAAGGAAGCGGCCAACAAGAATTTGATGAAAATGCAGGAGGTGCTGAAGCGCCACCACCACCATTAGATCAACAAGAAGCAGAAGAACTCAGTATTCAATGGCAACAGCGCATGGCAGGTGCTGCGCAACAAGCGCAACAGGCGGGTAAATTAAGTGGCGTGATGAAACGTCTGGTTGAAACATTATTACAACCAAACTTACCGTGGCGGATGTTACTCGCCAGATACATGACAGCGATGGCGCGTGACGATTATAGCTATACCCGACCTTCCACACGTCGTGGTGATCCGGCTATTTTTCCAACATTACGAAGTTCAGAGATCAATGTATTGGTTGCACTAGACGTGAGTGGTTCTGTCAGCGATAAAGAACTGCTCGAATGCCTCTCTGAAATTAATGCCATAAAAGGTCAAATGCGCGCAAAAATAACGCTGATAGCGTGTGATTCAGATATCGCGGATGGCTTTCCTAGAGTCTTTGAACCATGGGAAGAAGTCACCTTGCCAGACACTATTGCAGGTGGCGGATCTACTGATTTTAGACCTGTATTTAACTGGGTGCATCAGCAAGATAATCAACCGGGTTGCGTGGTTTATTTTACAGACGCACAGGGTAGCTTTCCTACTGAGCCTAATTACCCTGTTGTATGGTTAATTAAAGGGAAAGGACAAGTCCCATGGGGACAACGTGTTCAATTAAACTAATTAATAAGCCCTTTACCCTCCGTTAGGCGGATTGTTGATTTAAGTTAATTTGAAAAACATTAATTCTGTTATATTTGTTACCTAGATTCATTAATATTCATCTTATAGTCATTCAGAAAGGAGGAGAACATGAGACAAAACTTCATAAATAATGTTGTTGTTACTCTTCTCGTCTTATTTTTCTCTATCAGCAACCTTTCTTCAGCAAGTGCAGAGTCATGCATTCTAAAAGCACGTGTGACAAATATCCCACCCTTATATTATAAGGACGATTCTGGAGAATGGTCTGGCTTAACGGTAGACTTAGCGAATGTTTTACTAAATGAAGTAGGATGTAAAGGCGATTTCGAATCAATTAGCTGGTCACGATCATTAGATTTATTGAAGACGGGTGGAATTGACATGATGATGAATCTTTCAAAAACGAAAGACAGAGAAAAATTCATTCATTTTATTGGTCCGCAAAGCATCGAAACTGCACAGCTATTAACGAAAAAGAATATAGCCATAGATATTAATTCTTTAGAGGATTTTAAAAAGTTACCCGGAATTGTTGGATATCAACAAGGCTCTTTTTATGGAAAAGAATTTCATGAAAAACTGAAAAGTGACCCTGAATTTAACGGTAAATTTGAAGTGGTATTCTCTCAGGAATTTAATCTGAATAAATTGAAATCTGACAGAATAATAGGAATTTTGGGCCAAAACTATAGCGGTGTATCTGCCCAGAAAGATCTACTCAATAGTAATGAATACAAAGTTCACCCATATATTATTCATCATAATGAAGTGTATTTTGGCTTTTCTAAAAAATCGGTATTGCCTGAAATTATCAGTAAATTAAACGAAGCTTACGACAGAGCCACAAATAATAAAGAATTTCATAGAGTCATTGAAAGCTACAAATAAATATCTATAAGCACCCTGTTTCATGCTTATTAGTCATATTTTTTTTAAAAAAGTGCCTATAAGTAGGGGGGTGTATTATTAAACCGATATACCTAATAGCTATAGTTGTGCAGCTATCATTACCCAGCTTACATTACGTTCTTATTTCGCTTCCTAACTGATATAGAAACAACAATAAAATAACAGCTATTTTTTCCAATACGTTTAAACGAAACCGGAACGAAACTAGAATAAGGACAGGACAGAACAAAAGCAAAACAAAACTATAGTTAAACTATTCTGAACTATTTAACGTCCCTACTCTCCATAAGATGATAAAGGAATTTTATCTTGCCAGTTTTATTTCAAAAACTTATATTGCACATCAATAAATACAAATATGTATCAACGTGCAATGACATACGTAAACTTTTATCTGACTCTTTCATTAAAACAGCAACAAATACAGGGGTAAATAGTATGAAACAGGTTATAAGTATAGTTAATGTACTTGTAGTTGTAGTTGTAGTTGTTTTTATATTTTTTAGCAGTACTGCAATCAATGCAGAAACATGCAATATCAATGCACGTGTCACGCAAATTCCTCCATTATTTTATCAAGACGAATCCAAACAATGGGTTGGTTTAACCATAGATTTAACAAAAGAATTACTCAATGAAGCAAATTGCGACGTACATTTTGAGAATATCAATTGGGCTCGATCACTAGAATTAATGAAATCAGGCCAGGTTGATATGATGATGAATATGTCAATTACGGACGAAAGAAAAGAATACATCCACTTTATTGGTCCACATAACAATGAAACGATTCAACTTTTATTAAAAAAGTCAGTCAATACAGAGATTCAATCCTTGGATGACATCAAAAACTTACCCGGTAAAATTGGCATTCAACATGGGGCATATTTTGGCAAAGCCTTTAAAGATAAAATAGAAAATGACCCCGTTTTTGCTGATAAATTCGAGAAAACATACTCTCAGGAAAACAACGTTAAAAAACTTAAATTAGGCAGAATTATTGGGATATTAAGACAGAATTACAGCGGTGTATCTGCCGAAATTGAATTGATGAAAACCGGGGAATATAAAGTAGACCCATTCGTTATCAACACAAATCAGGTTTATTTTGGTTTTTCAAAAAAGTCAGTCCCCACTAATTTGATCAAACAATTAGAACAGGCTTTTGAAAGAGTCACCCTGAAGAAAGGTTTTCAGAGAGTGATTGATAGTTACAAATAAAAAAGTGCCTGTAAAAACCGCCTATAAGTAGGGGGGTGTATAATAATAAAAATCGTTATTTTCTAAGACACCTCTTGTCTTATAGATTTCATAACATCCTGTTTTTCCTTTATTATTTAAAATACCTCTCATACATAATAATAAAAACCTATGAAAAGCACGCCATTGTTTCTAACGATCAGCCTATCTTCTCTTTTACTTGCTCTTCCTATTACTTCTCATGCAGAGAATAATCCCCGCTCTATCGTTAAAGATTTTCTGACAATGGAATCAGAGAAAAGTGAAGAGACTGCACTACTCAATAGATTCAATAAGCTTCATCCATCAAACCAGAAAATAATTTTCTTTACATTAATAAGACTCAAACGCTCTGATTTGTTAGATTCAATCATTAAATCCGGATTTGATATTAACTATCTTTACGTAGGAAAATCACCGCTGCATTTTGCGATTGAAGACAAAAATCTGGATGCGATTAAAGTACTGGTGAAAAACAGTGCAGACCTCGAACTAAAAGATGAAGACCAGGAAAGCGCTTTAAAAAGTGCAGTCAGAACGGATGACATTGAGATGCTCAAATACCTGATAAGTCAGGGAGCAGATGTAAACACCGTCGGTAAAAGTGGCTCTTCACCACTCACTACAGCTGCGTATAAAGGCAATAAAGAGGCCATAGAATTACTCGTTAAACACGACGCTAATCTACATATAAAACAACAGAAGAATGGTTGGACCTTGCTACATTATGCAGCTAATTACAATCATCCCCATCTTGTTGACTATCTGATTGATAATGGCATCGATGTCGATTCGCGTTCCAATAATGGCTGGAGCCCACTTTCGTTAGCCAGCAACAAAGGCAATACTGACGTTGTTTCACAATTATTAAAGCATTCGGCTGATATAGAGCTGCCCACCGAAAAATCAAAAAACACTCCGTTAATGACTGCAGCTGCCAATGGCCACACTGACATTGTAAAGATTCTTTTAGCGTCTGGCGCTAATCTCGAACGTACCAACAAATTCAAACACGGACCGCTATGGCTGGCAGCCCATTATAGTCATGCTAATACAGTAAAAGAGTTATTGAGCATTGTTAAAAAACCACAAGACATTTTATTAAAAGCCAGTAGTAAAGGCGATTATGAAGTTGTCAGAATGTTGCTTAAGAATGGCGTTGATATTCATGCGCGTGACAAAGACGGTTCAACAGCGTTACATTTGGCGGCAAGACATGGCCATTTAGAGGTTGTAAAACTCTTACACCAACAAGGTTCTGATATTCATGCGCTTGCTACAAATAAAAAAGACACGCCATTAATGAGAGCAGCTGGTTGGGGTCATAAAAACGTCATCAGATATTTAATAGATCAGGGTGCGAAAGTTGATATTCAAAATAAAACGGGCTGGACAGCTGCCCTATCAACTGCTCGTCACCATTCACTGGATACGCTTAAATTATTAATCGATAAAGGTGCAGACATTCATAAAACCACAAACAGTGGTTGGACTATAGTTATGCTGGCGGTTAAGGGCAAAAAAAGAGACACGCTGGAATACTTATTAAAGCAGGATGTAAACCTCTCTATTAAAAACAAAAAAGGTCAAACAGCGTTAGATCTTGCGCTTAAGTTCAAGAATAAACAAATCATAGAAATGATTAAAAAAGCAGAAAAAGATAGCGTTATTATTTCAAGTACTTAACAGCTAGACTGGGAT
The DNA here is from genome assembly GCF_947495625.1 of uncultured Cocleimonas sp. Lineage (GTDB taxonomy): Bacteria > Pseudomonadota > Gammaproteobacteria > Thiotrichales > Thiotrichaceae > Cocleimonas. Next base: position 171,543 of record NZ_CANLZW010000004.1, read on the forward strand.
TGATCAGAGTTAGACAGTCTACGCTCAGGGTAGATATTAAAAAAATAATATCAAAAAAGTACCTATAAGTGGGAGGGTGCCTAACTAGAAAAAACTATTCGAAAAACTATTTATAAGCGATTTTTTCAGCCTAACTAAAGATAGCAGTTGAATAATATCCCGCTAATTAGCAGTCATTAACGATCAGTTCAGTAACCGTGTTTTACAATGAATCTTACTCGTTTAATTAACAACTCAATAACTAAAATAAAATAGTTAATAAGAAACACACTGATTATGAAATTCCCATCTTTATCATCTACTCTGAAATTGCTTAAGCCTTCGGCAAATTCAAATATTGATATAAAAAAAAGTGCTGATAAAAACAAAATCCCAGAAAGCAACTTGTACGATAATATTGAAGAGATCATTTCGATTTATGACGCTCTAAATAACAGTAAAGAAGTCCTATTAAAATTTTATCAACTTAGTGAGATCCATCAACAAATACTGATTGTTACTTTAATAGAACATAATATTTTCGATACCTTAAAAGTGATTGTAGATTCTTCTTTCGATGTGAATTTCTTGATTAGAGGTCAAACACCTTTACACTTTGCTATCCATGTTCAGAATACAAAAATGATAAAGTTGTTAATCGATCATGACGCTGACTTAGAACTTAAAGATAACTTCAAAGAAACAGCACTGAATTGTGCCGTTAGAATGGGTAGTAACGATATTATCAAATTCTTGCTGGAACAAGGTGCAAATGTGAATACACATTCTAGCGATAACACCTCACCTTTAACTTTTGCAATTCAGGAAGGCAACAGCGAAGCGGTAAATATTCTACTTAAATATGGGGCGCTTCTTGATCGTAGCCATCTGGTTAGAACACTTTAGTGCTCGGTTCATCGATGTATATTTACAATATTCGAATTAAAATCATAAATATTTAAACAAAAACTCGCTATAAGTGGGGGGGTGTATTTACAATACACGAATGACTACTTTACCCACATCAAATACAGAATTTAAAGCAATTAGCCAAACTCAAAAATGGCTAAACACGGTTATTATCGAACATTCAATTTGTCCGTTTGCTAAACGCGAATTCGTGAATAACACGATTTACTACGAACTGATCGAACAATCCGGAATCGAACAACAACTTGAGCAACTCATCATCAATTGTGAAAAGCTCGACAATGATGCTGCTATCGAAACGAGCCTGTTAATTTTTCCTGATTCTCTTTCTGACTTTGATGATTATCTCGATTTTTTAGAGATAGCAGATGCCTTGATGCATAAACAAGGTTATGAAGGCATTTACCAATTAGCCAGTTTTCACCCACAGTATCTATTTGCTGATTCCGATGAAAATGACGCGAGTAATTACACCAATCGATCACCCTACCCGATGCTACATTTACTTCGCGAAGCTAGTTTAGAAAAAGTATTAGAGAGCTATCCAAACCCTGAGAATATCCCAGAAAGAAATATAGAACTGACTCGTAACTTAGGTCTTAACACGATGCAGAAACTATTATCAGATTGCTTCTAAGAATGAAAAATAAATTCATGATTTATTAACAGTTTGAAGTTATTCTTAAATAATAAATCTAAAAACACATTACAAATCCCCCAACTCAATAAACAGACTAATGATAAACAAAGGATCAATAAATGGATGACAAAATAATTGTAGGAAGTGAAGAATGGCTCAGCTTCCCTAATTTGGGTATTCCCGCAATTAAAGCACGTGTAGATTCAGGTGCAAAAACTTCATCATTGCATGCTGATAATATCAGTACGTTTAAACGTAACGGTACCCCTTGGGTAACATTTGAGGTTCACCCGTTACAGAAAAATAGACGTACTGTTGTTCGTTGTGAAGCCGCTGTAGTAGATAGAAGAAACATTAAAAGCTCTAACGGAACCACTGAAAAACGTTATGTAATAAGCACACAATTAAGTGCAGGCGATCATAGCTGGGATGTTGAGTTGACTCTGACCAATCGCGATTCGATGGGTTACCGCATGTTGCTTGGTCGCGAAGCAATGAGACATAGAATGCTGGTTGATCCGGCAGAAAGTTGCAACCTGGGCAGTGTAAGCAAAGAGCAACTTAAAGGACATTATGGCACCAATAAGCAACCTCAAGATGGTTTAAAGATTGGTATTTTAGCGAGTAATCCTAATCTTTATAGTAATCAACGTTTAATGGAAGCTGCAGAGGAACATGGTCATCAAGCCGTATTTCTAAATATGCGCCATTGTTATATGAAAATGGATGCTGAAGAGCCAGAGATTCATTATCGAGGCGGTCGATTACTGAATGATTTGGATGCCGTTATCACCAGAATTCGCCCTAGTATGACTTTCTATGGCTGTGCCTTGGCCCGTCAGTTTGAAAGTATGGGGATCTATACCACTAACACATCTACAGCGATAACTCAGTCCCGAGATAAGTTGTTTTCTTTACAGTTATTGATAAAGAAGGGTTTGAATATACCTACCACTGGTTTCGCCAATTCCCCTATTGATACCAATGACCTTATCGACATGGTGGGTGGTGCGCCATTAATTGTAAAACTTTTAGAAGGCACTCAAGGCAGCGGCGTGGTATTGGCTGAAACCCGTAAAGCAGCAGAAAGTGTAATCAATGCATTTAAAGCCCTTCATGCAAATTTATTGGTACAGGAATTCGTTAAAGAAGCGGATGGTAAAGACTTACGTTGTTTTGTAATCGACAACAAAGTAGTTGCGACGATTCAACGTGAAGCGGCACCAGGAGAGTTTAGAGCTAATCTACATCTTGGTGGTACTGCATCAGTGGTTCGTATCAGTTCAGAAGAGCGAAAATTAGCGTTAGATGCTGCTAAAACCTTAGGTTTAAAAGTTGCAGGTGTTGATATTATTCGTTCGTCTAAAGGCCCGCTACTGTTAGAGGTAAACTCTTCACCAGGCCTGGAAGGTATTGAAACAGCAACAGGTAAAGACATTGCGGGCATGGTAATTTCTTCAATCGAAAAGAAGTTACGCTGGAAAAAACCTGCATAAAAACTTACTTGAGTCTTAACGCGTTTAAAACCACCAATAAAGAACTCATCGACATTCCAATTGCTGCCATCCAGGGTGTAACAAAACCCATGGCAGCAATAGGTACGGCAACCACATTGTATAAAATTGCCCAGCTAAAATTCTGATGGATGATTGTTTGCATGCGCTTTGATAAGGTAATCGAAGCAGGTATCTGATTTAAATCTTCAGCTAATAAGATCATATCAGCGCTTGCCTGGGCTAATTGTGAACCCTTTCCCATGGCAATGGATACATTGGCTGCAGCAAGCACAGGCGCATCATTCACGCCATCGCCTATCATGGCAACTACTTCACCTTTAGATTGCAGTGCTTGTACGGCATTTAGTTTATCAGCAGGAAGTAACTTTGCCTGATAATTAGTAATTCCTAGCGTTTCTGCCACTGATTTTACTGCGGCATCATTATCACCACTGAGCAAACTGACATTGATACCGGCTGATTGTAGAGAAGTAATCGCTGATTTTGATTCTTCTCTGATTTCATCCTGTAAATGAAACGCGGCTATCCATTCCCCTTTTTTTGCCAGGTAAACGGTAGAAACTGGAGAATCTATATTGGTATTGAATGTATTATCTGGCAAATCCATTTCTGCCAATTGGTTCGCATAATTAAAAGAACCTAAGCGGAACTCTTGGTTTTGATAATCACCTGTAACTCCTTTACCTGACTCTGCTGAGAGTTTGTCGAAAACAACGTGACTGTTAGTAATCTCCGAAAGGGCTTTAGCGAGAGGATGTTCAGAAGCAGCCTCCAATCCAGCAGCAAACTGCATGCACTTTGATTTGTCAAAACTACCTAATACATCAATACCGATAAGTTGATGTCTTCCATGAGTCAATGTGCCTGTTTTATCAAAGATAACGTGAGTCACTTTACTTAAGGTTTCTAAGGCGTGACCTCTGGTGGTCAACACACCTTTTTGTGTGAGATTACCTGTGGTGGCCGTTAAAGCTGCTGGAGTAGCTAATGACAAGGCGCAAGGGCATGTGATCACTAACACTGATAAAGCCACCCAGAAAGCTCTTGAAGGGTCTATAAACCACCATGCTATAAATACCAGTAACGCAACTCCGAGAAGTGCTAAAACAAACCATGCGGCACTTTTATCTGCAAACTTGGCTAGATTAGGTTTTTCGGTTTGAGCACGATCCAGCAAACGAATAATGGATGAAAGCATGGTGCTATCGCCCAATTTCATGACTTTCATCGTCAATGGGCTTTCAACGTTTAAGGTGCCACCAATAAGTTCGTCACCGAATTGTTTTTGTAAGGGCATATTCTCGCCGGTAAGTAGTGATTCATTTACACTACTGGTTCCCTCAATAACATTCCCATCGGCTGGAATAGTTTCACCCGGTTTAATGATAACTTTGTCTTCCAGCGCCAACTCATTGGCTGCGATGACAGTTTGAATTTCATTGCCCTGCTCGTCTTTATCGAGGCGCGTCGCAGTTTGTGGCAATAACCGGACTAAAGCATCCGCAACCTGCCCTGCTTTATGTCTGACACCCATTTCAAAGAATCGACCGAGCAACAAAAAGAAGGTAAACATCACCACCGAATCGAAATACACTTCGCCAGTATTGGTTAACGTTGCCCAGATACTCGCCAGATAAGCGCTTCCAATAGCTAATGAAACAGGTACATCCATGCCAAAATGACGACGCTTTAGATCGCGCCAGGCAGAGGTAAAAAACACGCGAGAAGAATAAAACACCACAGGCGTGGTAATGATCAAACTAATCCAGCGCAGGAAATGCAGCATGGAGTCAGACATATCAGAACTTTCACCAATATAGATAGCAATTGCTGGCATCATCACCTGCATCATTCCCATACCAGCTAGCGCAATACGTCTTAAAGCTAATGATTTTTCTTTTTTCTGCAGGGTTTCCATGCGACCGGGGTCAAAAGGATGAGCGTGATAACCGATGTCTACAATTGCTTGCAGAACTTCACTAAGTTTTATCTGGTCATTATTCCACTTTAAACTGGCTCGACTTGTTGAATAATTTATGCGGAATTCAATAACACCGGGTAAAGCTAACACATGCTTTTCGTTTAACCAGACACAGGCTGCACAAACTATGCCTTCCAGGACTAAAGACGCTTCACGAATGGTGCCATCTTCAGAATGGACAAAACTTTTTTGTAATGATTCATTATCGTAAACAAAAAGCTCTTCAGGAATTAAATCTTCAGCTTTTCTGGAATTGGTAGTGCGGTGTTTGTAAAAATCTGTGAGGCCGTTTTCAACGATTGCTTCAGCGACCGCTTTGCAACCGTTGCAACACATTGGTTGCTGTTTGTTATCGATAACAACCGTGTAGGACGAACCATTTGGTACAGGGAGTCCACAGTGAAAACAATCTTGAGACATGAGTGTATGCGTTTAACCGTGAACGAGTGAGTGCTGTAAAACAAAGCTTAAAAAAGTGCCTATAAGTAGGGGGGTGACTTTTCTGGCTCTTGGTGAGCCTAGAAAAGCCACCCCCCTACTTTTAAGCTGTTTTTTCTGGAAACTATTAGCGTAAACGCTTTTGTTCCACATCTGGCTCACCTTCAGCACATTCTGGTGTAACAATCTTACCATCGACGATTGAAGATACTACAGATTCACCTTTAATCTCATGCTCTGCCATATTTTCTCCTTCACCTTTGATCACAAGAATCTTCATTTCCCAACACCCTAATAAAGGCAGTGAAACAGGAACCGAATATTTTCCAGCATGGTTTTCTTTATCCGTCTCTGTAAGCGTATAGAGTTTATCGTAGCTCATATCAGAAGCGCGTCTAAATTCAGAAGTAACCGTTGCATCACTGATTGGATTACCCGAGCGATCTTTGACGATTAGATTAAAATTAGTCTCAGTATCAACAATAGGTGATTGGTCCCAACCGCCTGATACTCGCCAACCTCTTTCACGTTGCTTTTTCATTTTTTCTACATAGACATTAAACTGGTGTTCTTCATCTTGTAGATCATTCGAAACAGCACCCGTGAACTGTGAGCTGATATTGACGCCAACATCTTCACTGGCTGCTTTGGGTAATAATATTTTCGCTAAGCCAGTATCTAATCCACCCGTAGCTGATGAAATGATAAAACTATCAACCGTTGCCAGTAGAATAAAAAACACAATGATGAGTGCTGGAGCCATATGCATCCCACGTTTGATGTCTTCTCCTTCAATCAAGCGACGTTCTTCATGGACACCAGTGATAATACCGAGACCATAAGGAATCATCATGAAGAACGCAAAGTGAATCGCAAAAACATCAATGCCTACCCAATGAGTAACCGATAACGGCACATAGATAAGAAGCATTAAGGCAGCTGTAGCTAGCGCAGACATCTTTCCACCCCAGCGGATGATCTTGTAAAAGACAAAGAACAGGAAAAATGCCAGTAGTGAGCCAAAACCCAGGGTCACTACGAGATTGTAATTACTCATTAATTAATACTCTATGTTGCATGTTTGCTTATTTACTAAATTGCTAGATGAATAGCTATAAACCATACTATAAGTCATAGTTACTTTATGGCGTTATAAACTGAGAATCTATATAAAGAGGCTCTTTAACTTCACCTGTTTTAGGCGTAAGCACAAATTGGAATTCAGTATTATTAGTCAATGATTTAGCAGGGTCACGTCTCACTTTCACCATGACTCTTTGCTTTTCATCAGGCTTTAATAAGACTTCTTTAATCTGCCCCATGTCGACTTCCGCTCCATCAAGACCTTTTAAACTCAAGCTAAAGCTAACATCGTACATTGATTTATTATCTACCTTTAATTCGTATCTATTCAAAATACGACCATCAGATAAGGACACATATAGCGGGCTTCTAATTTGTCTTGCGGTACTTTCAACGATCTTCTTACCACTCATGCTCCACATCAGGAAAGCAATCGCACCGATCATAGCCAAACCATAACCATAAGTTCTTAACTTGAAGAAGTGAGTTTTACCGTGTTCCAAACCATTTTCTGATTCATAACGAATCAATCCACGGTCCCAGCCACGAGCATCCATAATAGAATCACAGGCATCTACACATAGACCACATTGAATACAGGCATATTGCATACCATCACGAATATCGATGCCAACAGGGCAGACCTGAACACATAAACCACAATCTACACAATCTCCAACACCAGCTGCTTTTCTGGCTTCTTGAGTTTTCAGTGCTTTTACAGGCTTTGCGCGGCCAGCTGTGCCCTCACCTCTCTCAGGATCATAAGCTGGAACCAATGTATCTTTATCGATCATGACGCTCTGGAAACGAGAGTAAGGACATACATGCTGACAAACTTTTTCGCGCATTAAACCCGCAGCGAGATATGTCGTTGTCATCAAACCAAAAGTAGCGAAATATGAAACTGATGGCGCTTGACCAGTAAAAAACTTAACGATTAAATCTGGCGCATAACCCCAATAAAGAATAAATGATAAACCCGTCCAAAAGGCAAGAAACAGCCATAAAAAATGCGTTGAGCCTTTTTTGAGAATCTTTTCGCCATTCCAGGGTTGTTTATCTAGACGAATACGCTTTACACGATCACCTTGAATCATCTTCTCTATTGAACGAAAAGCATCCGTCCATAAAGTCTGGAAACAGAAATAACCACAGAAAGCACGACCGACTAACGCCGTAGAAAAGAATAATAAAACGGCAGCCAGAAATAATAGTGCCGCTAACCAGAATATATCCTGGGCATGAACAACCAGTCCAAAAATATAAAACTTTCTTGCCGTCATATCAAAAAGAACGGCCTGCGGATCACCTACTGGTCTACTCCACGGTATCCACGGTAAAATAAAATAAACCAGATATGCCAAATACAGTGTTACAGATTTGAATAGTCTGAAACGCCCTTTAATGGAACGTGGGTGTATAGTTACAGATTCTGCAACTACTGGAATTGGAAAGTCACTCATTATCAATACCTGACATAATATTTAATAGCTTTTAAGTCTACTTAAACCATTAATAAGAACATTAATTAAAATCAAATACGGCCGGAAAAACCGGCCGTAAATAACATATATATTCTAAAATAATTAACTAAGTGATTTTATTCAGCACTTAGTAATTTAATGTAAGCAACAAGTACCTTGACCTCATCATTACTTAAACGAGATTCAAAAGCTGGCATTTCACGTTGGATACCATTTTCAACAACATATTCAACAGCAGTAACTTTAGCCGCCATATCTTTTGCTCCAGGTACATTCGCTTGCGTCCAGATTTTGTCAGTAAGATTTGCAGAACCAAGTGCTTTCATACCAACACCTGTAGGCATATGACAACCAGAACAACCTTTAGTATTAAAAACACCTTTACCTTTCTCAGCTAAAGCAGTGTCAACAGGCTCACCTGAAAGGCTTAGTGCATAATTAGATACTTCAGTAATCTCTGTAGCTGTTAAAGAAGCTTTATGAGCAGGCATATTTCCTTTTCTGCCCTTTCGTATAGTTGTTTCGATATCAGCACTTTCACTACCCCATAACCACGCATCATCGATAATATTTGGATAATGACCAATTACGCCTTGTCCACCAGCTTGATGACAGGCAGCACAGTAATCACCAAAGATACCTTTACCATAAGCCAATACAAAAGCACTTTGCTGAGGATCTTTTGCTACAGTTTCGAAAGGAGTTGCAGCAACTTTCTTAACCATTGTCTGACGCTTTAGCTCGTTAGGATCAGTCTGCATTTGTACTGCAAGTAATGCACGTGTATTCCAATGAGTGGTGACTTCGGGACCAGCAGCTATTGTTTTTTTGCCATCTTCTATTTTGTCAGACTTAAACGTTAATGTGCTTGTTCCTGGAATAAAACCATCTTTTGCAAGACCTGTTGGCCAGCTAGGATAGATAACCCAGTATACGATTGTAAAAATGATTGTTCCGTAGAACGCCCATAGCCACCAACGTGGTAAGGGATTATTAAACTCTTGAAGATTATCATCCCAGACATGGCCAGTTGTTTCTGCCCCAGTGATTGGATCTTTTGTTACTTCATGTTTATCAGACATAATTATTTTTCACCTGTACTTTTTGTACTTCCAGTTGCTTTTCCTTGCTGATCATCATTACCAAAATTGTCATCATCAAGAAAAGGGATATTCCGATATTCTTCGAAGCGCGCACTGCGCTTTTTACTACCATATACGTAAATTATAATAGCGAGGAAAGTAACTACGAATATCACAAGAGTCACACTCTTATTATTTCCCATTACCATGAACCATTCGAAAATATCATTCATCATACGATTATTACCTTGTTACTATGTTACGAAGGTTTGCAAAGTCCTAGCGGAACTTCACAAACTCCGCTTCATCATGTTTGCTGAAATCGATCATCGTGCCTAGTATCTGCAAATAAGCAACCAAGGCATCCATTTCAGTTAAATTATCAGGATCACCATCGAAATTTCCTAATTTTGATTGCGCTTCAATATTTACCTCAGCAGCGTTGATGTCTAATTTCTTTGCAACATCTTCACCAAACTTTTCAACGTTTGCATCAAACTCAATTTTAGATAATGAATAAGGAACACCAACTGCCTTGAGCGCCTTCATTTTTCCCTGAACATTAGTGATATCTAACTTATCCATTAACCAAGGATAATTAGGCATGATTGACTCTGGAACAACTGAACGAGGTGCCATCAAATGCTTCGTATGCCAAGCACTTGAATACTTACCACCAACACGAGCCAGATCAGGTCCTGTTCTCTTTGATCCCCACTGGAATGGGTGATCATACTGAGATTCAGCCGCTAAAGAATAATGTCCATAACGTAATGCTTCATCACGGAAAGGCCTGATCATTTGTGAATGACAGGTGTAACAACCTTCACGTGTATATACATCACGACCAAGTTGCTCTAAAGGAGTGTAAGGACGAACTGCGTCTTTACCATCTTCGTTTTTCACATCTTCAACAGTACCTTCGATATAGAACAAAGGTACGATCTCTACTAATCCACCGATACTAATGGCTGCTAGTGTTAAAACTATTAACAGTGCTGCATTAGTTTCAATACTTTCGTGTTTCATCATGGCTGTATCTCCTTAAGCCTTAGCAGCTGATGTTGCTTCATCAGTGACAGTGTTACGTTTTGCGATTGTCATCCATATGTTGTAAGTCATGAAGAACATACCTGTGACTATGAACATACCTGCTATCGCTCTAGCTACCAATGGACCGTGCATGAATACAACTGTTTCGATAAAGCTGTATGCAAGGTTTCCGTATTCATCAAATGCTCTTAACATCAAACCTTGACCGATACCAGATACCCAAAGAGCAGTGATATATAGAAGAATACCGATAGTAGTTAAGAAGAAGTGAATGTATACGAGCTTCAAACTGTATATAGTCGTGTTCCAAATCTTAGGAATCATGTGGTAGAAAGAACCGAAGGTAACCATTGCAACCCAACCTAAGGCACCCGAGTGAACGTGTCCAACTGTCCAGTCAGTATAATGAGATAGTGCATTTACACTCTTAAGTGACATCATCGGACCTTCGAACGTAGACATACCGTAGAAAGACAATGAAGTAATCAAGAACATCATAACTGGGTCAGAACGTAATTTATCCCACGCTCCAGATAGCGTCATGATACCGTTGATCATACCACCCCATGAAGGCATCAATAGCATGATTGAGAATGTTGCTGCTAGTGTTGAAGTCCAGTCAGGAATCGCTGTCCAATGTAAATGGTGAGTACCAACCCACATGTACATGAAGCTCAACGCCCAGAAGTGAATGATAGATAAACGATATGAATAAACCGGACGTCCAGCCTGCTTAGGAACAAAGTAGTACATCATCCCAAGGAAAGCTGCTGTTAAGAAGAAACCAACTGCGTTATGACCATACCACCATTGTGTCATCGCATCCTGTGCACCAGAGAATAAGCTGTATGACTTTACGCCAAAGAAGCTTACTGGTACCGCCAGATTATTAAAGATGTGAAGTAGCGCAACTGCAAGTATAAAGCTCATGAAAAACCAGTTCGCAACATAGATATGTGGCTGGTTACGCTTGAGTAATGTCATTGTGTAGATTACAAAGTAAACCACCCAAACAACTGTGATCATTAGATCGACATACCACTCCGGCTCAGCGTATTCACGACCTTGCGTGATACCGAAGAGGTAACCAATACCGGCAATAGTAATGGCTATATTCCAGCCCCAGAAGGTGAAGTCAGCTAACTTGCCACCCCATAAAGGTGTTTGACAGGTACGTTGAACAATATAATAAGAAGTAGCGAATAAAGCATTACCACCAAAACCAAATATTACACCACTTGTGTGTAATGGACGTAAACGTCCAAATGTGATTTGTGCAATATCGAAGTTTAGAAATGGCCAGGCCAATTCTGAAGCGATATAGGTACCAGCAGACATTCCTGCTATTCCCCAAAATATTGCCATCAATGCGAATTTCTTCACAATGTCATAGTTATATTGTTCTAGATAAGTCTTCTCAACGCTTGAAGCAATCGAACTGCTTATCCCTGCGCCATCTACCGCTGCACTTTGCGACATCGTTCACCCTCAATGTAAATTTAAATATTCTATAAATTAATACTAATAATTAAGTATATTAGTATCTGCTAATAAGTTGCCGCGAGAATACAACATAATCTTCAAAAATGAAAATAATAAACCAAGATTCTTCAGCCTAAAAAGTATTATATAGATTTGTTTTACAACTAAATTGACATAGGTCAAATGCAACGAGTCTATAAAATTTAGCTATATACATTTCTATAATACATATTGCTTTTTTAAAACGAAAAACCCATTGGAAATACTCGCGCGGCTAATTGTCATTTTAATAGGATAGCTCTTCTTATTACCAAAAGACGACCTTGTCTTATCTAATAACGCCATAATGTTACTTGCAATTGAAACTAAATAACGTATAAAACGATTTCCAATAATGACCATACACGTCTAATGAATAAAATATCACAAATACAAGAAATACTACAAAAGCGAATCATGATACTTGATGGCGCAATGGGCACAATGATCCAACGCCGAAAACTTGAAGAAGCCGACTATCGTGGCGAACGGTTCGCAGATTATCACATGGATATCAAAGGAAACAATGATCTATTGGCCATAACGCAGCCTCAAATCATTGGTGAGATTCATGAAGAATATCTTGAAGCTGGTGCTGACATCATTGAAACAAATACTTTCAATGCGACTCGAGTCAGCATGGCTGATTATGAAATGGAAAACCTGGCTTACGAACTCAATGTTGCTGGCGCAAAAGTTGCTCGTGAAGCAGCAGATAAATTTTCAACTGCGGATAAACCAAGATATGTTGCGGGTGTATTGGGCCCTACCAGTAAAACTTGTAGCATGTCTCCAGATGTTAATGACCCGGGTTTCAGAGCAATCACTTTTGATAATTTGGTAGAAGACTATATGTCATCAACCAGAGGTCTTATAGAAGGTGGTTCAGATATCATTCTGATCGAAACTATTTTCGATACTTTGAATGCCAAAGCCGCTATTTTTGCCGTTGAAACGGTATTTGAAGAAGATAATATAAAACTACCCGTAATGATTTCGGGAACCATTACTGACGCCTCTGGCAGAACCTTATCGGGTCAAACCACAGAAGCATTTTATAACTCACTAAAACACGCAAAACCCATTTCTATCGGTCTTAACTGTGCATTAGGTCCTGATGCATTACGACAGTATGTACAAGAACTTTCACGCATAAGTGAAACCAATGTGTCAGCTCATCCAAATGCCGGCTTACCTAATGAGTTTGGAGAATATGATTTAGAGCCAGATCAAATGTCAGTACATATTGCTGAATGGGCTGAAAGTGGCTATTTAAATATTGTTGGTGGTTGTTGTGGTTCAAGCCCAGAACATATCAAAGCAATCGCAGATGCTGTTGAAAACAAGAAGCCTCGCATTATTCCGGATATTCCAGTTGAATGTCGTCTGTCTGGACTTGAGCCCTTCAATATAGGTAAAGACAGTCTTTTTGTAAATGTTGGCGAACGAACCAATGTTACTGGCTCTGCCAGGTTTAAACGTCTTATCAAAGATGGTGATTACGATACGGCACTTGAAGTTGCCAAAGAACAAGTAGAAAACGGAGCACAGATTATTGATATCAACATGGATGAAGGCATGTTGGAATCTAAAGAAGCGATGGTACGTTTCTTGAATTTAATTGCTGCTGAACCTGATATTGCACGTGTACCTATTATGGTGGATTCATCTAAATGGGAGATCATCGAAGAAGGCCTTAAATGCATTCAAGGCAAAGCCATTGTAAATTCGATATCGCTTAAAGAAGGTGAAGAAAATTTCCTTCATCAAGCCAAATTAATTAAACGTTATGGCGCGGCTGCTGTTGTAATGGCCTTTGATGAAGACGGTCAAGCTGATACCTACGAGCGTAAAGTTGAAATTTGTACTCGTGCATATAAATTCCTCACAGAGCAAGCTGACTTCCCGCCTGAAGATATCATCTTTGATCCAAATATCTTTGCTATTGCAACAGGTATTGAAGAGCACAACAACTACGGCCTGGATTTCATCATAGCTACCAAGGCAATAAAAGATACGCTTCCCCATGCAATGATTTCGGGCGGTGTTTCTAATGTGTCATTCTCATTCAGAGGCAATAATCCGGTACGTGAAGCGATACATTCAGTATTTCTTTATCATGCCATCAAAAACGGCATGGACATGGGTATCGTTAATGCTGGCCAATTAGAAGTCTACGATAATCTACCTAAAGAACTCAAAGAAGTTGTTGAAGATGTTGTTCTCAATAAATACCCGGAAGCAACTGAGAAACTTATCGATATAGCACCGAATTATGTTGGTGATGGTACACAAAAAGAAAACAAACAAGATTTAGAATGGCGTACCTGGCCAGTCGGCAAACGATTAGAGCATGCCTTAGTTAAAGGTATTGATGCCTTTGTAGATGCAGACACAGAAGAAGCTTTAGCAGAACTCAAACGCCCTATACATGTGATTGAAGGTCCTTTAATGGACGGTATGAATGTGGTCGGGGATTTATTCGGCTCTGGTAAAATGTTTTTGCCTCAAGTGGTTAAGTCTGCGCGAGTAATGAAAAAATCGGTTGCTTGGCTAGAACCCTTCTTACTGGCTGAAAAAGAAGGCAGCGGTGTAAGGAGTAACGGTAAAATCCTTATGGCAACCGTGAAAGGTGATGTTCACGATATTGGCAAAAATATTGTCGGCATCGTATTGCAGTGTAATAGCTATGAAGTCCTTGATTTAGGTGTCATGGTTCCTGCAGAGAAAATCCTACAAACTGCGCGCGATGAAAATTGTGACATTATCGGTTTATCCGGTCTGATCACGCCTTCTCTGGACGAGATGGTTAACGTTGCGAAAGAAATGGAACGTCAGCAAATCAATTTACCACTGATGATTGGTGGCGCAACCACATCTAAGATACATACTGCGGTTAAAGTCGATCCTCAATTTAATGGTTCTGTGGTTTATGTTCCGGACGCTTCAAGAGCTGTTGGAGTTGCTGGCAAACTTTTATCTAAAGAGAATAAAGAATCATTCCATAAAGAGATGAAGGATGAGTACGATGCAATGCGCATCAAACGTGCGGCGAACCAGCGAGATAAAAAATCTGCGACTTTGGTTCAAGCTCGTGCTAACAAAGTGGCATTAGACTGGTCATCGTATACGCCACCAAAACCTGCAATATTTGAAGGCAAGTTAAACAGCCCTCTAATTGCTGGTGACTATAGCGTCGAAACGCTAGACAACGGTGGCGTGATTTTACAATTTGATGAATATCCACTGGATAATCTGACGGAAATATTTGACTGGACCCCATTCTTCAGATCTTGGGAATTAGCAGGAAGATATCCTGCTATTCTGACTGACGAAGTTGTTGGTGTTGAGGCAACACGTTTACTAGATGATGCTAAAGAGATGCTAAATACCATCATCAAAGAAAAATGGCTTACAGGTAAAGCTGTGCTTGGATTCTTCCCTGCGAATAGTGATGGCGTTGATGATATCAATTTATATACCGACGAAGAACGCAAAACTTCACATACCACCCTGCATCACATCCGCCAGCAGATGGATAGAAACAATCAGCAACCTAATTTCTGTCTTACAGATTTCATTGCTCCAGCTGATTCAGGCAAACAGGACTGGATTGGTTCTTTTGCTGTCACTACTGGTTTTGGTATCGAAGAACACATCGAACGCTTCCGTAAGGATCACGATGATTACAACGCTATTTTATTAGAGGCACTTGCGGATAGATTTGCAGAAGCCTTAGCAGAAAAAATGCATGAACTGACGCGTAAAGTATTCTGGGGTTATGCAGCAGATGAAAACCTCGCTAATGAAGATGTTATTCGTGAGAAATATCAAGGCATTCGACCTGCTCCTGGTTATCCAGCATGTCCTGAACACACAGAGAAAGGAACCCTTTGGGAATTACTAAACCCTGAAGAACGCATTGGCTTAAAAATCACAGAATCATTTGCAATGTGGCCTGCAGCGGCTGTATCTGGTTTCTATTTTTCTCACCCGAATTCGCGTTACTTTGGCACGGGTAAGGTTCAGCGTGATCAGGTTGAGGATTATGCGCAACGTAAAGGCTGGAGCATGGCTGAAGCAGAAAAATGGTTAAGCCCTGTATTAGGTTATGATCCTTAACAGGTGATGGTTTAACTAGTTTTATAGTCACCCCCCTACTTTAGAGCAGTTTTTTATTATCAATTAATTCTTTATCATCTTTTAGATATACTTTAGACATACAAAGGATAATCAACAATGACTACATCGATAGGCACACCGTTATCAAACACAGCGAAACGCGTTCTTTTTTGCGGGGGTGGGGAGCTCGGCAAAGAAGTTGTGATTGAGTTACAACGCTATGGTGTCGAAGTGATTGTTGTTGATCGTTATCCAAATTCACCGGCGATGCAGGTGGCGCATAGAAGCCATACCGTATCCATGACAGATGGTGCAGCGCTGAGAAAAATCATTGAGTTGGAAAAACCTGATTATATTGTCCCTGAAATTGAAGCGATTGCTACCGACACCCTGGTTGAATTAGAAAATGAAGGCTTCCATGTCATTCCGACAGCTAATGCCGCCAAGCTAACCATGAATCGTGAAGGCATTCGTCGCCTCGCTGCCGAAGAGCTCGGCATTAAAACATCACCTTATAGGTTTGCTGAGACTAAAGAAGAGTTTGATAACGCCGTCAAAGAAATTGGAATGCCTTGCGTGATAAAACCGATCATGAGTTCATCAGGCAAAGGTCAGAGTACCATTAAAACTGAAGCGGATATTGAAAAGTCCTGGGAATATGCGCAGCAAGGTGGGCGAACAGGCGCTGGCAAAGTTATTGTCGAAGGTTTTGTAGATTTTGATTATGAAATCACACAGCTAACTGTTCGTCATTTAGAAAACGAAAACACAGTGACCAGTTTTTGTGAACCCATTGGCCATATTCAAGTCAATGGTGATTATCGCCAATCGTGGCAACCACAGAAAATGTCTGAAACAGCCCTAGAAAAATCAAAAGAGATTGCTCAGAAAGTTACCACTGCACTGGGTGGTCGCGGTATTTTTGGCGTTGAGTTATTTATTAAAGGTGACGACGTTATTTTTAGTGAAGTCTCGCCTCGCCCTCATGACACCGGCATGGTTACCATGATTTCTCAAGACCTGTCACAGTTTGCTCTACATGCTCGAGCTATTTTGGGATTACCTATTCCCAATATTCACTTTCACGGGCCTTCTGCGAGTAGCGTGATTCTGGTTGAAGGTAAATCTCAACAAGTTTCATTTGGCCAGATTGAGAAAGCACTTGAATACAGCAATACTCAAATCCGTTTATTCGGCAAACCCGAAGTAGATGGTGAGCGTAGAATGGGTGTGGTTTTAGCCAGAGGAGAATCTATTGAAGATGCAAAATCTAAAGCAATAAGAGGCTCTGAAGCGGTAACTATAGAATTATAGTTTTTGCGTATAGACTTACAACTCATTCGTTAAATCTTAATCGAATAGATTTTTATAATTGACTTGATCGGCTTTTAAATCTTAACGCCTGAGCAATGCTATCCATCGCCAAATACTTAAGATACTGGTCAGAGAAGCCGCAATGTAGGTAAATGCAGCGGCTTTTAATATTGAATTAACTGCCGCATGATCTTGCTCACGAATATAGCCTTCTTTAAGTATTGGCATCGCCTTACCAAAGCTGGCATCCCATTCGACGGGCAATGTTACTAAGTGCACCACTGAAGAACCGGCAATACTCAGTAATCCCGTTGCAAAAAATACAAATCCCGCTAATGGACTTCTGGTTGCGATTACCACAATCGGCATCACCATCATGATTATCGAGCCAAATCGTTGTAACTTTATAGATGACTTTACCAAGGTTGAACGCAAGGCTAATTTGGTTTCATTACGATGGTCCTGAATAGCATGACCCACCTCATGAGCGGCGACAGCAACGGCAGTTAAAGATTTATTGTTATAGTTACTGGGTGAAAGCCTGACCATTTTACTTTCTGGGTCATAATGATCATTGCCTTCTTCTGTAACTTCGACACCCACGTGAGACATCTCAAAGCGTTTTAAAAGGTGCTCTGCCAATTCACCACCGGTTCCATCAATATGATCCTTTTCTTCTGAATATCGCTTGAATGTATGCTTCGCCCACCATTGAGGAACGAAGATAATAAATACAATAAACGCGACTATAATAAGAATATGCATCAGCTAATTGTACATGCATGCGATGAATTACTTAAATGATTTAAGAAATGACACCCGGTGAATTCAACAACTAAATGCAATTCTTTGAAACAATCTAAGGAAAGGGTAAGTTGCCGTAAACTAATCCAATTTC
>NZ_CANLZW010000005.1 GCF_947495625.1 uncultured Cocleimonas sp.
CACCTGAGTAGGTTCTTGAGGCTAGAGCCTTGAACCTCTTCCACGTCCTAAGGACGTGGTTCTTATGTGTAATAGAAAGTAACAGTTAGTAGACAGCATTTCGATGCAAATAACCAGATATCCTGATCTTGCTTTTGCGCTGTTTTATTCAACAATCAAAGCAGCGCGTAAAATCAATTAAGCCGCTGTGGCAAACCGTTGAATATGACGTTTGAATTTGAAATACACATCGAATATCTGGGTGGTGTTTGAATCTGTCACGATAAAAAATGGCGCACGATCCATATTATGTTTTAAGGCTAATTGAATGCCTTCTGATTGCGCATCGTTTACGTCTGCGACCACGATGCGATCTATATATCGTAAGGTGCCATCTTTTTCTAAACGATTAGATACATCGATACATTTAGCGCACCATTCGCCGGTTGCCAGTTTCTTTTTTACAAAGATGATTTCTTGCATATTGCCCTTCCGGATTTTGCTGATACCCCTTGGCAAATATGGTCGCCAAGGGGTGATTTGTCTTTATTGTGGTGTATGTTTTAAGACTACGCCGCGTTTTCTATTGGCTGGTCTTCTACCTTTAAAGTGTGTAAACCACATTCGCGATCGCCTTCTGCTTTGGTCGGATCGAAGTAGTTTGTTTCGTTAGGTAGGTTGTACTTTTCGATGTACGCGTCCATCTGCTCTAATGTCCAATCCAGTAAAGGCGCTATCTTGGTTAAACCAAATGGGCCATTATCAACGTATTCCATGTCTGCGCGGACTGCGGTTTGTTCTCGGCGTACTGCGGTAAACCAGACTTTATCTGTTTGTGAATTCATCGCGCGCTGGAAGGGCTCTAACTTGAATTGCTTGGTGAATGCTGCGTGACGCTCATCATCAATAGTTGGAATGCCGCCGAATACAGATTCTAAACGCACCGCCGTTACTGTTGGTGTATATACAGTTACATTCAGGTTTAGTTCTTCGATTGCGGTTTCTGCAAATTCATAGGTTTCTGGTTTGTTTAAACCAGAGTCAATCCATACCACAGGAATGTCAGGTTTAACTTGTGTGAGCATGTGTAAAATGACGGTTTCATACGGGCTGAAATTTGTAGTCACAAACGCGTTTGAATCCGCTGCTAACACTGCTTTGATAATTTCCTGTGGTGATTTGCCTGTCACTTCGGCATTTAATTGTTCTATGTTGATTGACATGATTTCTCCTAAAAATTAATGATTATGTTTGTACTGAAAAGTGCTTATTAATAAAGGTATTCAGTGCATGAATGCTATTATCATTTAAAATTATCATCAGTTAAAACGATATAATTAGATTTATGTATCTAACTTTTAGATATTGAGTGAAGGATGTTTAACGGAGAAATAAACAAGGAAATAAATGAGGAAATAAATAAAGAAGAAGATAAAAAAAGGCCTCAAAGTAGGGGGGGGGGGGCTTTGCTTAATTGATCTATCAAGCGATAGAAGGGCTCTCTTTACATCGAGCTGATGTTTAATAAAGAAAACGAAATCTGCATGGATTTGATGGAGTACAAAGAGCAGGCTCTTTGGGGTTGAAGAAATTGAAAAGATTAAAGAGATTTCAGAATTGTAGATTAAGTAAAAGTAGATTAAGTAAAGAGAAGTGAGGGAGGCATTTTGGAATCAAAAGTTTACTGCATTCAAACTGCGCCATACCAGATATGACGCAGTCTGGGTTCTTGCTATAAGGTAAATCAGTCGTGAAAATCCAGACCTTGTTTGGTTGCTTTAACATAGCCCGCTCTAATGACGTAGTCACCAAAGTGTTCACCCTTATTTCTATTGTTAGCATAATCGGTGAGCAATAGATCCATCTCTTCGAGGATTTGTTTCTCATCCAGATTTTCTTTATAGAGTTTGCTGAGTCGATCACCCTGATGGCTTGAGCCGAGATACACATTGTATCGACCCAATGATTTACCGATAAATCCGATCTCACCCATTACCGAACGACCACAGCCATTCGGGCATCCTGTCATGCGGAATTTTATCTCATCATTAATCAAACCATTCTTTTCTAGAATGGGTTCTATTTTAGTGATTAAACTAGGTAAGTATCTTTCTGCTTCTGCCATTGCTAACGGACAGGTGTTTAGTGCAACACAGGCAATCGCATTACGGCGCAGTCCACTCAGGTGACTGGCATCAGCGGATAAACCATATTTGGTGAAGATCGCTTCAATACTGGCTTTGTCGTTTTCTTCGATATCGACGAGCAATACGTGTTGATTACCCGTGAGTCTGAACTTACACACACCGAGTTCTGCGATCTCTTTTAAGGCTTGTTTTTGTTGAGAGCCTTCGACGTTTTGTACGCGACCATGTTCAACAAAACATAGTAGGTGCCACTTGTCATTGGTCGCTTTATGCCAGCCAAAGTTATCTGCTGACGTTTTGAATTCAACAGGCTTTGGTGCATCAAGCTTGTAACCAAGGCGTTCGATTAACATGGTTTGGAATGTGTCTAGGCCCATGCGGTCGATGGTGTATTTTAAACGCGCCTGACTGCGGTCTGTTCGATCACCATAATCACGTTGAATTTCTACGATTTTGGTCACGACTTCAAGTAATTGCTCTGGTTTTACATAGGCAATATCGGTCGCAAGTCTTGGGTATGTTTCTGTGCGACCAAACGTCATCGCTAGACCACCACCTACGGCAATATTAAAACCTTGAAGCACTTCATCTTTAACGATAGCGACGATGCCCACATCATTGGTGTAAATATCACTGTCGTTATTTGGTGGAATCGCAATACCAATTTTGAATTTTTTCGGCAGATAGAGTTTGCCGTAAAGCGGTTCAACGGTTTCTTCAGGTGTGATTGAAGAAACTAGTTTTTTGCCTTCGCCCTTCTTTCCATTAGAGCCTTCATCTAACCAGATTTCATGGTAAGCACGAGATTTAGGCAACAGATGTTCGCTGATTTTTTTAGCCCATGGGAAGACCTGCGCATGAATTTTGGATTGCGTAGGGTCAGGATCACACATGACGTTTCGATTGACATCACCACAGCCAGCAATGCTGTCGAGTAATGCTTTATCCATCGCTTTGATTGTCTGCTTTAAATCAAACTTGATGATTCCATGAAACTGCACCGCTTGACGCGTCGTTAGTTTGAAATCTTTATTGCCGTACTCGTCACTGATCGCATCGAGCGCGAGCCATGCATCTGAAGTTAAATCGCCACCAGGAATTCTGACGCGAATCATAAATGAATAAGCAGGTTCTAATTTCTTTTCCTGACGCACGATTCGCTGGTCTCTATCATCTTGTTGATAGGTGCCGTGAAACTTGAGTAAGTAAGTGTCTTCTGCGGGAATCGATCCTGTTATTTGATCGGCAAAGGTATCGACTAAGGTTCCACGAAGGTAGTTACCTTTATCTTTTGCAACTTCCACAGGGGTGCTGTCATTGATTAACACACCCTGGTGTTTGATGAGTTCTTTGCTTGGGTCTAATACATTTTTCATTGTTTTGTGTTAAATCATACGGAGTATTTCAGCGATATCAGTATTAACGTTTCAGCTTGTGTCTGCTGGTCACTCAATCAATGAGTGGTTAATGGTGCTAACGGTTATGATGGCGCTAAAGTTTTTTCAATATGATTATTCCTGTTCCTGTTTGTTCGTTGTTTTTAGCTTTTAATAAAAAACCCCTGTAAGTAGGGGGGTGTCTAATACATTTTTGGTCTGTTAGTAAACGTCACGCTGGTATTTTTTATTGATCTTTAACTGATCGATATAGTTGTTTACACCGTCGTCATCTAAACCTGAGTGTTTACTAATGATTTTGTGAAGCGTGTCGTGAACACCTTGTGCCAGTCTGTCGATATCACCACATACATACAGCGTCGCGCCTTGTTCAATCCACTCAAACACTTGTGCTGATTCTTCTAGTAGCTTGTCCTGAATATAGATTTTCTCTTGTTGATCTCGAGAGAAAGCAACATTCATTTTTTCTAATGTGCCATTCTTCAGGAAGTGCTGCCAATCCGTTTGGTATAGGAAGTCACTCTGGAAGCGTTGCTCACCAAAGAACAACCAGCTATTGCCTTTCGCTTCACGTGCTTCACGTTCGTACAAAAAGCTTCTGTAAGGTGCAACACCGGTGCCTGCACCGATCATGATGATCTTGTCTTCATTGCTTTCAGGTAATGAAAATCCGCTATTAGGCTTGATGTGAACCGGGATTGTATCTCCCGCTTGTTTGTCGATTAACCAGTTAGAAGAGACACCAAGGTGTTTTCTATCGTTGTGATCATAGTAGACAGGCTTGATTAAAATATGTGCTTCTTCGGTATGCACTTGCTCACTGCTGGCAATTGAATACTGACGAGAGAACAGCGGACGCAAAATATTTAATAAGTCTGCCGTCGCAATCTCACCCGGGTAATCTTGTAATAAGTCGAGCAGGTCAGAACCGTGAAGATATTGCTTTAATTGTTCTTTATCTGCAGTAAGCGCGTTTAGTGGTTCGTTGCTTACTAACTCAGCATAAGATTTTACAACTTTAGCCGTAAGATTCGCGATTTCTAATTTATGCGTTAGGGCATTGCGTAATGAGCTTGTATCGCCTGAAACAGTCACCAACTCGGTTTCACTTGCATCTAATTGTTTGATGATTGCATCAACCAGTTCGGTATTGTTTTCTGGCAGAATCGCAATGAGATCGCCTGGTTCGTAGCGTAGACCTTCAGCTTCTGTTGAGATTTCGATGTGGTAAGCATCTTGCTCAGAATCATCTGTGGTCAGGTTTGTAATTGCTATAATCTCAGCGTGATACGGATTTGCTTCGCTCCAGCTTTGTGTTTCAGCAGTGTTAATCGCTTGTTTGCTATTGATGTCGATAACGACATGCTGAGCGTCATTCGATTCTGTTTTTTGATCGTTAAGCGCATCTAATTTAGAAACGATTTCCTGCTGCCAGCTTTTTGCACCTACTTCGAAATCAAGGTCTAGATCGACACGGTCATGAAAGCGTTTTGCGCCAAGTTCTTCAAATTTAGCATCAACATCAACACCTGTCTGGCAGAAGTCGTCGTAGCTAGAATCACCTAAGCCAAGTACTGCAAATTCCAGATTGTCTAATTTAGGTGCGCGGTCACTATAGATGAAGTTGTAAAACGTCAAAGCTTCATCAGGTGCTTCGCCATTACCATGAGTACTGATCACAAGAACAACTTTCTGTTCTTTCTTTAGTTGTTGTGGTCTGTAGTCCAGTAGATTCTTTAAAGTAACATCAGCGCCTTTGGTTTTAAGTTCGGCACTTACTGACTCTGCAATTTTTTTGCTGTTACCTGTTTGGCTGCCATACAATACCGTCACTTTTTCTGCGGTATGCAGTTGTGGGCTAGTCTGTGCGCCAGTTTGTGTACTGGATAAGTCAGTGATCTGATGCTGTAAACCCGTGTCAGCATTTGCAGATAAGCCAGAGAAATAACCACTCACCCATGCAAGCTGATTCGCATTAAGGCCTTCGACTGCTGAAGACACTTTCTGTATTTGTTGTTGGTTTAGTAATGTCATGATTATTCACTCGCTTTTATTCGCCTTTCATAAATGTTTAACTGATATATTTGCTGTCAGCATTTTGTGGAAGCTAATATCCCTTAAAATAAACAACAATAAAAGTGATTAAATTCGTTATCTATATGACATAATTAGATATATGAAAATTACACAATTACAATTACTCAAAATTTTATTAAGCAATGGTTTAAATATTAGCGAAGCTGCTAAGCAGACCTATGTTGTGCAATCTGCCGTTAGTCGACAGCTGAGTTTGTTAGAAGATGAATTAGGGATGCCATTGTTTATTCGAAAGGGAAAACGTTTGGTAGAGCCGACGCCTCTATGTATTGATATTTGTAAAGAAATCGATCATCTGGAGCTGGCAATGGATAATATTCGTGCCGTAGCGGATGACCATCGAGATGCACGAATAGGGGAGCTACGTTTAGCCACAACTCATATGCAGGCGAAGTATTTTCTACCTGAAGTGATTAAACAGTTTCGCGAAAAATACCCCAAGGTCAAAATACATATTCTTCAAGGTAATCCGACACAATTAGTCGATATGTTGCATAAACGAGAAGCCGATATTGCGGTATGTACCGAAGAATTAGCGGAGCATTCTGATCTGGTAAAGAATAAATGTTATGACTGGAATCATGCATTGATCGTTCCTTCAGGTCATCCGTTAGAAAAAGGCAAGCTCAATCTTGAACGAATAGCTGAATTCCCTTTACTTACTTATGTATTCGGCTTTACAGGTCGTACTAAAATCCATCAAACCTTCAAAGACAAAGGTCTTGAAATGGATGTAACATTCTCTGCAACCGATACTGATGTGATTAAAAGCTATGTACGACTTGGGTTTGGTGCAGGAATCATCTCAAGAATGGCGTATTCAGAACAGAATGATAGTGATTTAGTGTTGCGGGACTTATCGCAGTTTTTTCCGAATTCTACAACCTCGGTCGCGTATGTTAAAAGTAAGTTTATGAAAAGTTACTTACATGATTGCGTTGATTTATTGGTGGAGCATGGCCAAAAAACGATGCTTTCAGTTTCCTGATAGTTTTTCGAATTTTTTAATCACTATTGTAAAAAGCCCAATTTTATGAACATAGGAAATTGAATAAATTATTACTACTGTGGGATATACAAAAATATAAAATTGTTGGTATTGTTTGTTAGTATTAATAACAATTAACTACCATAAGGAGTATTTATGAAATTTTTATCAATAGCATTAAGCAGTCTTCTTTTATCTACAGCCTTTAGTGTTTCCGTTTATGCCGACGATGAGCATTCGGGTAAAGAGATTCATGATGAAAATTGTCTTAACTGCCATAAAGTTAAACACGATGATAAATTTTATACACGTGAACAACTACGGGTTAAAGATCTTAAAGGACTTGGTTCAATGGTAAGAATGTGTGATGCCAATCTGGGTACTTCTTTGTTTGATGAAGATATGGATGAGATTACTGATTATCTAAACCAAAGCTATTACAAATTCCCTAAGAAGTAGATTGAATTTTAGGAATTTGCCCAAATAGTTATATTGTTATAACTAATTAGATTAACTGGAGAAAATTATGTTTCACCCAATAGAAATTCCGTTTGGCTGTGTCATGTTATTCAACGTTGTAGATCTTAAAGATGGCGTAAAAATTGAAGATGTTGAATTGACCCTCGGCGAAATGTGTAACGTTGTTAAAAATAATTATGGTGATGATAATGGCGGCTTCATCGGTGGTCAGGTATTTAAGTACGCAGGCTTTATTTCTGAAGAAGGTTCGGTAGGCGCCACTCCTGCTGAAAAAGAAAAAGCGGCGAAAGTGAAGCAGGGCGAAATTGCGATAATTACCTACTGGAAATCTTTTGAGCAACACGAAAAATCACATGCTGATGCGTTATTCAAAGAGAAATTTAGCGAGTTAGCTGAATTCTGTGATGACACCCATGAATTAGGTTATGAAATGCTATGGCAGGGTGTTCCAGAATAAGTAATTATTTTTAGTTTTTTAACTTATAAATACTCAAGGAGTAGCTGTTAAAAGCTACTCCTTTTTTGTTTCTGCTAGGTTGATTTCTTTTATTATTTAATTTCTTTCTTATTTTTCTTTTATTTGCCTTTACCAGACCTACAAATAACAGCAGTTTTCTTCATAAATGCTAATTTGATTCTCCTTTACGAAGCAATCCCACAAGTCCAGTTTTTGTAGACATTTTTTGCTTAAAAACAGGCTCAATTTATTCAAAAAAATTGTCTTTTGACGTAAGTCATATATCCTTCCGAATAGTTTGTACAATAGACCAATTTTGAACTATATCTATATACAGAAAGCATACAAGCCTATACATCTTTATAGTGATGTAAATGCAAGTCTGTACTCTCGTATCTGGTAGAAAACTCTCTTTTTAACAATGAGTTTTTTGTTTCCCTTAATCTTAATGGTGGTAGCTAGTCAGTTCTAGTTAGCTAAGACATAACGCCAACAACGTTAATAATGTCAACAACAGGAATAACTGTATGGATTTATCGAGCATAAATAAAATAGAACAAAATACTGGCTTTAGTAAAAGCGAGTCGTTTCGTATGGCCATAGTCTTGGTATTTATGATAGGAATTATGTTGTATACGCATTTCAATATTCCAGATGTGCCAAACCGTATCATGTTAATAGTTGCAGCGATGATTGGTGGCTACATGGCATTAAATATTGGTGCTAATGACGTTGCTAATAATGTCGGGCCAGCGGTGGGCTCACAGGCTTTAACACTTGTCGGTGCTATTCTTATTGCTGGGGTATTTGAGGCTGCAGGTGCACTGATAGCTGGTGGTGATGTTGTCAGTACCATCAAAAAAGGCATTATTAATCCCGAAATGATTAAAGACAGTAATGTCTTTATCTGGTTAATGATGGCGGCATTACTCGCGGGGGCAGTGTGGTTGAATTTTGCTACTGCAGTAGGTGCGCCCGTATCGACAACACACTCCATTGTTGGTGGAGTCATGGGTGCTGGTATAGCAGCCGGTGGCTGGGGAATCGTCAATTGGGATCAGATGGCAGCCATAGCATCCAGCTGGGTAATATCACCGGTATTGGGAGGGGTAATTGCTGCGGGTTTTCTGTATTTTATAAAGCACGCAATAACCTATCAGGATGATAAAATTTTAGCTGCCAAACGCATGGTGCCGATTCTTTTATCATTAATGGCGTGGTCATTTTCGACTTATCTGGTTATGAAGGGCTTAAAGAAACTTTGGAAAGTGGATTTTTTGATGGCCTTGGGTATCGGTTTCCTAATAGCTATCGCGATCTATTTTTTCATTAAACCATTGATCGCTAAGGCAGCAGATAAGCTTGAAAATGATAAGGATTCTATAAACGGCCTGTTTACCATTCCACTGATTTTTGCCGCTGCTATGCTGAGTTTTGCACATGGTGCCAATGACGTTGCCAACGCAGTAGGTCCATTAGCTGCGATTAATGATTCAATTACACAGGGTGGCATTCATAGTAAAGCTTCAATACCAATCTGGGTCATGATGGTTGGTGCAATAGGTATCGTTCTTGGTTTGGCATTATTTGGTCCTAAACTGATTCGTACTGTGGGTAGTGAAATCACAGAACTCAATAAATTGAGGGCTTTTAGTGTTGCGATGGCCGCTTCAATTACGGTTATTATTGCATCTCAATTAGGTTTGCCAGTGAGCTCTACGCATATTGCTGTGGGCGGTATTTTTGGTGTGGGCTTTCTGCGTGAATACATTAAGAAAACATACGATCGCAAAGTTGATGAAATTATTGACCACCACGAAGGTTCTGAACATGAGGTTGTAGAAGCATTTATCGAAGAATTCCAAAAAGCGAGCGTGGCTAAAAAGAGTGTTATGTTGCAAGAACTCAAAGAAAAGCGCACTGAAGCGGAATTAACCAAGCGTGAAAAGAAGAGCCTGAAAAAAGTTTATCGCAGAGAGTTGGTTAAGCGATCTGCATTATTAAGAATTGCAGCCGCGTGGATTATCACCGTACCTGCATCTGCAATATTATCGGCCTTAATCTTTTACACTATCAGGGGCGCTATGCTTCCATAGTGATATGGCTAAGTAAAAGCTAAACAAAAAAATCAATAAAATAATGAATAGTCACTGATATGTTTAGGAGAGTCGTCCTATTAAGCATCTTCGCAATTCTGTCTTATGGTTTCTGGATTAGTCCTAACCTTAAGCAGATTACTGCGGGGGTAGCTATATTTCTATTTGGTATGCTTGCTCTGGAAGAGGGCTTTAAGGCTTTCACCGGAGGCTTACTAGAAAAAATCCTCAAGAAAACCACTAATGGTTTATGGAAAAGCATGAGTTTTGGTGTAGTTACGACAACACTGATGCAGTCCAGCTCTCTGGTTTCTGTCATAACCATTTCCTTTTTGTCAGCTGGCTTAATTACCCTGGCGTCTGGTATCGGCATTATCTTTGGCGCAAATTTGGGTACAACAACTGGCGCATGGCTAGTCGCGGGCTTAGGTCTTAAGGTTAATATATCAGCCTATGCGATGCCGATGTTGGTGTTTGGTGTCATTCTTGTTCTGCAAAAGCCCAAGGAATTAAAAGGGATCGGCTATATTCTGGCTGGTCTGGGATTCTTATTTCTTGGTATCCATTACATGAAAGAAGGGTTTGAATCTTTCCGTGAGCATATTGATTTAACCACCTATGCAATGTCTGGCTTCAAAGGCTTATTGCTGTATACGTTGATAGGTATTGCCGCAACCGTCATTATGCAATCAAGTCATGCGACACTTGTGTTGATTATTACTGCTTTAGCCAGTCAGCAGATAACTTATGAAAATGCTTTGGCGCTCGCTATAGGCAGTAATGTGGGAACCACTGTCACAGCAATAATAGGCTCTATCAGTGCCAATATTAATGGAAAACGACTCGCTGCAGCACATCTGGTGTTTAATGTGGTTACCGGATTGGTGGCTATCGCACTGATAGCACAATTAGTCGATTCTGTAGATTGGCTATCAGAACGTTTGGGTATCGCATCTGATAATTACACGTTAAAACTAGCCGTTTTTCATACGCTGTTTAATTTGTTGGGTATTGCTTTGATGCTACCTTTTATTAATAAATTAGGAGCGATGATTACCAAGCTTTTACCAGAAAAGCAGCATGAAATTGCAGAACCACTTTATTTGAACAATGCCTCATTAGAGCTGCCAGAAATGGCGCTCGAAGCTGTACGTAAAGAAACGCTTAATCTTTATCAGTACTTTTTTGGAATCGTTTGTCACGGTTTAAGTTTTAGAGTTCGGGATATTAAGTCGTATCTACCTGTTGAAGATATTATTAAATCACAGAGAAAACCGATTCCGGTAAATATTAAAGAAGAATATACCAATAAAATTAAAGGACTCTACGCGGAAATCGTTAACTTCATTGGTAAAGCCAATGAAAACATGACACAAGATCAAAGCAATGAAGTGTTTGAGTTACGTTCGGCTGGAAGGGCAATGCTGGAAAGTATTAAGAGTACTCAGCACCTTCATAAAAATTTGTCACATTATATTAACAATTCTAATCCCTATATTCGTGCAGAATACAATCAAATACGTTTTCGTCTAGGTACTATTTTAAGAGCCTTGTCAGATATGCAAAAAGATCCAGACGAGCATCGAACAGCATTGGCGACACTTGAATCGATGAAGATTGGCATAATAGAAGCTGATAAAAAGTTTTTTGTCGATATGAATAAACTGATTCGCGATAAACACATCAGTGGCGTAATGGCGACGTCACTCATGAATGATCACAGCTATACTAATATCATAGCGAATAAACTAATAGAGATCGCTTCAATCCTATTTAAGAGTCAGGACACTGAAATGCACGAGATCGAAAAAAGCTTGATGCTGGACGAAGACGAGATGGCAGAAGCGGTTGCTGCGCGAAAAAGATCTGAGAATTTGGATTCAGATAAAGGGAGTATAGATTGTGAAGATAAGTGAGTTAATTGCGAAGGCAGACGACTACATTGGTGCCGAGAACCGCAAGCGAAAATCAAAAATTAATTGTTTAAAGCACGTCTTGAATAAATTACGTAAACGTGAAAAGAAGCTTGAATTGAAGTTTGCAGAAGGACGAGGCAGTAAGGAAAAAATTTCCAATGAGCTAGCGTTGATTCATGCGCATCGAAAAAAAGGTCTAAAGCTTCTTAAAGAATTGAAAGAGGAACATAAAGAAGCCAAGATTAACAAGGAAGAGAAGCCTTCCGATGAATCAGCAGATTAATCTGTGGGTTTTTATAACTAGATCTTATTTCTTTAAATTAGCTGTTTCTTCAGGGGGTTCAGCATAGGCTTATTATCATATAAAACTTCGCCTGCATTATATTCTAATTGACCCTCAGCCAATATTTTAACCGCATGCGGATAAATTTGGTGTTCGATTTGATGCACGCGATTTGCTAATGACTCTTCATCGTCATCTTCTTTTACATCAACAATTCCCTGAATAATTACTTTTCCCGCATCTAATTCGGGAATCACGAAATGCACACTCGCACCATGTTCTGTTTGCTTGTCTGCCAAGGCTCTCTGGTGTGTATGCAAGCCTTTGTATAAAGGCAATAGCGAAGGATGAATATTGATCATCTTGCCTGTGAAATGCTCTACAAAATGATCACTAAGAATACGCATAAAACCAGCCAGAACGATTAAGTCTGGTGAGTAGCTATCGATGAGACTTTGTAATTCTTCATCAAACGCTTCTCGTGAATCATATTTAGTATGATCCAGAACTTTAGCTTCAATATCAGATTTTTCGGCGCGTTTAAGACCGTATGCATCAGCACGATTACTGATAACTGCAGCTATTGATGCTTTGATGTTTCCAGCTTCAATATTATCGATAATCGCTTGAAGGTTTTTGCCACTTCCTGAAATTAAAACAACCAGCTTATAGTTGTTGTCAGAAGTGGTATCAGGAGAACTGTCAGACTGGAGCTTAGAACTGGGCATATTACTTATTACTGTTGTCAGACATATTCGATATGTGGCTCAGTTTCAGTAGAGCTTTCGATAGAACCGATCACCCAATTGTTGATGCCAGCATCTGTAAAGTGTTGCTGGATACTTGCAGCATCGTCTTTATCAACCACTGCTACCATGCCAATACCACAGTTAAAGGTACGTAGCATTTCCTGCTCTTCGATATTGCCTTGTTCTTGTAACCAATCAAATACCGCTGGTTTTTCCCAACTGTTTAAGTCAATAACGCCTTTGCTGTTTTCAGCCATCACGCGCGGAATGTTCTCAGTAAGACCACCGCCGGTAATATGCGCTAATGCATTGATTTTGTGTTTTTTCAGTGCTTCGAGCAATGGTTTAACGTATATTTTGGTAGGTGCTATTAAAGCTTCGCCAAGAGTTCCGCCATCAAACTCATCAGACAGCGATGCTCCACTGACTTCTAACACTTTACGAATTAGCGAGTAACCGTTTGAATGTGGGCCTGTAGAAGCAAGTCCAATCAAAACATTACCATTCTCGATATTTGCAGGATCAAGAATTTCTTCTTTCTCAACGACACCGACGCTGAAACCAGCGAGGTCGAAATCACCTTCGGCATACATGCCTGGCATTTCAGCCGTTTCACCACCGATTAGAGCAGCACCAGATTGAACGCAACCCTCTGCGATACCCTTGATAACATCTTCAGCGATATCGTTATCTAATTTTGCGGTGGCATAGTAATCGAGGAAAAAGAGTGGCTCAGCGCCAGTCACTATAATGTCATTCACACACATCGCTACTAAATCAATGCCTATGGTGTCATAAATACCTGCTTCGATAGCCAGCTTTAACTTAGTGCCAACACCATCAGTGCCAGATACAAGAATAGGTTCTTTATAACCGGTAGGTAATGACATCAGTCCACCAAAACCACCAAGACCACCCATAACTTCGGGGCGCGTAGTGCGTTTTGTGTGTGGTTTAATGCGGTCAATCAGGGCGTTACCAGTATCAATATCGACACCAGAATCACGATAGGTTAAGGGCGTTTTAGAATCAGGCATAATCAGTGCGGAGGGGGTATTTGAAAAAAGGGAATTCTAACACGAAACTAGTCCAGTTTTGCTGGATTAATTCAATAGTATTTAGAAAGTAATGTGAAGAAATATGTGATTATCTGGAGAATGACAGAGAATCTGAAGTGAATAAGTAAATGTGAATGAAAAAAAATGGCTGGCTAGCTAGATCGTCTTAAGGAGGAGGAAATCTTATCTAGTAACCAGCCAACACAATCACCAAAAGAGACATGTTTGGTAGGCATATAATAGCCAATACACGAAACAGGCTTTTGACTTAAGTCATACTTTTAAAAATTTAAAAGAAAAAACAGATAGACGTACTGATTTGAAACGGTTGGTTTCACAGAGCATAGCCATGATATTTTTTGGAATTAAATATATCGATAAAGTAGGGGGGTGACCATTTTTATAAAAACACAATTTGTGTGTGTTGGTGAATTGTGGGTAAAATTCCTGAACACCAAAGATGATTTCACAGTCATTTCTAAACAATTAATTGATAATAAACAATTACAAAAGCGAGAGAACTAAAGAGATTATGAAAAAAGTAAAATTAGGCAGTAGTGATTTACAGGTCTCCGAGGTTTGTCTCGGGTCGATGACATGGGGAAGTCAAAATACAGAAGCGGAAGCTTTTGAGCAGATTGATTATGCGCTAGATAGAGGTATTAACTTTATCGACACGGCAGAGGTTTATGCCGTGCCACCAAAAGCCGAAACACAAGGGTTGACCGAGACTTATATCGGTAATTGGCTGGCTGATAACAAAGATAAACGAGAAGATATTGTGCTCGCCTCTAAAGTTTGTGGTCCTGGAATTTCGTGGATTCGTGATGGCGGAAAGATCACAGGTAAAGGGCTAAAAGAAGCATTAGATGGTTCGCTAAAACGTCTACAAACCGATTACATCGACCTTTATCAATTGCATTGGCCGAATCGTCCGTTCCCGCATTTTAATCGCCACTGGCCGCAAGATGTTAATTACGCAGAGATCGATGTAGCCCAAGAGCGTGAAGAACACCTGGAAATTCTAACGGCTTTAGGTGATTGCGTAAAAGCAGGAAAAATTCGTCATTGTGGTTTATCTGATGATACGCCTTGGGGAGTGAATGAATATTTGCGTCTAGCTGAAAAGCACGATTTACCAAAAATGGTATCCATCCAGAATGAATTCAACGTACTGCATTTAATGGACTCACCGCATTTAATTGAAACCTGTGTGTTGAATGATGTGGCTTATCTTCCCTGGTCACCGTTGGCTGGTGGTGCATTATCGGGTAAATACCGCAATGGTGCATTACCGCCAAATTGTCGCTGGACCATCGAACAGCGAAATGGCATTTTCCGTGATACCAGTCAGTCACACGCAGCTATTGAAGCCTTGTACAACATCGCAAGCAGCCATAATCTTTCATTGACACAAATGTCGTTGGCATGGGTGTATCAGTTTAATGGTGTGACTTCTTCTATTATTGGCGCAACGTCAATGGAGCAACTAAAGGAAGATATTGATGCGTATGACTTGACGCTTTCTGAAGACGTATTGTCGGAGATTGATGGTGTAATTAAGCAATTCCCAGTGCCTTTTTAGATTACCTGTTAATTTCTGTTTTTTTAGTCACCCCCCTACTTATAGGCACTTTTTTCAAATTGTTTATAAGTAGGGATTAATTTAAACAATATTGTAAATACAAATAGATAAATGAGGTAAGACTTTTTATTTGTAATTACGTACAGCATCAATTTATGTCACCTCTGATTATTCCACCGCTACATGTTTCTAGTCTATTTACCATCACTATGGGTAGTTGTTTGGATAATATTTAGCACAAAAGTTGACCACTATAAATTACTTTATTCTAACAATTCGATAAATATGGAAATATAGAATTAGTGAATCACACTTTTTACGCCTTATCTTTATTCTATAAATTATTATAATCAAAAGAATTAATTACATTTTTGTGAGCCCAGTTCTTCATCAAATTAATTATTCTGTTATTTGAAGATGTAAATGTCATATTTATAAAAATAAATTCAAAAAATGTGACAAATTCACGTTTTTTTAAAATTCTTCATGCTAAATTGAAAATTGTCTTATAAAAGTCGAAGGAATGCTCACTTTTTCATAAATTCACTATGAACCTTTTGTATGGCACTTGTTACTTATATCAAGACTAAATTTTAAGCACAGACAAAAAAACAATTTAATAAAAAACTATAATATATTTTGATGTTGCGCTAAAATATTGTAAATAATAACAATTTGATCAGTGTGGCTGGGGAATAAAGGAAAATAAATGGTTGAGTGGGTTGCCGTTAAAACTTCAAGAATTAACAGAATTGGTTACAACAGAGAAGTTAAAACGATGTTTATAGATTTTCAGGGAAGTGAGATTGATACACCCTACGTGAATGTACCTGAAAGTGTTTTTAAATCTTTTTCTAAGTCAGATACGATCAATAAATACTTCAACGAATACATCGATGGAAAATTCAAAGTCGAGCATGTTGGCGATTCTTACAAAGATTAGTTCTGTGTTATTTCTGTATCTGTAAAATGCTTATAAATATTCAAAAATAAGCATTTTTGTTCGTTTTTATTTCTTCGATTGGCTTTCATTTATTTTTATTCACTTTAGTTATTTTCAATCACAATCAAAAAAACATACCGAATTTACATATATTATTTACACATTGTATTTCAGATAGTTTTGTTCTAAATATTTTCAATAATTAATTCTTAGTCGTAGTCAGTTTTGTGTTTTATCAATGACGACTTCATATAACTGCCCCAATATCACACGTTAGATGTCAATAAATCCGCGTAGGGTATAAATCATGGATAAATTACAAAATAACCGTTTAGAAAACTTTCCGGTTTCTTTTTTCTCTGTCGTAATGGGTCTTTGTGGCTTAACCATTGCATGGGAGAAAGCGCAACATGTATACAATCTTCAAATGGGTCTCACTCCTGTTTTAGTGGGTATTGCCACAGCGGTATTTGCCTTGCTGTTAATTCTTTATGTAACGAAAATAATCAAATACGCTTCAAATGTTAAAAAAGAACTCAAGCATCCCGTTAAACTAAGTTTCTTTCCCAGTATTTCGATCAGCTTTATCCTGCTTTCAATAACGTATTTGAGTATTAATGAAGCGATCTCACGTTCCTTATGGATTATAGGGGTCATATTACATTTGGGATTTACCCTTTATATAATTAGCTCCTGGATGCATCACGAGCACTTCAAAGTGAATCATATAAATCCAGCGTGGTTTATTCCGGCGGTAGGTAATGTGTTAGTGCCGATATCTGGCGTGACACTTGGTTACATTGATGTGTCATGGTTTTTCTTTAGCGTTGGAATGTTGTTCTGGATTGTGTTGATGACGATTTTCTTTAACCGCATTCTGTTCCATGACCCAATGGATAAGCATTTACTTCCCACGCTTTTTATATTGATAGCTCCACCTGCGGTGGGTTTTCTAGCGTATATGAAACTCAATGGCAGTATGGATAACTTTGCTCACTTCCTTTATTTTGCAGGCTTGTTTCTAACATTAATGTTATTGTCGCAAGCTAATCGATTTATCCGTTTACCGTTTTTTCTTTCATGGTGGGCATACTCTTTTCCATTAGCAGCAATCACAATCAGCAGCTTTGTTATGTATGAGAATACTGACAAAGATAGCTATCTTTGGATAGCGAGTGGATTACTGGTATTAGTGACTATTATCGTTGGAATAATAATTGTCGCAACGCTAAAAGCGATCCGTAAAAAAGGTATTTGTGTCGGTGAATAATCACGAGTAACACGGCTTTCAAAACAACTTTCAAAGTTTACAGTTATAGATTGGCTTCAGTATCATTTGACGAAATACTGAAGCCTGTTTTGTTTGCCTCAAAATACGATTTCAGAGAGTCGTTGATTAACTCTATCCAGCATTTCTTGATGCTGAAGAATGCCAACATGATCAACATCAAACCCATACACTTCTTCGGCGTGAGTTTGCACAACGGGCAATAACTCACTGCTGAGTGTCACCGTACCATCGTTATTTTCACTGTTGATTAAGCTCAAGTTACCTTTATAACTAAAGAGTAAATGATGTCTGACAGGTGTTTTTGCTATCTGTTGTTGCAAGCCTTTTAAGTAAGGGCTTCCGGGGGCAATGTCAAACCATACCGGGATCACTACAGGCGCGCCTTCAATGCCCCATGTGGCTGCTTTATGACCATTCCAGGGTGTTGAAATAGAAATAAACAGAGGGATATCAACCTCTCTTTTTTGGGATAATTGGCGTTCGATAATACTACGAGACAGCAAACCACCCATACTATGTGCAATAACCACGTATTGATCAAAATGGTATTTTGAACGTAGCTTGTTAATCTCTCCTGAAGAGTGAGAGGCGATTAAATCCAGACGTAAACCAGAAGGGTATTGCAGCACCCACGGTTGAAACTTGTTAGTGTCTATACTGGCTATTAGTGATTTTAGGTCAGCACCAGAACCACCAATGCCATGAAAGAATATAATTGGAATTTTTTTAGGATCGTATTCCTGTAGGAAAAATATCCCGTATTTTTGTTGTTTCACAAATTCTAGCGGATGCCATAAACCTAATTGACCAACGGAATGAGAAAGTGATGGGTCAGTTATTTTCAGAACCCTACCCAGTGTCTGATCATTTTTTAGCGTTATTAGCTGTAGATAGTTAGCATCATAAATAGAAGGCATATCGATGTTAACTTCTGCAGGTGGTTTTAATGTGATTTGTATCGGAGGTATCTGTTTGCCGCTAATCATTTTCAAGGCAGACGGTTTACCATACCAGCCCGCCGATTCATTTTTCTGTAAAATGAAGTCCTGATTTATATCTGCAAAAGCAGCGATATAATAACTATCTTCTTCAGTCAAAAATTCAAAAGCAGAATTTCCATATACGACTGTAGATTGTAAAAGGGTATATTTGTTTTTATTGCCTTGCTCTTTTACTCTCTCTTTTTCTTTCCCTTTTTCTTTCCCTTTTTTAAATAAACCTATAACAATTGGCGTATCAGGGTTTTTAGCGTTTTGGATTTTCCCTGAAATGGTTACAGCGCTGTCAATTTCCTTGATTTCCTGATCTGTTTTAATCAGGGAACAACCAGATTGGAGTGTTAATAGCATTAACAAAAATAGGCTTTGAGCGTTTCTAAATTTCATGAAATGAAAGTATCATGAATTGACGCATTGAAAGCTGATATCTCTCAATAATACTGAGAATGAAAAACAGCGTTAAAGTAGGGGGGTGTATCAATAGCAATCTCCATTAAACAGACTGCTATTGAAATAAACTTTTATTTATTACCGTTTAAAATTTCTCGATTACTTTGTTCTCTGAACATCGAATCAGACATTCTTACCGTAGGCATGTGCAAACAGTTGTTTAAAACTTTTGGGCCATGCTGGAATAATAATTCTGGCTTAACATTTACATGTGGCATCCCAGCTTGTGCAGCACCCAAAGAGTCCCATTCAACCATCACTAGATATTCAGCCGGAATGGTATAGCCTTCCCATACTTCTGCGGTGCGCTTGAGTTTGCTCCCAGAACTGTTTTTCATATCTTCCATAATAGATTCTACAGTCGCATGACCACTGCCTAATGTTGATATGCCAATACGCTTAAGTATTTGATAACCAACCATACCGCTAGTTGCTTTCAACCCTTCCATGGTGGCAATTTCACCTTCTTCAAATTCTGCTTCAGCACCGGGCTTAATCTTATGCGTCGCCATTACTGTAACTGAGTTACCCGAATCAACCGCGTAACCATCTGCTTTGCCTTCTGCACTTTTTCGCAACCACTGGGTCATTGAAATTAATGAAGGTAGATCACTTTTCACCACGCGATAAACAGGCTCTTCAGGCCCCTCAAGCAATACATCACCGCATCGTGCGCAGGTATCAACGACTACATCTTCAAACGTTTCGTGGAAGTCTTCATGAGCTTCCCAGGAATCCCAGTAAGTGATTTGATCAATCCAGATATGAGAAAGCTCATCGCTCATGTCTGAACTAGCTCCCCAGCGCATACCCATCGGACAACTACCCACTTGTTTCATTAAATCAAAGCCACTGAAACCTGGTGTCAACGATGTAGCCAAGCACATTTTTGCGCTCGCCTGTTTCATCATGCGCATAAGATTGGGATCGTTTTTCACCAGTACTTTATTAATCGCAACATAAAGTGGTGATTTTGGTTCGGCATCAAAAAGTTGTTTAACGTCCATTAGAGTGTCCTTATATAAATGAATTAATGATTTTAATATTACAAAAATCTATACATTTAATGTAGAAACCTTAAAAAAGCATGGTGTTCATTCGTTTCTACACCTAAAAAACTACTTAAAAGTAGGGGGGTGACTTAAAAAAAGTATCTATTTCAAATATCGAGATATCAAAACACGATCACCTTCGATGCCCAACTCTTTAATGGGAATTCGAACTGTATGTCCACTGCCTGGTGCGATATCAATAGTTTCACCTTTGAGTGTTTCCATGTGATCCAGAGTAACTTCAATATTCTTACCATTTGGCATCACAAATTCTAAGCGGTCATTAATGCCAAAGCGGTTTTTTACTTCCACATCCATAAAGCCATTTTCGTGATCGACCTGAATCGCTTCACCGACAAATTGTGCGCGATTACTTTGAGACGCATTAGCCATGTAGCTTTGGTACTCATGTGTATGATGACGCTGGTAGAAACCATCGGTATAGCCACGGTTGGATAAGTTTTCTAAAGTGCCGAGTAACTCTGTGTCAAATTCTCGTCCTGCGACCGCATCATCAATTGCTTTACGATAGGTTTGTGCAGTGCGCGCGGCGTAATAATGAGACTTGGTACGACCTTCGATTTTCAAACAATCGACGCCAATTTCGCACAAGCGCTGAACGTGTTCTACCGCACGCAAGTCTTTGGAATTCATGATATAGGTGCCGTGCTCGTCTTCCATAATCGGCAACAGTTCACCGGGTCGTTCTTTCTCTTCAAGGAAGTAAACATCATCAGCCAGTGGGTGACGTTGTTGATCGCCTATACCGGGATTATTCAGAATATCTTCTGAGAGGATTACAGGCTTAGCCAAATCAGTATTTACATCTTCAGGGCTGAAAATACCTTCCTCCGTTTCAACAGCGGGTTTGGTATCGTATTTCCAGCGACAGGAGTTGGTGCAGGTTCCCTGATTCGGGTCGCGATGGTTGAAGTAGCCCGATAGTAAACAGCGCCCCGAATACGCAATACACAATGCGCCATGCACAAACACTTCCAATTCCATATCAGGACATTCCTGACGGATTTCTGCGATTTCATCCAGTGATAATTCACGCGATAAAATCACACGCTCAACACCCATGGTTTTCCAGAATTTAACCGTGGCGTAATTGACGGTATTCGCCTGCACCGATAAATGAATGGGCATATCTGGCCACGCTTCACGTGCCATCATAATCAAACCAGGATCCGCCATAATAAACGCATCGGGCTTCATCTTGGCAACTGGGTCTAAGTCTTTTATAAAGGTTTTGATTTTGCTGTTATGCGGAGATGAATTTACCGTTAGATAAAACTTCTTATCCAGTGCGTGCGCTTCGTTGATTCCCTGAGCGAGTTTTTCATTTAAGAATTCATTATTGCGAACGCGAAGACTGTAACGCGGTTGCCCCGCATAGATCGCATCAGCGCCATACGCAAAGGCATAGTGCATGCTTTTCAAGGTGCCCGCAGGTGCGAGTAATTCTGGTTTTTTCATGGGGTTCGAGCAGCTTATAAAAGGCAGGAGTCTAACATGAAATATCTACGAGACAGTTCACATGATGAGTCTGTGGTGACATAAATCAAGTTTAAAAAGAGTAAAGAAGTTGAAACTCTATTTATGTTGATTCTAAGAAATTGTGCTATGCATAAAAACCGCCTAAAAGTAGGGGGGTGGTTAACCTCCCTACTGTAGTTTCTTCATTAGCATTAACGACCGAGATAAGCGTCTACCTGTGACTGAGGCAATACCTGAGCCACATAACTCCCTTCTCCGGTTCGTTTTTCGATGTTTTTAACATACCCGGCAAGATGACTATCAGAACCATCCAGTAGTGAGTTATACAACTGTGTAATATCTTCATTATCGGTATAAATTTTACCGCATTCAGTCACATCATTGATGCCGTTATCCGCTTCGACAATTACTTTAGGGCATTGATTAATATCCATCATATCCAGCTCTTCGATAAAGGCACCTACATAAAGCGCTTCGAGTTCGCTAATAGAGCCTCTTGTGACGAGTTGATCAAACTTTTCAGTGAAATACCAACCGTATTCTGCTCCCGTATATGCACCAACATTATCATTGGTATTAGGGTCTTCCAGACCATACTTTTCGATCATCTCTTTAACCGCAGTCGTATGCTGTTGTTCGGAATCATCTATATTGCCGAAAATGGGCGAGTCAGGGTACATCTCTCCTAATTTTAGATAGACGTCACGCGCTAGCTTTTCTTCCTCACGCATAAACATCAAATGTGTCTGTTCATTAGCATCTAGCTGATTGTCATCAATGATCTGAGTGTCGGTTTGATCACTGACCACCGCAGTAGTTGTATCGGTAGGAGTGACTTCATGTTCAAGTACCACATTACTGTTCTGGTCTTCAGTGCTGCTAGAAGATGCCCCATTACAGCCAATTAAAGCTGTACTCATACCGGTAATCATCACAAGTCCGGTAAATCCATTGAGTAATATTTTGTTTGAGATTTTCATATTATTCACCATTGTTAACATTATTTTCTACTGATAAGTCGTTTGAAAAAGGATTCTCTAAATATCAGTTGTTTTTTTTGTAGCCCTGTAAATCTGACCATTAAAGTCTATGCCTGACGCATCTATTAGCCATTGATATTGCGCAAATATAATGAGCAAGTAGATGAACGGTAAGGTTATTTTTAGTAAATTTGATTTAAGTCTAGATATAGAAAAAGAATTCTGGAATCAGATGTATTTGAGTGATAAAAAACGGCTTGAAAGTAGGGGGGTGACTTTTATTGATCCTCAAATACGAAAAAGGCCAGCATAAACTGGCCTCTCACTTTAGATCAAACACTTCAAGTTTAAGCTTGCTCAGTCTTCTCTCTAGGTAAAACGATATTTAATATAATCGCCAATACTGCAGAAAGTCCAATCCCTTTCAACGTAAATTCACCTAGACCAAATTGCATGCCGCCCAGTCCGAATACCAAAACCAGCGCGATGATAATCATATTGCGTGATTGAGATAAATCTAAACGTGCGCGTACTAAGGTATTCATGCCAACTGCAGCGATAGCACCAAACATAAGCGTCATAATGCCGCCCATTACAGGTGTTGGAATGGTTGCCAACAATGCACCCGTTTTACCAGAGAACGATAAGAAGATTGCGAATACCGCTGCCCACGTCATAATCACTGGGTTAAATGATTTTGTTAGCGCAACTGCACCTGTTACTTCTGAGTAGGTTGTATTTGGTGGACCTCCAAATAATGCTGCGGTTGATGTCGCTAAACCATCACCTAGTAACGTACGATGTAAGCCAGGCTTTTTCATAAAGTCTTTGCCAGTGACACCACTGATTGCAGAAATATCGCCGATATGTTCAATCGCAGGAGCAATTGCAATCGGTAAGATAAACAGAATCGCTTCAAGATTGAATTCAGGCGTTGTAAATTTAGGTAGTGCAAACCACGCTGCATTTGCTACACCGTCAAAATTAACCAAACCATAAAACATCGAAATGATATAACCGACAACGATTCCCATTAAAATAGGGATCAGTTTGAATAGGCCTTTGGCGAAAACGGTGGTTAGCATTGTCGCTAATAAGGTCACCATGGAGATAATTAAAGCAGTATTGTGCGCCACTAAAACGGCAGAACCATCGCCTGTTTTACCCAGCGCCATATTAATGCCCACTGGCGCTAATGTTAGACCAATTACGATAATCACAGGGCCTACTACAATCGGTGGTAAGTAACGGTCAACAATGCCACGACCTCGCCACTTAATCATTGCACTTAAAACCATATACAGCATACCGGCCGCAAATAAGCCTGACATGGTTGCAGGTATTCCCCAGGTTTGAACGCCGTAAATAATGGGTGCGATAAAGGCAAATGAAGATGCTAGAAAGATAGGTACTTGACGTTTGGTGACTACCTGAAAAACCAGCGTACCAATACCCGCTGTAAACAAGGCTACATTTGGATCTAAACCAGTTAAAATAGGGACTAAAACTAACGCACCAAACGCTACAAATAACATTTGTGCGCCGAGGATGGCGGTGTGAAGCATCGATTGTTTTTCTAAATCTGTGCTTTGTTGCATATCTATTATTCTCCTGAAGATTTATGCAGTCGGCTTTTCCTTCCAACTTTTTTATGTAAGTTTTA
This sequence comes from uncultured Cocleimonas sp., assembly GCF_947495625.1. Lineage (GTDB taxonomy): Bacteria > Pseudomonadota > Gammaproteobacteria > Thiotrichales > Thiotrichaceae > Cocleimonas. Next base: position 24,110 of record NZ_CANLZW010000005.1, read on the forward strand.
CTTAGTCCCAAACAATTTGTCGCCCGCATCACCCAGACCCGGAATGATGTAACCATTTTCGTTTAAGTGGTCATCTACTGCTGCAACAAATATATCGACATCAGGATGTTGTTCTTGAACGGATTCGATACCTTCTGGAGACGCAACCAGGAAGAGGCCCATAATGTGAGTACAGCCTGATTTTTTAACCATATCAACAGCAGCATTAAATGAACCACCGGTGGCAAGCATTGGATCAACAATAAGAGAAATGCGGTCTTCAATTTTAGGTGCCATTTTTTCAAAATAAGTCACAGGCTCCAAAGTTTCTTCATCGCGATATAACCCGACTACGCTGATACGCGCATTGGGTAATAATTCGATTACACCATCTAACATGCCGAGTCCTGCGCGCAAGATTGGTACGATGGTAATTTTCTTACCTTTGATTTGCTGGATCTCAACTTCACCGTCCCAACATTCGATTGTGGTCGGTTCTAGTTCTAAATTAGCGGTCGCTTCATAGGTCAGTAACATACTGATTTCGCTTGAAAGCTCGCGAAATGATTTGGTGCTAATGTCTACAGCTCTAAGTAGACCAAGTTTATGTTGGATTAAAGGATGGGTGGCAACATGAACTGTCATAGAAGTTCCTCGTAAACTTTAAAAAGGGGGGGGGGTATTTGTTTATTTAATGTTTATAGACGTTTTCATTGAAATAATAAACCGTTGAATTAGATTTATTTTAATTAATTGAAAAAGTGCCTGAAAGGTGGGGGGTGACTTTCTATTATTTCTGTCGATAATAATTGTTATTATTTGGGCTTTTTAGCTAGTTGAGACTGAAAAAATATCTCAAATCTATCTCTCAGTAATAAATAACTCAGTGATGAATAACTTCCACTACCACATCAACAACTCCCACTCTTGGGTTTGCAATAGCTGCAAAAGCTGATTTTGAAAGATCGATAATCCGTCCTTTCACAAATGGACCACGGTCGTTAACTCTAACAATGACTGTTTTCCCATTGTTTACGTTAGTGACTCTAACCCACGTACCAAAGGGTAACTTTTTATGTGCGGCGGTTTTTGCTCTTTGATTGAAGCGTTCGCCGTTGGCTGTTTTCCTGCCATGATATTTATCCGCATAATACGAGGCTTTACCTTTGGCGTGATAGCTAACAGAGGGATGTGATGGAGAAGACGCATTAGTTGCGGCGTATCTACCTGATTGCGTAGATTGCTGGGAGCATGCGCTAACAGTAATAACCACGAACAGAATGAGTAAACTTTTAAGAGATAATGACATGCGTGAATTGTACTCTGTAAGGTAAATTAGACCAATGCAGTAGCTTGCTCTGTTTTTTCTTCAATAGGTGAATGTGATGCTAGTTGTTTTTGATGGGCTGCTATTGCGGCATAAATCTCATCTTCGGTTTGCAAACGCTTAACCGCATGGAATAACTCAGCGGCTCCAATGTATTGTCTTTTTAAAAATACTAACCATTGCTTGGTTCGGTTTGCGATGAACTTAGGGTGTTGGTTTTTAGTCGATGCTTGCAAATACATTAACATCATTTCCAATACTTCAGTCCAGGTCATTAATTGATGAGACAAGCCATCAATCTCGGCTTTTATACTCAACGCCAGGTCGGGGCGAGTCAGCGCACTGCGACCTAGCATAATATCTTCGCAGCCACTTTCTTCACGTGCTTTTTTTGCATCATCAATGGTCCAAATTTCACCATTAATGATTACCGGTATTGGGCTCATCGCAGCAACGTCTTTAACCGCCGACCAATAAGCCGGTGGGACATAACGATCCTGACGGGTACGCGCATGAATGCACAGTTCGTTAGCGCCGGCTTTGATGATATTTTCAGAAATGGTATGCAGTGAATCATGATCACTAAAACCTAAACGGATTTTAGCGGTAACCGGTATTTTAGGATCAACCGCATCACGCACCGCGGCCACAATATGATAGATACGATCAGGCTCGCGCAAGAGTGCTGAACCGCCGTCGCGTTTATTCACGGTTTTAGAAGGGCAACCAAAGTTGATATCGATCCCGAGTGGATCAAGATTCTGAGCACGAACTGCATTGCGCGCCATCGCATCAGGATCACCACCGAGTAATTGTAAATAGACGGGAGTGCCGGCTGGTGTTTTTCCACCATTTTTCAACTCAGGAGCGCTGCGCAGGAAAAGACTTTCCTTCAGCGTTTGTCGCGTTACCCGAATAAACTCAGTCACACAACGATCATAGCCACCGATACGCGTTAAAACATCGCGTATCTCATGGTCTACCACACCTTCCATTGGGGCTAAAAATGTTCGCATATTTGAATTATTAAGAGAGTCGAAAAAACAGTCGAGGGATTATAGAGCTTACGTAGCTATAAGTCTGTGTTTCTCATGCGAAAAAGGAAGATAGTAGTAACAATGTCGCCACAGAAATACTCAAATGGAAGCGCAAACGCAGATATTGAGAAGATACGCGAGAGCTAAGCATTTTCAGGTCAGCCACATACGCCATCACAATTAAGCCCGCCATTATTGCTAACGCCAGTTTAATCGGCAACAACAATGAAAACCATGCGAATAGCGACGGTAAAACACCATATATCAAAAGCAGGTTTATTTGTTGCTGTGATAATTCAGATTGTCTAGATAGAGCCACTCCCCAACTTACTGCGCCGAGAAAACTTAATATAACTGCGGCATAGATGCCCAGCCATAAAGATAAAGGAATCGCAGGGTTGAAAAACAAGGATTTATCCTGGGCGACAAATACTGATAACACTAAAAAGGGAATGACGCCTGCATAACCCAGGAGCCACATTAATTTTGGAGAACTCAACATTGTAATTGCCTCTTAAAGACTTTTCGAGATAAGGATTATTGTAAAATATAACTTATGTATCTATATTGTACAAATATTGTATAATATATTTCTCGTTAGGATAATTTGATTACAAATGAATAACGATTTGTGAATTATCGTCCATATCTGTAGCAAGATCTGTAACAAGATCAAAAAGGAAATAAGAACCTCATGGCAGATTCAGGTAAAAACAAATCGGCAAGTGTTCCTACACATAGGTTGTCACGCTTTGCCAAATTAGGGTCTTTAGCAACTGGAGTCGCAGGAGGAATGCTGGCTGAGGGTGCCCGACAACTTGCCAAGGGAAATCGTCCTAATACGCGAGATATGTTATTGACGCCAGCTAACGCAAAACGGGTTGCCGATCAATTAGCACAATTGCGTGGTGCTGCGATGAAAGTGGGACAGTTACTATCGATGGATACCGGCGATCTACTCCCTGAAGAACTCACCCAGATTTTATCTCGATTGCGTTCAGATGCGAAGCCGATGCCGTTTAGTCAACTCACCAAAATCCTGCATGATAATTGGGGTGATGGCTGGAATAAGTCTTTTAAACAATTTTCCTTCGACCCGGTTGCAGCCGCTTCAATTGGACAGGTGCACTCTGCCTATACCAAAGATGGCCGTCATCTGGCGTTAAAAATACAGTATCCCGGTGTACGCGAAAGTATTTCCAGCGATGTAGATAACGTTGCTACCTTATTGCGTGTCTCAGGTTTGATTCCTAAAGAGGTTGATTTCAAACCGTTATTAGAAGAAGCAAAAATTCAGTTACAGCTGGAAGCTGATTACGCGCTCGAGGGTAAGTGGATAAAGACGTATACAACATTGCTAGAAAACGAAACAGACTACGAGCTTCCCGAATATCACCCCGATTACAGCACAGAAAATATTCTCGCGATGTCTTTTGTTGGCGGTGATCCGGTTGAAACACTGGGGCAGAAAATTAGTCAGGAACAACGCAATCGTGTTGTTAGTTTACTGATGTCCTTGTTGTTCAAAGAAATATTTGAGTTCAAACTGGTCCAGACAGATCCTAACTTTGCTAACTACCAATACGATATTGAGAGTGAAAAACTCATTCTGCTGGATTTTGGTGCAACACGTGAATACTCAGATAAGATTTCTTCTGCCTATCGCGCCTTAATGCAGGGAGCGATTGAAAAAAACCGTGATGCTATGGAACAGGCAGCCACAGATATTGGTTTTTTTCAGGAGTTTATTCAACAACCACAACGAGAAGCAGTGTTGGATTTATTTGAAACAGCCTGCGAACCGTTAACGTTTAAAGGTGAATACGACTTCGGTACATCTAATCTTGCTAAACGTATTCGTGAGTCAGGCATGGCATTGAGTACGCAACAGGATTACTGGCACACACCACCTGCGGATGCATTATTCTTACATCGCAAACTGGCAGGGCTTTATCTACTTGCGGCTAAGTTAAAAGCGCGCGTGAATATGCACCAATTATTTTTACCTTATATCCATTAAATAAGTATAAATAGTGAAATAGCGAGTAGTCTTCAGTCATTGTGCAAACAACCAAAGTTCAAACAACTAAAGTACAAACAACCAAAGTACAAACAACATTTCAAAGCATTATTGAAAAACAGAAATTCATTTTAGAGGTGCAACACTGCTATGGTAGTTATAACTACAAAAAGTTTACTCTAAATACTCCATTTTACTAACTTAAGGAAATCCACATGTGGTTACGCACTATTTGTGACATGACGTTTAACATCGAAACACCAACAACATTTATTTTAATGCTGAGACAACGCAGTGGTGCAAATCAATGGATAGCCAGAGAAGAATACCGACTCAGTCCTCAAGTACCTGTTTACGAATTCACTGATAGTTATGGGAATCTTTGTCAGCGATTGGTTGCACCGGTAGGCCGATTCGAGATTTATTCTTCATCAGATGTGTTGACCGCTGATTTGGTAGATCAATCACCCGGTGCGCCTTTTGTTGAAATAGAACATCTACCGGATTCTGTACTTAGTTATCTTTTACCCAGTCGCTATTGCGAGTCAGATCGATTTAACGACATGGCCGCTTCTATCACTGAAGGTTATTCGATGGGTTACGATCAAGTAAAAGCCATTGAAACATGGTTACGTAATAACATTAGTTATCTACCGGGAACCAGTGATATAGCTATATCTGCTGTAGAAGTGAATGACAGACAATCAGGTGTTTGCCGTGATCTTTCTCATCTGGGCATAGCACTGTGCAGAAGTCTTAGTATCCCGACACGATTGGTGGTGGGCTATTTATACGAATTAAAACCGATGGATTTACATGCCTGGTTTGAAGCGTATGTCGGCGGTCGCTGGTACACTTTCGATGCGACACAGTCTGAAATCACAGGAGGCTATGTTGCAATTGGTTATGGTCGTGATGCGGCTGACGTAGCAATTTTCAATCAGTTTGGACCTTCGGTGAGCCTAGAAACACAACGTGTTGAAGTGCAGCTGATAGAAGAAGAAAAACTATAACTATAACTGCTTTAAGTATTAGAAATCAGCAATCACAATCTTAAAAAGCACCTAAAAGTAGGGGGGTGACCTGAAATTTTATTGAAGGGCTAGTTAACAATAAAATGGCAGATCACCCAAGACGTGAGGATTATTTAAATCCCCTTCATTTCTAAAACGTTGATATTTTTTTGAATAGGTTGTCTATTAGTGTCTTTAGTAAGTTTTTAGTCTTCAGATGAAACAGAACGCCATAAAACAAATAGACATAAAGATAAAGCCGCTAAGAATGTCACCAGAATAGTCGGTGTTGAAAACATACCTAAATCAGTTGCCCAGCCACCTTGCGGGTGTCGGCTATAAAGCACATTTACTATCATTACCTGCGCGAAAAGAAAGCCGCTTAAAAATAATAGAAATGCATTTGAAGGTTTCTTTGATAATAAAGATATTACTTTGTTTATGAGTTGATTCATTTTTTAGCTCCTTGCGTCTTTTTGTTTGTTATGTGTTCTACTATAAATCAAAAGAATACAAAAAGCGAACATAAATTCTAAATAGTTATTTCCCTGTTGATTAACAATCTACGAGTTTCTTTTTCGTGGTTGTTTGCTGACTAATTAACTGGCCAAATAAATAGTATGGCGACTGCCTTTTCCTTTATGTGCCCTAACAGTTTTAACGTCAACTTTAAAACGGGCTTTCTTCAATTGCTGGGTGAATTTAGGGTCATGCCACGCTGACCATATAGCTAACACACCTTTAGGGCGAAGTGTTTGTTTGATCGCAAGTAAACTATTTAGCGAATACAGATTGTTGTTATCGGCATGTGTAAAACCTTCTGGGCCATTATCGACATCTAATAAAACTGCGTCATAGGTAGGTTCTTTGGCTTTAAATAGCGCTGCGACATCGCCTAATTCAACCACTTTGCGTTTATCATCCAAGGGCCTGCCGGCGCACTCTCCCAATGGGCCTTTATTCCATTCCACAACCTCAGGCACTAATTCTGCAACAACCACTGTCGAACTCATTGTCGTTGCTTTTAGTGCAGCCGCCAGCGTGAAGCCCATGCCCAATCCACCCACTAACACCTTAGTATTCTCAACGCCTTGGATATGTGCACAACCTAATTCGGCTAAAGCTAATTCGGAAGAATGCACACGACTGTTCATCAATTCGCCTCGCAGTCCTTTAAGGTGAATAGAAAAATCATCGCCACGTTGAGTTAAACGCAGCTCGCCACCGTTATTCGGAATAGTGGCAGTGCCTAAGAGTGTTGAGGGGATCATGGATTGAGTGAAATTTTACAAGTGAAGAATGAAACCCGATTATAGAGAGTGCCCCAGATTAAGGAACCTCTTAATATTTAATTTCTGATTCAAAGTATGGGGGTGCCAATTATGCAAAAGCATCATAGTGCTTTTGCATAATCAAGCGATTAAAGAAAACTATATTTGAAGCTATAAATTTACGCAAGACATTAACGCCCTAACATTTTATCCACTTCTGCCTGTGGTAAAACTTGCGCCTGATAACTGCCTTTACCCGTGTATTTTTCGATGTTCTTCACATAACCTGCAAGGTGGCTATCAGAGCCATCTAGCAAGAACCCATATAGTTTCTGCGCATCTGCGTTATCGGTATAAATTTTGCCACACTCACTGACATCGTTAATGCCGTTATCGGCTTCTACAATGACTTTTGGACATTGATTGATATCCTGCATATCCAGCTCTTCAATAAATGCACCAACATACAAAGCTTCAAGCTCACTAATAGAAGCACGCTTTACTAATAGATTATATTTTTCGGTGAAATATTCTCCGTAATCTTTACCGGTATATGCGCCGACATTGTCATTGGTATTCGGGTCTTCAAAACCATACTTTTCGATCATGTCTTTAACGGCCATCGTATGTTTCTGCTCGGAGTCATCAATCTTGCCAAAAATACGTGAGTCAGGGTACATCTCGCCCAGTTTCAAATACACATCACGCGCAAGCTTTTCTTCTTCGCGCATAAACATCAGATGTGCCTGCTCATTCTTATCCAGAGTCATGGTCTTGGTAGTGGCTTGATTGTTTTTAGAAAAGGCTTTTCCGCCGCGTGCCATCGCACTACTAGTGCCAGCAATAATAGCGAGCCCTACAAGACCAGTAAGTAAAGTTTGATTTAAGGTTTTCATTTTTTTTATTTTCCGATTTTACAGAAGATGAATTCTGTTTTGTTATTAGGAGATCTTTTATCTTTATTATTTCTACCTAATCCTTGGCGGAACAACTACATTTTAAGACTCTGGCAACTGGAGATAATTAACAATTATCAAATTTGAAACGCAATATTAGAAGTTTCTTATGAACGGTATGTTTTTTAAAAAATTACCTAACTGCAGGGCGAAAAAAATGAGTCAGGCCTAGGCGAGACAATGTTGAAGCAAAGCGACGACTACCCGAAGGGAAGCTTTGAAAAACTGCCTAAAAGTAGGGGGGTGACCTATAGAATACTTATTTTGCGATTAATCACTAATCACTAATCACTAATCAGAAACAATGACTTGCTCATAACGAAAACATAAGCCACCTTCTTTTCGATTCGATAAGTGAATCTTACCGTTTAAGTGTTCTGCTATTTCATGACTTATTGCCAAGCCCAGACCGTTACCGGGTTTACCACTTTCTAATACACGATAGAATGGTTCCATCACTTGCTGGAGTTCATCTTCAGGGATGCCGATGCCGGTATCTTCCACCAACAATACCGCTTTATTTCCCTGTTTAAACAGGCTGATATCCACCTTGCCCGATGCGGGTGTGTAGTGAATCGCATTACCAATCGCATTATGCACTAATTGGCCTAAACGACCGTTTTGGTCTTTGACATTGATCGCCTTATCCTGGCGCAACATACCCAAATCAATCTCGGCAGATTCAGCGAGCGGGAAGAGATCGGCAATCGCACTTTTCACTACATCGTTAAAACTAACGGTTTGTGCCTCAACCTCGTCACTGCTTTGCAAACGAGCCAGATCGAGTAATTGCGCCACCAGATTGCCCAAACGATCGAAGCCTTGTTTCAGTTGTTTTTGTCGTTCATTTCGCTCGGCATCATCGTTGGCATGCGTGACGTTTTCTGCCTGTAACGATAATGCCGTAATCGGGGTGCGTAATTCATGCGCTGCATCGGCGATGAATCGGTGTTGCTTGTGCATCACCTGTTTTACTCTCGAAATCAGCGCATTAATAGAACTCACAAAGGGAATAATCTCCAGAGGAATATTCTTTTCAGAGAGTTCCTTCAACTGTGTACCATCTTGCCTATCGATGTTTTTAACCAATAGATTCAGCGATTTAAACTGACGGCGAATGATGATATGAATCATCAATAACAGAATACTTACCAGTAACAGAATCGGCAAAAAAGTGCTGATGCTACTGCTCCACGCAATATTGTTTCTTAACTCGGTGGGTTGCGCGATGATAAAGCGGCGATCGCTGTAAAATTGGCTCATCACCAGGACGCGCCATTTGTCATCGCCGAGGGTAATGGTTTTTAAACCGTCGCTAATATCTGGCGGGATGCCTTTTAAATTATCGCTGATGCCTAATTCGTGGATGATGATGGTGGTTTCATCTTCGATATTATGTTCGTCTCGGAAATCTTCATTGCGATCATGAATCTTCTCGCTGAGTTTCTTCTTTCTTCTGGCGTGTTGTTCATCTTCATTGAAATCAGAAAAATCTAACTGACCGTTACGCACCAATAATGAAATCTCAATTAGCGTATTGTCTTGAAGTTCTCTGGCTTGTTGAAAGGCCAATGCACCAGCGATTGCACCACCGAAAACCACCAGAACCAACGCGCTGAGAATAATCCAGCGATACAACTCACGTTGCAGTGATTTTTGTTGCATCATTTGCTGACCATCCAGCCCATGCCCCTGATATTTTTAATTGCATCTTTGCCCAGTTTTTTACGCAATGCGTGAATAATAAACTCGATCGCATTACTCGCGACTTCTTCATTCCAGCCGTAAATGCTTTCTTCCAGATTATCGCGTGAGAAAATAGTGCCAGGTCTAAGCATCAGCGTTTGTAGCAAGGCATACTCGCGTGCAGATAAGGGAAACGATTCGCCATCTCGGCTGACTTCGCGTGTGGCAGGATCAAGTTCTAACAGAGAGTTAGAAAGAATAGGGGTGGCAACACCATGATTGCGTCGGACCACAGCACGCATACGGGCGTGTAATTCATCAATCGAGAAAGGTTTGACCAGATAATCATCTGCGCCTAAATCCAGTCCCTGAATACGGTCTTCAACGGCATCTCTCGCCGTTATCACGATCACGGGCAGGCTTTTGGTTTTGCGTAACTCGTGCAAGACCTCTAAACCATTTTTACCGGGTAAACCCAAATCCAGCAATACCAGCGAATATTCTTCGGTGTTAAGGCTAGACAAGGCAGTAATGCCATCCTTTACCCAGTTGACAGCGTAGGATGCATCATTAAGTGCCTGCTTAATCGCATTGCCGATAGATTCGTCATCTTCTACCAGTAGAATGCGCATATTTGATTTGCCGTATTTGTCATTGTTATAAAAACTGTTATCGCTAATAGATATGCTAACGACAATCTCTAAGGAAAATCGCTAATGAATAGTCATTGCATATTAACAAAAACGGTTTTATCAATCGCGTTATTTTAAAGGCTCATCCACAACCGTGTATTCGGCATCGATGATTTCGCCATTTTTAATCACAGCCGCCTGACCTAAGCTTACATCCTTCTGATGCTGTCGCTGTAAACGCCACAGTTTAAATGCCACAAAAGGAAAGATGATAGCCGAAACAGCCATTAAGATTAGGCTAAACATAAAACCACTCAAAAGAACCACACTAGCGATAACAGACAACATGGCAACCTGAGCAAACGAAGGTTTACGCTGTGACATCTGTTGATAAAATGTTTGAGTTTGCATTGTATACTCCTTGTAAATAGTCACCAGCAAAATGCTGGTGACCGTTATTTATCTTTGATTTATCTTTGATTTATCTATGAATTTTTATTAAGTACTATTCAAATCAGAATCTAGATTCACGACTTAATCTTTGTAATCAAGTTTCTGCTTCAGCACCTTGCCCGAAGCCGCATCTATTTCTAATTCGTGAATCAGTTTGTTCGCATCAACCACTTCGACTTCCCAGACTGATTTGCCGTGTTCATTATCAAACTCGACTGCTTTAGCCTTTCCAGGAACGGTTGTTAGTGCGATCTCCAACGCTTTATCAATGCTGATTGATGACTCAGTAAACGAGATGACTTCCGTTTCTTTTTTATCATTACTGCTCGCCTGAGCAATAAATGCAGAACCCAAAAGACCTGTACCGATAAGCGTAGAAATTATTGTTTTATTGAAAAGTTTCATTGTGTATATCCATCAGTGTTTAGTTATGTATATTTCACTATTAAGTAAATTATTGAGTAAACGATTAAGTAAACGATTAGGTTAATAGCCAAACCCTTTTGGTTTAGCATGGTGAGAAGAATAGAGAATGAAACTTAGCTGTAACTTAGGAACTCAAAATTATTGAAATAATTTTGAAAATAGCTTGAGAGTTGTGACTGAGAATGACGGTAAGTTACTGTATTTAATTGTTTATTATAGTTAAACGAGTTGTCATTTCGCGAAGCATAAGTTCTATTTACGCTTTTGAAAAACAAAAACCTAATATCACTTGAAAGTAGGAGTGAGACCCTAAAAGCGTTAAAGCTAACTCAGAAAAGCAACATATAAGAATGAATGCAGCGACCTTTCCAGCAGTATTGGTTTAGACGTTGTTGCAAAGCGATACCCTGTATACGATCCACCAGCTTAAGGTCTACCAGGCACTCATAATGTGAATGTGAATCTTTGTTGTTTACATAGGTACTTTTTACATAGGTACTTTCTATATTGCTTTCTTCGCTTTTTTTTAAAAACGAAACATTGCCAACTGTAGAAAAGCGACTCAAAAATTCCCTGATATCCTTTTCATCAACGCGATCGGGTAGATTCCCAAATACAAAATACATAGTAACTCCCGCTTAAAATATCAGTATAGTATTAATAAAAACGGACACCTATTTAAATTTGTATTTATAATTTTAATAGTGGAGGCAATGAGTAGAGACACTGTGATTTAAAACATATGTAGTTTGTTTTAGTTTTTCTTTTAATAACAGTGTCACACGGCAAGAACTGCCTTGAGCTAAGAACTACCTTATAGCCAAGGAATGCGTATAGCCAAGAACTGCCTATAGCCAAGAGAGTGTTGCAAGATAAATTTAAGGTAATGTCAGTTTTGTGATGTATTTCACAGAATGTGATTGAGCCATTAGTTATATTCAATCCAATAATTCAATAATAATAGGGGAAGGGTATGAAATTCGTAAATAAATTCACAAAAATCAGAGGCATACTTTACATTGCCGTTATCGTTAGTTGCTTTACATTTACGCCAGCGAAAAGCGAGCCGATCAATGATTCAGCTTCTTTCACGGCAATTAGCCAGTAATACAGCTATTGGCTAGTAACTCAGATTTAGCCTGCACTAATAGACAGAAGCACTAATGAATACAAGCACTAGAAAATAGTGCTTAAAAGTAGGGGGGTGACTGCTAGTTACTTCCAATCAATCGTGGAAATCAAATACCGTAGGTAAATCGACATTAGGCCAATCCAGCCAGGACATACTCGATTCAAACCACTTTTTAGAAGCGCCATTCGTCATCGCAGCAGTCATTTCTGCTTTCATCTCAGAATAATTAAAATCTTCACCAATAGAATCGTGGTAAGACGCGAAGCCAGAAGGTGATGCAAATAAACTCATTGCCCAACTGTGCCAATCAAAACCGTTTTTAGCTTCTATAGATGCTTTCTTGATGTGCGCGCATGAATAGTATTTTTTCTTACCATAGTCTCGAACCAGAATCTCTCCTACTTCTTTACCATGAGCCTTCTGTTCTGCAGGTGATATTGCAAGATCAGTCATTTTCTTCTCCTTGTTTTTTCTTCTTTTTTTATTCTTATATTAACATTTGACGTATTAACTCAATCTGAATATTTATCTAAAGTATTCAGATTTAAAAGTACGTGATGTGCGGGGTTATATTGGTTCATTAGAATTATGAAAAGCTTACAAAAGGTGTAGAAAAGGAGACAAGAATCCGCTCCTGAATATAAAACGATTGTAGCTAAGTGGTATCTATTCGAGAGGGCTATATGTTTCTAGTAATCTATAAATAAGTTTATTAGTGGTAATTGATAATTGTTACATTCTATTTAAAAGATAAGAGGTATTTTATAGTTGAATTTGGATGATCTTTATAATTGTCAGAGAGAGATTTTGAATTTTTTATATCATGTCTATAACGACCTTTGTATGAATGTCTTATAGTTGAAATATATTTAGGAGAGCACTATGAAAAAACCAGTTATTACGTTGATGTTAGTTATGCTAACGGTCGTCTTTTCAACGTCCTCATATGCCGAAAAACGATTCAGCCGTGAAGATCAGCAATTGTTAAAAGATTACGAAAGACTCGAACGTGGCAGCAAAGATAAGAGAAACCGTAGTAATAGCAGTCCAACTAAACACAGAAAACAAATAACTCCGCAACGTAGACCTCAGGTTCATGGAGCACCGGCACACAGGCCACCAGTTCGCAAACCACAGGTTTACAGAGCACCGGTACACAGACCACCAGTTTATAGAGCGCCTGTTCATAGACCACCAGTAACTCGACATGGAAATGTTTACGAACGTAAAGCACAACTTCAAAGAAAAATTCAAAGAGGCGAAAGGTCTGGGGAACTCGTACATTCAGAACGCAAGAGATTGAATGCAGAGCTTCGAAAAATCTCTCGTCTGATTGAAACCTATCGATCAGATGGTGTATTCGATCGTCGTGAAAGAAGTCAAATCAACTACATGCTGGATGCCGCGGAAAGAAATATAGAAAGAAAACGAAATAATCATCTTCGTGATAGATATCGTCGTTAATTCATTCTTTGTAGATAATAGATAAGTTTAGATCTATTGAAAAATAGCTGGCGTCTGCTGGCTATTTTTCGTTTACCCCTTTCATTTATTATTCAAGATAACTCGTTCCTAAAACACCTTAAACTAGCTATCATCTGCGTAGAGAAAAATCAGACCGAGGCACACAGAGCGCTTTCACCTAAAGCACTCGCATAAAAAACGATGGAATATTTTACAGAACTCGGTTATCTCGGTCTTTTGGTTTCAGCCTTTTTAGCGGCGACGATATTACCCTTAAGCTCCGAAATAGTGCTAAGCGGTTTGCTGCTAAATGGTTTCTCCCCTGTGGCATTAGTTGCGGTTGCAACAATAGGAAATGTACTGGGATCACTCACAAATTACGCTTTGGGCTATTGGTTAAGTCTGGACGTCGTAAAAAAGTGGTTAAAGATGTCAGAAAAAGACTTTGTTCGAGCCGAGCAACGCTTTGCCAAATACGGCTTATTCTCACTCTGTTTTGCATGGGTCCCCATCATTGGCGATCCACTTACCGTCATAGCCGGTGTTCTGCGCATTCGCTTACTCTGGTTTTTAATACTGGTAACCGCAGGCAAATTAATGCGCTATGTCGTACTGAGTTATTTAGTGTTAGAGAATGTATAAGAATATATAAAGAGATCCGCAAGCGCATAGACGTTTCTTACATTCCATAGCCGACCTCACGCTAAATAGACATCAAAAAAGTAACATATGAAAATGAATGCAACGACCCTTCCAGCAGTAATTGTTTAAGCGATTCTGCAAGCTAGTACCCTGAATGCGATTCATCAACTTCAGGTCAACGATACATTCATAATCAGAATGTGAATTATCGCCAGGCTCGAAAAACGACACGCTTTTAACCGAAGAAAATTTACCCAAAAACGCTCTGATTTGCGTCTCATCAACTCGGTCAGGAAGATTTCCAAATACAAAATACATACAAACCTCCGGATGATTAGGCTGAATATCATAGAGCGGATAATGGCTGCTGTCTTAAATCTGGGTTAGTTTTGATGAAGTTAAAAAATGCCCCAAAGTAGGGGGGTGTCATTCTTTACTTTATTTCTGATGTCAGTCTATGATTTGCTTATTTTGAATCCGCCATTGTTCCGTACAACTTGCTTTAATCAAAGAGTTTGTTATTATTTGATATTATTGTAGGTACGGAAATGATCCGTACAATTATAGAGAGCACTATTATGGCAACGTCAAGACTTGATCTGCGTTTGGATATGGAAATTAAAAACAAAGCTGAAAAGGCATCTGCCTTATTGGGTATGAAGAGTTTGACTGAGTATGTGGTTAAACTGATGGATGAGAATGCCTCTGAGGTTATTGAGAAGTATGAAAGTATCACCCTCGACAATGACATTTTTGATCAATTTATGGATGCCTGTGATAAAGCAGATAAACCCAATAAAGCTTTAAAAGATGCCGCCAGCTTTGCTAAAGAGCAGGGCTTTTAATGAGCGATTTTCAGCTCGATATTACGCAGTGTGAAAAACAGTTTGTTGAGTTAGATAAATCAAAACATGACCGCACATTATTCGATTGTGGAGAGCCGCAGCTAAATCATTTTATCAAGCAGCAAGCAGCCCGCCACATGAAGGCAAACATCAGCCGGACAATGGTGTTAGCAAGTAAACAACTTACGAATGGTACAAGCGCTATTTGTGCTTTTTATACCATTACGCCCAGTGCTATTTCACGTAAACAATTACCTGATGCTTTAGTCAAAAAGTTACCCCATTATCCCATACCTGTTTTTCTTTTGGCGCAGTTAGCCGTGGATAAACAACACCATGGTTCTGGCCTAGGTAAAATTACCTTGATCAAAGCATTGCAACATTTACATAGTGTCAACGATCATATGCGAGCTTATGCGGTTATTGTTGATTGCTTAAATGGAAATGCTGAAAGCTTTTATAAGAAGTTTGGTTTTGCATCTCTCGGTGAACAAAACGGCATGGTTAGGATGTATTTACCGATGAAGCAGCTTGAACAGCTATTTGGTTAAACCACTCTTATGTGCTTTTTAGAAAAGTGTCTCTTAGATTCCGCAAGGAATCATCGACCTACAATGGTCGATCATCAATAAAAATAAATTCAACATCACATCAACAACAAAAGTAACTTGTATCTCCATTTACTTAATTTGTATCAAGAACCCAGTTTTTCTTAACTGCTAGTATCAAACTCATAATACACACCAATCAATAAACTGTTAGGCAATATGCGAGAGCTTTGATGTTATCTATCTTCACTACATTTGCGGATTGGCTAGCTTATTCGGTATTGGGTTTAGAACAAGGTTCCAAGCTGGGTGGGTCGGTTCAGTTTTTTATCGAAGACACCACCAAGATATTTTTCCTACTTGTGGTGATGATATATGTCATAGCGCTTATCCGCGCATCACTCAATGTTGAAAGAATTCGTGACTATTTGGCGGGAAAAAACAGATTTATCGGCTATTTCATGGGGTCAACGTTCGGCGCCATAACCCCCTTTTGTTCCTGCTCAAGCATCCCTGTTTTTCTTGGCTTTACCTCAGCCAGTATACCTGTCGGCATAACCATGTCATTTCTCTTAACATCACCGTTAATCAATGAAGTTGCAGTATTACTCTTATTAAGCCTGGTGGGATGGAAGGTAACCGCAATTTATGTAGCAGTAGGAATGGCAGTAGGGATAGCGGGTGGAATATTCCTCGACCTTATTCATGCCGAAAAGCTGTTGCAACCTTTCGCCCTCAAAGCATATCAAACAGCGGAAAGCCCTAATAGCGAACCAGGCATTAAAACCAAACTGACGCTTATCGAACGGCATGAATTCGCCAAAACAGAGTTACTGGATATTTTAGGCCGTGTCTGGAAATGGGTATTTATTGGTGTCGCATTAGGCGCAGCATTACACGGTTTTGTACCAGAATCATGGTTCGAAGAAAACCTCGGCAGTGGGCAATGGTGGTCAGTACCGGCGGCAGTACTTGCCGGAATCCCCCTCTATTCAAATGCCACAGGTGTCATCCCGGTTATGGAAAGCTTAATAGTCAAAGGGCTTCCGCTGGGGACAACATTGGCATTTTGCATGAGTACCGTAGCAGCGAGTTTTCCCGAATTCATATTATTAAAGCAGGTAATGACATGGAAGTTACTGGCTATAATTTTTGTACTTTTACTCACATCATTCACCCTTGTAGGGTGGATAGTAAATTTAATAACCGTGCTCTAAGGGGGGCAAAATGAAACAGATTCAAGTACTCGGCAGTGGCTGTGCCAAATGCGTAAAAACCGCTGAGCTTATTCAGCTGATAGCCAATGAAAGCGATGTTAGCGTAAACGTCACCAAGGAAACCAATCCAGAAACCATCATGAATTATGGCGTCATGAGCACACCCGCAGTTGTTGTAGACAATCAAGTGGTGCACACCGGGTCGATACCGGATAGAAAAAAAATAGAAGGATGGTTGAAGTAGGCCAATAAAAAGTGCCCAGCCGAGTGTTTTTTTAAGAGGCAACGTTGGAATGCAATGACGACGGCCCGCAGGGCGAGGTTTTCATTTTTAATGAATAAAAAACCACGTCGCAAAGCATAAGTTCTATTTACGTTTTTAAAGAACAAAAACGTAATATCACTTAAAAGTAGGGGGGTGTCAAAATCAGTTATTAACACCCCAATATTGCTTTTGCTAATACCTAATACCTAATACCTAGCTGCGTTGCATGGTAGCCGTAATTAAACCAGCGCCTACTAAAGCACCGCCACCAACTCTATTTACTTTTCTCTGAGTATCAACGCTACTAATTTTAGTTCTCATGGTATGCGCAAACACAGCAAACGAAATAATAAATAACATATCAACGAATAAAAAGGTCGCCATTAATATGGCTATTTGAGGCAAAGGTTCAGAAGCGGGATTAACAAACTGCGGGAGAAAGGCAACGTAGAAAATAATATCTTTTGGGTTTAATGCCGTCACCAAAAATGCAGAGCCAAACATCTTTTTAGAGCTACCAGGATTAATACCATCTTCAGTGAATATCTGGGGCTTTTGTTTCCAGGTTTTAATGCCAAGATAGATTAAATAACAAACACCCAACCATTTAAGCATAAGAAATAGCGTGGCAGATGTTGCTAAAATTGCGCCTAAGCCTAACAGAGAAAGCGACATAGCAATAAAGCCACCAAGAAGCACACCCGAAACCAACGGTAAAACAGATTTTTTCCCGTTATTAATAGATTCGCTGACAACTAAAATCATAATCGGACCAGGAATCAGAAATAACACCACAATGGATGTTATGAAAGCTAACCAGATTTCTATCGTCATAATTTTATACCTTTAGGTTTTTCTTTGAAAATATAGCATATTTTATTTTCTACGACTTCGTATAAGGAGAAGCGTTTATTAATACTGGCCCTTTAATAAAAACAGGTTCAGCCGAAGCGCAGTAAAGATAACGTTGAAATGCAGTGACAACGGCCTGAAGGGTGAGGTTTTCATTACATGAATAAAAAAAACCTCATAAAAGTAGGAGGGTGTCTTAATTTATTGATCTCCGTGCCGTTACGGGGTACATTTTATTGCAATGATAATCAGTTTCCAGCACATAGGTTTACGCCAGTTATATGAAACAGGCAGTAAACAAGAGGTAATTTGCTTTACATCAAACAAAGCCTCTCATCAAACAAAGCTGCAAATGATTCTAGCCGCACTGGAAATTGCTGAAAACACAGATGAACTTGATTTGCCCGCATTTTCTCTTCATGCACTTAAAGGCGATCTCAAAGGTTACTGGTCAATCAAAGTAAATGGTAACTGGCGAGTTATTTTTAGATTCACTGGCAACGATGTTGAGTTGCTAGATTATCTTGACTATCACTAAACATTTATTAATTTATTTACTTATTAATAATTACTAATGTTAGAACAACACAAGCAATAGGAAGGAGCTAAGAATGATGCACAACCCACCACATCCCGGAGTATTTTTAAATGAAACAGTCATAAAGCCTTTGGGTTTAGGTGTTACTGAAACAGCGCAGCGTTTAGGCATGTCGCGTACTGCATTATCTCGTGTGCTTAATGGTAAAGCAGGCATCAGTCCTGATTTAGCCGTTCAGTTAGAACGAGCAGGACAAAGCAAAGCCCGCTTTTGGGTTAATTTACAAGCCAACTATGACCTATGGCAAGCAACACAGCGGCCACACCCTGATGTGATTAAACTGGATGCTGTTGCTTAAGTGATAAGTGTTTAGCATCGGTTAATTAGTTTATCTATATAAAACATAGCCTTATTGCATCTTAAGTAGCTATAAAGCTCTGGATATTTATCTGAATGTTTTACCAAATTCTCTAGTGGGTACTTTCTCGGTTTCTTAATATACTACACCAACAATCCTTTAATTCACTACACCAACAATCCCTTAATTCACTACACGAAAAAATGCCTGTAATTCCGGAATATTCACAGATTGCACTTGTACGGTTAACGATTGATCTAATTCAGTATTATCCTGACGTTGTAACTTAGGCTCTAAAGCAAGGTCTGGCAAAATAACCGTAGTCTTACGCTCATCTTGCATAACCACGACAGCTTCTCCTTGCCAATGTCCTTCATTATTATCATTGCTGTTGTCTTGCTTCTGTTTATATTGATTCAGGTACAGCATGGTCCAATGCTGATTAGAATGTCGCTCAGCTTTACGCGCCGCAAATGATGCTTCATCCGCCAGACCGATCCTTTCTACAAGCTCCTCGTGTCCAAGTAAGGGATGTTGTGCTGATTGTGGATCTTGCGAGGACTGCGTCAAAAATGCCCTGAGCTGTTGGTGCACGATTAAATCCAGATAGCGTCTGATCGGGCTGGTTACACGGGTGTAAATTGGCAGACCAAGCCCAAAGTGTGCAGCCGGTTCTGTGGTATGCCGGGATGCCTTAAAACGACGTCGATAGGCATAATGCTCCGACATTTTTTGCGGATGCTGAATTTCCTCGGGTTCGGGTTGATAGGCATAGGGAATCGGGATGTTATTTTGATGCGCAAATAATGCAACGGCTTCACCCGCTGCCAGCATCGCTTCAGTAACTATCTGACGACTTCCACCTCGACTATAAGGACGAATCGAAATGTCTCCATTATCGACCTTAATATTGACCTCGGGTAAATCCAGCATCGCGGCGTTATTATTGATGCGGCGTTGATGAAAACGATCTGTCAGTGATTTTAATTCAGCAAAGGTGCTGTCCAACTCCTTGTCGGCATCGTCGTAAGTGGTTCGAGTGACGTTAAGCGATGAAAAACACAGCTCGATATCTTCTAACTCGCCATTTTCTGCAATATCAAAGCCAATCGAGAGGGCATTGCTTTGTTCCTGCAAACCAAGTCCAAGCTGTTCGGTGATGCCTTGCGGCAACATGTGAATGGTCTGATCAGGCAAATACACGTTTGTGCCGCGAGCACGCGCTTCAATATCCAACTCAGAATCTGGCGTTACGATTGAAGAAACATCAGCGATATGTACCCATAAACGCTTGCCCTCTATCGAGATGGCATCATCAGGATCTTGATTGCCGACATCATCAATCGCCCAGGCCTGTAAGTGTTGCAGATCGCGCCGACTGGTCTCAACAGCCTCGGGGATTCTACTCTCAGGGTTACTCATATTAACCCCCATGCGACGTGGCCAGGGGTTGTACTCATCTGGCCAATAACCAAGTTTCAATAACAGCGCATGCGCGGCTTCTTTGGTCTCTTGAATACCCACTGCTTTTAATATGCGACTATTTTCCCGCTCACCACAGGCGAGTTGTTCAACCTCAACAAGCTGGGGGTAATCAGCCTCTTCAATGCACCCCTTACTTACTCGCTCAATCAAAGAATCCCAGGCTTGCTGCTGCTCAAGCTTCGATTCGCGTTTTTCTCTATCTGCTGCGATGTCATCCAGCGCACGAGCCTTTATTAGATCCTCTCCAGCAGCGCTTGCGTTATCATCTGCCAGTTCAAAATAAAGACCATCCGTCACCAGCATCCAGCTAGACCATGCGCTTTGCGGAGAAAATTCACCGTATAGAAGATCAGATAATTCACTCAGTGAGACCGCTTCGTCCTCCAGTAATTCCAATGTTTCATTTAAGGTTTGAGGAGGGTCGGGCAACTCCAAATCAAGAGATGATAAATTGCCTGTCGGGCCAGGGTGTAATAGTTTGATGTCCTTATCACGCACCTTTTTTGTAGCTTTTAAGATAGAAATATCAATCTTTTCGCCAACTGTATCTACGATTGCAGCTTTGCTTTTGTAGTAAACCAATGCGCCTTTTTTAAACTCTGACATAGGATGTGGGGCTCTGTTTTTTGGTGAGGATGATATAAACACACCCCCCCGGTTTTAGCCACTTTTTCGTAGCGGAGCTACGAGTTCATTTCTTTTGCGCGGCCAAAAGAAACCGAACCAAAGAAAAGGCCGTTAATTTTACAACGTACTATTACGGGAAGTATGAGGGGAAACAATGGGGCTGAAGGGAACTCGCTCCTTCTTTTGCAAAGAGTCGCTCAAACAACCTTCATCCTAGCCCATTGCTTCTTGAGATTAGTTTTGAATTGAATGGGTTAAAAAAAGTGCCAAGCCGAGTGTTTTTTACGAGACAACGTTGGAATGCAATGACAACGACCCGAAGGGTGAGGTTTTCATTGCATGAATAAAAAAACCTCATAAAAGTAGGGGGGTGACAAATTCATTCAAACAAGTATCTAAGTCCATAGGTGCTACATCCCACATGTTTACTTTTCAGTAGTTTATTGCCTAAATGCCCGTTTTATAGTATAAATTTCGTTATTCGCAAATCGCGAATAGAAAAAATACTAATAAAGAGAAACACAAAAGGGGAACATGTATTTAAAACCACAAGACATTCTGTTCTTGTTAAAGCTTCTAGCAATTAAGAAAGAAAGCTGGGCATATAATTCGTTGGCACTCGAATTAGGCATGAGTACGTCTGAAGTGCATGCATCAGCTAAAAGGTCACTGTATACAAAGCTTGCAATAGAAGACGAGGTTTTTGGTATAAGACCAAATACCATAAATTTATCTGAATTCCTGAATCATGGTATTCAGTATTCGTTTGCACCCCAAAAAGGCGGCATGGTTAGAGGCTTAGCTACCAGTTTTGCCGCAGAACCACTCGCAGAGAAATTTATAGACAATAATGAGTTGCCATCTGTCTGGCCAGACCCAGAAGGAAATATCAGAGGGCTATCATTTTCACCTTTGTACAAGTCAGCACCTAATGCAGCAAAAAAAGATTCAGACTTATATGAATTATTAGTTTTGGTAGATGCAATTCGAGGTGGCGGATCACGCGAAAAGGCTATCGCCATAGAATTACTTGAAGAGAAAATTAAAGCTTACGTAGAGATAAAAAAAGAAGAGATTAAAAATGAATAATCGAAAACGAAACCTGATTGCAAAAATATAGATGCATCATCCTGTTAAGTCACCCCCCACCTTTGAGGCGTTTTTTTAAAAAGTGCCCTAAAGGTGGGGGGTGACAATAAATACTAATTTGTATCAAAGATAATAGTTTTGTTCTATTGGTAATATCAAAACCCAAAAACTTATAACCGCAATGGAAATATTAAATGAGTCAATCGACCAATAAACTCACGTCCCAAATCTGGTCAATTACTGACTTGCTGAAAGGTAACTTCAAGGTCAGTCAATATGTGAAGATCATTATACCTTTGTTATTACTTTGTCGTCTGGACTCTGTTTTCAAAGATTCTAAAAACTCAGTTATAAAAGAGTATGAGAAGTCTAATTGGGAAAGTATTTCAGTTGAAGTTCAAGAGAGAATTCTTCTGCAGGCAACCAATGGGCTTTCATATTTCAATATTTCTCAAATAGATTTTCCGAGCTTAGAAGGCCCAAATCTTGCAAAAGATATAGAAAACTACATTAAAGGATATTCAAAAGATGTGAGGCAGATTTTTGAATGTCTAAGGTTTGTAGACTATTTACACCTACTCAATGATTCAGAACTTTTGTATAAAGTTTTAGAGTTTGTCAGAAAAATGGATTTAACCACTGAAGCTATTTCTGACCAAGAAATGGGCTCTGTTTTTGATCACATAGCTAGAAGGTTTTCTGAAAACTCTCACGGTATGGCATTAGAACACAATTCACCTAACGATATTCTGAGCTTAATGGTGGCACTTGTCTTTAGAGGTACAACTGAAGAACCTATAGGGCCGAATACAACAATCACAATCTATGATCCTACAGTAGGGGAAGGTGGCTTGTTATCAGAAGGAATAAATTATTTTCAAGATTCAAAGAATTTATTAAATATCAATTTGTATGGGCAAGAAATCAATGCTGAAAGTTATGCAATTTCTATGGCATCTCTGCTTATACGAGGACAGGATGTATCAAATATAAGGCTTGGAAACAGTTTGTCTACAGATCAATTCCAGAATGAAAAATTTGACTACATGTTTTGTCACCCTCCTTTTGGTCTAAATTGGAAAACAATAAGCCAATCTATTAGGGACGAATATGAAACAAGAGGTTTTAATGGCCGTTTCGGCCCAGGCTTGCCCCGCATAGGGGATGCATCATTATTATTTTTATTGCATCTTGTAAATAAACTTCGGGGCATTTCAGAAGATGGCTCAAGGATTGCCATAGTATTGAACGGCTCTCCTATGTTTTCAGGTGACGCAGGTAGTGGCGAGTCAGAAATCCGCCGATATATTCTTGAGTCAGATTTATTGGAAAGCATAATAGCTCTTCCAAGTGATTTGTTATTCACTACAGGGATTCCTACATATATATGGATACTTTCAAACAAAAAAACTGAAAACCGTAAGGGTAAAGTGCAGATTATAGATGCTGAAAATCTTTTCAGTAAAATGAGAAAGCCAATAGGCAATAAACGTAACGAAATTCAAAGCTCTCATATTGATACTATCATTCGCAGTCTTGATAGCTTTTCAATAGAGGATATGGAAAGCAGTAATATATTTGAGACTACAGATTTTGGTTATCGTAAAGTAACTGTGATGCTGGATGAAAATACGCGTACCTTTGAAAAGATTCCTTTGAATCAAGATATATATGAGTATTTAAATGAGGAAATACTTCCTTATTCGCCAAATGCAAAAATTGATGAAAGCGTTCGTGATAAGAATGATGGTGGTATAGGAATCGTAGGTTATGAAATAAACTACAATCGAATTAAGCAAGTTAGTCAGATAAATAGGTTAGAAACACAGTATAAGAATTATCAGACCATTAAGTTAAAACATCTTACGTCAGAAAGAAATATTTTAACGTCTGATGGAATGTTTAAGGACACTGCAAACGCTATTTACATTAACAAAAACGGTATTCCCAAAGTAGTATCTAATCTTGCTGATATCAAAGGAAAACATAAAAATAATGTTCAAGTTGTCTTAAAGCATGAAGCTATAAGTGATTATGTTGAATCATTTTTTAAATCAACATTGGGGCAATTGACTCTTTTAGCATCTACTACTGGTGATTATATTCCGCATTTGAACCTTGAAGCGCTTGAAAACCTTGAGATAGCACTCCCAGATATTGATGAGCAAAAAAATGTTGTCAATACACTAACTAAGCTTTTAACACTCCGTGATGCTATTGATCAATTTGATGAAGAATTAGCAATTAGTCCTACTAGCTCTAAAGCGGTAATGAGCCAGCTTGATAGTATGTTGGAAACAATTGGTAGTTTAACTGATGCAGATGCAGTGAGAGGGATAATTCGTGAAGGTGAGACTGAAAAAATCGAATTCAAATCTAGTTTTAGACTCGATTTAAAAAAACAAGAAGTGGCTTCTTATTTAGAAGTTTCTGCTTTAAAAACAGTAGTAGCTTTTTTAAATTCACGAGGTGGAGTGTTACTAATTGGAATTGCTGATGATGGGGAGATTTTAGGTTTGCCAGAAGTGGATAAATTCCATAAGGGTAGTTTTGATAACTTTCTCTTACATTGGAAAAACAAATTAAAGACTAGTATCGGTGAGGAGTTTTATCCGTTTATTAGGACTAAGAGAGTGGATATTGATGATAAATATGTATTAAAAATTGAATGTAACCCTGGAACAAAACCGTGCTACTTAGACGGTAAAGATTTTTATGTAAGAACCAACCCGGCGTCCGATAAATTAGAGGGCCCTAAACTGGTTGATTATGTGAATAACCATTTTAACAAATAAACCACTACTCCCGGATCAAACTAATAATGAATCACGCATCTCACAACAAACTCGTTTCCTTTATCTGGTCCATCGCTGATGACTGTCTTCGCGATGTTTACGTTCGCGGTAAGTATCGCGATGTCATTCTTCCTATGGTTGTTCTACGCCGATTGGATAGCTTACTAGAACCCACAAAAGAAGCTGTGTTAGCTGAAGTTGAATTCCAAAAGAATGAAGCGGGTATGACAGAGCTAGATGGTTCAGCGCTTGTTGAGGTGTCTGGTTATGTCTTCTACAACACCAGCAAATGGACGTTAAAACAGATTAAGAATACGGCAACAAATAATAAGCAAATACTATTAGCAAATGTCGAAGATTATTTAAATGGTTTTAGTGCTAACGTAAAAGAAATCATTGAAAAGTTTGATCTTAAAAGACATGTTCGCCACATGTCAGAAAAAGATGTGTTGTTGAATATTTTAGAAAAATTCACTTCGCCTCATATCAACCTCACTCCTTTTGTCAAAGAAGACCCTGATGGAAACAAACTCCCAGAGCTAAGCAATCTTGGTATGGGCTATGTGTTTGAAGAGTTGATTCGTAAATTCAACGAGGATAACAATGAAGAGGCAGGAGAGCATTTTACACCTCGCGAAGTTATTGAGTTAATGACTCATCTTGTTTTTGATCCAGTGAAAGATAATTTACCACCAGTGATGACTGTTTATGATCCAGCCTGTGGTTCTGGTGGCATGTTGACTGAGTCACAAAATTTTATCAAAGATGAGGAGGGTGCAATTAGAGCCATGGGCGATGTTTACCTTTATGGTAAAGAAATCAACGACGAAACCTACGCTATCTGTAAATCAGACATGATGATCAAGGGTAATGATCCAGCTAATATCCGTTCTGGCTCCACCCTTTCGACCGATGAATTTTCTGATATCCGCTTTGATTTTATGCTCTCTAATCCTCCTTATGGTAAAAGCTGGTCAAGCGAACTGAAATATATTAAGGATGGCAAAGATGTTATTGACCCACGTTTCCAAGTAAAACTTACAGATTATTGGGGTGAAAAGGATACCGTCGATGCCACACCACGCTCCAGCGATGGTCAGTTATTGTTCCTCATGGAAATGGTCAATAAAATAAAACCACTAGCCTCTGCACCTTTAGGTAGTCGTATTGCTTCGGTTCACAATGGCTCTAGCTTGTTTACAGGTGATGCAGGCAGCGGTGAAAGCAATATTCGACGTTACGTTATTGAAAATGATCTTCTTGAAGCGATAATTCAATTACCCAACAATATGTTCTACAACACAGGTATCACTACTTATATATGGCTACTTAGTAATAACAAAGCACAACATCGCCAAGGTAAAGTACAACTGATTGATGCCAGCCAAATGTTTAAAAAGCTACGCAAAAATCTGGGAGATAAAAACTGTGAATTTACACCACAACACATTCAGGAAATTGCCCAAACTTATCTAAAATTTAATGCAATAGAACGGAATATTGAGGAAGAACAAGCAGAAAAAATTGCTGCAAAACTATTTGATAATACAGATTTCGGCTATTACAAAGTTAATATCGAACGTCCAGACCGTCGCAAAGCGCAATTTACTGATGAAGCAATAGAAACACTGCGTTTTGATAAAAATCTACGCGAAGCGATGGAATGGATTTATCTGCAATATGGCGAATTAGTCTACGATAAAGAAACCCTAAAAGAACATCAAAAAGAAATAATCAAAAGACTAGAAGATGACGATATTGAACTCAATACCAAAGCACGAAAGAGGTTGTTAGATCATAAACTCTGGGATAAACATCTGCTTCTATTAGAAACAGCGCAAGCATTGATGAAGGCAATTGGTGCGGAGGAATACAATGATTTTAATGCCTTTAAAACTGAAGTTGATCAAGCTCTAAAAACCCAAAAAATCAAACTCAGTGCCAGTGATAAAAATGCTATTTTAAATTCGGTGAGTTGGTATGACGTAAGTGCTGAAAAAGTTATTAAAAAAGTAGTCAAGCTCAATAGAGATAAGTTGAGTGAACTATTACAGCGTCTTGATGCTAAAGAAGCTGAACTGGCTGATTATGGTTATTTTTCAACTGCCAATAAAAGTGAATTCATCACCTATGAACCTAATTCAGACCTGCGTGATAGCGAAAGCGTACCTATGAAAGATAATATCCATCGCTACTTTTTAGCCGAAGTTAAACCGCATGTGGAAGAAGCATGGGTCAATCTAGAATCTACTAAAATTGGTTATGAAATTAGCTTTAATAAATACTTTTATCAACATAAACCACTACGAAATATCGAAGATGTTTCCAAAGATATTATAAAACTGGAAATACAAGCTGAAGGTTTGATAGCTGAGATTTTAGGCGTATCGGTTGAAGTCTTATCAGGTGTTGATAATGACTGATAGATTTGTGGTAATGCCTAAATATGAGGCTTATAAGGATTCTGGTGCAGAGTGGCTTGGGGATATCCCGATTAATTGGGACCTTCTAGCAAATAAATATATTTTTAAGTTAAAGAAGAACCAAGTAGGAAAAAAATCAAAAGATTATGTCCTGTTATCGCTTACATTGAACGGTGTAATCAAGCGAGACATGGAAAATCCTCAAGGTAAATTTCCTGCTGAATTTGATACTTATCAAGAAGTGAAATCAGGAGATTTTATATTTTGTTTGTTTGATGTAGAAGAAACGCCTAGAGCTGTTGGATTGTCACCTTTTAATGGAATGATTACAGGTGCATATACAGTATTTGAATCAAGAGATATTTTTGATAAAAAATTCTTCTATTATTTCTATCTAAATCTTGATGCTAATAAATTAATGAAGCCCTTATATAAAGGACTACGTAATACAATACCCAAAGAACGATTCTTTGAATTCAAATCTTTCGTACCACCTGCCAAAGAACAAACCGCCATAGCCAATTTTCTCGATCACAAAACCATACAAATAGATCAGGCTATAGCTATCAAAGAAAAACAAATAGAACTACTTAAAGAAAGTAAACAAATCTTAATTCAAAATACAGTTACACAGGGACTAGATCCAAAAGTGCCTATGAAAAACACAGCCGTGGATTGGATTGGGAAGATACCGAAACATTGGAACATAAAAAAACTTGTTCATGTGGCTAAGATAGATTCTGGTGCAACCCCTGATAGAAGTAGACCGGATTATTGGGGAGGTAAAATACCTTGGTTGAAGACTGGTGAGATTAATTACAAATTAATAGAATCGTCTGAAGAATATATAACTGAAGCAGGAATGCGTAATGCTTCAGTTAGATTAGCGCCAGTTGGTACCTTATTGATGGCGATGTATGGTCAAGGTATAACTCGTGGGAGAGTAGCATTACTTGGTATTCAGGCTGCATATAATCAAGCATGTTGCTCAATTCAATTGAATAAAGATTTTTTAAAAGAATACGGGTTAGCATTTTTCACAGCAGCTTATCAACATGTAAGAGACGATGGCAATGAATCTAGTCAAATGAATCTTAGTGCTGGTTACATATCTACTTTAAAAATTACTCTACCTCCGTTACATGAGCAAAAATTAATTGTAAAATTTTTAGAAACTGAAACAAACAGAATCAATATTGCAATTGATTTGCAAAACCAACAGATTGAAAAACTAAAAGAGTACAAAATGACGCTAATAAACAGCGCAGTCACCGGAAAAATAAAAGTCTCATAGGGAATTTATGGTCAGTAAAACCAATGAACAAGCATTAGAGTCATCTATAGAAAAGTACCTAACAGGCTATTGTTTGGAAGAGTTAGATCAGGTTAAAAGTGATGATTTACCATTCAGCCTGAATAATGGATATCAATTGGGTTTGCCACAGAACTTTGATGCCCAGTTTGCTATTGATACTAAATTCTTCTGGCAGTTTTTAGAAAATACGCAGAAGGAAGAGTTAGAAAAAATACAGAAAACGGGTGCTGATTGGCAACGTAAAATTCTGGAGCGTTTTGATCGTTTGGTTAAAAAGAATGGTCTTCTTTCAATTTTAAAAAAAGGGCTAGCCGTTGACGATGCTTACTTTGATTTAATGTATCCCGCTTCTTTAGCCAGTAGTTCAGATAAAATTAAAGAGAATTTTGAGCAGAATATTTTTAGTAGTACTAGACAGGTTCGATATTCAACGATTAATACGCTCGAAGAGATCGACATGGTTTTGTTTATTAATGGCTTGCCATTCGCCTCATTAGAATTAAAGAATCCATGGACAGGTCAAACAGCGCGTTATCACGGACAAAAGCAATATCGTAATGATCGTGATGTAAAACAACCTCTACTGCAATTTGGCCGTTGCTTGGTTCATATGGCGGTTGATACTGATGAAGTCTATATGACGACTAAGTTGGCTGGGAAAAGTACTTTCTTTTTGCCATTTAATAAAGGGAATAATTCAGGTGCGGGTAATCCACCTAATCCCAATGGTCATAAATCATCGTATTTGTGGGAAGAGGTTTTTAGCAAACTCAGTGTGGCTAATATCATCCAGCACTTTGTGCGACTTGATGGCACGAGTAAAGACCCATTAAACAAACGAACCTTGTTTTTCCCGCGTTTCCAACAACTCGATGTGGTACGTAAGTTGATTGCACATACGAGTGAATTCGGCGTTGGACATAGTTATCTAATCCAACATTCGGCGGGTTCGGGTAAATCTAACTCGATCACGTGGGCGGCTTATCAATTAATTGAAACCTATCCACAATCAATGAATATTCCTGGTGCTAAAGATTTAGAGCATCCGTTATTTGATTCGGTGATTGTAGTTACCGATCGCCGTTTGTTGGATAAGCAATTACGCGAAAACATAAAAGACTTTTCTGAAGTTAAAAATATAGTAGCCCCCGCATTTAAATCATCCGATCTTCAAGCAGCATTGCAGTCTGGAAAAAAAATAATCATTACGACAATTCAGAAATTTCCTTTCATTATCGATGGTATCGCAGATCTAAGTGATAAGCGTTTTGCAGTGATCATTGATGAGGCACACAGCTCACAAAGCGGTTCGGCACATGACAATATGAATCGTGCTATGGGCGGTGGTGCTAATGGAGGAAGTGAGAATAACGAAGAAGAAATAGATACACAGGATAAAATTCTGCATGCTATGTCATCGCGGAAAATGAGAGGTAATGCATCTTATTTCGCATTTACAGCAACACCCAAAAATACGACGCTTGAGAAGTTTGGTGAACGCCAAGCAGATAATAGTTTTAAGGCTTTCCATTTATATTCGATGAAACAAGCTATCGAAGAAGGGTTTATTCTTGATGTGTTGTCTAACTACACAACCTATAAGAGTTACTACGAAATTCAAAAATCAATTGAAGATAACCCTTTATTTGATAGTAGTAAGGCACAAAAAAAGCTACGCGCTTTTGTTGAGCAGAATCCAGCGACGATAAAAACTAAAGCTGAGATTATGTTGGATCATTTTATTACTAACGTAGTTAATAAAAAACGACTTAGAGGACAAGCGAGGGGGATGATCATTACCCAAAGCATTGAGTCTGCTATACGTTATTACAAAGCAATTGAAACCGCCTTGAAAGATAAAGGTTATCCATTCCGTGCTCTTGTGGCTTTTTCTGGAACAAAGAAAGTAGACGGTATTGAATATACTGAATCCGATTTGAATGGTTTTTCAGAAAATGATACACGCCATTATTTTGATAAAAACTATAAAGGCGAGAGAGTTCCGAAAGATGTTAACCAGGATAAATACCGTTTATTAATTGTTGCTAATAAATACCTGACTGGATTCGATCAGCCTAAACTTTGCTCGATGTATGTCGATAAAAAGCTACAAGGAGTTCTAGCAGTACAAGCGTTGTCTCGATTAAATCGTTCTTCACCGAAACTTGGTAAGAGAGCTGAAGATTTATTTGTCTTGGATTTCTTTAATTCTGTTGATGATATTAAAAACTCTTTTGATCCTTTTTATACATCAACCAGTCTTACCGAGCCAACCGATGTCAATGTTCTGCATGAGTTAAAAGACTCGCTTGATGAAGTAGGCGTTTATGAGTGGCACGAAGTAGAGAAATTTGTTGAGCTCTATTTTGAAAATGTGGATGCACAGGAACTAAGCCCAATAATTGATGTGGCGGCTAACCGTTTTAATATCGAACTTGAGCTTGAGGATAAAGATAAGGTAGATTTTAAAATTAAGGCCAAGCAGTTCGTGAAAATTTACGGCCAGATGGCATCTATCATGCCTTTTGAAATGGTGACTTGGGAAAAGCTGTTCTGGTTTCTAAAATTTCTAATACCCAAGTTAATAGTAAAAAATCCTGATGTTGAAAAAATAGATGAGTTATTGGAAACCGTTGATCTCTCAACCTATGGTTTAGAGCGAACTAAACTCAATCATGGTATTGGGTTAGATGAAACGGGAACAGAAGTTCAACCTCAAAATCCAAGTCCACGCGGAGTTCATGGCGGTGATGAGGAAGAAGATCCTCTGGATGAAATTATCAGAACCTTTAACGAACGCTGGTTTCAGGGCTGGAGTGCAACACCCGAAGAACAACGCGTGAAACTAGTCCATCTTGCTGACAGTATCAAAGCGCATCCTGACTTCGATGAGAAATATAAAAACAATCCTGATACAACCAATCGGGAAATAGCATTTTCCAAGATTTTCGAAGAAGTTATGCTGAATAATCGCCGTAAAGAATTAGAGCTTTATAAGCTCTATGTGGGTGATGCTGCATTTAAGAAGTCTATGCAGGAAAGCTTAAGAAGATCTGTTGAGATGTAGTAAAAACACACCCCCCTACTTATAGGCACTTTTTCAAAAATATGCCTATAAGTAAAGGAGTGTCATTTTTATATTTATTCTAATTGATACAACTTAAAAAGCACAAAAAGCGAACTGTTCTTCTAATTGTTGGCACAATTAACTTTTGAAGTTAAAGAGAGCAGTGGTCTTATTAATACATTGTTAGAGTATATAAAATGCACATAGCTATAGATGATACTTATGGACCAGAGAATGACACGGGGTCAAAATTCATTACAGGAAAACGTCGTACTCACGTTGCGGTAGTTTTTCCAGACGAGGATGTTAACAATATTCGTGAGCAGATAACTAATTGCTTAGATTATATTGAAAAGCAAACTGGCGTTTTGTCTAAAGAGTTCCACTTTGTAGATATCTATAACAGGAAGGAACCTTGGAATAAATTGCCAGAACATATGAATCTCATATTTTTTGAGTTTTTTGCCGATATATACATTCGCTATCGATGGCCAGTCTATATTCAAACAATTGATGATAGAACCATTGACGATCATAACTTTAGTCAATTACCAAAGAAAATTGAACGCCTAAATCTTTCGAAACGTGATGACCAATCAGTATTTTTTTTGTTGCTTCAAATTAAGATAGATCATAAGGGTAACCCTACTCCAATTAATGTCTTTTTAGACGAGGGGAAATGTAAACCAGGTACTAGTATTGGACAAATTATTTTTCATGATTGGACTGAACCATATAATGGAAGTTATTGCTCATCAGAGACTGAGCCACTTTTACAGATTGCTGATTTTCTTGGTTATTCAATCAATAGATCAACATATTTATCAACAAAGAAAAATCGTACAAATATAGATAATTGGTTCATTGACCTTGTTCATAGCATGAAAATTAACTCAAAACATATACAAAGCTTTACTTTCTCAGAGGATTTTAGTGTTGCCGATTTAGACGAATTTCATAGCAAAGATAGAAAAAATAAAGGGTTGTAATACTCTACGAACTAATGAATTAGGTTACTCGCAGAGTTATATGTCTGCGACGTAAAAGGGGAAATTCACAGAATATAAAAAGAGCCTCGCAAAACATAAATTCCAATCTCGTTTTGAAAAAAAACGAGTTGTCATTCAAAAGTAGGGGGGTGACATTGAGCTTATTTTTAATACGTATAAATATATAAACGGATAGAAACGTAAGGTAATTAATTTAATTCAGTTTTTACTGTTTATCAAAATTTTGAGATTTCAATGTATTTTTAGTATAGGATTCAACTAATCGCGGGTTTAACGAAACAACTTCCAACGCGGTAACCCGTATACGTAGGTTAGATAAGCTTGCGCCATCTGACGCATGAGCTAATAACTGTTCTCAAAAAAATCTATTCCTTAATCACGTAACAGCCTTTCTTGGTATATCTAAACAATGTATTCAATTTTGTTTTTTGAACTTGTTGAATTGATTCGAGACGAACAATTTAAAAATGGATGTTATGATCTTGTCGAGTATTTTTACTTGTATAGCTGCAAATTAAATTTAAGGAGTCATTGAATGAAAAAATTAATCTTACTATCCGTTTTGTTTTTAACTGCTTGTGGTGGGGGTAGTAGCAGTAATGACTTCGATGATTTTGAAAGCATTAGCGCTCAAAGGATTCAAGGTCCTTGGCTATCTGATTGTTATTACGATGTAGACGGTGATTTCTCTTACAGGGAAGAGATCGAATATTATGGTTATGACTATTTTGAAACCCAGTTTTACTTCGATACGGTTGACTGTTCTGGCCCTTCTGATAACGAATATGTTGAAGGTGACATAACTTACTTGGGAGAGTATGCAACAAGTATTTGTATCGGCGAGCAATACATAGTTGACAACCTAACGCTTGAAATTGACGGATTCTTTAGTGATATTCGCGGCTTTAAGGGCATTGCATGTACTTTTGATAATACGCTGTTTATAGGCGAGACTGACATCGACTCTAGTCGACCTACGTCGGTTGATATTTCGTTTCCTTACTATTAGCGGTCGGTTGGGCTGACGTTAGTCAGCCCAACAATCTACAAGCGTATTCAATTTTGTTTGGGGTTCGTAGCTCACCCACCGCAACTCAATCTTCACAAGAAATGTTTAGCCCAATCAATTGATCAATAAAAATCCCGACTATATTGACACATTTCATTCGCCCTTCGGGTCGGTGTCGCGATGCTTCTTCGTTCTCTCGCTTTGCTTGTATGATTGTTTCTACCTTAAACTACGATCATAGTTAGGGCATAGTTAGGGTATCGGGAGGCGGAGGCTCATCGCTGCGCCTCAGCTGACTAAGCGTGATTACCTTAACCAATTATCAGAAAAGTGCCTTAAAGGTGGGGGTGTCATTTATACTGTGTTTCATACAAACTTTGTTTTCACACTAATAATAAACTCCGTTTAGTCGCTTAGTGAAAGGCTTAGTGAAAAGAGTAAAGTTTAGCTTCACTGTCTCGGCTTATAAGCCAAAGAGTCAGTGACCAATTTATAATAAAAATAAGAGAATATGACATGAAATCATACGCAGAATGGATTGCTGAAGTACAAGAAATAAGAGCAATAGATTGGTGGGACATTGCAATTATGTCTGAATATTGGTTGAAAGGTTTGTCACCACAAGAAGCGGTTAATAAACTGTTTTTTTCACCGGCATATTAAAGACACCCTGTTGTACCCCACGAAAAGTGTCCGCTGTATATAAGCGGACCAGAAGGGTTTTTAAACACGCCCGAACCTTCTTTGTTTAATGACTTATGGTTTGTCTATTAATCAATAGGCTTAGACTCGATTGATATTGAAATAACAGTTTTTTAAAGCAGTCCTGTAGGATACAAAAAGTGCCTGAAACTAGGGGGGTGACTAAAAACGAATCCAATTGTATCGATTTAAAAAATTCACTTTCCACTTCGCACTTTCCACATTCAATAGTCATATTTTTTGTCGAGAATTATTATGGTTGCTGTGTAAATAACTCTGATTTAAATGATTTATATGTCGATCAATTTTAGGTATCTATTCCAATTTTTCCTGCACTAATCTCCCTTAATCTAAACTTAACAAGGACTTAGCGAAATCGGCGCTTTAAATAGGTGTTTTTTTCGATTTATACACAAGCAAAAAAGCAAGTGTTAAATTGTCATAAAAATGAAACATCCGCTCTTTTTATGGTTTTATTGATTAATAAGTCGCTGTAAGATATTGAATAATATAGGATAATAGCAACTGGTCAAAAATTGACCAATTAGTAAAAACCCCTTTTGTGACGCGGTTCTTAGGATTAATTCACAGTGATATACACAGACTTATCCACAGATATTGTGGACAAGTTTTGGTGAAAATAATGTCAAGTTTTTTTAATTGCAGAAATGAAAATATTTTTCTGGATTTTATGAACTTTTTAGTGAGATAAAATTGTTAAGAGGTGAAAAATCTTGCGCAGGATAAATGTAATTTTCGTTTTTATAGCTGACTCGTAGGACGAGTGATACTCGTTTGTTTTGCGGAGGTACTTTTATAATAAATAAACGGGTTTGAGACTTTTCGGTCTTGATGGCTAAGTGAATTTTTTATGGTTTCTTTAATGACATTCTCAGTAGCACTTTCATTTATATTTTCACTAACTTCTTCTGCCTCCATTTTATTGTAGAGAGCTACTTCATTTTTTATCCGGCCATATAAGCGGCCAAAACCTTTCCTGTGTTTATTTTTATATGTTTTATTTATATTATAAAACAGATGCTTATGGCATATTTAAAGCGGCCATAAATGCGGCCATAGTTTGATATATGTTAAAGGTCTGACTTTTTTGATTAGAGAAATATAAATTATGGGTACATCTATTTCGGCGTTGGCTCCCTTTATACCTAGTGATAAAGCTCTGGGGGAGTCGTTATTACCCGATAAGGCTGTAGATTTAAATAAACAGTCTGCTGGGTTAATGGGGCAATTATCCCCAATAACGCTTGCAACGTTATCGCAATATATGTCTGTCATTAATTCATATTATTCTAATCTGATTGAGGGCAATCCGACCCCGCCTCATGAGATTAGGGCGGCACAACGAGAAGAATATAGTGATGATCCATCAAAACGTGATTTACAGATGGAGTCTTTGGCGCATATTGCCGTTCAACAATGGTTGCGTGAGCAAAGTCATGATCTGGATACGATTTATAGTTCGGAGTTTATTAAAGAATTGCATTTACGATTTTATCAACAGGTACCTGAAAGTTTATGGCTGATCAGAAATAACAAAGGTGAAGTGGTTGATAAGGTGGTGCCGGGTGAGTGGCGAAAACGCAGGGTAGATGTGGGGCGGCATATTGCTCCGGATCATGAAAATGTGGACGACTTAATGAAGCGCTTTTGTGAAATCTACCATCCTAAAAAATATCAGGGTGACCGTAAGTTGATTGCTGTGATGGCTGCGCATCATCGTTTTGCATGGATTCATCCATTTATTGACGGTAATGGTCGTGTGGGAAGGTTGTTTACTGATGTGGCATTAAAAGCTGTCGGTCTAGAAAGCTATGGAGCATGGTGTTTAAGCAGAGGTTTAGCTAAAAGCTCTAATGAATATAAGGCTTTTCTTGCAGCGGCGGATGCTTCTCGCCAGGGTGACCTTGATGGCCGTGGTGCCTTAACTGAAAAAGGCTTGCTTAACTTTAGTGATTATATGCTGAGTACTGCTATTGATCAGGTTTCGTATATTAGTGGCTTACTCGACCTTAAAGATTTACGTAAACGTATTAAAAGTTATGTGCTTGCACGCAATGATTATCGTGTACCCGGGATGTCAGAGAGTTTAAAAACAAATGCTATTTTAGTTTTACATACTGCTTTTATTCATGGAGAGCTTGAACGTGCTGAGGCATTGGAGTTATGTGCGATGCCAGAGCGCAGCGCGAGACGTTTATTGAGCCAGTTAAAAAGCGAAGGGTTGTTAAGCGAAACTACTAGTAAATCACCTTTGCGTTGGGAGATACCTGAACATGCAGAGCCATGGTATTTTCCTCAACTTTCACCAGGAATGTAATGGGGTGTAATGAAAACTGATATTGATGTTAAGAGAGCCGCTGTCGGTAAGAAAAATACACCCTGTAAAGTCACCCCTTACTTTTATGAAGGTGAAACTCAAGCCTTTATTTTCATTCGGTTTTTGCGATAAATCTTCTATTTTCTCTCGCTTTTATTAACTTACCTTAATTTTATAATGCAACTTTTTCCAGTATAGTCTTCTCCAATACTTATGTTTGGCCATCGAAAAAACATATCAGTAAATAACACAACAATAAATTGAGGAAACCCTATGAAACTGACTAAAACACTAATCGCCACTGCTTTGACATTTTTTTCTTATAATGCTTTCGCGAGTGAGAATGAAAATAATGCGCATGAGGAGGGGGAGAAATTATACCAGGCGCAGTGTGAGTCTTGCCATGGAGCTACGGGCGGTATGGATATTGATAAACGTATTGCGCCACCGATTGCGGGCGTTAGGATGCACTACGTTAGCGTTCATCCGGATAAGGATGCGTTTGTTGCTGCGGTTAGCGGCTGGCTGGCGAGTCAGGATGAGGCTAAAAGCCTGATGCCTGGGGCGATTCAACGATTTAAACTGATGCCACCCCTTGAGATTGCGCTTGAGGATGCTGAAAAAATTGCAGCCTATATCTATGAAGGTGATATTGAAAAGCTTGAGGGCTTTGATAAACACGTTGAAGAGATGCATGGCAAAGGTATGCAGGGAATGACCTGTAATGAAATGCAAGGCAAAGGCCAAGATGAGGATCAAGAACAAGGTCAGGGTCAAAGCCAAGGTCAGGGAATGAATTGTAAAGGCATGCATGGCAAAGGCATGTACGGAAAAGGTCAGGGAATGCATGGCAAGGGTATGAACGGAAAGGGTATGCAAGGAAATGGTCAGGGAATGTATTGCAAAGGCATGCACGGAATGGGTCAGGGAATGTATGGCAAAGGTATGAACGGAAAGGCTATGCACGGAATGGGTAAAGGAATGCATGGCAATAATATGCATGGAATGAATATGCCAAATATGGGCAATATGGCAGGTAATGGAATGCACGGCATGATGCCTAAAATGGGTACTAAGCCTCGTGGACCTGGAATCTCACCTGCTGATATGAAAGCCAAATTGATGCAACAGTTTAATCTTTCTGCGGAACAGATGGCGAAAATGGAAACCCTGATGCAGGAGAAAAGCGCCACCATGCAATCGTTAAGTCAGCAACAGCACGCTTTAAAACAGAAATTCATGGCACTTGATACCAGCAGCCCAAGTTATAAAGCAGAT
The DNA here is from genome assembly GCF_947495625.1 of uncultured Cocleimonas sp. Classification (GTDB taxonomy): domain Bacteria; phylum Pseudomonadota; class Gammaproteobacteria; order Thiotrichales; family Thiotrichaceae; genus Cocleimonas. The sequence goes on from NZ_CANLZW010000005.1 coordinate 61,909, forward strand.
ATCTTTGCTCTGGCAAAAGAGGAAGCAACACTGGCAAGCCGCAAGACAGTCGAAAAAGGTGAAATGCGCTTTAAAATGGATTCACTGTTAAGCCCAGAGCAACGTCAAAGGTTCGCACAGATGAGAGCCAGAAAAACCGAAATGAAACAGCGTATGCGTCAAAGAATACATCACAGTATGAAAAACCGAATGAATCAAGGTATGAATAACGGAATGCCATCAAACGGAATGCCGAATATGAGTATGCCTTCAATGCGTATGCCATCTAGTGAAATGCCGTCATGGGAAATGTACCAAGGCCAAATGCCAGAGATGAAAATGCCAACTATTGGCAATCCTCCACTGTCTATCCCTGAAATGGAAAAGCCAGAAGCGACAGCTCCAGAAGCAACACCGCCAAAGAGTGAGTAACATCTAAAACTCATCAATCAGTTTTCTGGATCGGATAATCTTCTGGTTAAGAACATCGAGTCAAACCTCTTTTTTATGAAATGTGTAATTAAGAGGGGTGGCTCGATTGTTTTGAGTCAATGAAGCCCTTGTTTGAAAAGATACCTATTGAAAGTTTGGTGTATGCGAATCAAGAAGGGTATATCGCTAATAATAACAACTCGACCCCCCAAGTGACCCCCCAAGTTACCCCCCAAGTTGAAAAGCTAATTTCTGTGATGGATGAGATAAAGGGGGATGAAGTCTTTAAAAAAATGTGCCTGAGTTCCGCATAAATTCTTTAAGTCATTTCAAACAATGAAATAAAAAACCGCCTATAAGTAGGGGGGTGACTTTATTTCACTGTTCCCAACAACTATAAATTGAATCCACTGCATTTCTATCCTACTCTCCGCTTTATGACTTTTCTAATTATTAATGCCGCGATGTTGGCAGTATTTATCCCGACTTTTTTGTTCGTTTCTACGACGCCGGGCATGTGTATGACCTTGTCTATGACATTGGGTATGACGATTGGCGTGCGTAAGACATTCTGGATGATGGCGGGCGAGTTGATTGGGGTTGGTTCGGTGGTGGTGTTGTCCATGATCGGGGTGGCTGCGATTATGCTGAAGTACCCGGATTTCTTTACCGTTTTTAAGTGGGCGGGTGGTTTGTATCTGGGTTATATCGGGATTCAGATGTGGCGTTCTCGTGGACGTTTGGCGATTCAGGAGGTGTCTGAGGAGGGCGTACAGGTTTCGCGCTTGTCACTGGCAACTCAGGGCTTTGTAACGGCTATCGCTAACCCTAAGGGCTGGGCGTTTTTCGTGGCGTTATTGCCGCCATTTATTGATCAGTCATTACCGTTATTGCCGCAGTTGTCTGTGTTGCTATTGATTATTCTAACCATCGAATTTATCTCTTTAACCTTATACGCAATCGGCGGTCAATCGCTGGCGCATTTATTACGTGAGCGCAGTAATGTGCGCATTATGAATCGTATTGCGGGTACGCTGATGATTGGCGTGGGTATCTGGCTGATTACAACTTAAACGATATAGGTAATACACGTATTGTTAGCGTAGAGTTTTTTAGATTAGATTAGAGATTGGCTTAATGCCGCTGGCATCTCTTTTTTACTGTGTTGCTTGTCGACATACATGCGATTGTCAGCGACCTTTATTAATGCTTCGGTATCTTTCCCATCTTCTGGATAATTGGCAATACCGATACTGGTTCCTACATGTAATTTACAGCCGTTAAATGCGATATGTGAGGTGATAACGGCTCTTAATCTGTTGCAGAGATTTTTGATGTATAAATCAGAATAATTATCCGTTTTTATGGCTATCAAAAACTCATCTCCACCTAAGCGAGCAACGTAGTCGTCTTTTTTAATCGTTGTCTTTAATCGTTTTGCAGTGACTTCCAGTACTTTATCGCCTGAATTATGCCCATAGGTATCGTTAATTTTTTTGAAGCCATTCAGGTCGATAAACACCAGCGTTAAATGAGTGTTATTTTCTTCTGCTACTTTGACTGCTTTATTTAAAAGTTTAGTGATATGACGTCGATTTGGGATGCCCGTTAACATATCCAGATTTGCACGTGATTTTTGCTTTTTTGCTTCTTGCGTTTTAACTAACAAATTATCTTCAAAGGTTTGTTTAAGCAGTATATTTTTTTTGATCAGAATGTCTCTGATAATTTGTGCTATTGAGGCAATGATTAGGACATTAATCATGTAAAAAACCTGCCCTATAAATGCGATGGATTTACCGCCTGATGTGTCTTGATGGAAATAGATTTTGATAATTGCAAATGTCGCGATTAAACCGACACTCATAATGAATGGATATTTTATCGGTAGATAACTCCAGGTGAAGGACATGAAGATTAACCCCATGAGAGCGGCAAAATACATGTCATGAGAATAATCTCCTTCTTGTGATATTAGGATGGCATAACTGATTGCGATGCCTGAAACCGTATATCCCGACATCATGATTTTGTTGTAATGTTTTTGAAAGAATTCTTGTTTGAAGGTTGATGCAAATATCGCGGCGTATAATAAAAAGTTAGCCATTCTCGGGGGGTAGAGTGCGTCTAACATCTCTTCAGATAGCCCGAAAAAGTCAATAATTGAATAAAGCCCATAAAGCAACGTGCCTAGTAAAACCACCAGGCGTGTTGAATGAGTCTTTTCTTCTTTAAGATTATCTCCAAAAGGAATAACTCTATATTTTGAAATGGCTGAGATGAGTTTCACAATATTTTAGTGTTTTATAATTTTGACTTTTTCATAGGTGATTCAATAGATAATGAAATGAAAGATTCATCAGATAAGCCAATCTTAGAATTATATTTAGTGATTGAGTCTGATCTGGTTTTAGTCATCTTTTATTTATGATCGTTTTTAGGCTAAATTTTATATTTTCTTACCTTCTTTTTTATCTATATACATATGTTTATCTGCATTTTTCATCAATGCTTCAATGTTGTTACCGTCATCGGGGTAGGTGGCGTAACCAATACTCACGCCAACTTGCAGTTTATTTTTCTTAATGGTCATCGGGGTTGATATGTTTTCTTTGATATTCGCGCAGAGTGTGTTGATGTATTTTTTAGAGAAATGATCAGCTTTGAAACCCATCAGGAACTCATCTCCGCCTAATCGAGCCAGGTAATCTCCTTCTCTTATACTATTTAAACGCTGCGCCGTGACTTTCAGGACTTTATCTCCTATGCCATGACCGTAGGTATCATTAATCTCTTTGAAACCGTCTAAATCCATAAAGATTAATATGAGTAAGGTGTTAGTTTGTTCCGCCTCTTTTAAAGCCTTTTGCAGACATTCTGTAATATAGAGTCGATTAGGAATACCTGTTAGATCATCCAGATTGGCAAGTATTTCTTGCCTCTTTGCTTCCTGTGCTTGTTCATCTGCTAATTGTTTTAGGTTGTTATGTAACCTCAGGTTTTTATAGATTATCGTATCTCTAATGCGTTGTGCTTGCGATGCTATTACTGCAACAGATGTCAGATAGAATACATGTAAAACTAGTGTAAGTAGTCTGGTGCCTTCGATGTCTTTATGTACAAAAACTTTGATCAGGACATAATTAAGCGTAAAAATTGCGCATATCAAAATCGAGTATTTTATCGGCAAATAATTCCAGGAAAATGCAGTGATCACCAATATCATGAGTGCCGCGAAATACAAATCATAAGAGTAATCGCCCGGTTGCGCTACATAAAAACCGACGGTCAAAATCACACCAGAACTTATATAGCCAAACATCACCAGCTTGTTGTAATGTTTGGAAAATAGCTCTTTTTTAAACGTAAGCACAAATAACATGGTCAGTACGATTAAAATAGTAGCCCTTACCGGATATATTATTGCCAGTTTTTCTTTGGATAAACCCTGTGAATTAAAATAGGTGTATAGCAAAAAAAAGAATACGCCGAGTACTAATATGACTCGGGTGGAATTAACTTTTTCATCCAACACACTATGGTTGAAAGACGTTACTTCTTCTGTTGTAGGTTTAGGGGTTATTTTCATTTTTTAAAATGATGCTTATAATTATTATTTTGCACACAAATATATTGTTGTTAATATCTGATGGTAAATGTAAATACCCATTGACGCTATTTTTTCTGATATATGGTCAAATCAATCAATCTGATATTTTTATCAAACGAAAAAATACCCAAAGGTATAAGCAAGAAGGTTGGGTGGAACTGGGTTTGCTTGATCTCAGTTTTAATAAACTTTTTTAAAAAAGCCTATATCCAAGAATGAAAAAACTGCTTCGCAAAGCATAAATTATTCGGCTACGCCTCACCCTGATGGGTCAGCTAAAGCTTTAGTCTCGCAAGCTCGGCTCCAATATCGGTTTTAGAGAACAAAAACGAGTTGTCATTCATAAGTAGGGGGGTGACTGAATTCAACAAGTAAATACAATGTTATCTCAACATGAACTATCTTAAAGTCCCTGTCAATTGTTCTACTTTGTTAAGAAACATAATCGCCGTGACTTTTCCTGCGGCAACTTTTACCACGGTTACAAATTCTTTTTTACGCGGGATAAAGGCTACTTTTGCTGATTTTTTCGCGAGTAAAATATCATAAGGACGTTTCTTCATTTTTGGGATGGCGAACATTTTGGTAATCAGTGAAGGCATGCCGCTGATATCTGCGACAAAGTAAGCTTTATTTTTTGTCAGATAGTCTGCTTCTTGTTTCAATATAAAATCATTGATTAATGCTGATGGCGCTTTCTCAACCGCAAATAAGAGTGTCTTAACATCTTTGCCAATTTTTACGGACTTGCCATGTTGTGTTTTAAGTTCGAGTGGCGGAAGTATGCTTCCCACTTGTAACTTTTTTATAGAAGCATCCATTTCAGATGTATCTGCATAGGAGACAAAGCTAAGTAACAATAGGCTACTGATTAAGATATTTTTGAGCATTTTAAAATCCTAATTGTAAAAACCCAGACCAATTAGTCTGGGTTTTTATTACAAAGTTATCTAAATTTTGTTAAACATACATCGCATTAAAAGGTATGAATAATAAAACCTGACAACGTTTCTATCACTAAAGTGATGCGTGTTGAGTGCCTGCAGATTGCTTCAGTTTAACCAGCTTATTCCACTGCTCGGTAGATAGAATTTTACGGATATTGTCACGACAGTCAGTTTTTGAGGCTGCTATCTTCATGCGTAAATCAGCCATTTCGCTATATTTTTTCATCAATGTTGGCTTATCTGCTCCATTCATAGATGCCAATGCCAGGCTGTTTTCAATCGCAACAATCTTTTTAACAACGTTTGCTGTTTTCTCATTATTGGCCGCAACCCAGCTTTTTAATTTTTCTGTTTGTTCAGCGCTTAGCGCAAGGTTTTTGGCATTCTTCATCAATACTGGCATGTAGTTAGGCATTGGATTAGCGTGATTTAGCATGCTCAGGAATTTTGCTCTTTCAGCGGCAGCTTTGTCGATATTTTCTGATTTAATATCATTGTTAGTTACAGTTTGACTAGCAGGCTCGATGTACATTTTTTCTTTATTGAGTTTGTAACTCCAGGGAAGACCTGAATTTTTCCAGCCATTTTTTAAACGCCAGTTTTTCTTATCACCTTCTTTAAGACTTCCACCTTCAAAACCATCAGTCACCACATAGACATTTTTATAGCCTTTGTTTTCCAGTAGTTTAGTCGCCGGAGCACCACGAGTTCCACCAGAACGACACATGATAGCAATAGGAGCATCTTTGCTTAAACCACGCGCCTGTAGCGCAGCAGCAAGATCTTGCTCAAAGTGAGTATTAAGCTTCATATTAAAAACAGGTTTCTTTTTATGCCATGCACTGCGGTCAGCTGTTTTAAAGGGAATGTTGATATCTACCACATCCGAAAATCCGGTAAACATGATTTCGACAGGATCACGAACATCAACCAATAGCATTTTATCGCCAAGCTTTTGCTTCATCGCAGCTGCTTCTGTTGAGTCTACATATAATCCCCAGCTGGTTTGTTTATCCAACGCTTTTGGTGCCTCAGCCGCTTGAAGAGAGTTTGCAGAAATACACGCTGCAAGTAGTAAAGGTGTTATCAATCTATATTTCATTGCTAATTTCCTACAGTAATTTGTGTTTTACGATTAAGTTGTGAGAGCGATCGTAGTGGAATAAATGCTGAAACACTTTGATAAAACACAATCTGTAAAAAAAAATGAATGATTAGAAATAGAGAAGGTGATGAACATCAGAGGGGGACTATACATATTACTGAAACAAATGATCTGTATTTATCTAATACGTATTTACCGCAATTTATTTCGTAATAGACCGAATTGTATTAGTGAAGGCTTATGCGCAATTATCATTACAGGAATTAATAATTTTTTGATGTAGAAAAGTCATGAGAATCGAAGAAATGAACAAAGATTTAAAACGTGCATATCAAACTATGGTGGATACGGTTGAAGATCTTGTTGTAAATCAGGGCGAAAATTTACAACAGGCGATGAATACCGCCGAAGAAAAATTGAAAGAGTGGAAAGAATTAAGTAAAGAAGAAGTAGAAGTAATTAACTCAGAGTTTAAGTATGATTTTAAAAAAACTGGAAGATAATTTGAGTGAATCCAGAGAAACTTACAAAGAAGCATTCAAAAAAGATGCTGCTTATGTAACGGATTCTGTCTGGAGCAATTCTCAGGCAGATTTTTTAAAAGAGTCTATTGCTGAGGATTCAGACTGGGCGGTTGTTGTAGATCATCTGAACGTTTTGTTACGCGACTAACTGACTATTGAAATCTAAGGAAATCAAAAGTATTTCGATGTAAAAATGATGAATTAAAAATTACAGCTAAAGCTACGGAAGTTGGCTTTAGCTGTTTTTATTTGCCTCTGCTTTCTAAGCTCTCTCTCTCTCAATACTACTCACCTTTATAACTAAAATCTCTCCCATAATTGATGATTATCAAATTAAAGTTATTGCTAAGTGGTAACTTAGATAGCGATTAATCAATGATTGATCGTAGATGTTTGCTTGTTTCTGAATACAAAGAAGGAGCTTTATCATGGGTAAGTTTGAAGATTTAAGAAAACAAATGATCGACTATCAACTGGAAGCACGTGGATTGCATAGTCAGTCGGTGTTAGAAGCTGTAAGCGCGGTTCCCCGTGAAGAATTTGTACCGACAGATCTGGTAGAGTTCGCCTATAAGGACACAGCTCTCCCCATTGAAGCCAATCAAACTATTTCACAGCCTTATATCGTTGCACTTATGACAGCAGCACTAGAATTAAAGCCATGGGAGAAAGCATTAGAAGTAGGTACCGGCTCTGGTTATGCGGCCGCTGTTCTCGCTGAGATCGCTAAAGAAGTCTATACCATTGAGCGTCATAAAATTCTTGCTGATACCGCACGATCCCGACTTCAGGATTTGGGTTATCAGAATGTCCATGTTTTATATGGCGATGGCACCTTGGGTTGGCCAGAAAATGCCCCTTTTGATGCGATTATAGTGGCAGCCGGCGGTCCAGTTGTACCAGAAGCGCTTAAGCAGCAACTAGCCATAGGTGGGCGTTTAGTTATCCCGGTAGGATCTTCATTACAAACTCAAACACTGGTGCGTGTACGACGCATTAATGAAACTGAATTTGAACAAGAAGATTTAGGCGCTGTACGTTTTGTTCCCCTAATAGGTGCAGCAGGTTGGGAAGATGAGATAGCAGAAACTCCTGCTAAAGAAAAAATCGAAGAAACATTACCCGAACTGATTTATAAGTCGAGTGAGCATTTTGCCCGTATTGATCAGGTCAATCTGGATAATCTCATGGAACGCATCGGAGGTAGCCGAATTGTGTTGCTGGGGGAAGCCTCACATGGGACCGCCGAGTTTTATGAAATGCGAGCTCGCATCACTAAAGAATTGATTGAGAAGAAAGGTTTTACAAGTGTTGCAGTAGAAGCCGATTGGCCCGATGCAGCGCATATCAATCAATATATTCATGGTATCGAGTCAGATCCCTTGCTGGAAAGTAAACCATTTTCGCGTTTCCCAACCTGGATGTGGGCAAATCATTCAGTACTGGAATTTAGCCACTGGTTAAAAAATCATAACGATAATTTAGACAGTGTAAATGAGAAAGTCAGTTTCTATGGTCTGGATTTATACAGTCTGTTTAGTTCTATTGAAGCAGTGTTGGGGTATCTGGATAAAGTTGATCCTGCAACTGCGGAAGTTGCGCGAACCCGTTATGGTTGTTTAATGCCTTGGTCTGATGATTTAGGCATGTATAGTCAGGTTACTATCACCAAGCAATATAGGGAGTGTGAAGAGGACGTAATTGCCACCTTACGGGATCTTCTTGCAAAAAGAATTGAGTATTCACAGGCAGATGGCGAACAGTTCTTTAATGCAGAACAGAATGCCCGTTTGGTAAAGAATGCGGAGCGTTACTATCGCACTATGTACTATGCGGAGAACAATTCATGGAATCAGCGTGACCAGCACATGTTTGAAACGTTGCAGTCTGTGATAGCGCATCGGGGTCCTAAAGCAAAAGTCGTGATTTGGGAACATAACTCACATATCGGTGACGCCAGAGCTACCCAGATGAGTGCTCGTGGAGAATTAAATATTGGTCAGCTAGCGCGTGAGGAATATGGCAATGATGCCTACCTGATTGGTTTTGGTACCGATCATGGCACCGTAGCTGCGGCATCAGAATGGGGAGGGCCAATGGAAGTCAAGCAAGTCCAGCCATCTCATATAGATAGTTACGAACGAGTGTGTCATGAAGTGAAAACGGATAACTTCCTATTGCCACTGCGTAATCCATTGCAACAAATTACCCGCAAAAAACTTTTAGCAGAACGGCTAGAGCGTGCAATCGGCGTTATCTATAGACCCGAAACCGAATTACAAAGTCATTATTTTTATGCCTGTCTGCCAAATCAATTTGATGAATATATCTGGTTTGATGAAACCCGTGCAGTGGTTCCATTAACCAAAGAAACAAGCAAAGGAATTCCAGATACATTTCCATTTGGACTGTAATTCCGATGACACAGCAAATAATTGATAGTAAAGCTTTAATGCTCGACTTTGCGCATGAATCAGGCTTGAGTGATGCATCCCGCAAACCGCGCCGTTATTTATGGACGGACGCATTTGCGGTGTGTAATTTTCTAGGACTCTATGGCCAAACAGGTGAGCAACAATACTTACAGCTTGCTCTAGACCTTGTTGATCAAGTACATCAAGTCCTTGGAAAATATCATCAGCTTAGTAATCACAGTGGTTGGATTAGCGGACTGGATGATCAACAGGCGAGACTGCATCCAACCCGGGGTGGTCTCAGAATTGGTAAAAAGCTGGATGAACGCCAGACGAGTGAATCGTATGATGAACAACTAGAGTGGGACAGAGATGGTCAGTATTATCATTATTTGACTAAATGGATGCATGCACTAAACCGGGTTAGCCAGGTCACGAATGACAGTAAATATAACCAATGGGCACTGGAACTAGCAAAAGTGGCTCATGCTGCCTTTACCTATACCACACCTAATGGAAACATACGTATGGTGTGGAAAATGAGAATAGATTTGTCGGATCCTCTGGTAGATTCTATGGGATACCATGATCCGTTAGATGGTTTAATCACATACGAGCACCTTCAAGCCACTTCAAAACAGTTCTCAGATACGCCAATTGAACTCAGTTTAATCGACGAAATTGAGGATATGGTTAAACTATGCCAAGGACGAAACTGGGCAACTCAGGATTCTTTGGGGCTCGGTGGATTACTTTCAGATGCTTGCAGGCTGACTCAACTAATCACCAGTCAGCATGTGAATGAGCATCTCAGGTTAGAGTTATTATTAAATGATATCGATATCAGCCTGAAGGCATTTGTTCAACAAAATCAGCTAAATTTACCCGCCGAGTATCGATTGGCCTTTCGCGAGCTGGGATTATCCATTGGTTTACAAGGGATAGAGCGGATGCAAAAGCTCGTAAAGCAACACGCTGGAGATTTCAGTAATTTGTCTCAACTAAGCGATGATTTGATTGAGCTAGCTGCGTATAAGCCAATCAGTGACACTATTAATAACTTCTGGCTACAACCGACACACCGCAATGTTGAGGCATGGGTGGACCATGCCGATATCAATAATGTCATGCTGGCAACAAGTCTGGCTCCAGATGGTTATTTATAGTTCTGTAGTTGGTTAATAAATCGATCGAGCGGTTTATCAGCACAGTGATTAATCTGTTTATGATTTAAAAAGTGCCCCAAAGTGGGGGGGTGTCATTCAGAGACTATATTCTAGTGTTTTCAGGAGTCATTTGCTTCTGGCACTAGGTAGTTTCCACAGTTAATTACGTATAACAACGAATAGTTTGTTGAGGTGGTAAGAGTAATTATCAAGGTAGAAGTTAACAACATATTTGATGGAGAAAAGTCATGAGAATCGAAGAAATGAACAAAGATTTAAAACGTGCATATCAAACTATGGTGGATACTGTGGAAGATCTTGTTGTAAATCAGGGTGAAAACCTACAGCAGGCATTGCAGATAGCCGAAGAACAATTGGGTGAGTGGAAAGATTTAAGCAAAGAAGAAGTAGAAGTAATTAGCTCAGAATTAAAGCATGATTTTAAAAAACTGGAAGATAATTTGAGTGAATCAAGAGAAGCTTACAAAGAAGCATTCAAAAAGGAAGCAGCTTACGTCTCTGATTCTATCTGGAGTAAGTTACTGACCATTATGGATACCAATACTGCGCAATTACTGGCATTCCAGAAAAACCTTAACGAGCGAGTATTATCTATCAAAAGTGCTGATCACCTTACTGAGCATGAGGAACATACGCAATGGAGTTCTGATCATGGCTTATGGCTGGCAGAAGTAGAAATCTGGAAAAAAGAACATGCAGAGGCCTTGGGAAAATTAGCAAAGATTGAAAAAGCCATTGCTCAACATTCTACCCTGTTAGATGAACATGTTCAGGTGATTAAGGCGCATGAAGCACGCGATCATGAGCATGAAGAAGTACTCGCCAAAGCAGAGCACGATCCTACCAGTCATGTTTTTGAAGTGAAAGAGGATGAAGAAGCTGCTGTGCATGCACAGGAAAAACAGGAACATACTCAACACGCTGAACTTCACGATACGATGAGAAAACATCATTTTACCATCATCTCACTGGTGAATAAGCTATACAAAGAAATCAGTTAGTCATCAGTTAATAAGGCATTTAAAACAGCAGTTTATAACAATAAGATTGAATGTATCCATCATCAGTAATAACTAATGGTGGACAAAGAATCAGGTTTTAGAGTTTGTTTAGTAAAGTTAATTTAACAGCTTTAAAACCTATTTCTTAACAAGAACAGAGGATAGTCATATATCCGTAAATGAGAGGAATAGATCATGTTACAAATAATACCGGTATACGAAGGTAACACCATCGCAGTGAGAGCTTCAGGAAAACTAAGCCATGAAGACTATCAAAAATTCATACCTGAATTAGAAAAGCATATTGAAGAGCATGAAAAAATCACCTTACTGTTTGAATTCGATAACTTCACAGGGTGGGATTTAGATGCGGTAAAAGATGATTTTAAATTTGGTATGAAGCACCTCGAAAACTTTGAACGCATCGCGATGGTCGGTGATAAAGCCTGGGAACGTTGGATGTCTTTCATTGCCAAGCCGTTTTTAATCGCTGGTAAAGTTAAATACTTTAACCGCGAAAATCTACAAGATGCATGGGACTGGTTACGCGAAAGGGAAGACCTCGAAAAGCTGGCAGAACAACTCCAGCCCTATAAAAATATCGTTGTAGCTGTAGATTATTCAATCTATGCCAAACATGCTTGCAAGCGTGCGATTGAATTGGCTAAACACTACAAGGCATCACTCACCTTGCTCAATGTCGCTTTAGAGTACGTTCCGTATTCAGCGTATGGCGATGCAATGGGCGCTTACCTGATTGATGAAGCGATTATTGAAGAACAAAATAAAGCCAGGATGGAAGCGGCAGAAGCACAAATGAAAGTTTTTACGGATGAGTTAGAGACCGATTATCCAATCACTAGCAAAGTCATTTGCGGTGAAACAAAGACTAGCATCGTCACCTTTCTAGAAGCACAAGATGCAGACCTGGTTGTCTTTGGCGCGAGAAAGAAAAAAGGCTTAAACAAGCTTATTGGCTCTATCCCACAATACGTTCAGAGCAATAGCCGTTGTGAAATGTTGATCGTCCCTGTTCAAGATTTAACGTTCTAACTAGCATATAGAGGTCTCTAATGATGAGCGATATACAAAATATAGAAATAGAACGCTATCACGACAAAATCGTAAAAGACTTGCGTCATCTGATAGAAAAATATCGAGAGATAATGGCATGGGATGTACCAGAAAATGACCCTGTCGAAGCAGACAGGCTCATTTTCGAAGCGATACAGTCTGGTTTGGCAGAGATAGAGAAAGCTGAAAAAACAAGGTAAAAATCATGAACAAAAAAGCAGATAAAACCGTAAACAAACCCGAACCCACGCTTTTACATCATCCCGATGGATGGTTTCACCGGATTTTTATCAGCGAAGCGATTCTGAGTATCTAACTCATATTGTGTTTTGTAGGCATCGCCTATACCGATGTGGTGGGAGCCTTAAGTATCAACTTCTGGCTATGGATGATTCCTGTATTTGCTGTTGCCGCGATCATTCTGGAATGGTCGCGGTACATCAAAGGCGATATCGATGGTTTTCATTTTATACGCCAACAAATCCTACATTGGACCGCCGTATTTATCGCCGTAAAAGTGATTTTCATTCTGTTACAGCTAGGTCGATTACCGAATAACGCAACCGCTTTTGTATTAATGATGGTGATGAGTTTATCGACTTTTCTCGCAGGTATTTATATAGGCTGGCGTTTTTTAGTGCTTGGTGTTTTTATCGCAATCGCAACAATCATCGCAGCATATCTGGAAACCTATGTCTGGATATTAATTCCTGTCGTTATATTTATAGTGGCTATGGGGATATATATGGGATGGAGGGAATTCAAATCACTGAGTGCGAGAATTGTTAGTTAGGTTGAGATGTAGTCGAATAAAAAGCTGTAAATTTTACTACATCATAGATTTAGGTTCAGAGGGGAAACAATGGGGATGAAGGAAACTCGATTCGCTCAAACAACCTTCATCCTGGACCATTGTTTCTTGAGTTTTTCATAGCATTTGATTGAAGTTGAAAACTATACATCAATAGTCACCCCCCTACTTATAGGCATTTTTTTGAAAAATGCCTATAAGTAGGGGGGTGTCAAAATAATTGATTCTAAATCCACTTAGTACTATTTTTAGCTTCACCAGACATATTACGCCTTGCTAAACGGATGCCTTTTTTTGCGTTATGTTTTAAACACTTGTTATATATTTATCTCCAGTTTAACCAATGTTTCCATTTGAACGGGTGTTTGAATCATGGAGTTATTGCGAGATATTCTTAGGTCTTTAGTAATGGATGCCAAGCTCAATTCTGGGTATCTTTTCATTACTAATGCAGCAATAGTCTGTCCTGTTCGACCTACTCCTGCTTTACAATGTATAACGGGTAACATTTTTTCAGGGCGGTTAATCGCGCTATCATTTTCTTGTTCGTAGAAGTCCCTTTTTTCAGAAATTGTAGACTCGATTAAAGTGACTAAACTAGTTGTCGTTTCTGGGCTAACAGTTTGGTGATCTGGCCAATTATGAACATGTATAACTGGGATATCGATAGCTGCCTGATATCCAGTAACTTCCATTTTAAAGACATAAGCTTCAATTCTATTACCCAGCTCAACACGACGTACAGGTGTTGAACGCGTTTTTATCTGTCCAAAAGTTTCAGACCTGGAGAAGTATTCAGGTAATTTATGATTTTGAATATCACGATTACTTGCCAGAATTACCAAAGCTGGTGTGCGATTATCTATGATCATTTGAAGGTGAGCCTCCAACTGATGATCGAATGGATATTGTGTAGCTATGGCGATGTATTTACCATCAACAATAATGCGGTTAGCGTTAAGCTCATCATGAGCGCTAGTATCTAAGGAATGAGTTAAATTAAAGCGATCGCGTTTAGGGTCAAAATGAATCCGTTTGGCGTCACCTTTAATTCCCATTAGTTGTAATACAGTACTTTTAATTACAGAATTGCTATATTGATTCATCTATTCATCCATGTCTTACTTGTATATCTCTAAGATATTTTTACGAAAATATGTTGTTATTTTTTTATGCTTTTGCCAGGAAATACCATTGAAAACAGAAGCAAATAAAACACATAAGTATAATAGGTTTTGGGTCTGTAATTCATTTATTGTTTAAGCGTAAAGCTTCATTTCCTAGTTCAGGATAATTTGTTTATATCAAAATAAATGCAATGCATCAGCCTCTACTTCTTAAAAATAAGGTTCTAAACCTCAAAATAATTCGTTTTTTTGTCTAACCAAAAAACCTCTAAAAGTGGAGGGGTGACTATCTTGAGTTCATCAATTATCTATACCACTATCTAAATGAGAGTTTGAATATTAATATGGGATAAATAATTCTAAAGACCTAATTAAAAAGTTGAGATGCACCTGGGAGTAGGCTGACATGTTAAATCAAGAAAATACAGGTTTGGTTATAGTCGATGTTCAAGGCAAGCTTGCGCGTATTGTGCATGAGAGCGAAGCTTTAATTCGGAATATTCAGGCGTTGATTCAAGGATGCCAAATTCTAAAGCTTCCTATTGTCTGGGTTGAGCAAAATCCACAGGGATTGGGGCAGACTGTTCCTGAATTAAGTGAGTTATTAGCGCCGAATCAACCTCTGGAAAAGTTTACCTTTAATGCCTGTGAAAGCAGTAGCTTTGACAAAGTGATAGCGGAAAGTGGTGTGCAGCAATGGATTGTTTGCGGCATTGAAGCGCATATATGTTTATATCAAACAGCTTTAGGGTTGTTATCAAGGAATTATCAGGTTGAGGTGGTGACTGATGGTATTTCATCACGCTCTAAAGCCAATATTGATTTAGCGATAAATAAGCTCGAGAAAAGCGGCGCTAGCCTCACGAGTGTTGAAATGTGTCTGTATGAGTTGATTAAAGATGCACGCAAAGCCGAGTTTAAACAGATTTTGCCACTCATTAAGTAATCGTTAAAAGCTTATTGGTTTATTTACCTTAACCAAGCTATACAAGATGAGACAAGTATTGATAACCATTATTTGATTAACAAAAAAGCCTGATTATGTTCAGGCTTTTTTGTAACAATTTTTAATCTGCGGGAGGGGCTGGTGCAGGCGTAATTTCATCTGTCGATTCGTTTTTCATTGCATCGGATTCTTGAATTACCGCAGCTGATTGATCCGTCACTTCCGTGTTACTCGCTTTATCGCAGGCTGTTAAACTCATTGCACCCGTCGCAACTATTAAGCTTGTAAGTATCATTGAAATTTTCATAATTCATTACCTTTGGTTGACCCTATATCAGGTTCTACTGTAGGCAAAGGAAGAACCATAAAGTTCAAAATAATAATTTTAGCTAATGGTTAGATCAGCTAATTTCATTGATGTTGAATTCTATTTTCAAACGATAAACTTCCATTTAAACAACTGTTTACATAGGATGGGAGAATTGAAATAAAAATATCATTTAATTAAAAAGTGCTTAAAAGTAGGGGGGTGACTTAAAACAAGCCCTCGAAACGCAGTGAATAAATACAAAAGTGCACCTAAACTGCATCTTAAATATCATCCTAAATTTCATCAGTAAAAATCCAATGTTTAAGAGTTCCAGAACAGTTATGATCAGTAAATAAATGAATTCTTTGTTTATTCAACTGAGTTTATCAATATGAAAAATTATTAAACAGAAGCTAGTTTTGTTAAAAATACCTTTCTAATTTATCTTCTAAAGAATAAATATTTTAGATATTTGGGTTGAAAAAAGAACATATTGGTACATAAATTCATGGTCTAAAAAGACTCATTTCTTCATTATTTTACTTTTTCAGAAGTTCTTTTTTGAAAAAAATTCACATTAATTTCATTTTATTTTCACACTTTTTTTGCTTATTTTTTAAGCAGTTTTTAATCTTAGTATTCATCGACTTAAGTTAGTTTTTTAATATTTGTATGCAATACGATTACTACTTTCGATAAAAAATAAATGAAACTTATCAAAATAGTCCCAGTCGTATTTCCCGAGACGATGATGTAGAGAAAAAAGGTAGTTGCGAGGGATTCGTCTTCGCCTTTTATTTTTTACTACACTTTGTAAGTCATTGTTTCATAATTGTTTAAAACTAATAAGGAGTCAATTATGACTATCAAGAATACAATTGTTGCAACTTCATTCCTACTAGCGTTAGGAACATCTTTACCAGGATTTGCGGAGACAAAAGCAGAGGATGCACCAGCTCCTATATGCGTTACAGCTGCAGAAGTTGAGGCAATGTCTGACGAAGATAAAGCAAAACTTACATTGCCAATCTGTCCAGAAGCGCCAGAAGCTACGACTACTCAATAGTCTAGTTTTACAGAGCACTTGTTTTTACAAGTGCTCTTTCGTTTTCAGAACTCAAAGTTTTTCTCAGGGCTTTTTAGCTGGAATCATTTTCAATAACAATACGATTAAGTTGTTCATAAATTTGATTAGGGGTTCCAGAATTTGATTATTTGATCGACATAAAGAATCTGACAATCTACGGCCTTTTGAATTGATGTTTTTACATTTAAATTTTTTGCCAAGAAACCAAAGTATTAAAACAAGCAATACCCAGCTCTGCAAAAAAAACGCCTATAAGTAGGGGGGTGACCTAATACTTCTTATTTCACCTTAGTAGCAGTAAATCTCTTTATAAAAGCTACATGGGTTCTATCTAATAAATTAGCATCAAGTATTACTATAGAAGATTAAAATTGAAATCCAGATGCACGGAGAAAAGCAATAAGCTTTTCACTATGCAGTTCAATTTTTTCTACTGAATCATGCTTTGCATCTTCTATTTCTAGCAAGCTTAAATGCGGTTCAGGGCAGTTTTCTATAATTGCTCTGGCATCTTCAACGGGAATGGTTGTATCTTCTTTGCCATGCACGATCAGTATTGGGCAGTTGATTTTACACACTGTGGCTAATGGCGCGAATGACGCAAAGCGGTGTCCGATGACCCATTCCACATAACGCATCACGAGCTTTCTGATAACGGCAGGTAAATAGAAACTTTTTAAAAATCGCTGCATCATCCATTCAGGGTGTGCGAATGCAGAAATACTGATTACTGCGGCAATATCTTTGCGTTTCGAGGCTTCAAACAATACCGCGCCTGCCCCGACTGAATGTCCTAACAGGGCAATCCTTTTAGATTTTTCGGGATGGTGTTGCTTTAACCAATCGATCACATTTCCCAGGTCTTCTGCGAACCGGGGTAACGATGAGAAGGTATCCGAATCACTGCTGCCATGACTTCTGGTATCAAAAAGCAGAACGTTCATACCTGCTTTGTAAAAGGGTGTAGCAAGCGGCAACATGACTTCTGCATTGCCACCCCAGCCATGCAGAATAATTAGCGTTTCAGTTGAACCGGATACAGGAAGTAACCAGCCAAATAACTTTTTATCTCCATTAATAGGAATGTGTAACTGAAGATAATCAATACCAAGCAGATCTTTGGGATTACTCGTTTCTTTATTTCTGGGCGCGCGGAAACCTAAATGAATAGCGATAAAAAATAAGCCGGCAAGCATGATGATTGCCAGTATTAAAAAGATGAAATAATGCATGCTTACCCTAGGTTTAGCTTTTGGTATTAGCGTCAGGATTATTGAAAAGACATTGCTCTGCTTTTGAAAGCCCCTTTCTAAATGTCAAAACTACCAATAAATTAACCGCTTGTAATTGACGGTTCTCAAAACAGAAAATGCTTCAACAACATTATTAAGTGCAGAATTAATGGCAGAAATACAAAAATTACATACTCTGTTTTTCTTGAGTCGTGAATACTTCTTTCACTAAATCCATTTCAGATTTGCCTTCTGTCGATATGCCAAGACGCGTTACTTCATCGTTTAGAAAAGGTTTCATCGTAGCCATCAAGGGTTGCCATTTTTCAAAGGAATAATCCTTATCTGCAATCGTCGTTGAAGGTTCATCTGCACGTTTTAATATCTCAGGTAAATTATTTAAAACCTGGTTCATCAAGTCATCCATGTGTTCATTCCTTTGTGAGAGTAAAAAACCAATCTGACATGATTCATATCTTTGTTTGAGACATAAGATGAATCAATGGTTTTTAGAATACCGATTGTTGTTTTGTCTTAATATTCGGACATATGCTTAGAAAAGCTGTGATAACTACGTAGTTTTGATTATGTTAATCACGCATAAATATGAGATGAGAGAAAAAAGGCTTAAAAGTAGGGGGGTGACTTTAATTTATAATTATTTAGATTCATCCATCTATTAATGATTATTTCTTGCATGAAACCTCTTTAAATCTTGTGCTGTTCTTTCAAATATAAAACTAAGTAGTTTCCACACCGCATCTACGAATAACTCCGCATTTAGTCTTTACTGTACATACCTGATAATTAATTAAAAAGGTTTCACATAAAAATAGTGATTATAGATAACGTCAATTTAAAAAGATCGATAGCAAGGTATCAATATAGGAGATAGTGGAATAATAAAATGAAAGCTTATCAACACATTTTACTGACCACTGATTTTTCGAAATTCAGTGAAGTTGTCGCACGAAAAGCCGTCACTCTTGCTGGGCATTTCAATGCAAGAATCACTCTGTTACATGTCGTAGAACATTTTTCAGAGGATAACGATGAAGATAACGTTGTGGTTGGATCCCATCAAGATGTAGACTCAGGCTCAGGCAAAAATATCATTGCTGAAAATCGTCAGCGGCTTGTGGAGTTCGCTAATTTAGTGCCAAATTTACAAGTGATACCCATGGTTAGTGTATCAACTGAAGCGACCGAGGATGAGATTATCAAGGTTGCCAGAGAAATCAAAGCTGATCTCATTATTATGGGAGAGCATGGTGAAAATGGCGTGTCAGTTCTACCGGGGCTAAATACTAGAAAATTGCAACAAAAAGCACCCTGTGACGTGCTGGTAGTGCATGCCGATGCCGCTTGAAAATACAATTCATTAATAGTTTAATCTAAAAAGCAAAATAACCATGACCAGCGTATTCTCAGCAAATATAGAGCACTTCATTCAAGCGACCATTGCCATTGTGGCAATCTCTAATCCATTGGGAGCTGCACCGATTTTTCTTGCGCTTGTGGGAGATGTCGGCCCAGTTAAACGAAGGTATGCCGCTTTACGTGTTTCACTTTATATCTTCATCATCCTGTTCGTTGCAACCTTGGCAGGAAGTGGTTTATTAAAACTATTTGGTATTTCATTGTCTGCATTTCAGGCAGGTGGTGGTCTTATCGTTCTGTTAATGGGGCTGGAAATGATGAAGGGCAGGCCAACGCATGTTCAGCATGAAAGCCTTCAAGATGATGAAACGGATCAACTGTTAGTGCCACTTGCGATGCCATTGATTGCAGGCCCAGGCTCGATAGCGACAGTGATGACTTTGGCAGCCCATAATCCCACGGTAATGGGCCATATCAGTGTGACATTGGCAGTCGTTACCGAGGCTGTTCTAATGTTTATCATTCTTTCAGCTTCGGTTTGGGTAGAAAAAAGGGTAAGCGAACGAGGACAACGAATTTTTTTGAAATTCATGGGATTTATTCTGGTTGTAATGGGTGCGCAAATGGCTTTGACCGGTATTAAGAGTTTTCTTTTCACTTGATATTCTTTCTATGGTTTTCTCTAAGTATAAACCGCACATCAATTACGGCTAATACGAGTTACCAGAATACAAATCAAATGAGATCATGAAGTTGTATATTTAATGTTTTTTAACAGTGACTAATAACTCAGATAATGAATACACAAGCCGATAAACCGAATTCTAAAAGCTCACTCAATGTGGGATACGTCAATGCGGTTCATGGAAGTGTTGTGGATGTGACTTTTGAAGAACCTTTGCCGGCTCGCCGTCAGGCTTTGCGTATTGATTTAGGTGAAAAGTTCCCTTTGATGCTTGAGGTGCAAACCCATGTGAGTGAAACGGTAGTCAGGTGTATAGCACTAGCGGCTACCAGAGGCTTAGCCAGAGGCACAGAAGTTATTGATACTGGCGGACCATTACAAGTGCCTGTCGGAGAAGAACTATTGGGCCGCATGATCAATGTTTTTGGTCAGCCAATTGATAATGGCGAGCCTTTTAAAACAGATCAGTATAGCTCTATTCATAAAGCGCCTTTGCCACTCTCTGAAAGAGTCACTCAACAACAAGTTTTTACCACAGGTATTAAAGCCATCGATTTATTGGCACCGTTAGAACGTGGTGGTAAATCAGGTTTATTTGGTGGTGCAGGTGTTGGTAAGACGGTACTTATCACCGAGCTAATCAATAATACCGCAGGACAATATCAGGGCATCAGTTTGTTTTGTGGTATTGGTGAGCGTAGTCGTGAGGCTGAGGAACTCTACCGGGAAATGGATGCTGCTGGTGTGTTGAAAAATACAGCGCTAGTCTTTGGACAGATGAATGAGCCACCCGGTGCCCGTTTTCGTGTCGGACACGCTGCGTTGAGTGTTGCTGAGTATTTCAGGGATACGCAGAAACGTGATGTACTTTTGATGATTGATAATATCTTTCGTTTCATTCAATCAGGAACCGAAGTTTCTGGTTTAATGGGTCGTATTCCTTCACGTGTGGGTTATCAGCCTACATTAGCTTCTGAATTATCAGAGCTTGAAGAGCGTATCTGTAGTACTGCTTCTGCTGCGATCACCTCTGTGCAGGCGGTTTATGTGCCTGCCGATGATTTAACCGATCCATCAGCAACTCATACCTTTGCACATCTTTCAGCCTCTGTGGTGTTGTCACGTAAACGCGCTTCGCAAGGCTTTTATCCGGCGATGGATCCATTACAGTCCAATTCTAAAATGCTAAATCCTGGTGTAGTTGGGCAACGTCATTTTGATGTGGCTCAGTTAGTACGAAGCTCATTAGCCGAATACGAAGACCTAAAAGATATTATTGCGATGCTCGGTGTTGAGGAGTTGTCTACTGAAGATCGTAAAGTAGTGAGTAGGGCGCGACATTTAGAACGTTTTCTTACACAGCCTTTTCATACTACAGAACAATTTACAGGTAACACAGGGCGTACTGTGTCACTTGAAGATACAATCGATGGTTGTGAAAGGATTCTTGCGGATGAATTTGCTGGTTATCCAGAACAAGCGTTATACATGATTGGCTCAATCGATGAGGTTGTGAAAAAATCATGACTGAGATGATTAATCCAGAAAGTGGTATGACGTTGAAACTGTTATTGCCAACAAAAGTATTATTGGACGTGCCCGTTACAAAAGTGATAGCTGAAGCTCAAAATGGAAGCTTCTGTTTATTGCCGAAACACATTGATTTTGTTGCGGCACTGGTGCCGGGGATTCTTACGTTTACTCAGGCTGATGGGCAGGAACAATATGTAGCCGTTGATATCGGGACACTGATCAAACATGGACGTAATGTTTTAGTTTCTGTTGTCAATGCAGTGCGCGGCGATGATTTGAATAAATTACACGAGTTGGTTAAAGAGCATTTTATTCATTTGGATGAGCAACAACGAATGACTCGCAGTGCTTTAGCGCGTTTAGAAGCGGGAGTCATGCGTAATTTAATTCAGCTTGAAAAACAACGGTATGGATAAGCAACGATATGAATAAGCAGAAACCAGAAGAAAGCTTTGAGGATTCTGTCAATCGCAAAGCAGATCTCAAGCTTCGTGCGCAACGGGAAAAACATCGTTCAGTCTGGTTTGGCTTGGGAATGTTTGGTCTGGTTGGTTGGGCTGTGGTTGTTCCTACCTTGATAGGTGTTGCATTGGGTGTATGGATTGACGAACGCTGGCCTGGGCCAGTTTCATGGACATTAAATCTGCTCATTATTGGGCTAATAATTGGCTGTATTAATGCCTGGATTTGGGTAAAAAAGGAAAGTAATGATGATTGAGTCTTTAAATATGGAATCGATGAGTACATCTTTGAATATATTAGGCTGGCTGGTTGCTTTGTTTATAGGTGGGTTTGCGGGCTTTGTCTATTTTCTCGGTCTGTGGCTAACGCTTAAACGACTACCAACCAGTAATAACCCGGCATTATTGATGCTAGCCAGTTTGCTGTTACGGATGGCATTTGTGATGTCTATTTTTTATCTGATTATGCTGAAAGTTGGTTGGCAGGGTTTATTGATAGCGTTAGTGGGGCTTACATTGGTTCGCTTTATTCTTAGCAGACATTATAAGCCAGAAGTGCTTACGTCAGAATCTGTTAAGTCAGAACCTATAGAGAACGTATAGCCGTTATGAATATTACTCCTGATCAAACTGTTTATTGGCAATGGGAATGGTTACATATTAACGCTACGATTGTATTCACCTGGGTAGTTATGATTTTACTGGTAGGTGGTTCCTGGTTGATAACTCGAAAATTGACGATTGAGGCAGAAATTCCGCGCTGGCAGAACATGCTAGAAGTCGTGGTAACTACCATTAATGATCAAATTAGAGATGTCAGTGGTCAGGATGCCAGCCGGTTTCTACCTTTTATTGGTACTTTATTTTTATATATTTTGACTTCCAACCTGCTGGAATTAATACCAGGATTTGTCGCTCCTACTGGCTCATTATCCACAACGACAGCATTGGCAATCAGTGTGTTTGTTGCAGTGCCGTTATTTGGTATAGCCAGTGATGGAATAGGTGGCTACCTTAAACAATATGTCCAACCAACGTTTTTAATGTTGCCATTCAATATTATTGGAGAACTCACTCGCACCATTTCTTTGGCAGTAAGGCTGTATGGAAATATCATGAGTGGCACCGTAATTGTAGGCATCTTATTGAGTCTGACTCCGTTTTTCTTCCCGCTTGTTATGCAATTGCTTGGGCTGATTACAGGCACTGTTCAGGCATATATATTTGCCATGCTGGCGATGGTTTACATTGCGTCAGCTACTGCTGCTCATGAAAAAGCCAAAACGAACGAGTCAAATGAATCAGCTAGCAAAGACAAACCCGAATCTAAACCAAAACCGAATCCTAATTAAATTTAGAAAAGGAGAATATCAATGGACAGTTTAAGTATCATCGCCGTAGCGTCAATTATTATGGCAGGCCTAACAATCGCTATCGGTTCTATAGGGCCTGCATTCGGAGAGGCACGTGCCGTTGCTCAGGCACTGAATGCTATTGCCCAGCAGCCAGACGCATCCAACACCATAACCCGAACACTGTTTGTAGGATTGGCGATGATTGAATCAGTGGCTATTTATTGTTTTGTGGTTTCAATGATTCTGATCTTCGCAAACCCTTTCTGGGAATACGCAAAAACGGCAGCAGGCAACTGAGATGGAAATCGACTGGTTGACAGTTAGTGCTCAGATCGTCAACTTTCTGGTGTTGGTGTGGCTGTTAAAACATTTTCTTTATAAGCCAATCATTGATGCGATGGATCGACGAGAGAAAAGTATCGCGGATAATATAAATGAAGCCAAAGCACGTGAGCATAATGCTCAATTAACCACGCAAGATTACGAAAGTAAAATTAAGGCACTGGAACACGACAAAGCAACGTTATTACAAGAAGCGGAAGCTGCCGCACAGCAAAAGCGTGTCGCGCTGGAAGAAGAAGCACGTAAAGACGTACAACAACAAAAGAGTTTATGGCAAAAACAGCTGCATCAAGAGCAAAAAAACTATCTTGATGACTTAAGTAAAACAACGGTAAAGGCTATTCAGGATACTGGGCGGCGTGTATTTGGGGATTTATCTGACAGTACTTTTGAAGCACAGATAATTTCTATTTTTCTTAAGCGTTTGCGTGGTTTGGATGATGAATTACTGAAGAATTTAAAAGGTTCAACTGATGAAATTCATGTCGTCACGGCTTTTGAAATTGACTCTGATACCAAACAAAAGATCACGCTTGCCATTCACGAAACTATTAATGATTCAGCTACGGTGAATTACAAGGTATCCAGTGATTTACTCTGTGGTATTTCTCTGGATACAGGTGGATATCAAGTAGGCTGGAATATCGATGAATACCTTCAAAAATTTGACCAGCGCCTGTTAGAAAGCTTTGATTTTAATTCTGATTACGGGTCAAAGACTAATGTCTGATACGAATTTAGAAACTAATAGTTTAGCGCCAAGCGAGCCTATAAATGACGACCTGAAACTAAATATACAGCAAACGCTTGGTCAAGTAGGATCGGTATACGACGAAGCACTGTCTAAGCCGTCCCCCGATTTGATTCTGACAGAAACGGGTATTATCACTTCCGTAGGTGGTGGTATTGCGCGAGTAGAGGGTTTACCCAAAACCCAGGCCGAAGAAATTCTATTATTTCCGGGAAATGTAGTCGGTATTGCGCTTAATCTTGAGGAGGATGATATAGGCGTAATATTACTGGGAGATGATCCTTTAATTAAAGCGGGTGCATCCGTTAAACGAACAGGGCATATCGCAGATACACCCGTGGGTGATGCTTTATTAGGTCGTGTAATAGATGCGACGGGTAAAGTACTGGACGGTGGTGCACCGCTAAAAATTAACAAACGCATGCCAATGGAACGCGAAGCCCCGGAAATTATGGATAGGGCTCCCGTAAAAGTACCATTGCAGACCGGCATTAAATCCATAGATGCGTTAATTCCTATTGGTCATGGTCAACGTGAATTAATCGTAGGTGACCGCCAGACGGGCAAAACCTCAGTGGCAGTGGATACGATTATTAATCAATGTGGCACAGGGATGATCTGTATTTATTGCGCCATAGGACAGCGCGGTACAGCCGTTGCCAGAGTTGTAGAAACACTGCGCGACGCGGAGATGCTGGAACAAACAATCGTGGTAGTTACATCTGGTGAAGACCAGCCTGGACTACAATATATGACGCCGTATGCGGCGACTACCATGGCTGAATGGTTTCGTGATCAGGGTAAACATGTACTGATTGTTTATGATGATTTAATTCGACATGCTCGTGCTTATCGCGAATTGTCATTGTTATTGAGACGTGCTCCAGGCCGTGAAGCTTTTCCCGGTGATATCTTTTATATCCATTCACGTTTACTTGAACGCTCTACACAATTGAGTGAAGCGTTAGGTGGTGGTTCTTTGACGGCACTGCCTATCATTGAAACGCAGGCGGAAGACATTTCAGCCTATATCCCTACCAATTTAGTGTCGATTACCGATGGCCAGATTTACTTATCACCCGGGTTATTTCGCAAGGGATTATTACCCGCAGTTGATACCGGGAAATCTGTTTCGCGTGTTGGCGGTAAAGCGCAATTACCCGCCTATAGAGCGGTAGCGGGTGATCTTCGATTAGCCTATTCACAGTTTGAAGAACTTGAAACCTTTGCGCGTTTTGCTACGCGACTTGATGCTGAGAGTCAGGCTGCAATCAATCGAGGTCGGCGTGTGCGCGAAGTATTGAAGCAAGCAGAACATCAACCACTGACGGTTATTCAGCAAATTGCCATGCTCAAAGCCGTTAATGAAGGTTTGTTCGATGAGTTAGAACTCAAGCAATTATTAGAAGCACAGAAAAATATTGCGAATGCACTAGAAGATCAAATGAAACCACTTGCAACTAAGGTCGAGTCAGGTGAAAAACTCACTGATGATGATTGGCAATCCCTGGTCGATTTCCTAACTGAAATTATCAAAAAGTAATACAAGTCATGGAAACGCCTGAACGCTTACAGCAACAAATCAAAAGCATGGAAGGGTTGCACAATATTGTTGCAACCATGAAGGCGTTGTCTGCGTCGAATATTCATCAGTATGAACAATCCATAGAATCGCTGACGGATTATTGGCATACCGTAGAGCTTGGCTTACGGGTTGTGATGCGTGATGAAATAAATCCGATACATAGAAGCTCATCACCCAGTGGAGCCATGGCTGCAGTCGTATTTGGCTCTGATCATGGTATGTGTGGTCGTTTTAATGAAGATATTACGGAATATATGCTGGCGCATTTCAAATCTGTTTCAATTGATGTTAAGCCAAAAATTCTGTGTTTGGGTCTTCGAGCGGGTGATCTACTGGAACGAGCAGAACAGCCCGCTGATGAAGTACTGACCTTACCAGGAGGTGCTAATCAGATTAGCTCCGCAATTCAGCAAATATTGATTCGTATTGAAGAATGGAGAGAAAACCAGGGGATTAAGAATCTCTTTCTTTATCATAATCGCCCTAAAAATAGAGCCTTATATCATCCAACCAGATTTCATTTGCTGCCTTTGCAATTAGATAAATTTAGTAAGTTTGATATAAAGGAATGGCCTGGCACTAGCTTGCCCACCTATACAATGGATCGAGATAAGTTACTCTCATCGTTACTAAACCAATATTTCTTTATTTCACTATTTCGTGCCTGTGCTGAAAGTCAATCTGCCGAACATGGTAGTCGCCTAACGGCGATGCAAGCCGCAGAGAAAAACCTTGATGAGCATATAGAAGAATTAGGTGGGGAGTATCGTCGAGCGCGTCAGGATATTATAACGAATGAATTGCTCGACATTATTGCAAGCTTTGAAGCGATGTCAGACAACAAGAAAGAAAAGAAGAAAAATAAGAAAAAATAGAATAGCATTTTTACTCATTACTCTTTTATAGATTAAGAGAAGATTTCAAATATACAAATCACAACACACCTGAAACCTTGGTGTGTTGTGATTGCTATTATTTAAAGCATACGATTATTAAAAGCATACGATTATTTAAAAATATGGTTATTTAAAGAATACGATATTCATCCCAAAATTCTTTTCGAATTTTATTCCACTTTGTTACCTGAGCATTATTCAAAACCTTTTTGAGCTCTAGGTTTTTCTCATCGGTTAGTTTTATGAATTCTTTACGTTTGTTAATTTTAGGGTTGTTAGAAGCAGCAAGAAAACTATAACGATTCGAAAAGTCTTCGTTGAGTAGAGATACTTTAATTCTTTGTGCTTCATTCAGACCAAGCGCTTCAACCATTTTACTGGTGATGATTGCCGCACGATCGCTCGGATCTGTCGCATTAATAGTTTCCTCGATTAGTTGCTCTTTTTGTTTCTCATATTTCATGCTCTTGTATTGCGTACATGCATTAAGGCTTATAGCCGATAAAACACACATCACCATTGTCATTTTTTTCATGATAATTCCTCATATAAATTTAATTCCTCAGCTAAATTGTATGGTTTAGGAAAGATCTTTTTAATCCGTAGATGTGCGTACCGACTTAAGTATTTAGCGAAGGCGATTACATAAGAAGGCGAAAGACTTAGATCGATTCTGTGTAAATGACTTTGTTTGAATAGCAAAAAAGCCCCTAGCTCTGCATAAATTATTCGGCTACGCCTCACCCTAAAGGGTCAGCTAAAGCTTTTGTCTCGCAAGCTCGGCTCTATTTAGGTTTTTAGAAAACAAAAACCTAATATCATTCAAAGTAGGGGGGTGTACTTTCAATTATTTTAATACGATTTTCCAATTCCTGTTATCTAGTAAAAGATCAAAAAACTTCTATCAAAATCAACAATAGGTTCAGCAAAAAAATGCGGGTATCTCCAATTTTCATAACCTATCTCAACGAAATAACGGTTAGTTAGTATTAGTATTTAACTTAAATGATTAGCTATTTAAACACGTGAAGTTAAGGAGATTAAAATGACTAGCGAACTACCCAGCACATTGACTTACCCTCAACAGTTAGAAAAAATTAAAGGGAATATGGGTGTTTTATCTAACGATCAGCCGGATGTAATGAAAGCCTTTGGCGCACTTCACGCGGCAGGTTCTGCAGAGGGTGCCTTAGATACTAAAACCAAAGAACTTATTTCATTAGCCATAGCAGTAACGGCGCGTTGCGATGGTTGTATTGCATTTCATACCCATGATGCGATGCAAGCGGGCGCAACCCGAGCAGAAATTACGGATGCGCTAGGTGTGGCAGTACTTATGGGTGGTGGGCCCAGCGTGATGTATGCAACGCATGTTATTGAAGCGATGGATCAGTTCGAAGGTTTGATTGAAAAAGTGTGATCGAGAAAATTTGGTCGATTAACACCATTTAGTATTTTTTATCTAAAAAGTTTGATGCTAACAACAGGTCTGGTTTTTACTAAGCCAGACCTGTTTGTGTAACAATCCTTACCAATTCTGCTAGTGAGCGAGCTTCCAGTTTTTGCATCACGTTCTTTCGATGTACTTCGATAGTGCGTTGGCTTAATCCCAGATCAATCGCGATCACTTTGTTCGCTTTGCCTTCAACGATCATCTCCATTACCTGATGCTCTCGCGGTGTGAGATTATGAATATGTTTTTTAACATCATGCGTTTGTTGTTGGTCATCATGCTGCTTGTTGCAACTATTTAAAGCATGATTAATTCGATCCAGTAATTCCTGATCACGAAAAGGCTTTTGTAGAAAGTCGAGCGCACCTTGTCGCATCGCCTGAACGGCCATAGGTATATCACCATGACCTGTGATGAGTATCACTGGTAAAAAGGCTTCACGTCTATTTAGTTCTTGTTGTAACTCTAATCCACTCATGCCTGGCATGCGAATATCCAATACTAAACAGCCAATACTGTCGGAAGAATAGCTGGCGAGAAAATCATTCGCATTGGCAAACGTTTTGACTTTGATGCCAACCGAGTCCATTAAGTCAGCGAGTGATTCTCTTACTGCATTATCATCATCGACTATGAATACTGTGGCTTCATTATCAGCCATAATTAGTTTTCCTCTTGTAATTCCTAGTTTCTAAATTCAAATTTGCTTTAACTCTAGCGTTTTTTCTAAGGTTAAAGTTACTTATAAAAAGTTATCTTTCTATGCTGTTTAACCAAGTAGTTTAAACTAGTTTCTTCTAAACAGTCGGCAAGGTAAACCGAAAGGTAACACCTTGCTGTGCATTTCGACTAAACCAGAGGCGACCTTTATGTGCAGTGATAATGGTTCGGCAAATAGAGAGGCCCATGCCCATGCCATCTTTTTTAGTGGTGAAGAATGATTGATATAATTCTGATTCTACTTTCTGGCTGATGCCTGTGCCAGAATCACTAACGGATACCTGTATCTCATGGTCATCATGGTTTATTGCAGAGATAGTCAAATGTCTATCATTATTCTTCACGCCTTGCATCGCATCTCTGGAATTATGAATCAGGTTTAGTATCACTTGTTGAATTTGAATGGGATCACCGATGACTTTGGGTAGGTTTTCAGTGACATTTGTTGTAATCGAGGTGTTTTTAAAGAAACCTTCAGTTTTGATAAATGTAATACAAAAATGAATGATTTCGGCAATATCAATTTCCTGTTTTTTACTTTGTTTGGTTTTTACCATTTCACGCATATTGCTAATAATATCGCCACTGCGTTGCGCTTGTTCCTGAATGCTAATTAATGCTTCTTTAACTTTTTCAAGATTTGGTTGTTCACTATTAATTCTGTTTCTTGCCGCTGCACAACGGTTAACGATCGCAGTAAGCGGTTGATTGAGCTCATGTGCAATACCCGCCGACATTTCACCAAACATATTTAATCGATTGATATGAGCTAACTGCTGACGCTGATTTTCGGCTTGGACAATGGCGCGTTTTTTTTCAGTTCTATCAATCAAAGTGCTTAATATTGCCGTTTCTCCTTTCCAGTCCATCAAACTCGATTCAACTTCCAGACAGCGTATGCTGCCATCATTATGTAATGCTTCGAACTCATAATTATTAGGGGCTTTTTCACCTTCTAGACGTGCTTGAGCATAAGCTTTGAGACGTTCTCTTTCGTGAGCCGCAATAATTGATGACATCGAATCTAAATTATATATTTGCTCGTCAGAATCATATCCAAGCATTTTTACCAGTGATTTATTAATAAACACTGGCTGCCAGTCGCGATGAATTAAAATACCTTCTAGAGAGCCATCTACAATTTTACGAAATCGCTTCTCACTATTGAGTAGGGCAATTTCAGTTTCTTTTTGCAGATTTATATCTAACAAAATACCTTCGACAACCAGTTCGGGGATAGTAGCTTCTGAATTTTCGTAATATTCAGTCGTGTATTTTGCCTGGCCTTTAGACAAAACCCATTTCTGCTCACCACTTTTGGTATTGATGCGATGTGTGATTTCGTAGGGTTGCTCTAGTTTGATTGCTGTTTGCCCTTCTAACCAGACACGATCGTAATCTTCTGCGACGATTAATGAAGCAAGGGTAGGTCCTTCTTCACTCATAAGTTCTTCGGCTGTATATCCAGTAAGTTCGTAGGTTCCTTTACTAAGATATAAAGTATTCCAATCAGCATTATTTTGAATTCTATAAATCATGCCGGGGAGATGTTCAGCAATACTATTAAAAGCTGGATCTTCTGTTTGATTACTCGATATTGACTTAGGGTTTGTATTCGGCATCTTTAAATAACTCAAACGTGCTCAGTGTTTTAGGATTAATTAATGAAAATAATTATAAACACGATCTATGAAGAAGTTTACGGATATAAGTCAACGGAATTCACTATTTTCCAAAGGATGACTGAATAGTAGTGATCTACTTAATAATTCAAGCGTGTTGGTGAAAATCAAAAAAGTGCCTGAGCTCTGTATAAGTTCCTTAAGCCATTTCAAACTACGAAATGAGCCTAGATTTATCGAGACATAAACATTGCTATTTAATGCTTACCCATAGGGAAGGCGCAGCCGCATAAAATCACTTATAAGTAGGGGGGTGTCATTATTATATTTTATTTTAATCAGATCACTTGATTTGATCAATTTTAGTGCTTATAGCTCACTTTATTAACAATATTTAATGTAGAACTACGTACATGTACGTACTTCATTTTAGATTGTGCTGTAGCATTATACGTCTTTATAAATTACCCATGATCACAATGCCTATTCAAGTTAAGCACGGCTTTTCAGCCAAGACTCGTTTGCACTTTTTCCTATTATTTCTTTTTGGTTCACTTTTGCTTTCTGGATGTGGCAGTAGTACCAGTGCAGAAACCAAGGCTCCGGCTGCGGCTCCTCCACCCGCTACGGTTATTGTTGAAGCGGCAAAATTTAAAGACGTCACGGAAGAGAGAACATTTACCGGACGCGTTGAAGCAGTAGATACGGTTCAAATACGGGCACGTGTGCAAGGCTACCTGAAAAAGAAATCATTTGTTGAAGGTGGTGAAGTCAAAAAAGGGCAGGTACTGTTTGAAATAGAGCGAGACTCTTTTGAAATTACAGTACGCCAGGCAGAGGCAAGTCTTGCCAGTGCCAAAGCCGCATTGACGTTGGCACAGCAAACATTTAATCGAAATAACAAACTGGTAAAACAAAGAACGTTGGCTCAAGCATCTCTGGATGATGCGCAATCTGCGCTATTGCAAGCGCAGGCAAACGTTCAAGTTCGCGAAGCCGAACTAAGTAGCGCTAAACTTAATCTGGGTTACACCAGAATTACCGCTCCAATGAATGGATTGGTCGGTCGTACCACCTACTCGGTAGGTAATCTGGTAGGACCAGACAGTAATGCTCTAGTAACACTAGTCTCTCAAGATCCGATGTATGTTTCTTTTCCTGTGCCACAGTGGCTAATGACTGAAATTCGTAAAACGGGACGAAAAACAGACGGCGTATATGTCAGTTTAGAACTGCCTGATGGTTCGACTTACGCGCACAAAGGCACCATCAAATTTACAAATGTACAAGGTAATTCAACCACAGATTCGGTGACAGTACGTGCCAGTATTCCTAACCCGGAACGTCTGTTGATTGACCAGCAATTAGTGCAGGTTTCTGTGATTAGAAAACAACCAGAAAGAAAACTTGTGGTATCACAGGCAGCGCTTTTACTCGACCAGCAAGGCACTTATGTTTTAGCGGTAGACGCTGAAGATAAAGTTGTGATTAAACGCATCACCACGGGTGAGCAGCAAGGATCACTGATTGTCATTGATTCTGGGCTTGAGGAGGGTGACAAAGTCATTATCAGTGGTCATCAAAAGGCCAAGCCAGGTGGAAAAGTTTCACCGCAAATGGCCGAAGACCAAAGTGGCGCAGTGCCCACTACTGACAACATTAAAAGCACAAAGGAATAAGCGGTCATGATTTTCGATCTCTTTATACGCAGGCCTCGTCTTGCGATCGTTATTTCGCTGATAATTACGCTAGCGGGTTTGATTTCAATTCTGGTCATTCCAGTATCTCAATACCCGAATATCGCTCCACCTACGGTGAGAGTGACGGCGAACTATTCTGGTGCTGATGCCCTTACGGTGGAAGAGTCTGTCGCTCAACCGCTGGAAAATGCCATTAATGGTGTGACGGGTATGACTTACATGAAGTCTACATCCGCTAATGATGGTTCATATTCCTTGAACGTAACCTTCGATTTGGATACTGATCCGGATATCGATACGGTTAACGTGCAAAACCGGGTGAATCAGGCGGAATCTCGTTTACCTCAGGAAGTGCGCTCGACTGGAGTTACGGTATCTAAGGTTTCAACAGATATGTTGCAAGTCTTTATGTTCCGATCAACAGATGACAGCCATGATCAATTATTCTTAAGTAATTTTGTCTCTTTGAATGTACTCGATGAGCTGAAGCGTGTGCCGGGCGTAGGTGATGCCTCTGTATTTGGTGTGCGTGATTACTCCATGCGTATCTGGATTGATCCGCAAAAGCTTGCTGATTTCTCAATGACATCCAGTGACGTGATTGCCGCGATTGAATCGCAAAACTTGCAGGCTGCGGCTGGTAGAATTGGTGCAGCACCGCTGAATTCAGATCAACGTTTGCAGTTAACTATTACGACCAAAGGACGTCTGAAATCAACGGAAGAGTTTGGCAATGTCATCCTTCGTAGTCAAACCGATGGTTCTCAAGTACGTTTAAAAGACGTAGCAAAGATCGAGCTTTCTGCGGCTAATTTTGACACCGTCGCTACCAACGATGGACGACCAGCAGCGCCTGTGGGTATTTACCTTTCTCCGGGTGCAAATGCGGTTGAAGTGGCATCGGCTGTATCTAAACGTCTGGAAGAACTTCAGGTACGTTTCCCTGATGGTGTGAGTTACGCCTTTATCTACAGCACCGCAGAATTTGTATCTGCGATGATGGAAAGAGTTATCGGCACATTGCTTGAAGCGTTTGCTTTGGTTGCTTTGGTTGTGTTTATTTTCCTTGGTCGTTTTAAAGCAACACTGATTCCTTTAATTGCCGTTCCTGTTGCTGTCATAGGAACCTTTGCGGTTCTGTTGGCGTTTGGGTATTCGGTCAATACCATCTCATTACTTGCGCTGGTGTTAGCCATAGGTATCGTTGTTGATGATGCCATACTGGTGGTCGAGAACGTCGAAAGGGTCATGGAAGAAAACCCCGAACTGACCTCCGCGGAGGCGACGAGCAAGGCCATGGGAGAAATTGCCGGGCCGATAATCGCGATAACGCTGGTGTTGTTATCGGTGTTTATTCCTGTCGCATTCCTCTCTGGAAGTAGTGGTGTTTTATTCCGTCAGTTTTCGATTACGATTTCTGCGGCAATGGTAATCTCTGCAATCAATGCATTGAGTTTATCGCCTGCATTGTGTGCAGTATTTTTGAAGCCGGGTCAGCCGCGCGGAATCATGCGTAGTATCACAAATGGTATCAATAAAGTCGGAAATGGCTATGCGGCAATTGTTAAGCGTCTGGTTCGTGTTGCTATTTTAGGCGTGGTTATCATTTTTGGTGTTGGCTACGCAAACTTTAGTATTTTCCAGTCTACTCCTAGTGGCTTTTTACCTTCAGAGGATAAAGGTTACATCATGGTAATCTTCAATCTGCCTCCGGGTGCATCGCTTAATCGAAGTACGCTAGCAGCGCAGAAAGCAGAAGCAGTGATCAAAAAGGAATCTGCGGTTTCTAGTGTTACCGCGGTTGTTGGTATTGATTTGCTTGGTGGCGGAGCGGCATCAAATGCCGGTGTGTTATTCGTGCGTCTTAAAGATTACGAGGAACGTGAATCAGCTGACATGCATTCTACAGCAGTGGTAAGACGCTTTTTCGGATCGTTGTCTACCATTCCGGATGGTTTCTTCATTGCGCTTAATCCACCTGCTATTCAAGGTGTCGGTCAGGCGGGTGGTTTCGAATTTATACTGGAAGGTCTACAGGGGCAGGAACCTTCGGAAATGGCTGCGACCATGCGTGGTATCGTTGTTGCCGCTAATCAGGCGCCACAATTATCACGTGTATTTTCAACGTATGAAGCGTCTACCCCACAGATTAATCTAGAGATTGATCGTGACAAGGTACAAACCCTGGGTGTGAATCTCGCGGATGTATTTACCGCACTCCAGGCAACACTGGGTGGATATTACATCAACGACTTTAATATGTTTGGTCGCACCTGGACGGTACGTATGCAGGCTGAAAAGGAATTCAGAACCAGCCCTGAGTCTATCTATGCAATACAGATTAGAAATAGTGCGGGTGAAATGATTCCACTTTCGACGGTTGCACGCGCTACTTTGGGCGTCGGCCCAAGAACAGTGGTTCGTTACAATAACTATCGTGCGATTAGTATTAATGGTAGTGCTGCTGCGGGAGCTGGTGACGGTGAAGCACAGCAGGCGATGGCAGACTTATCTGCAAAAACGCTACCGAATGGATATGGTTTTGAATGGACCGGTCAAGCGCTTGAACAACAAAAGTCATCAGGGCAGACGTTAATCGTTTTAGGTTTGGCGTTACTTTTTGCCTATTTATTCCTGGTTGCACTGTATGAAAGCTGGAGCGTTCCAATACCGGTACTCTTGTCGGTATTAGTGGCGATGTTGGGAGCCATGTTGGCGTTAATGCTAACGAGCTCAACCTTTGTTCTGTATGCACAGATAGGTATCGTCGTGCTCATAGCACTGGCGGCGAAGAACGCCATTCTGATGATTGAATTCTCATTAGAACGGCGCGCCGAAGGTCAAAGTATTCTTCAATCTGCGGTGACAGGTGCACATCAACGTTTCCGAGCGGTTATGATGACGTCTTTTGCGTTTATTGTGAGTCTTATTCCTCTGGTTACGTCTACGGGCCCGGGCGCCGATAGCATGTACGCGGTAGGTCTGCCGGTTCTTTCGGGAATGCTTGCGGCTTCAACAGTGGGTATCTTCCTGATTCCGATGCTTTACGTAGTATTCCAGCGTATGCGTGAGGGTGATTGGTATCACCGAGGTGGTGAAACTGAAGAACTTCTCGATGCGAAAGAATTGTCAGAAGATAGCGCTAAGTAACAGTTCGCTATTACTTTTGTATCTATTTAAAAAATAGAAACGTTTCACGATATCATGCCGTTATATGTTTATATAACGGCATTGAATGACGTCAGTTATTGACGGTAGTAACTGATAAATAAAAACTGCCTGCTCTGCATAAATTCTATTTACGTTTTTAAATAACAAAAACGTAATATCATTCAAAAGTAGGGGGGTGACTAAACCTCTCAAAGTCCCTGTTGTGATATTGAATACAATGAAAGATTTAAATAAATGAAAAACAAATTATCCCCCCAGTTTGCATCACTCGCTATTTGCCTGCTAGCGGCACCTCAGTTGTATGCTGAGACAACAGATTATAAATCAAAACAGCCCGTTTATTGGAGTGTTCAATTAGAGAACGATTTACTCTCAGGGGGTGATGATCGTTTTTATACCAGTGGTCTTGAGATAAACCGAACTAAACGGAATTCTCCTCCGCAGTGGCTTGATAATATTAGTCATAAACTTCCTTTCTTTATTGAAAGCGAAGATAAAGGTGGTGGCTATTCTATTGGACAGAAAATATTCACGCCTGAAGATATTTCAATCAGTGAAGTGATAGAAGATGATCGCCCTTATGCTGGGTGGTTATACGGAAGTGCTTCAATCGCTTCTGTGTTCAAGAATGAAGCTGATTACCGTGCCGTAAATGCTTATGAATTCACCGTGGGTATCGTAGGGCCTTCATCTCAAGCAGGAAGTTTTCAAGAAGAAGTTCATCGAATGACAGGCTCGGAAACGGCTGAAGGCTGGGATAATCAATTACATGACGAGCTAGGTTTGATGGCTACTTATGTCCGCAAACATGAGCATTTTAGAAGCCTGAACAATGGCCTGGAATATTCGTGGTCCCCTCATACTGTTGTTGCCTTGGGAAATGTCTATACCTATGCTGGAGCAGGTATGATGTTCCGTTTTGGTGATAATTTAAAAGCTGATTTTGGGGCGCCAAATATCGACCCGGGTTTTCCCGGTACTGCTTACTTTAGTCCTAAAAAAGGACAAAACTGGTACTTTTTTGGTGGCCTGGAAACTCGTGCTGTTGCACACAATATTTTCCTCGATGGGAATACCTTTAAAGATAGTCACAGTGTCGATAAAGAACCCTTGATATTAGACGCCCAACTAGGTGTATCGTATCAGCGCAATAATGTACGACTTTCATACAGCCATGTATTGCGCTCTAAAGAATTCGAAGATCAAGACAAATATGCCAACTTCGGTTCTTTAAACGTTTCGTATTATTTTGACTGAGTATAGATCTTCCAGAAAGGGTAGGGTTTTATATTTTGCAAGGTATAAAAACCTTATAAAAATAATCGCTTAAAGTTGTATTTCAACTAATCACTCAACCAAAGAAAGGTTCAATTAAGTAACTCCCACATCCATATAATATTGTTCAGTTGATCAGGTTTCTGGCATTTTCTGTGTAAACAAGCTATTTGGTTTATCGAAATAAGGATCGTCTAAAGTAGTAGTATTTAATAATGAGGCGCTATTCAATTCTCGCAAAATATCAAAGTTAAGTAGCCAAATACATTGGTTTACTTCTTTAAAAACAATATAAAAAATATTGAATTCTTAATTAATAGTAGACATGTACTAGTCCTAGGGTTTTATTCTTATAAAGATCATGTGTATATTCAGGTACTATAGTTGATTAAGTAGAGAATAAATCTATGATAGAAATTCCCGGTTTTACAATAGATAAAGAGATTGGTCACGGTGGTATGGCCACGGTGTATCTCGGTGTTCAGGATTTATTAAAGCGAAATGTTGCTTTAAAAGTAATGTTGCCTGAGATGGTAAGGGATAAAAACTTTCGCAATAGTTTTATGAGTGAA
This sequence comes from uncultured Cocleimonas sp., assembly GCF_947495625.1. Classification (GTDB taxonomy): domain Bacteria; phylum Pseudomonadota; class Gammaproteobacteria; order Thiotrichales; family Thiotrichaceae; genus Cocleimonas. The sequence continues at coordinate 99,196 of NZ_CANLZW010000005.1, forward strand.
GGGGCGATCATTGCTAGTTTAGATCACCCCAATATTGTTCGAATTCATGATATTGGTATCATTGATGAAACAATTCTCTACATGGCAATGGAGTATTTAAGTGGTAACACGCTTAAAGAAAAACTTAATAAGGGAAAATTATCCTTTCCGGATTCTTTTAGAATTCTTAAACAAGTAGCATCAGGTTTAGTGTATGCCCATGATAAAGGCTATATTCATCGAGATGTTAAACCTGGAAATATACTATTTAGAGCAGATGGAACCGCTGTTCTAACTGACTTTGGTATTGCTAAGTTACAGGATACTTCTGGTGAATTAACTCGAATGGGTTATACCATGGGTACGGTCCAGTATATGAGTCCCGAGCAGGTTGTTACAACTGATCTAGATAAGCGTTCTGATATTTATAGCCTTGGTTTGATTTTTTATGAAATGCTGACTGGGCGTAAGGCATTTAAAGCTGATACAACTATACAGGCGATTCATCAGCATACAACTTTACCACCACCGACTATGGAAGGTGAGTATGCCTATTTACAAGCCGTAATCGATAAGGTTCTCGCAAAAGAGCCTGAAAATCGATATCAAAATGCAGATGATTTTGTGAAGGCGGTGAGTGAGTCTGATCCTCAGGATAAAACTGTTATTCACCGTATTCCAGAGTTAGCTGATGATGACTTTGATAAGACGACTATATCTAAGCCTTATGCTGTTGATATTTCAGCTATTGATCAACAACAGACGAATATTGAGAAAAAGAAAGGAAAATTAATACCTATTTCGCTTGCAGCTGCAGCTTTGATTGGAATAACAGTATTTGGTGTAATCAAATTTACAGATTTTGGTGATGGTAATTCTTCGAATACTACTGCTACTTTTATTCAGGCAAGAGATGAACAGACAAAACCTGTAGAAAAAGTTTCAGAACAGGCTGTTAGAATTCAAGACACAGATATCAAAGATCCCAAGAAAGAGGTTGTAGATATAACTTCGGCTTCAGATTCTGGCAAACAGACTTTTAATTTGGCATCAAAAAATAATCTTTTAAAAAAATCATACGAGCCAAAAAAATATCATGATGCGATAGAAAAAGAACTAGATAAACTTTCAGAATATTCAAAGAATATTTTAGATGTGGCCCCTGAGAATAAAAAAGCGCAACGAGTGCTTAATAATGTTCTGGATAGGTATTACTCTTTAGCCCTTAATTTAGTTAAATCAATGGAAGTAGATAAAGCAGCCACATTAGTAAATAAAGCATTAAAGGTTTCTAGTAAGCATGAGTCATTAATTGAACTTAAGGTTTTACTCGAGAGAAAAAACGAAAAGTTGAATGATGTACAATTGAAAACCATCCTTGGGTTAAATGATCAGGCTAAAAAGCACATACAAGCAGGTCGCTACTTATTACCAAAAGGAAAAAATGCGCTTGAGGTTTACCAAAAAGTTTTAACCATTGATCCTCATAATGAGAATACAATCAAAGAAATTAATTCGCTATTATTTGTTTTTGAAAAACAAATAAATATCAATTTAAATGAAGATGCATACCAAGCCAATGAATTGTTAAACCAAGCCTTAGTTATCTCACCATTTAATGAGAAACTTATACAACTTCAGAATAAAATTAAGTTAAATCAAAGTAGCAAATCATAAGCTTCTTCTCGATAATTACTATGAAAACTAGGCTGTGATGAAGTTAATATATGGAGGATTTAATTAAAGTTAGTGTTAATTTTAACCCAGTAATATCTATAAAACCTATACTGACTAAGTAGGAGTGGTATTTATTGCTTTATTATAAATGTTAAAAAGAGATTTAATAAAGCTATTAGCACTACAAACAGACTAATTAATGCAGCCATTAACAAATAAAATGTATCTTGAGCTCTTGTTAATGTAGCAGCCATAGGTACTGATACTAATTGCGCACCAACTATTTCATTTTTCTTCCAGCCAAAACCATTGCTATCACCATAGGTATCAATGAGCGTTTTAGGTGCATTTGACGGTTTAGAATGACAGGATAAGCACGCACTATTCGTAATTTTGATTGGATGGCCTAAATAAAGATATCGCCCCGTTGCTGTTTCTCTTTCACCTATCGCTTCTATAATATTTTTAGTATTACGAAAATGATTAATAATATCGGACTCCCATTCGGTTGCTCTATCAACTGGGTTAGTTGGGTTTAAAGTCGCTTCTTTATAATTAAACTCCGGGAAATTGCTTTGTAATTCTTTTACATAACTATGTGCTGCATAGGATGGTACTGTTTGGGGTAAAAATCTTCGTTTTTGCTGTGCTACTAATAAAGGTCTAATCTCATTAACCGTATACTGACGAACAGCTTTTGCACTTTCCATCATAATGCGAGCCTTATCTAATGCTTCCTCACGTGCATTGTCTTGTAGTACTTTATTAGCGTATAAACCTATTCCCAATAAGCAAAATAGTGTAAGCAATATTAAAACAAGGTTTAATTTTAATCGTAATCCCATTTTTATTCCCGTTTTTAGAGCTTATTTTCTAGTTCAATACATGATATCAGAGCTTGTTGTGCTGATGGAAAGTTTTCAAGTTCAAAATTAACTGAATAAGCTTGAGTTACTGGCCAGGTAGGCCAAAAACCTAGAGTTAAAGTCATCTTCTTAGCAGATAACATGTCTTTAATCAGGCTTTGATATTGTTGTTTATATGCAATGCTCAATTCATTAAGCAATGACTCAATTGGAATCTGAGGCTTATCACCTATCTTAATACCAGTCTGTTTGTAAGTAGTGTCTATATTGGACTCGGTTTTAAAAGTAATCCTGTCATTTGTAATACTTAGATTAACTAATGTACCACCTTGACCATCAGCCATTCGTATTTTTCTATATGATAATGAACACTTCGTATTAGTCTTATTACCTCGATCTAAAATCCAGTTCTTACCAATACTCAGAGGAAGGTTTTCTAAGTCAACCTTATAATCAATTGGTGCCGAAACTTTTGTAGCATTTAGGGTAGACTCAACTGCCTTTTTCTTTACAGATTTCGAAGAATTGGATAAAAATTCACTTGTGATATTGTTTGAGTGATAACTCTCTAAGGTCTGTTGTGCTTTGAATAATAAAGTTTGTTGTTCATTTAGACTTTTGTTTTCCATTACATCTAAATTTTTCTGTTTTTCTTCTATTAGTCTAAGCATCATGGCTATTTTCTGATTCTTTTTTTCTGATGCAGTCAGTTCGTCCTTTTTTAACATTATATCCCTTTTTAGCTCTAATAATTTGGGGTTATTGTTATTCAGGGATAGTCCCTCGTTTACTAGTGCAATGGCACTATCAATCTCATTATTACGAAAACTATCTAAAGAACGATCGTATAGAATAGCTAGTGTTTCATCATTTTCCTTTTGAACTTGTACTTCTATTTGTTTAGCTTCTATTTTGGCTTTTAAATCGAATAATTTTTGATTGTTGGAATCTATAGATAATCCTTCATTGGCCAGTGACATGGCACGATTAAGATCATTATTTTGCAATGTATCTAATGAGCGAGCGTATAAATTGGAGATTCTTTCGTCTTTATCATTTTGGACTCGTGCTGCATTTCGTTTTTCTAAGATTTTAGACTTCAACTCTAAAAGTTTAATGTGACTTGGGTCTAGGGATAATCCTTTATCTATAAAAGCAGTAGCACTATCTATTTCACTCTTGTTAAAACTACTGAATGCGCGAGAATATAAGATAGAGAGTGTTTCATCTTTCACTTTTTTGGTTTGTATTTCATTTTGTTTTAATAAAACTTTGTCCTTCAGGTCTAATAAATTAAGTTGGTTTGGGTTTAAAGCTAAACCTTTCTCTACTAATGCCATAGAGTAATTTAACTTACCATTTTGTAACATCTCTTGTGCTTCAGAAATAATATTGGCTAGCTGTGATTCTTTATCGTTAACTGAAGAGATTTTTGGTGTTTCATCTTTTATAGGATCAATATTTGTATTTGAAGATGGCGCTGCTGAAGTTAACTTTTCATTAGTATTTTTACTATCTCTACTTTTTTCTTGTAATACAACTTGTTGTTGGAGCTCTTTATTTAAAGATTTTAAGTTAATATGCCAAGGTGCAGTTTTTAGCTGTGTTTCAATGATTAGTGCTGACTTTTCTAGGTTTCCCTCGGCAAGTTGTTGATTAGCTAAGTTGTATTTTTGATCGGCTACCGCATGTAGCTTTTGTGCTTTTTGAAGTTCGATCAATAACTTATCGTCTAAGTTAGGTCTACTCTCGCTTTTAGTTATACTTTGAAAGTCCTTAATGGCTTGCTTGGTTTTTTTTCCAGCAATTCCATCAGCCTTACCTATGTTAAATCCTAATTGATTAAGGATTTTTTGTATTTGTATGACAACTTTATTGTCCTTTTTTGGGGAGGACTTTTCTCGCTTTGGAGTAGGACTAGTTCTAGTTATGTTTTTAACAGCTTTGGGTGGTTTTCTATATAACTTAGTAGTGCTTGGTTTTGGTGTAGGTTTATTTCTTATCTGTGGTTTTTCTTGCCTAATAGGGGGGGGTATTACTTTGCGTATTTTTTTTGGTCTGGGATTAAGTTTGTTTGAGAGAAATATTTTCCGGTTTCTTACCTCAGGAACCCCAGAGTTGATAGACATTGCTTTGTTACAAGCATTCAACGCAGCTTGACCAATGGAATTTAAGCATTTAATTCGATGTACGACAAACATCGCCTGATTCGTACTCGACTTTGCAGCTTCCTGATTTTGCTTTATATATCTTTGTTCTTGTGTAGTTTCAGAAAAGCAGGGTTCAAAACTCAGAAAAAAGATAAGTGAAGTTGAAAGCGTTAACTTTAAAGTTGATCTAATCATGTCAGTTTTTCTAATTTTTCTTGATCTTTGATATTTTAACCCTGAAAAGAATTATCATTTGAGTACTGTTTTGGTCTTTTCTGCAAAAACCAAGCTTAATACCCGCCATCAGTTGAGTCATCATCTTTTGGTTTTGATGAGAAGGCCCACTTCCCATTCGGAAGTCGGATTAAATTCAATAAATAGTAAGAATCAACTGTGGTATAGGCTGGTTTCTCTTTACTGACCATTGCAAGGATCTCTTTCTTAAATTGCTTTAAGTTATATGTGCTAGATGATCCATCACCATTGATTTGTTTAGCTGTTTTTAGAAACTCATTATTTAACGCAGTGAATTCATTTATGGATGATGCATTTACAGCTGCTTGACCAAAGACTTTTAGTTGATTTGATGAGCTCGCTATTTGTCTAGCTTTGTTAACTATTGTAGGAACAGTTTTTCTTAAGTTCACGCTAGCATCGTCGGAAGTGGCTGCATATTGGAGATGTGCTATAGATTCTGTCACCGCACGTACCAAACCGTATCCTTTTCCTGAGCCTGTGGATTGGATTTTTGGGTCTACGGCATGAAGTGCATTTGACATATATTTCTTTTTTTGAGCCAAGCTGGTACTTATTTTAGCTTTTGATGCATTATTTACTACAATTTGGGACTCCTGTTCTGCAGTAGTTAAAAGTCCTTTCTTACCAGGTGTGGCAATCCAACTGGTTAATGTGTGGCCAACATGTACATGTGAAATAGGAGGGCTTTTTTTAGTGATAACACTGCTACATCCAGTGGCGAATAGTGAACTAAATAAAAGAATTGAGCTGATTTTAAACAGATTATAGGAAAGGCATTTATTTATACTTAGTTTCATTTAACGCTCCTTAGATTTAAAACATTATTTCAACAGGGTAAAAGTATGTTTCAACAAATTGTTATCTGGAATAATCATGCAAATGCATATTTAGATTAACATGATGTTTAGATTAGCATTAAGTATAGAACACAAATAAAGGATTAATTTAATAATCTATATGTTTAAAATTGGGTGCGGTCAAATATGCATTTGAATCGAATGCATATTACTAAAAAGGTAAGCGCAAATATTTAAATGACAAAAAATATAGGTAATTTCCAACCCATTCAAAAACCAATGTTTGTTTTATTTTTCATATGCACAATAAATAATGGATTTGTTTCTTTAATTTGGACCCTTAGTTAAATAAGAGTAAAGAACTATATTTCTTTACTATCTCTTATTCATACCCATAGATATATTTACGTTTACGTAAACGTAAATATATCTGGATTATTTTTTAATAATTGCTAAGCTCTGTTTCAAACTATACTAAAATAAAACATCAATAAATAATCTGAGATTGCCAAAGGAGTAATTAACTAGATGTCCTATGAAGCACCACTAAAAGAGATGCAGTTCGCATTAACTGAACTTGCAGATGTCAACTCACTTACTCAGCACCCTGGGTTTGAAGATGCTACGCCAGATATGGTGGAAGCAATTTTGAAAGAGGCGGGAAAACTGGCGTCGTCGGTTATTGAACCCTTAAATAAAATTGGTGATGAACAAGGCTCTCGTTTGGTGGATGGCAAAGTAGTTAACCCCGATGGTTTTCTTGAAGCCTATCAACAGTTTGTAGAAAACGGTTGGCCTGGGCTACATCAGCCAACTGAGTTTGATGGTCAGGGTTTACCTTTCCTATTACAGTCTGCGGCATCAGAAATGTGGAATTCAGCGAATATGGCTTTCGCTCTGTGTCCGATGTTAACAGCGGGCGCCATAGAATCCATCAACGCTCACGGTTCTGATGAAATCAAGAATACCTATTTACCAAAAATGGTAAGTGGTGAATGGACTGGCACAATGAATCTGACTGAGCCTCAGGCAGGTTCTGATCTTTCGGCAGTTCGCACGCAAGCGACCAAAGAAGGGGACCACTATTTAATTAAAGGCTCTAAAATATTCATCACATGGGGTGACCATGAGATGACCGATAATATTATACATTTGGTATTGGCTCGTTTGCCTGATGCGCCAGAGGGCGTTAAAGGAATTTCGTTATTTATCGTACCGAAATACCTGGTCAATGAAGATGGAAGCATTGGTGAACGCAATGATGCCAAAGCCGTTTCTTTAGAGCACAAGCTAGGTATTCATGCCAGCCCAACGTGCGTCATGAGTTTTGGTGATGAAGCTGGAGCAGTAGGCTACCTGGTTGGCGAAGAAAATAAAGGTTTGGCATGTATGTTCACGATGATGAATCATGCGCGCCTGGAAGTGGGTATGGAAGGCGTCGGTCTTTCCGAGCGTGCTTATCAACATGCACTAGCGTATGCAAAAGACAGAACGCAAGGTTATAGCCCAGGTTCAGAAGGTCGCGTATCGATCATTCATCACGCAGATGTGCGTCGCATGCTATTACAAATGAAATCACTAACAGAAGCAGGGCGTGGCTTAGCTTATGTGGCCTCAGCTGCACACGATCATGCTTTTCACGCTGCGGATGAGAACGTCAGAAATTCGCAACGCCAGCGCATGGATTTATTGACACCGATAGTCAAAGCCTGGTGTACCGAATGTGCTCAGGAAGTGACAACCTTAGGTGTTCAAGTTCATGGTGGAATGGGTTTCATTGAAGAAACAGGTGCAGCGCAATTCATGCGTGATGCTCGAATCATTACTATTTATGAAGGCACAACAGGTATTCAAGCCGGTGACTTAATCGGTCGTAAAGTGCTTAGAGACAAAGGTGCTGCAATTTCAGAATTGATAGCAGAACTAAATGAGTTTGAAGCGACGCTTAAAGAGCAATCGGGTGATGAGTTTGCAATCATGTCTACCCAGTTTTCTGCGGCATTGAAATCACTCACAGAATCTACGCAATGGGTATTAGAAAAAGGCATGGAGACACCGCATACCGCAGGTGCAGCTTCGGTTAATTTCTTAATGCAGATGGGTACCACATTAGGTGGATGGTTGATGGCAAAGAGTGCATTGGCGGCGCAACGTGAAATCGATGCGGGCTCGACCGACGAATTCTTCAAAACGAAAATTCTGACGGCACGTTTCTATGCAGAACACATCATGCCACGCAGTCAGGCTTATGCGACAACTGTGCAATCAGGTGCTGGTGCGATTATGGATTTATCCATCGAAAACTTCTGAGTGATGAGCTAATAGATGAGCCAGTCGAATCAACAAGCGAAGCCGTTTCAAGCGACGGTGGCGTCTCCCTGTATCGATATTTGTGATTTAGATGACGATAGCATCTGTTTAGGCTGCTATCGCGCTATTGAGGAAATTGCGGGTTGGGGCATGCTGGATAATGCTGAAAAACTAGAAGTTATCGAGCTAGCCAATAAACGTAGAGAAGCCGCTGAATAAACAGTGGAAAATTCGACTGAAAATCAACAGCAAAACTTTCCCATTTCGGTGATAGACCAGATGGGAGAGACTTGTACGTTGGCTGTCAAGCCGATTCGTATTGTTTCTTTAGTGCCTTCACAAACCGAATTACTATTTGATTTAGGTCTTGATGAGGAAGTTGTTGGAATCACTAAATTCTGCACCGATCCCGAAGATAAAGTAAAAAGTGTGCGAAAGGTGGGGGGTACTAAAAAGTTTAACTTTGATGTCATTGCCGAACTTAAACCCCATTTAATCATCGGTAATAAAGAAGAAAACTACGAAGAAGGTATCAATCAGCTAAAACAGGATTATCCCGTTTGGATGAGCGATATCGTCACGCTGGATGATGCCTTGGAAATGATTCGGCAAATCGGGGTGCTAGTTGGTACAGAAACTGAAGCCAGTGAAATGGCTGAAACAATACAGAAAGACATTAGCAATTTAGGTAAAAAACTCGATAAAACAGCTGCCTACTTTATCTGGCAAAAGCCCTATATGGTTGCAGGGAGTGATACCTTTATCGATGAAATGATGAAACTTTGTGGGCTGCGAAATATATTCGCCAATCAAGATCGTTATCCCGAAACGGAAATAGAAATACTGCAACAACAAAAACCAGATGTGGTAATGCTGTCAACCGAGCCTTACCCCTTTAAAGAATCACACGTGAAAGAACTACAAGCAATATTGCCCGATTCAAACGTTATTTTAGTCGATGCGATGTATTTTTCCTGGTATGGAAGTCGTTTACTGGGAACTGGAGATTACTTGCGCTCTCTAAAGAACAAGCTCATTATTGACAAAGAGCCAGCCAGGAGCTAATTAATAGTAAGTCAGATATTTGCGCAGATTAACTAAAAAGATACAGGAAAATAAAGAGTTATGGGAAACAGAATTTCGAAAGTCTATACCCGAACGGGTGATAAAGGAACAACAGGCATCGCCGGAAATATACGCCTCGATAAAGATGATTTACTGATACAGGCGATTGGTGAAGTCGACGAACTCAATTCTGAAATTGGCGTAATTGTCGCTTTCTCTTTTGATTCTGAAATCAACGCTGAACTACAGGGCATCCAACACGATTTATTCAATATCGGTGGAATGTTTGCCTATCCTGAATTTGATGGTTTTACGGTATCCCGTGTTGATGATCTGGAAGCCTCTATCGATAAATACAATGGTGAATTACAACCACTTAAAGAGTTTATTCTGCCTGGTGGAAATAAAGAAGCAGCTCTAGCCTTAAAAGCACGTGCAGTTTGTCGCAGAGTTGAGCGCGGTCTGGTTACCTTAATGCACTTTTATGCAAAGAATGATGTCGATTTTGAAAATGCCAGCGAATTCCAGATCATTGGTGCTATTCGTTATATCAATCGACTTTCAGACTTATTATTCACCATGGGTCGAGTGCTAAACAGTCGCAGCAATACCGATGAAATCATGTGGGCAAGCCATCGTACTACTTAGTATTTTTCGTTATGTTTGAGTTAAACATTGAGTGAATCGCTGAGTAAAAAATTGAGTAAAAAAACTGGGTCAATAAACAAACAAAAGTGCTATTTAAAAGCACTAGATAAGAATAATAGATAAAAAAAGGGACTTTTTTATTATGGGAGTAGAAAGCAAATATCTGCAAGATTACCGGCAGATGGAACGCGCAGACTTTGTTCATTTCATGAATGTACAAGTTCGCTGGGGTGATGCAGATGCTTTAGGGCACATCAACAACACCTTATACGGACGCTATTACGAATCGTCTCGTTTAGACTATTTTGAAAAATTGATGGGTATGCACTTCACCCGTGAATTAACGTCTGGGGTGATACTCGCAGACATGAAAATAGCCTATCTAAAACAACTTCATTATCCAACAGAAATAGAAATTGGCTCAAGAATTAGCCGTATGGGCAATAGTAGCCTTGATTTTGAGGCAGCGGTATTTATCAAAGACAGTGAAGACTTGATTAGTACCTCAAGAGCAACACTGGTCTGGTTTGACTATAAAGCTGATAAGAATAAAAGCATTCCCGATGATAAACGTAAAATGATTAACGATTACGAACGTATTCCACCCGCTTAAGTCCCGCTAAATTTAGGCTTTCGTTTCGCCAGAAAAGCATCAACTGCTTCATGGTGGTCATTAGTGTGATGGCACATTGCCTGAACGTTAGCGCAGTTTTCCAGAAACTCGGGTAACTCTTGTTGTTGCGCGTGTTTCAGTAAACGCTTGGTATGTCGAATCGTTAAAGGAGGTTTAGAGGCAATAGAGCTAGCCAGTTCCAATGCTCTATCTAACAGATTATCGGCATCAACAACGTCGAGTAATAAGCCAAGCTCTTTAGCTTCTTGTGCCTCAACCAGACGACCGGTAAAGGTTAATTCAGCGGCTTTTTGATAACCGATGAGTCGCTGTAAAAACCAGGCACCACCATCGCCGGGAATAATACCCAGGTTGATAAAGGTTTCACCAAATAGCGCATTCGTAGAACCAATACGGAAATCGCACATACAGCTAAGATCCATCCCTGCGCCAATGGCAGCCCCATTAACCGCAGCAATAATAGGAATTTCAGCTTTATGAATAGCCAGCGGAATGCGTTGAATATTTTGTCGGTATTGCTTTTGGATATCATCAACAGAACCACCAAACATGCCAGTTTTATCCTGCATCTCTTTGATGTTTCCACCGGCACTAAAGGATTTACCAGAACCCGTAATAATGAGCACAGACACATCACTATTCGCATTCGCCCAGGCAACGGTATTCACAATGTCATCTACCAGCGTGGTGCCCGTTAGCGCATTACGGACATCGTCACGTTCAAAGGTGAGCGTGGCAATACGGTCTTTTAAAGTGAGAGTAGAATCGATTGTTTTGGCGAGTGCGGACATACGTAAAACCTTGGCTTTGCTTGAGTAATAAAGAGGAATATTTGATTTTGAATTTTATCATAATTAACGTAATAAAAGAGTTGGAACGGCGTTTTAACGGCACTAAAAAACCTACTGTATACACGCTAAGTCATACTGTCGCTTCAGCAAGCGATCTATGTCTAAGCTTTGACATAGATATTCGGCTGCGCCTCACCCTTCGGGTCGTCGTCATTGCATTCCAACGTTGTCTCGGCTTTGCCTCGGCTGAGTTGTCCATTTCTGAGAAACGAAATGATAATCTCATGCTAAGTAGGGGGGTGATATGCTAGAAGCCGTTGTAGCGATATTTGTCCACGAGAATGATATTTACAGTATCAGACGTCAAAATTACCTCAAAGCATTCCCCGGATACATAGCCTTTCCTGGTGGCAAGGTCGATCCGGAAGATTACGAATTCGATTTCCAACATCCTTTGATTGAGGAATATCCTGCACACGAAATGGGCGCATTATTCCGCGAAATAGATGAGGAGCTGGGTTACTCCATCGAAACAGCGATGAGTCAGAACAACGTCACTGAAGTCTCAAAACTGGGCACCGCAGTCACGCCACCTTTCGAAAAGTTTCGTTTCAACGCGCACTACTACAAAGTCGTGTTAACAGAAAAACCCGAGTTAGCGGCTGATGACGGCGAAATCGCCTGGGCAGGTTGGCTGCCGCATTCCGAACTGAATGAAAAATACCACTCGGGTGAAAGCCTGATGGTGGTGCCCACAGTAAGAACCATCGAACACCTGTGTGAAGATATCACCACTCAGGAAATACCAAAGCTAAACCTGGAATACGATGTAGAACAAGAGTTACCCTATGTCGAATTATTAAAAGGCGTGGGCTATATACCGGTCCCATCAAATACCTTGCCTCCGGCGCATACCACAAATAGTTTATTATTAGGTGAAGAAGGCAGTTTAAAGGTGATTACTGATCCCTCTCCTGAATCGGATGAGGTTTTGACCAAGCTAATTAATACTATGCAAGGTCTTAACGTAGAAGCGATTCTGCTGACGCATCATCACCCCGATCATCACGAAAGAGCGCCGCAACTCGCGCGTCATCTAAAGCTTCCCATTTTGTGTACGAAGATCACCCATCAACGCTTATTAAACAGAAATGGCGCAGACTATTTAGACGGCATCGAAATCAAAACGATTTCACAAAATGACAAAATAACAACATGGTTAGGCAAAGACGTGATTTGCCAGGAACTACCCGGACACGATGACGGCATGGTCGGTTTAGCCACCGAAGATATGTCGTGGTTTTATGTCAGTGATCTAGTCGAGCCATTCACCACAGTCGTAATCCCTGAACCAGAAGGGGATATGCAGGTGTATTTCGACACCTTGCAACGCGTGATAGATTTAAATCCCAAAGTGATCATTCCCTCACACGGAATTCCCATGGGAGGGATTCATTTGCTAGAGCAAACCTTGCAACATCGGATAGAACGCGAACAGCAAATTATCAATTTGGTGAATGGTGGTTTAGACGAAGATGGGATTGTTGATAAATTGTATGGTGGTTTGGATGAGAGATTGCTGCCATTAGCGCATCAGAATGTCAGGCAGCATTTGAGGAAGATTGGGATTGCCTTCTGAGGCTTAACAAAAGCCAAGAAGGGTGCTTCATAATTGAGTTAACTGTTTTGTTTTATTTTATTTATCTTCAATTAGAAAACCTTTAACTTTTTTCACTCTTTTTTCCTTAAATTTTATTGTACCTCCATCAGAACTGGGCCACATTTTTTTTAAATATTTATCTGTAATAATAATATTTTTTCCTGTAGATAATTTTGTTGCCCGAAATACACATTCGCCAAAAGCTTTAGGGTGCTTTTCACCTTCCAAACCAACCAAAGAGACTAGGGTTTTACTCAAAGATAAGCCTACTCCCAAATTTATTGGGGGCAAAGAATATCTTTCAGAGAGCTCTTGATTAACTATTTCGCGAGTATCACCAATTATGTTTCTTGCAGCGTTATAGGAAGAGTAAATAGCATCACTTTTTTTGTCAGAATCTACTTTGAAAAGTGCCAAAACACCATCTCCGAGATACTCAGTTACATTACCATCTTTGTATTTAATTGTTTGAGCTATTGCCGGAAGTAAAGCTGAGGTTTCATAATAAACCCTTTCCAAGCCTGTTACTTTTGAGGTTTTTTTACTAATAGCATTTATTAAATGTTTACTCGAATCTCTCATATCAGCAACCAAAGCTATAAATTCATCTATTACGGTATAATTATCTTGAACTTTAGGGTGTCCTGGTATTTTTGATGGTTCTGATTCTGATTTATCTAATACTGATTCACTAAATGTTGCATGTTCAAGAGCTACAGCTAATTGATGGCCACCCTTTTTCCAGTGTTCTTCAGCTTTATCAAGTGATTGATTAACAATGATTCTTATTTCTTGTTCTTGGTTTTGAGTGAGCATACCTAAATAACCTTTAGCAAAAGATCTAGTAACCAGCAAATACCACCAAACAATAGCCAAAAATAAGTAGCCTTAAATAACAAGCTAGAGCGGTGTATTTTTATATCTCTTATATAGTTAAGTTTCATCTTTTCAAATGTAAGCTCTTGAACTAATTCTTCTTCATCTGCTGGTATTATATTTACATAATCATTTATATTATTTTTTGATTTTATTGGAAAATTAAAAAAATAATCTATTGTAGAGAGAGGAAAAATAGACGCACCATAAAAAACCCCATTAGGTTTTCCCCCTTCAATTTGTTCGGCGGGGTTTGATATAGATACTACTGTTTTAAACAATAAATATATGGATAAAAGCCAGAGTACTATCGTCGGAGTAATAATCCACCAATAGTTATGAGAAACAGTTACTAGGCTATTTCCTACTGCTACTATATTTTTCAATGCAGTAATAGGTAGAAAAACTACAACAAACATAAAGCTCGCTTTTATATCTACTGCCCTAATTATCGACTGTGTATCCTCAATTGATTTGTAAAGGAACTCGATTTTTTGATTAAAATCCAAATTTAATCTCTCCGTCTAGTTTTATAAAGTGAACTATAGTTCTTATAAATAGTTCTATTTGTATAGCATACAATTAATCTTATGCTTTTTATAGATTTAAATAATTAAGAAAAAGTGCCTAAAAGTAGGGGGGTGTCATTTTAACGCTATGTATCGCAGACGTAGCCTAGATAAGCGATAGCTCATCTGGGTTTCGAGAGATTGACTATCAAAAAGTAGATGAAATAATCATGCGTCAGATGGCGCAAGTTTATTTCATCTACTTATGCGGGTTAACGCGTTAAATGATTCCATATTTTTCCAATTGTAGAGATAGGAATGAATGATCCGGTAAGTAATGTTGCTACTTTTACATCAACAGATCTGATTGTTGATTGGGCATCATGTATTGCAGAAATAATAAACTCACTTTTTTATCCATTGTTTTCGACCCATTCATTCATACTCAAATTAATTACACACCCGTGATAACAATCACGCTCGTAATTTTTTGAAAGTAGTTTTTTGTAAGTGTCGTTAAGGTTGTCATAAAACACATTTGAGACCATCATCTCGGAATCACTGTAGGTCTTATTTCCATAAGAACACAGCTTGGCTGCTTCGCCAACAAGTTTTCCGAGCCAAACTACTTCATTGATTCCACTACCTTTATAACCAGATTTAATCATTAATGATGAACCATAGGAAATTCCGATTCCTACCGTTAACTCTGAGTAACCTTTCTTCTTGTATTTGATATTTAATATATCGATTAAGGATGAAGCTTTAGCTCCGACAGAAAATAATTCATCGACGTCCTTTTTTTTAGGTGTGTCACAAATCCCCCACACTGCATCACCTTCAATATACAACTCATTAATCTTTAAGTGGCTTTTAAGTACCGCGATTAGTTCTGAGATATAAGTTTTATATATTTTTGCTAAAACTGGCCTAGTATGTTTTTCATTTAGATCCTTGGAGCCGCGAATATCAATAAAAATAGCTGAACAATCAACATAATACCCGTTATTGAATGTTAATGAGCTTCTTAGTGGAATTGACTTTTTATCCTCATATGAAGCATCAGATCCGTCTAAAACTTCATCAACTCTCTCTATGCTCTTATTGAAATCGTAGTAACTATAGTTTGCTTCCATAAGCTTCCTTTGTGTATGAATGTATTATGTAAATAAGTCAGTTTTATTATGACAGAACTTCTTTATTATATAGAAATAAATTGCTTAAAAGAATTATGGGTGTGATCTATTGTTTCATTGCCTTGTGACTGATTGCTTTCCTCTACAATTATCTAAAGCACGGTAGGTTGGGCTGACGCTAGGAAGCCCAACATATATCAACGCTCATCAATTCTGTTGGGCTTCGTACCTCACCCCAACCTACAATCAGATTAATAAGCAACAGATTTTATTGATGTGTTACGCTGAAACTATGAAATACAGGCGTGCGAATATTAAAGGAGGAACTTATTTTTTCACTGTCAACATGGCAGATCGAAAAAATACGTTCCTGGTGGATGAATTCGATAAACTGCGTGTAAGTATAAATAAGGTAAAACATCGTCACCCATTTGTACTTGATGCGATGGTTGTGTTACCAGATCATTTACATTTGATGATGACTTTGCATGAAGGGGATAATGATTTTGCTACTCGTATTATGTTATTCAAATCTGGTTTTTCCCGTCAAATACCTAAGACAGAGAAAATTAATTCTAGTAGAGAGTCAAAACGTGAACGCGGTATTTGGCAAAGACGATACTGGGAGCATTTGATTCACGATGAAACAGACTTTGCGAAACATGTTGATTACATTCACTATAATCCAGTGAAGCATGGGTATGTTGAACGTGCTGTTGATTGGAAGTTTTCGACCTTACATTCGTATGTTAAAAAAGGTCTGCTAACGGCTGATTGGGGTTGTGCTGAGGAATCTTTATCGATGCAATTATTTGGTGAAAGGTAGGTTAATTTGACGTTGGGGATATATTTATTTAATCGTTAGATTGATAGCCTTTCTTTAAAAAAACGATTGAAAGTAGGGGGGTGACCTAACAATAAATTAATAAACAGAAGATCAATCTAGCGACCTATTTATCTAAAAGCCTCGTAAAAATCTCACCATTGGCTATAAGGATTATTCAACAATGAAACATTAAAATATTTCGATTCCCCTGTAACTTCTTTAACAATCCATTTTGGTAGAGAAACACTTTCAGATTCGGACTGAACCTCAACCTCGGCGACAACTAACCCTTCATTCTGGCCGTGAAAGATATCGATTTCCCAAGTGTGTTTTTCATGAATAATTTCATATCTGGTTTTATCAACAACGCCACCACTACATAGCTCTTTAATAATATTCGTCGCATCATCTATTGGAATTTGATATTCAAACTCTGAGCGAGTAAAACCAATAACCTCTCCCTTTAAAGTAAGAAAGGCTTTATCGCCTATGATTCTTGTTCTTACCACGGTTTTATCATTCGTACCTATAAAGCCTTGTGATATTAGCTTTCCATCAGGCAGATCACCGATGAGCCCAAGATCTATCAAAAACTTTCTTTCTATTTCTTTAGCCATGATCTGCCTTTCCTATTAAGGTTAACGCCTTGCTTTGCCTTATGTAACAAAACGGATACCTGCTTTTTATATTTCATTTTCCCAAATCAAAGTGTTATTGTTATTAAAAGTGCCACCAAAGGTGGGGGGTGACTTAAGATAAATCATCCCCCCCTATATTGATTGAATCTACTTAATTGGATTAAGATAGTAACAAGCCACCATCAACATCAATCGTTGTACCTGTGACAAAATCATTTTGTATTGCGAAGATAATTCCTTGTGCCACTTCTTCTGGTTTACCTGCTCTTGGGATTAGATTTTTTGCCGTGAGTTTATTGTAATGTGCTTCACGTGCTTCACCTTCAAGTGTAACCATTGGCGTGTCGATTAAACCAGGAGAAACGGTATTGATTCGCTTTGGTTTGACTTCTTTTGCAACGCCACGCACAAACGCTTCAACCGCACCACCAACCGATGAAATGGCGATTTGTCCCGGGTTGCAATAACGCGCAGGTGTGCCACTGACTAATACGATTGCACCGGAAACAGAGAGGTGTTCTAAACCATAACGAACCACATTGGTATAACCCCAGAGTTTCGCAAACGATGCTTGATAGCCATCCATATCCATTTCGGCGAATGGGCCAATGGCACGTCCGCCACCGGTGGCTGCACTGACTAAAATATCGATAGGACCGCATTCTGCAAATAATGCTTGAACGGCTTCTTTGTCGAGTACATCACATTTCATTACGCTGGTGTTTGCAGGTAGTTCTGTGACTTTATCCGGGTTACGACCAACAGCAATAACCTCCGCGCCTAAGTCTGATAGTTGTTGTACCGTGGCTAAACCAATGCCAGATGTGCCGCCGAATACTACTGCTTTTTTGCCTTTTATTTCCATTTTGTATTTACCTTTTATATTAGCTTTGAATTTAATCTATTAATTCAATTTGATTCATATTTAGATGATTAATGTTTGGTTGATTAGTGTTTAGTCGCGAAGGCTTGGATTGATTTTATGACAAGCATAAATACCAAGGATCTAAATTGGGTTTGGGGTTTCTATCTTGTTCCAGGCTCGCAAAAACTATTAGCGTTTTGAGTGTAGTCTATATTGATGTGTTAGGGGAAAACTATAAAACACCCTAAAAGTAGGGGGGTGACTAATTCAATTTATTTTCGTTGTAGTTACATGATTGGCGTTCGGGTTTAGGGTGCTGAAACAACGCTGTATTTAAGTAAAATATCTTGAAATTTCTTTTCTATTTCCATTTCAATAAGCACTTCACGTATTTTTTCAAACATGGCTTTTTTCTCTGGGGTATCCGCGGCTTTGGAAAAAAGGATAAACACAGGTCTGATTCGTTTGAAATGAAAGGGCAGCATTTCGACTTCATCTAAAAGATTCATTTCTTTCAAAAGATGTTGTGTCGACATCTCTGGGGCTATCAACACGTCGATTCTTTCGATCATGAGTTTTTTTATGGATTGTGTGTAGCTTCTTGTTTCCTCGACTGAAAATTCACCCCTTTCAACCGCATCATCAAATTCTTTATTGATGGATACACCTCTAATTTTACCAATGATTTTTCCTGAAAAATTGTTGATGTTTTTAATCTGGAATTGTTGTCCTTTTTTGATAAAAATACGCATTTCTGACCAGGCTATTGGGATATCCACATAGGTCGCATATTTTTCGCGTTCAGGAGTTTTGTATAAACCTATCGCTCCATCTATTACGCCGTTTTCAAGATATTGCAAAAGTCGTTCATGCGGATAAGGGTTGACGTCGATTTTGATTTTGCTACGCGCCATAACCTCATCGATAACATCAAAATAGACGCCTAGATATTCTCCATCTACTTTCCATTTACGGGGAGGGGTTTGGGTATCGCCAAATCCAAAAGTAAGGGATTGAGCATTTACTGTCTGAGTTGTAATAAACCCACTGCACATCACCAAGATGGCAGTAAAAGTGCAGAGCACTCTATATCCAACTAAGCTGCTTATATTCATACTCTCCTATCGATCCTAATAGTTTTGTTATTATTTTGAGGCTTTATAACTCTTATTATTATTTGTATAGCATACATTTATTCTCGGTTATAAAGTAGTTTTTTTAAGTAGGTATTAATGATTTTTGATCAGTGCCCAGCCTTAGCGTAGTCAATATCAGAGCGCAGTAACGATAGCCCTAGGTGGTGATGTTTTGATTAAATATATGAAAAAACGGCTTAAAGTAGGGGGGTGACCTATTTAATCTAATTACCAATTAATATCGATTCCAGATTCCATCACAGTAACATTTTCAGATGTCTCAACAGCCTCACCATCAATCCATGCCGCAAATTGTGGATTAGCATTATTCAGGTTACCTCTTGAAATAATCTGCGGATGTCTGGCGACTTCATCTGCCAGCAATATCGGTTCATAACAACAATCGACACCTTCAAAAACGGCGTTCCAATGAGAAAGCGATTCTGTTTTAAATAGCTCCGTAATTTCTTGAATGAGTGAGGTTTGCGGAAGAGCATCTGATTGCCTATCAATCCATTCTGGTTTCGACAGGGCTTTACAAAACGCTAGCCAAAATTTCATTTCTAAAGGCGCGAGTGCAATAAATCGATCATCAGCCGTTTGGTAAATATTGTAACAAGCGGCACCACCGTTTAATAACAGCGCTTCGCGTTCTGGATTTTTATTGTGAGTGTTCTCATGGAAATTTAAGTACTGCCAGGCCAGTGCAGATTCATACAGGCTGATATCAATGAAAGCGCCCTTATTGGTATTGGTGCGACTTAATAGCGCTGCCAATATCGTATTAGAGGCTTGCATCGCGCCTGCGTGATCGGCTATCGGCGGAAACGACATAACGGGTCTTTCGCTAATACCTGAGTTACTCAATGCGCCACTGACCGCGCAGTAAGTGAGATCGTGTCCGGCTCTCTGTTCGTAAGGACCGTTTTGTCCGAAGCCTGAAAGGGCGCAATGGATAAGTGTGGGATTGAGTTGATTTAATGCGTCTCGATCGAAGCCTAATCGCGCCATCACTCCGGGACGAAAAGATTCGAGGAGTACATCGGCATCTTTAATGAGTTTTCTCAGCGATTCTTTTCCAGATTCCTGTTTCAGGTCTATTTTGACAATGCGCTTGCCGCGATTGAGGTGTTGGTAAATGGGAGAGTAGTCGGATTCATCAACCGAATCTGACATAAAATGTCGCATGGGATCACCCGCAGGTGGTTCAACCTTAATCACATTTGCGCCAAGATCGGCGAGTTGCCTTGTCGCATAAGGACCAGGAATATATTGCGAGAGATCGAGAATTTTATATTGAGACAGAAAGGTGTTCATATACTCAGTGTTGCCCTAATCATGATTGATTAGTCGTAGTCTCGTGCGTCTTCGATAACAGTGCCATCGTTAGGCAGGCTGCCAATTTCAACGAATTCTACTTCACCACGTAGTTTGCAGATATCTCTAATGCTGGTGCTGATTTCGTTAGCAAGTTCATCAGAGCTTTGATCGGTTTCACACTTTAGGGTGAGCTGATCGCTTTCGTTTTCCCAGCTAACGACTAAACGTACTTTGGCTAATTCTGGGTGGCGTTTGAATACCTTATCAACCTGTTCTGGGTGGATAAACATACCGCGCACTTTTGCGGTTTGATCGGCTCGTCCCATCCAGCCTTTGATACGTTTATTGGTGCGACCACAGGGGCTTTGCCCTTCCATAATTGCAGATAAATCACCTGTTGCAAAGCGGATTAAAGGGTAATCAGGGTTGAGGCTAGTCACAACTACTTCGCCCACTTCGCCATCTTCAACGAGGTCACCCGTACCGGGTCGGACGATTTCTAAATAGATACCTTCATCGATGATTAAGCCTTCTTGAGCTTCTGATTCATAGGCGATCAATCCAAGGTCAGCAGAGGAATAACATTGATAAACTGCAATACCATTTTCTGCAAAATTAGCGCGAATTGACGGTGGTAAAGCTTCGCCTGTGACCAGTGCTTTGGTAATTGAACTGACATCTGCATCCAGAGATTCAGCTTTATCCAGAATGATTTTAAGGAAAGAGGGCGTACCAATGTAACTGTCTGGTTTTAAATCAGCGATGGTTTGAATTTGTAATTCTGTCTGGCCCGTTCCTGCTGGTATTACTGCGCAGCCTAAGGCCTGTGCGCTGTTTTCCAGCATGATGCCTGCAGGCGTAAAGTGATAGGCAAAACAGTTATGCGCGATTCCACCTGAACGAAAACCTGCGGCATAAAGTGAACGTGCAAAACGTGCGAAATCTTCTTTCTTGGTGCCGGGTTCGTAGATAGGGCCGGGTGATGCAAATATATGCGATAGCTTGATGCCTTTGGCGTCTAATCCACCAAAAGGACGATCCTTCTTTTGTAGTTCGATGAGCTCGGATTTGCGCGTGATGGGTAGCTTTGCGATATCCGCTGTTGATGTAATCGAAGCCGGATCGAAGTCTTTTAATACTTTCGCATACGCAGTAGTGTTTGCTTTGGCATGCGCTACCTGATCTGCAACAGCTTTTATTAGGGCTTGTTCACGATCAGCTGGCGTTCGGGTTTCAAGTGCATCGTAAAAATCTGACATAACGCTTAATTCTCAACAGTTTTAATAAGGAATAGTAGGTGTTGATAATAATCGCTAAATGTTAAGTAAAAAAGACACCCCCCTACTTTAAGGCACTTTTTTGTATAAGGATTCTAAGAGAATCCTTTACGCCAACCAACGCTTACGACGACGGTAATGTTTAACATCACGGAAGCTTTTCTTATCACCATCACTGAGTCCGAGGTAGAACTCTTTAACGTCTTCGTTTTCAGAGAGGGCTTTAGCTTCGCCATCCATTACCACGCGGCCATTTTCTAGAATATAGCCATAGGTTGCATAGCGTAATGCGACCGAGACATTTTGCTCGGCGAGTAAAAACGTAACGCCTTCTTTTTCATTCAAAGACTTTACGATTTCAAAAATTTCTTCAACCAATTGAGGGGCAAGTCCCATCGATGGTTCATCCAGTAGGATTAATTTGGGTTTTGCCATGAGCGCGCGACCAACAGCAACCATTTGTTGCTCTCCACCAGAGGTATAACCTGCCTGGCTTTTGCGGCGTTCTTTTAGGCGTGGAAAGTATGTATATACTTTTTCCAGATCTTCGGCGATGGCTTTGCGACCATCTTTACGGATATAGGCACCTGTTAACAGGTTTTCTTCTACTGTTAAATGTTCGAAACAGTGACGGCCTTCCATAACTTGTACAACACCCTTTTTTACAAGCTCAGTAGGGGAGAGGTCTTGGATTTGCTCTCCTTCAAAACTGATAGAACCTTTGGTTACTTCACCACGTTCTGTCTTAAGGATGTTTGAAATTGATTTAATGGTAGTTGTTTTGCCAGCACCGTTTGCACCGAGTAAGGCCACGATTCCGCCTTTAGGCACATCTAGGGATACCCCTTTAAGTACAAGAATGACGTGATCATAAATCACTTCGATATTCTTAATGCTGAGGATATTGTTTTCTGTCGACATAATTAACTATCACCAGGTTTGATTTATTAGGTTAAATTTATTTAAGAGAAGACCACCATTTACGAGGTGGCCCTCTCAAATAAAGGACTACTTTTTGACAAGTAGCCTTACAACTTTCTTACTGTTTTTTCTTACTTACAATCGCGTTCTTTTATACTATTTTCTTTAGCATAAGCTGCAGAATCTTCTGCGATTAATGGATCAATCACTGAACGATCTGATTCTACGAAGTCGGTAATTAATGACCATTTCTTGGCTTTTGCATCCCATTGCTGGATTGCACCTAAACCAGGGCCACCGTGATTCGCACAAGTAACATTGATCTCAGGACCAAATCCTTCTAAACCAAGTGCTTTCATGCGATCCTGGTCAATCTTCAGAGATTCCATACCATCACGCATCTGTGCACCGGTTAGATCTTTAGTGCTGTGGATTTTTTGCGCGTTAGCTGCTGCTTCTGCTGCAAGCATTGCTGCGTACATGCCACGATTGTATAAAGCTGTACCAAGGTTAGAACCATCACCGGCTGCTTTACCTGCATCTTTAACAAACTTTTTGAGTTCATCAAATATCGGATAGTTATCACCTACACCATGGAAGGTAACCGCTTTATAGCCGTTTGCTTTATCGCCAGCTGGTAATACGTCATTTTCAGAACCTGACCACCAAATACCAATGAACTTAGACATATCAAAACGAATATTAGTCGCTTCTTTGATTGCTACCTGGTTCATTACACCCCAACCATACATGATGATGTAATCAGGACGGTCACGACGAAGTTGAAGCCATTGAGATTTTTGCTCTTGACCAGGATGGTCTACAGGAATCAGTGTTAACACGTAACCATGTTTTTTAGCCAGTTCTTCCAATGTACGGATTGGCTCTTTACCGTATGCAGAGTTGTGGTAAACCAGAGAGATTTTTTTACCTTTTAAATCTCCTTTCTCTTCATCAGAAATGTGCTTGATAATAACTGACGCACCATCCCAGTAATTAGCAGGGTAGTTAAATACGTGACTGAACACTTTACCGTTTGCAGCTGATGTACGACCATAACCCATGGTGTGCATTGGGATATCATCTGCAGTTACTTTAGGAATTAACTGATACGTGATACCGGTTGAAAGTGGCTGATAAACTAAAGCACCTTCTTTGGTCGACTCATAACACTCAACACCTTTTGCTGTGTTATAGGCTGTTTCACATTCAGGTGTCAGGATTTTTGCGCCTCCAATACCACCATCACGCTCATTCAACAAAGTGAAATAATCGGCGTATCCATCTGCAAATTCTGCTCCGTTCGGTCCGTAAGGCCCAGTTCGATAACTAAGCATCGGGAATGTAAGGTCAGCTGCTACAGGGACAGATGTCGCCAGTATCGTTGCTGCCACAAGAGCTGCACCAAATTGTTTTATTTTCATATTTACTCCTCTTATAAACTTTAGAGACTCTTGTATGAGAATGATGATGGATAAAAATGGTTTAGATTCCCCAGTTTTCTCTCATCATAATCTCATGCAAAAATCTCTTACAATCGTCAGTCCACCTACTTAGTGTATTAACTCTGTGTTCTAAGTAAGTGTACAAACGCCATTTCACTTTCTGGCTTAGTGGGGGAACGGCCAGAGTCGTAATTTCTCTTTCGTCATACGCCATAGCTGTGCAAGCCCATGAGGTTCAACGACTAGGAAAAACATTATCAACGCACCTATAAATAATAGTTCAAGATGTGCTGCTAAATCGGCTGGCCATCCAAAAGCACCAACCATGATATTCTTCATTAAAACAGGTACCAGAATCAGGAACGCTGCGCCTAGGAAAGATCCTAAGATACTGCCAAGTCCACCGATGATAACCATAAATAATACTAAGAATGATTTGTCGATACCAAAGGCTTCGCCCGGTTCTGCTGAACCTAGGTAAACACCAAATAACATCGCACCTGACATACCTATATAGAACGAACTCACCGCAAATGCAGATAATTTTGCTTGAAGCGGTGGAATTCCTATAATTTCTGCAGCGATATCCATGTCATGAATAGACTTCCATGCGCGTCCTATTCGCCCTCTGGTCAGGTTTCGTGCCATAAAGGCAAAAATGGTTACCAATGTTAAACAGAATAAGTAGGTTGCCCAGGAGGGCGCTGACGGCCCTGAAATAGCTATACCAAACATAGTACGCTCTGGTGCAGTGATCATTCCTGATGATGAGTAGTTGTAAAACCACGGGATTTTATTGAACATCCAGATCAAGAAGAATTGCGAGGCCAATGTGGCAACAGCCAGATAAAAACCTTTAATTCTTAAACTGGGAAGTCCGAATGCAATACCAACGACTGCGGTGATCAATCCTGCAAGGATTACCACAAAGAATATATTCAATCCCGGAAAGGCGACCATCAGCTTATAACAAGAGTAGGCACCTACGGCCATAAAACCGCCGGTTCCTAAACTTACCTGACCACAATATCCTGTAAGGATGTTTAATCCCAACGCAGCCATCGACCAAACCAGGAAGGGAACTAATACAGATTTTTCCCAATAATCATTAATAAAAAACGGTACTACAAAAAAAGCAAAAGCAAGTAGTATCCAAACCGCATAGCGATCTAACTTTATTGGAAAGGATTGCTGATCATCAGCGTAATTGGTTTTAAAATCCCCAGATTCTCTATAAAACATTGTTTAAACCCTCTCTATGATTTTTTCACCGAACAGACCTTGTGGTCTGAACATAAGGAAGGCCAAAGCCAGAACATAGGCAAACCAGTTTTCGGTTGCTCCACCGATCATGCCGCCAATTGAAAATTCGAATAATTTTTCACCCACACCGATAATCAAGCCACCGATGATTGCACCGGGGATTGAAGTAAATCCTCCCAGTATCAATACGGGTAGTGCTTTCAATGCAATTAATGATAAGGAGAATTGAACACCAGATTTAGAGCCCCACATGATTCCGGCAACTAATGCGACGAAACCTGCGAGCGACCAAACGATAATCCATATAGTACGAAGTGATATACCAACGGTTAATGCTGCCTGGTGATCATCAGCAACTGCACGTAAAGCTCGTCCGGTTTTTGTGTATTGCGAGAATAGGGTAAGGGCGATAACCAGTAATATGGCAATACCAGCAGCCCATACATCTAACACGTCAATATACATACCATAATATTCTGTGCCTTCTGCCGCCCAGCCTTTGGTGAAGTCTTCTAGCCAGATAGAACCACCAGATGGCAAACCTACATCCATCGTTTTAATATCAGCGCCCCACATAAGATCGCCAAAACCTTCCATGAAGTAGGCTAATCCTATGGTTGTCATAAACAGGATAATAGGCGCTTGATTGACCATATGTTTGAGGACTATTTTTTCTAATAGCCAGGCAAAGATGATCATCACAATCATCGTAAGGATGATTGCAAGGAAGGTGTTCATACCACTTCCCCAGTGATGAATTTCAGTACCGAACATGGCATTAATCAGATGAGCAAAGGGAACTTGTCCCGTTTGAAAACCAACCAGTGTTAGTGCCGCAAATAATGCCATAACACCTTGAGCGTAGTTGAATATGCCTGATGCTTTAAAGATTAAAACAAATCCTAAAGCAACGAGAGAGTACATGATTCCGGCCATCAGACCATTCAAGATAACCTCAAGTGCATTGAGAAATAATGGACTCATTGTTGGCTCCTTGCGTGTGTATTTAAAACTTTAGTTAAAGTTATATTAGTCATCATGACTCACCCCCAAATATGCATCAATTACGGCTTGGTCATTACGCACCACATCCGGCGTTCCATCTGCAAGTTTGCAACCGTAATCAAGCACTACGATTCTGTCTGATAAATCCATTACCACGCCGATATCGTGTTCGATTAAGGTAATTGTTGTTCCGAATACATCATTCACATCGAGTATGAAACGACTCATATCCTCTTTTTCTTCGAGGTTCATGCCAGCCATAGGCTCGTCTAATAACAGTAACTTAGGCTGTGCAGCTAATGCTCTACCTAACTCAACACGTTTCTGCATACCGTAAGGCAGTCTGCCTACGGGTGTTTTACGAATGGCTTGAATACCTAGAAAATCAATGATGTGTTCAACGCGTTCGCGGAATTCTAATTCTTCTCTTTCAGCTGGGCCTTTCCAGATTGCCTGCAAAAAGATATTGGTTTTCATGTGAGTGATACAGCCTGTCATCAAGTTGTCTAGTGTCGACATTCCTTTAAACAAAGCAATATTCTGGAAGGTACGAGCTACACCTTGTCTTGCTACTTGATAAGGCTTCATCGCTTCACGTTTTTTACCACGGAACCAGACTTCACCTTCTTGAGGATGGTAAAAACCGTTAATAACATTCAGCATCGAGCTTTTACCGGCACCATTCGGGCCAATAATCGCGCGTATTTCACCTTCTTTGATGTCAAAACTGATATCAGTAAGAGCTTTTACACCACCAAATGATAAGGATATGTTCTTAACTTCTAGTAACGTGTCACCAATTCTATTATCTTGATCCATTAGTTTGCCCCCTTGGTTGCTGGGGCAGGGGTAAATGTTTCTGCCTCTTCTATTCTGAGTGTTGCCTCGATAGATCCTTTACGGCCGTCTTCAAATGCAACTTCGGTGTTGATGTAGCAATCCTTCGAGCCGTTATATAAAGCGTCTATCAACACGCCGTACTTTTCAGCAACAATACGTCTACGGACTTTTCCTGTACGAGTGAGCTCTCCATCATCTGGATCGAGTTCTTTGTGCAGTATGAGGAAACGGTGTATTTGAGATTTGGACATCAAACTATCGGTTGATAGATCTTTATTTACTTGCTCGATGCTTTCTAGCATCATTTTGTAAACTTCTTCATGACCTGCTAATTCTTGATAACTCGCGTAACCCACATTATTTCGTTCAGCCCAGTTACCAACCGCTTCTAAATCTATATTGATAAACGCGGTGCAATGATCTTTACCATCGCCAATTGCAACGACTTCTTTAATATGCGGGAAGAATTTCAGTTTATTTTCAATATACTTCGGCGCAAACATAGTTCCGTCAACAAACTTACCTACATCCTTGGCACGGTCGATAATTTTTAGGTGGCCATTATCAGCGAAGTAACCAGCATCACCTGTGAGAACCCAGCCTTCTTCATTTTTGGTTTCTTTTGTTGATTCTTCATTCTTGTAGTAACTATGAAAAACTCCAGGTCCACGGTAAATTACTTCACCATCGTCATTCACTTTTACTTCAACACCTGGAGCAGGGATACCAACAGTATCAGCGAATATTTCGCCATCAGGTTGCATGGTTATAAATACAGCAGCTTCTGTTTGGCCATAGAGTTGTTTGACGTTAATTCCCAATGAGCGGAAGAAATCAAAGATTTCAGGCCCGATAGCCTCACCAGCAGTATAGGCTAGGCGTATTCGGCTGAAACCCATGGTGTTTTTTAGTGGGCCATAAACCAGAATATTTCCTAACCAGTACAAGAAACGTTCTTTTGCTGTGACTTGCTTACCATCAAGCATGTCGACACCGGTTTTCCTGGCAACGCCCATGAAGTAATTAAACATTTTCTGCTTAAGCTTACTGGCATCATGCATTCTGATGGTTACAGTGGTTAAAATGTTTTCGAATACTCGTGGAGGAGCAAAGTAATAGGTAGGTCCGATCTCTCTTAAATCGGTAGCTACTGTCTCGGTACTTTCTGGACAGTTAACACAGAACCCTGTGACATACGCTTGTGCGTAAGAGAATATGTGATCACCAACCCAGGCCATAGGCAGATAAGAAACGATTTCTTCGTTTTCTGTTAAATTATCAAACTTAACACTGTTCCTGGCAGTAATGAGAATGTTGTTGTTTGTCATGACAACGCCTTTCGGCTTGCCTGTCGTTCCCGAGGTATAAAGGAATATACCTATGTCTTCGCCAGAACCTTTATTGATTTCCTGTAATAAGTAATCAGGATTTTCTTTAGCAAATTCTCTTCCAAGATCTTGAAGTTTTTCAAAGTCATGTAAGTGTGTTTTATCGTAGTCTCTAAGTCCGCGT
Organism: uncultured Cocleimonas sp.; assembly: GCF_947495625.1. Classification (GTDB taxonomy): domain Bacteria; phylum Pseudomonadota; class Gammaproteobacteria; order Thiotrichales; family Thiotrichaceae; genus Cocleimonas. The sequence goes on from NZ_CANLZW010000005.1 coordinate 127,600, forward strand.
GGATCATCATAGATAATCGTTTCCATTGCCGGACAGTTATCATAGATCTCAAGCATTTTATCGACTTGCTCCTGATCTTCTACTAAGGCAAAGCGTACTTCTGAGTGATCTAATACATATTGAATTTCTTCAGCGACTGAGTCCTGGTAAACCGGAACCGGTATTCCACCCAGGCATTGTGCTGCACACATTCCCCAGTAGAGGCGAGGGCGGTTGTTTCCTACTATCGCTAGCTTGTCGCCTCGTTTAAATCCTAAAGAGGCTAAGCCATTAGCTAGAGCACTAATTTCTTCGGCTGCTTTGGACCATGTCCATGACTGCCAGATGCCTAAATCTTTTTCACGTATTGCATCTTTATTTGGACGTTTTTTAGCGTGGTCCAATAATAATTTTGGGAAGGTATCTAAATCGTTACTTATCTTACTTGTTTCTTTGGGGCTGTCTGCCATCCCAGAGCTCCTTCTCAATGTCCATATAGTGGGTTTGTTATTCGAGACCTTTTAGCGGGTAAGGTCTGTCTTATTATTAGATTTTATAGCGTTTCAATGTTGACGCTACATTACGTTTACGTAAAGGTAATGTCCAGTGATTAAATTGACTAAAATCAATATTTTATTAATACTAATCCTAAACAGTATTAATATTCGTAAAACCCTTTGCCCGTTTTTCTGCCTAAATATCCAGCATCAACCATTCTGGTTAATAAAGGGCAGGGACGGTACTTGGAATCACCCAAACCTTCGTGAAGAACTTTCATGATTGAAAGGCAAGTATCCAGTCCTATCAGATCAGCTAGTGCTAACGGACCCATTGGGTGAGCCATACCTAACATCATGATTTCATCAATAGCTTCAGCCTTAGCTACACCTTCGTATACTGTGTAAATAGCCTCATTGATCATAGGCATAAGGATTCTATTAGAGACAAAGCCAGGGCTGTCATTGCATTCAACAGGCGTCTTGCCAATTTGCTTTGATAACTCTTCTATAGAAGCATAGGTTGAATCATCAGTTTGTAAAGCCCTAATAATCTCTACCAGTTTCATAACCGGTACAGGATTCATAAAGTGCATGCCGATCACTTTCTCAGGACGCTTCGTTTCGCGTGCTATTCGAGTTAGAGATATTGATGAGGTATTTGTTGCCAAAATCGCACTAGGTTTACAAATAGTATCTAGCTTTTGAAAAATATCAGACTTGATTTCAAGGCTCTCGCTAGCTGCTTCAACGATTAAATCAGTATCAGAAAAGGCATCCAGAGAAACATTGGTTGTTATCTTACTCAGTGTTTTTTGTTTGTCTGCTTCTGTGATTCTTTCTTTTTTGATTAGGCGGTCAAGACTATTTGCGATGGTTGCAACGCCTTTCTCAAGTTGCTCTTCGCTGATGTCTTGCAGAATTACATCAAAATCTGAAGCAGCAAATACTTGAGCTATACCATTGCCCATGGTTCCTGCGCCTACAACTCCAATCGTTTTAATTTCCATCTTTATCTCTTAATCCTATGTAAGTATTCTTTAAAAATTCAATATGAGCGCACTTAGTGATTGCTCTTTAAATAAGCCTGTTCGGAATTGGTTGATTACATATTTCTACGGTACTGCCCGCCAACTTCAAATAAGGCATTAGAGAGTTCACCCAAAGAACAATGTCTAGCGGCTTCAATAAGTTCGGCAAAGATATTTCCATCATTAATAGCGGCTTCTTTGACTCGTTCTAACGCCAGTTTAGAATCTTCGTTGTGTGATTTATTAAAGCTACGTAATCTTCTGATTTGACTGTCTTTTTCTTCGTCAGTAGAGCGCGCTAATTCAATCGTGAATTCTTTATTGCCCTTAGGGTTCAAGAATGTATTTACACCAATGATTGGAAGGCTGCCATCGTGCTTCTTGTGTTCATAAGAGAGAGACTCGTCCTGAATTTTTCCTCGTTGATAGCCCGTTTCCATTGCGCCTAATACGCCGCCACGTTCTGAGATTCTTTCAAATTCTGAAAGTACGGCTTCTTCAACTAGTTCGGTTAGCTCTTCCAGAATAAATGCCCCTTGGTTCGGGTTTTCATTCTTGGCTAATCCCCATTCATTATTGATGATGAGCTGAATGGCTAATGCACGTCTTACTGATTCTTCAGTAGGTGTCGTGATTGCTTCATCGTATGCATTGGTATGTAAGCTGTTGCAGTTATCATAAATTGCAATCAATGCTTGCAAGGTAGTTCGGATATCATTGAAATCCATTTCTTGCGCATGTAATGAACGTCCAGAAGTTTGAATATGATATTTTAGTTTTTGGCTTTTCTCATTCGCACCATATTTGAAGCGCATTGCAGTTGACCAGATACGGCGGGCAACGCGTCCCATTACTGTATATTCTGGGTCCATGCCATTACTAAAGAAGAAGGAAAGATTTCCTGCGAAATCATCTATTTCCATGCCTCTAGCTAGATACGTTTCTACGTAAGTGAAACCATTAGAAAGTGTGAAAGCTAACTGAGATATCGGGTTGGCTCCAGCTTCTGCAATATGGTAGCCAGAAATAGAAACTGAGTAGAAATTACGAACACGGTTATGCACGAAATATTCCTGAATATCTCCCATCATTTTCAGTGCAAATTCAGTAGAGAATATACAGGTATTTTGACCTTGATCTTCTTTAAGGATATCTGCCTGAACCGTTCCACGAACATTTTCTAAAGCCCATGAACGAATTTCCTGAAACTCATCATCTGTGGGTTTGCGTTTATTCTCTTTTTCAAATTTTGCTGCTTGCTGGTCAATCGCAGTATTCAAGAACATCGCCAATATCATAGGGGCAGGACCATTGATGGTCATTGATACAGATGTTGTTGGATTACACAAATCAAATCCATCGTATAAGGCTTTCATGTCATCAAGAGTGGCAATTGAAACGCCTGAGTTTCCTACCTTGCCGTAAATGTCTGGACGCTCATCAGGGTCTTGGCCATATAAAGTAACTGAGTCAAAAGCTGTAGAAAGTCGTTTTGCATCAGAGTGTTCTGAAAGTCTCTTAAAACGATTATTGGTTCTAAAAGCGTCGCCTTCACCAGCAAACATACGTGTTGGATCTTCTCCTTCACGTTTAAAAGGAAAAACGCCTGCTGTATAAGGGAATTCACCAGGAACATTATCAAGCAATAACCATTTAAGAATTTCACCATGATCTTCAAATTGAGGGAGTGAAACTTTGGGTATTACAGTTCCTGAAAGGGTCGTGTAGGTTAGGGCGGTGCGAATCTCACGATCTCTAATTTTTACGACATATTCTTCGGCTGCATATTTCTCTTTCGTTTCTGGCCAGATTTCCAATAATTTCTTTGCTTTAGGATCTAATGCGTCTTCGCGTTTTGTAATTAAACTATCCAGGTTTTCAGAATCAGTTTCAGCTTCTGTAAGCATTCGTTTTGATTCAATTAACTGTTGTCTTTCACGTGCGATTTGCGCTTGCTGATGTACTCTCTTTTTATAGTCTCTAACGGTTTCTGCAATTTCTGCTAAGTATCTGGTTCTTTCTGGTGGAACGATGACAGAATTTCCAGAAGACTTTCTTATGTCAGATTGAGGTAATGCATCTTCTTCAACAGGTAGTCCAAGTTCTTGTAATTTAGCTAGTAATCCATGGTAAAGCGCAGTGACACCGTCATCATTAAAGCGAGCAGCGATAGTTCCGAATACAGGCATTTCTTCTGGCGGCTGCATGAATGCTTCTTGATTGCGCTGTACCTGTTTACACACATCACGATAAGCATCTTCTGCGCCTTTACGATCAAACTTGTTGATTGCGACAAGGTCAGCAAAATCCAGCATGTCGATTTTTTCTAACTGACTTTGTGCGCCAAACTCAGGAGTCATGACGTATAAAGAGGCATCTACTAGCGGAACGATTGCAGCATCACCTTGTCCAATACCGGGTGTTTCTACAATAACCAAATCGAAGCCAGAGATTTTACACGCGGCAACTATGTCACCAACTACATCAGGTATTTCACCCACGGAGTCTCGTGTTGCGATAGAACGCATAAATATATTTGGGTGTTCAATCGCATTCATGCGAATACGGTCACCCAATAAGGCACCCCCAGTCTTACGGCGGGTCGGATCTACTGCGACAATCGCAATTTTCAGATTGTCTTTTTGTCCAAGACGGAAACGTCTGATTATTTCATCGGTTAGTGATGACTTTCCTGAGCCACCTGTTCCGGTAATACCCAGTGCAGGAACGGGTTTATCTAAATTCTTTGCTGTTTCAAGTATCTCAGCTTTAAAGCTATCTTCTATAGTGTCGTTTTCAAGCGTAGTGATAACTCGGGATAGGGCGCGCCAATCTCCTTCTAATAAAGGTTCGATTTTTTTAGGTGATAATTCTCCCGGGTCAAAAGAACAGCGTTCTATCATGTCGCTGATCATTCCTTGTAGTCCCATTTTCTGACCATCTTCGGGAGAATATATTTTAGTTACGCCATGTTCTTCTAATTCTTTGATCTCTTCCGGAACAATGACGCCACCACCACCTGCAAAGATGCGTATATCAGCGGCATCTTTTTCCTTAAGCATATCAACCATGTATTTAAGGTATTCAACATGACCACCCTGGTATGAGCTAATCGCTATACCTTGCACATCTTCTTGAATGGCGGCGTCTACAATTTCTGCAACTGATCGGTTATGGCCTAGGTGGATAACTTCAGCGCCAGTTGATTGAAGAATGCGTCGCATAATATTGATAGCAGCATCATGACCGTCGAATAGACTTGCTGCTGTAACAAAACGGACTTTGCTTACAGGCTTAGTGTTAGCTATCTCTTTGGTTTTGTTGGTTTTAGTCATGAATTCTTCCTGAATATATTTCGAGTTTAGAGCGTGGGTTTTGTACGTTCGTGGTATTGGGTTTGCTCAATTAGGTGACTTAAGTTATATTACGTTTACGTAAACGTCAACATATTTCAATCTAATTATCTATAGTTAAAGCACAACGAATGGCGCTAGATTGAAAGTTTTTTATATAACAGTATGATAGGTTATTATTTTTAACTGCAGTGGCATTATTTGTACTTTAGTCTGCATGAAAGTTCTGTATAAAAGTACTGCATGAAATCTAGTAGTTTACAGAGTTAAAAAGACTGGAAATTTAATACTAGATAGTAAAGCCTAGCATAAGTTAAGCAATCAGGATGAACCAAAAGGATGATAAATGAGTAAGGAGCCAAAGTTTAAGACTTATACGATATCTGATTTATCAAAAGAATTTGAGGTGACTCCTCGAGCTTTGCGGCTATATGAAGAATCCGGCCTGCTAGGCCCGAAAAGAGAAGGTAACAAACGCATTTATCTAGAGAGAGATAGAGTGCGTCTCAGATTATTGTTGCGTGGTAAAAGACTCGGTTGTACCTTATCTGAAATTAAAGATATTTTTGATATGTACGAGACTAAGTCTGGAGAGAAGGGGCAGATATTAATGCTTCTGGAAAAGATGGACGATAGAAGAAAGAAGCTCCAGATTCAAAGACAAGATGTCGATATGGCGCTGGAAGAGATTGAAAGAGTCTATCAAAAAATCCGTAAATCACTCGATGAAATAGAAGCTTCAGAGAAAATTAATTCATAGACTGTTTACCAGGCTTGTTAATCTAGCCTGTATTATTAATAAACACACCCCCGTACTTTAAGGCACTTTTTTCATTTCGTAGTTTGAAATATCTAAAGGAACTTGTGCAGAGTCGAGCACTTTTTAATGATATAACTCCGCGTCATTGTTTTTTGAAAGAGCCGTATTTTTGTAATTGACGTTTACGTAAACGTAATGTATCTTGCCTCTCATATTAAAACCCCAAACATTGATTCCATATTCTAAAGGACGCGAGATGATTCATTACCCAACTCTTAATTTTGATCTTGGTGATACAGCAGACATGTTACGTGATGTTGTGCGAGATTTTGCCGCAAAAGAAGTCGCTCCATTAGCGGCAGAGATTGATATATCCAATGAATTTCCTAATCAGCTCTGGCCAGTATTTGGCGAGATGGGCTTACTGGGAATTACGGTTTCAGAAGAGTACGGTGGAAGTGATATGGGGTATCTTGCCCACATCATCGCCATGGAAGAAATCAGCAGGGCATCAGCCTCAATTGGCCTAAGTTACGGTGCGCACTCTAACCTTTGCGTGAATCAAATAAACCGTAACGGTGCAGAAGAACAAAAGAAGAAGTATTTACCAAAGCTAATCAGCGGCGAACATATTGGTGCTCTGGCTATGTCTGAGCCAAATGCAGGATCTGATGTTGTCAGCATGCAGTTAAAAGCTGAAAAGAAAGGTGATCGATATGTGCTGAATGGCACAAAAATGTGGATTACAAATGGTCCTGATGCCGATGTGATCGTGGTTTATGCAAAAACAGATCTTAAAGCGGGTCCTAAGGGAATCACTGCTTTTATTGTTGAAAAAGAATTCGGTGTAAAAACAGCCCAAAAACTCGATAAATTGGGAATGCGCGGATCAAATACCGGTGAATTAGTATTTGAAAATGTAGAAGTCCCTGAAGAGAATATTCTTGGTGGTCTTGGTAAAGGCGTCAATGTTCTCATGAGTGGTCTAGACTATGAACGTGCAGTGTTATCAGCTGGCCCAACAGGAATCATGCAAGCATGTATGGATGTAGTTGTTCCTTATATACACGAACGTAAACAATTTGGTCGTGCCATCGGTGAATTCGAACTCATGCAAGGCAAGATGGCAGATATGTACACCACCATGAACGCAACAAAAGCGTATGTGTATGCAGTCGGTAAAGCCTGTGATCGCGGGGAAACATCGCGTAAAGATGCCGCAGGTGCAATTCTATATGCTGCAGAAAAAGCAACATGGATGGCGCTTGAAGCGATTCAAACACTCGGTGGAAATGGCTATACCAATGAATACCCAACGGGTCGTTTATTGCGCGACGCAAAGCTCTATGAAATTGGAGCGGGTACATCTGAAATTCGCCGTATGTTAATAGGCAGAGAATTATTTAACGAAACAGCGTAAGTGTCTGTTTAGTAGTTGTTTTTAAAGTTACTTAAAATACTAGTATTTATCAATTTCAGTTAAACAGATTTAGTAAAACTGTTTAACTTAACTCATAAATTATTTGGAGATTAGCGATGAATGACCCAGTAGTCATCGTAGGTATAGCCCGCACCCCAATGGGCGGTTTTCAAGGTTCATTATCTGATGTGCCAGCAACAGAGCTTGGAGCGACTGCAATAAAAGCAGCAGTTGAAAGAGCAGGTATCAGTGCAGAAGATGTACAAGAAGTTGTTATGGGTTGTGTGCTTCCGGCAGGGCTTGGACAAGCGCCAGCGCGACAGGCAAGTTTAGGTGCAGGTCTGCCATTAGCTGCAGGTTGTACCACAGTTAATAAAATGTGCGGTTCAGGAATGAAAGCTGCGATGTTAGCGCATGATTTAATCGCAGCAGGTACCAACGATATTATGGTCGCAGGTGGAATGGAAAGCATGTCAAATGCGCCATACTTATTACCAAAAGCTCGCAGCGGAATGCGTATGGGTCATGCTCAGGCAATGGATCATATGTTCCTCGATGGATTGGAAGATGCCTATGAAAAGGGTCGTTTAATGGGAACATTTGCTGAAGACTGTGCGGATAAGTACGAATTTACCAGAGAGTCACAAGACAACTTTGCTATCACTTCTTTGAAACGCGCTCAGGAAGCAACAACTTCTGGTGCATTTGCAGCTGAGATTGCACCTGTCACTATCAAATCCAGAAAAGGTGAGACGGTTGTTGATTCTGATGAGCAGCCATTCAATGCCAACTTCGAAAAAATTCCAACCTTACGTCCAGCTTTCAGAAAAGATGGCACAGTAACGGCTGCTAACTCTAGCTCTATTTCTGATGGTGCTGCAGCGCTAACTATGATGAAGCAAAGCGAAGCAGAAAAGAGAGGGTTAAAGCCTCTCGCTATCATTCGTGGACACAGTACGTTTGCACAAGAGCCAGCATGGTTCTCAACAGCACCTGTTGATGCAATGAAAATACTATTAGAAAAAGTCGGTTGGTCATCAGCAGAAGTTGATCTGTATGAAGTGAACGAAGCGTTTGCAGTGGTAACAATGGCTGCCATGCATGATCTTGATCTATCTCCAGATAAAGTAAATATACACGGTGGTGCTTGTGCCTTAGGTCATCCAATTGGAGCATCGGGTGCACGAATCCTGGTTACTTTAATTTCCGCTTTACAAAAAGAAGGTCTTAAAAAAGGCATGGCGTCTCTTTGTATCGGTGGTGGTGAAGCCACTGCAATGGCAGTAGAGATAGTCTCCTGATGATTCTGTCTCAAGAACAAAAGATGATTCGTGACATGGCTAGAGATTATGCTCAGTCACGTCTTCTACCTAATGCCGAAGAGTGGGATAAAACCAGCCACTTTCCTGCAAAAGAACTTAAAGAAATGGGTGAGTTAGGCCTTTATGGTATGACAATGCCTGAAGAATGGGGCGGTTCAGATATTGACTACGTCTCGTTCGCTTTAGCTATTGAAGAAATAGCTGCAGGTGATGGAGCATGCTCCACTATTTTGAGTGTAAACAATTCAGTCGTTTGTGGTCCTTTATTAAAGTTTGGTAGCGACTTCCTAAAAGAAACCTATTTAAAGCCATTGGCTTCTGGTGAGAAGTTAGGTTGTTTTTGTTTGACCGAGCCTCAGGCTGGGTCGGATGCTTCATCCTTAAAAACCAAAGCAGTAAAAGAGGGTGATAGTTATGTTATCAGTGGAACCAAACAATTCATCACATCGGGTAAATATGCAGATGTAGCCATTGTATTTGCGGTAACAGATCCAGGAGCGGGTAAACGAGGCATTAGTGCATTTGCAGTACCTACTGATAACCCGGGTTATAAGGTGGCATCCCTTGAAGAAAAAATGGGACAACATGCCTCTGATACTGCGCAAATATTTTTTGATGCTTGTCGGATACCTGCTGATCACTTAATTGGCAAAGAAGGCGAGGGTTACAAGATTGCATTGAGTAATCTAGAAAGTGGTCGAATCGGTATTGCCGCACAGTGCGTTGGTATGGCTCGAGCAGCTTACGAAGCATCATTACAGTATGCGAAAGAACGAGAAAGTTTCGGCAAGCTTATTCAGGAACACCAAGCAATTAGTTTCCGTTTAGCTGATATGGCGACTCAATTAGAAGCAGCACACTTAATGGTGATGAATGCAGCAGAACTGAGAGATGCTGAGCTGCCTTGTTTGAAGGAAGCCTGCATGGCTAAACTGTTTGCTTCTGAAGTGGCTGAAAAGATATGTTCTGATGCGATTCAAATTCATGGTGGTTACGGTTACTTAAAAGATTTTCCTGTCGAACGTATTTTTAGAGATGTTCGTGTGGCACAAATCTACGAAGGTACCAGTGATATTCAACGCATAGTTATCGCAAGACAAATAACAGCAGATTAATCATAGAAAGAAGCAATATAGAAACAAGATAGAAATAATAGAGTCTAACGGGAGTTCCATAAACTAAATGGGTGTTATTAAAAGCAAAATAAATTCACGCTCTGAAGGCTTTCTTCATAATCAGAAGCTGATGAAAGAGGTCGTTGCTGACTTACGTGAAAAGGTTGCTCAGATTTCTTTGGGTGGTAGTGAGAGTGCGCGCGAAAAGCACTTGAGCCGCGGCAAATTACTTCCTCGTGAACGCATTCGTGTATTACTTGATGTGGGTTCGCCATTCCTTGAAATCTCTCAGTTTGCGGGTTTTGGAATGTACGGTAAGGATCAGATTTCTGCCGGAGGCATGGTCGTTGGTATTGGTCGAGTCAGCGGTCAGGAATGCATGGTCGTTGCGAATGATGCAACCGTAAAGGGTGGTACGTATTATCCCATTACGGTAAAAAAGCATTTACGCGCACAAGCTATCGCTTTAGAAAATAACTTACCTTGTATTTACCTGGTAGATTCAGGTGGCGCACATTTACCGAGTCAGGATGATGTGTTTGCTGATCGCGAGCATTTCGGACGAATCTTCTTTAATCAAACCAATATGTCAGCCCAGGGAATTCCACAAATTGCCGTGGTAATGGGGTCTTGTACAGCAGGTGGCGCTTATGTGCCTGCGATGTCTGATCAAAGTATTATTGTAAAAAATCAGGGCACTATCTTTTTAGGTGGTCCACCTCTAGTTAAAGCTGCAACGGGTGAAGTGGTAAGTGCTGAGGACCTTGGTGGAGCTGATGTACATTCAAAAGTATCCGGTGTAACAGATCATTATGCGATGAACGATTCGCATGCTTTAGGGATGGCGCGCGAAGTAGTAAGCACGCTAAATCGTAAGAAAGATCCAGATGTAGTAATCAAAAAATCAGTGGATCCTTTATATCCGATTGATGAGTTATACGGAATTGTGCCAAACGATTTACGTAAGCCATACGATATTCGTGAAGTGATTGCGAGACTCGTTGATGGTAGTGAGTTCGATGAATTCAAACGTCTTTATGGAACAACGCTAATCTGTGGTTTTGCGCACATTCACGGTTACCCAGTAGGTATCGTTGCTAATAACGGCATTCTTTTCTCAGAATCTGCACTTAAAGGTGCGCACTTTGTTGAGCTATGTTCGCAACGTGGAATACCACTCGTTTTTCTTCAAAATATCACCGGTTTCATGGTAGGTAAAAAGTACGAAGAAGGCGGCATCGCCAAAGATGGCGCGAAAATGGTAACTGCCGTTGCCTGTGCAAAAGTACCTAAGTTTACCGTGGTAGTTGGCGGTAGTTTTGGTGCAGGTAACTATGCAATGTGTGGTCGAGCCTACGGTGGAAGATTCCTCTGGATGTGGCCAAATGCACGTATTTCAGTTATGGGTGGCGAGCAAGCGGCAAGTGTTCTCGCACAAGTGACCAGAGACTCATTGGAAAAACGTGGCAAAGAATGGTCGGCAGAAGAGGAAGAGGCATTTATGAAACCTGTGCGTGAACAGTATGAAACGCAGGGTCACCCATATTATGCCAGTGCCAGACTTTGGGATGACGGAATCATTGATCCGATAGACACAAGAAAAGTACTCGGTTTAGCTATTTCTGCTTCTTTAAACAAGCCAATAGAAAAGACCGAATTCGGCATATTCCGGATGTAATGGGAGATTATTATGTCAGATAGCTCGCTTACATTAAACAAAGATCCTAGAGGGGTTGTTACTTTAAGTATCAATCGTCCTGAGATTCACAATGCATTCGATGATGTGTTGATTGCAGAACTCATCGAAGCGTTAGACAGTGTTGAAAATGATTCAGAAGCGCGTGTACTGATTCTACGATCTGAAGGAAAGAGTTTTTCCGCAGGTGCTGATTTACGTTGGATGCGCCGCATGGCGGATTACACTGCTGAAGAAAACAAGGCTGACGCGATGGAATTAGCGGCCTTAATGAAAAAGCTAAATACATTGAATATTCCAACCATTGCCAGAGTACAAGGTGCAGCATTTGGCGGTGGAGTAGGCTTGGTTGCCTGTTGTGATATTGCGATTGGTTCTACTAAAGCGCTATTTTGTTTATCAGAAGTTCGTCTCGGATTAATGCCTGCGGTGATTTCACCTTATGTGGTCACTGCCATGGGTGAGCGCGCATCACGCAGATATTTCTTAACCGCAGAACGCTTTAATGCAGAAGAAGCATTACGGGTTAATCTTTTACATGAAATGGTAGAAGAAGATGATCTCGATTCAACCATTGAAGACATCACAAAAAACCTGCTAAAAGGTGGGGGGTGTTCTTTAACAGCTGCCAAAGACTTAATTTTTGCTGTTTCATCAAGGCCAACAACGGATGAGTTAATCGAAGATACTGCGGAACGTATTACCAAGGCAAGAGCTTCGGATGAGGGTAAAGAAGGGCTAAATGCATTTCTTGAGAAAAGATCGCCTAACTGGGTTAAAAACTAAAGTAATAAAAGACTAGAATTTATGTTTAATAAAATACTAATAGCCAATCGCGGTGAAATCGCCTGTCGAATCGCCCGAACTGCCCGAAGAATGGGTATTGCAACAGTCGCCGTTTACTCAGAGGCTGACGCAAATGCGATGCACGTTAAAGCGTGTGACGAAGCTTATTTAATTGGCCCAGCTCCAGCCGCAGATAGTTACTTACAAGCAGATAAAATACTCGAAGTAGCGAAAAAATCTGGGGCACAAGCAGTGCATCCCGGTTATGGCTTTATGTCTGAAAATGCGAGTTTCTCAAAGGCATGTAAAGATGCGGGAATCGTATTTATCGGCCCACCAGAATCTGCCATTATTTCTATGGGTTCTAAAAGTGAAGCCAAAATAGTGATGACCGAAGCAGGCGTGCCGTTAGTGCCTGGTTATCATGGCGACGATCAGGATGTAGCAACACTCAAGAAAGAATCAGACGCTATTGGCTTCCCACAGTTAATCAAAGCAACAGCGGGTGGCGGTGGTAAAGGAATGCGCGTTGTGAATAGCAGCGCTGAATTTGAAGCTGCTTTGACTTCCTGTAAGCGCGAATCTAAAGCCTCTTTCGGTGACGATAAGGTTTTAATCGAGCGTTATTTAACCGCTCCACGACATGTGGAATTACAGATTTTTGCTGATACGCATGGCAACGCCGTTCATGTATTCGAACGTGACTGTTCTATTCAACGTCGTCATCAAAAAGTCATAGAAGAAGCGCCAGCGCCAGGAATGACGGAAGAATTACGTGCAGCAATGGGTAAAGCCGCGATTGATTCTGCGAAAGCAATTAACTATGTTGGTGCAGGTACCGTTGAGTTCTTGCTCGATACCGATGGCAGTTTCTTCTTCATGGAAATGAATACCCGTCTACAAGTTGAACACCCAATCAGTGAAATGATTTCTGGGCAGGATTTGGTTAAATGGCAATTCCTGGTTGCATCAGGCGAACCACTTCCATTAACTCAGGAAGAGTTGAAAATTAACGGTCATGCTTTTGAAGCCCGTATCTATGCAGAATCACCCGAGAATGATTTCTTACCTGCTACCGGAACACTCGAATACCTAAAAACCCCAGAGGCTAATAAACACATCCGCGTTGATACCGGAGTGCAACAAGGTGATGAAGTCAGTGTTTATTATGATCCGATGATTGCCAAGCTAATCGTTTGGGATAAAGATCGAGACAGTGCTTTACGTCAGATGAAAGCAGCATTGCTGGATTATCAAATACTCGGTTTAAGTACCAATTTAGAGTTTCTTTCAAAGCTTTTTTCAGCACCTGCGTTTGCAAGAGAAGAGCTTGATACAGGATTTATTGAGAAAAACGAATCCGATTTATTTTTAAATCAAGATGAAAAAGACAGTTCAGCGCCAAGTGAAGTCATGGCATTAACGTGTCTGTATGAATTATTACAGATCAAAGCTACAGCCAAAGCCGTTCAGTCAGCCACCGCTGATCCTTCTTCTCCTTGGGGGATTGGTGATGGCTGGCAACTTAATCAGGATAACTTTAACTCTATCGATTTAGAGGTAAATGGAACACAGTCCCGCATTATTGCTCATTACCGAAAACAAGGTTATCAACTCGATTTTGCTGATATTGGTAATGAAGGTAATGGTAAAGAAAATAATCCGAGCCTAATGATCTCAGGCACGATGCTGAATGATAATGTACTTTCAGCCGAGCTTGACGATCGTAAATTAAGCGCTACTTTTATAAAGAAAAATCAACAGATTAGCATTCTATTTGAAGGCCGAGTGTGGAATATCACGATTCATGATCCGCGTATGGATGCGATGGAAAATGAAGGGCAGGCAGGTGGCTTGGTCGCGCCAATGCCAGGTTCTGTTGTTGCCGTTGAAGTGAACGTAGGTGATGAAGTCAAAGAAGGTGATATCCTGGTTATCGTTGAAGCAATGAAGATGGAACATTCCATAGCTGCACCTAAAGACGGAACGGTAAAAGAGATCTACTTCGGTGTGGGTGATCAAGTTGAAGACGGCGATGAGCTGTTGAGCTTGAGTGATAAGTAGTGATAAGGACAAGGAATAAAAGGTAAAACGATGTCTCTGCCTACACATGTAAAAATAGTCGAAGTCGGTGCCCGCGATGGTTTGCAAAATGAATCAACGCCGGTCTCTGTCGAAGTCAAAATAAGCCTTATCGAAAAATTAGCCGAGGCGGGATTACCCGTGGTTGAAGCAGCCAGTTTTGTTTCACCAAAATGGGTGCCACAAATGGCTGGCAGTGTTGAGGTATTCAAAGGCATCAACCAAAAAGCCAATGTGAATTATCCGGCGCTTGTTCCTAATATCAGAGGTTTAGAAAGCGCACTTGAATCTGGCGTTAAAGAAATCGCCGTATTCGCAGCCGCATCTGAATCATTCACGCAGAAAAACATCAACTGTAGCATTGAAGAAAGCATTAACCGTTATACAGAAGTCATTGAAAAAGCATTAGAAAATGACCTCAAAGTACGGGGGTATGTTTCTTGTACCTTAGGTTGTCCTTACGAAGGTGAAATAGTTTCGACCAAAGTCACTGAAGTCTCAAAACGATTGAGTGACCTTGGCTGTTACGAGATTTCTCTTGGCGATACCATAGGTACAGGTACACCCATAAAAGCTCAGCAAATGATTGAAACGGTGGCTAAGCAAGTGCCAATGGATCAACTAGCTGCGCATTTTCACGATACCTATGGACAAGCATTGGCTAACTTATTTGCAGTCATGCAACTAGGCATATCTACCATAGATAGCTCAGTTTCTGGTTTGGGTGGTTGTCCGTATGCGAAAGGCGCTACCGGTAATGTCGCCACTGAAGATGTCATCTACATGCTAAATGGAATGGGGATTGAAACGGGAGTAGATCTGGATAAATTGCTCGAAGCAGGGCGTTACATATCCGATCAATTAGGCCGTAAACCTAATTCCAATGTCGGTGTAGCTAGATATTCCTAAGCTTTAGAATATCTAATTATCAAAAACAAACAACTCAGAGATCTTTACGCGAGATTATGGCGAGATAAAAAATAGCGTAATTTCATCTGTTTTTCATAAAAATGAGGTTAATAGCAGGGCTTTTGAGCGAATTTTTAGGGGAAATAGGGGGAATTCAAGCATTTTTAATCCGTCATTTATCTCGTGCAAAGGTCTCCTTATTAACAATAACGAGGTAAATCATGCCATTACCCAATCCAGTAGAACGTAAAAAATTACATGATCGAAAGATTCATTGTGAAGGGTTTAAGCGTGCCGATGGCTTATATGATATCGAAGCGCGTCTTGTTGATTTACGCACATTCGATTGCAGTTATGATGAAGTACATCGTGGTGGTTTAATAAAAGCGGGCGAACCCGTTCACGATATCTATTTAAGAGTCACTATAGATTTAAAATTTGTGATTCAAGAAGTCTATGCCGCTTCTGACGCCACCCCATTTAATGTATGCCCCAAAGCAACATCAGCAATGAAAGAATTAGTGGGTTTAAGAATTGGCCCGGGTTGGGTTCGTGAAGCAAAACAACGTATTGGAACCGACATCAGTTGTACTCACTTAATGGATTTATTGCGTCCCCTCGCCACCACCGCCTATCAAACAATGTATGCTGAAATTGAAGAAAAAGCACAGAATAAACCGAATCGGGGCAAGCCCCCAATTATCGGTACCTGTTTAGCGATGGCGGCTGATGGCGAAGTCGTTATGAAACGCTGGCCACAATTCTATGAGCCTAAGAATTCCAATGAGAACAAAGAAACCAAAGAGCTAAGCGAATCAAGCGAGCCGAGTTAATAGCCTAGCCCAGTTTAGGTCGAGCCAAGTTAATACCGAGAAAAGTTAAGGCCAAATCAGATAACCAAAAACACTTCATTCAAGGACATCATGGAATACTCACACTTACTAGTCAGCACTAGCGATACTCATATCGGAACGATCACATTAAACAGTCCAGATACCATGAATACGTTTACCACGAAAATGGCATCTGAGCTTCACCATGCACTCACTGAACTAGACGCCGATAAAAACGTACGAGTCATATTACTTAAAGCGAATGGACGATCATTCAGTGCAGGAATAGACGTAAACGAATTAGAAGGCAAATCAGCTAACGAATATCGTCAGTGGATTGAGCATATGGAAAAACCACTGATAAGCATTTCCAAATTACAGAAGCCAGTCATCGCTCAACTTCAAGGGGTCGCAGCTGCCAATGGAATGGGCTTAGTCGCTTCCGCAGATTTGGTGATTGCCTCAGAGAAATCCAGAATGGGACTAACCGCAATCAATGTCGGCTTAAATTGTGTCGGTCCAGTGATACCTGTAGCACGTTGCGTAGGTCGAAAGAAAGCGATGGAACTGTTGCTGTACGGAAACCTGATAGACGCTAAAGAAGCCTTGGATTTAGGCTTGATCAATAGAATAGTCAGCGACGATGAGCTTGAAAGCGAAGCCTTGAAATGGGCAGAAAAACTAGCACAAAAAAGCCCAATTGCTGTGCAAATCGCGAAGACCGCATTCTACAATTCAGAAGATATGGAATACGAAAAGCAATTTGCCTATATGAACGAAGCGTTTGCACGTTTGTGTTCAACAGATGATGCGAAAGAGGGCGTTAATGCCTTTTTTGCGAAACGTACTCCACAGTGGACAGAAAGATAATATAAAATCACGACAAAGTTTTGATTTAAAAATCGCAATACATTTAGCAATACAACCAGCAAACAAACACAACCAGATTTGGAGAAAAAATGAGCTACAACACAGATAATATCTTTGCAAAAATCCTTCGCGGAGAAATCCCGTGTGACAAAGTATACGAAGACGATTACGCACTAGCGTTTAATGATATTTCACCACAAGCACCGGTGCATGTATTGATAATTCCTAAGGGTGCATATATCTCATTTGATGATTTTTCATCAACAGCATCAGCAGAAGAAATGTCAGGTTTCTATCAGGCAGTGCAAAAAGTAGCGACCCAGTTAGGTCTGCAACAAAACGGCTATCGCGTGCTTTCGAATATGGGGGCAGATGCACATCAAGAAGTCCCACACTATCATTTACATCTATTTGCAGGTTGTGATTTAGGCAGAATGGTTAAAGCAGGACTTGTATAATCAGTTTTAAAACACACCCCCTACTTATGAATGATATTACGTTTTAGTTGTTTGAAAACGTAAATAGAATTTATGCTTCGCGAGGCACTTTTTATAAAAAGGGCGTAAAAGTAGGGGGGTGACTTTGGCTCTGGGACTTTACTTAGCCAAACTAGATTTAAATGCCTCAATGGATGTACCCGTTTGCTCCTGAAACCAATCATCAATCAGAGTGCGAGAAATTGAGAAACTAGTCGATGGGAATAACGACCCTTCTTTGATTTTTACTTTTATTTCTTCTGCGCTTAACCACATCGCATCTTCGATATCATCCTGTTCCAACTCAAACTCGAATGAACATGCCTCAGCCGTGTAACCCAGCATCAAGGAATTAGGAAAAGGCCATGGTTGTGAAGAGTGATAATTGATATTCTTCACGACGATATTCACTTCCTCCAGCACCTCACGTTCGACCGCCTGCTCAAATGTTTCACCCACCTCAACAAACCCAGCCAATACCGAGTACATATGCTCTGGCCAACTCTCCTGGCGCGCCAATAATATTTTATTATCTTTAGTAATGCGCATAATCGCAGCAGGATTAATCCGAGGGTATTCGATATGCGAACATTCTTCATGAGTACATTGCTGCACACTGCCACCTTCTTTTATCTCAAGGGCTGAGCCACAACGCGTGCAAAAACGGGTCGTAATGTGCCAATGGTTTAGCAGAATGGCATAGGAATACATCGACGCCATGTCAGAATCAATTTCTCTAGTAACATCCCAAAGAGACAGACTCTCGATAATCACCTCATCAACTGAATTCTTATTGTTAATGCTATCAAGGATAGGTTGAAATAGGGCGCTTAAACCTTCTTCTGGTTCAGTGATGTTCACTAAAAAAACAGGCGTGTTATCCGTTTTTTTGAGTCCCAGTAACATCGGATTGAAAGATGAGTCCAAGGCATGGAATTGATCATGCGAAAGAATCAGAGGAGCACGATTGACAGTTACAATACTGTGCCCATTTAAAATCAGATATTCCGCTTGCGTATTAGCTAATTGAGCAGCTAACCAATCGGGATCTTTACGCCCATGTGCCGAGCGATCTAACGGTTGAGCTGTATAGGTGTTTAGCAATGAGCGGTGAAGGTGATCCATGGCTTCTGTGTACTAATTTTAAAAGGGTATATTAACACCTGTTATTCTTTTAATTTTAGAAAGTCACCATCAATAATTAAAAGATGAACGCCTTTCTTTGTGATTGAACGATGCGAACTTAGACCATCAGAAACAATATAAGACATACCTTCTTTTAGCACTGATTTAGTACCATCTTTTAATTCATTAATGACTTCACCTTTTAGGCAATAAACGATATGCCCTTTTTCACACCAATGGTCAGCAACATAGTTTTCAGAGTACTCTACATATCTAACCCTTAAACCATCAAATTGCATAGTCTGCCAATATGCAACTCCTGTCGTTCCAGAGTGTTCTGTTCGAGGAATGCTTTTCCAATCAATGTTTTGAAATGGGATATTTTTATTTGTCATGTGAAATTATTTTATTTAAATAGTAAAAGGGCACCCCCGTACTTATAGACACTTTTTTATTCTTTTGAAACACCTGTTATATTTTTTAGTCACAGAACACCCAAATGCTTTTTTGTTCTTTAAATCCCTTTTCGAAAACCACTAACAACTGGTTTAGTTGCAGAGTTAATCCTTTATTCTCAGAAAATAGCGTTTTTATTTGGTTTACTTCATCTATCAGAGTTTCTAGTTCTTCCGCACTAAACTTAGCGTCCCTATAATAATCTTCTAGTCTTTTGAATAGAGTAAATTTTCCTTCAGGTAAACCAAAGCGCTTAAAAAAATAGAGTATGAGACTGTAAATCAAGAGAAGCATCTGCTCTTTGATAGGTAACTTCTTTTCGGTTATTTCCAATATGAAAATCTAGTGCCATTTTTTAACTCTCATCACACACATACAATGGCTTGCTCAGTGAAAAAAGTGAGAGCGCGAACGAGTAGCTTTTCCGATGAAGCAACTTTTTCTACTTTAGCTTTGAAGCCCATATGGCTAGTCTGTGTTTCATTGTCACCTGAGATATCTGATCTTCAGGGAGAGGTTGTATTACTTTGTCAAATACCAAGAGGTGATAGATGAATTCGATTTTTAATGCCGCCGAATCTGTGGGTTTAAATTCAACGATGTCTCTTTTTTCCGCGTATTTCAATCCTTCAGCGATTGCTTTTTTTACTAATTCCTTCTCATTCTTTAGTTTTTTCATGGTTAGGAAATGTCCTTTAACGATAATTGGGTTTACGTATATTTAAGTTGTTTCATAGCGACTTGCTCAGTAGAAAAATACAAACGCGAGCTAGTAGTTTTTCCAATGCTGTAACTTGTTATGTTCATGATTTGCATATTTTAACACTATAGTTTTTCTCAGTGATTTTACCTTGCCAATTGTGTATTGATTTTATTTTCAAAGAGCACTTTATATCAGCTGTAACGATGAACTTAGTGTGCCTTTCGGTCAAAGTTATTTGATCACCCTGGTTAAGGTTTAATACTTGCCCGTAACTTGAAATGAAACTTTGGTTTTTATAAGAGACGTTATATTTAACACCAGCTTCTTGAAAAGTAAGTGATATTTTATTATCTGATTGGGTTGCTGTTTTAAATGGATAGAAGCCATTTGCAAACGAAAGTATAGGAATAACACAAAATATTAAAATTAACTTCTTCATATGGATAGTAAACCACACCCCCTTACTTTTAGGCACTTTTTCTATTTAGCGTTGCAGACACATAGCGCCTTGCTAAGGGGCAAGCGGATTAAGACTACCAGCCTTAAAAAATAATAATAGATACCAACGCTACAAGACTAAAAAAGAAACCCTGAGTTAACTTGTCCATTGCTTAAGCATTTAAATAGACCTTCCCATAAAGTCGGCATGATACCAATAAGCAAAAATAGCATAAACTAAAAAGCAAACAGTTGCTGTTGTTAGAACAGATATAACACCAAGAATGATGCCTTGCCATTGCTTGTTTACAGAGTAAATCTTTACGCCTGAAGCTATAAGTATGAGGCTGGAAAGTAATTGTATTATAAAAAGAGGGTAACCTAGGATCATGTTTGGGAACATATCTGCTCCTCTAGCCCATTCTATATCAAACCATTTGTCTCCAATATAATCAATGAAAGTTATAAATAATGTGATAACCCAAAATAATAAAATTGAAGTTACCCACAATCGAAATGTAGTAGTATGCTTAAACATTGCTACTTGATGAGTACTTCGCATTTACTGATTCAGTGTTAAGTCTTTTTACCCAATTTGGAAGATGTGTTTCAGAAGTCTCAGAATCACTTACACTAAAAGCTATAAAAAGTTTGTTTCTTTCTTCTTCTGTCCCAAAAAAACCTTCATCAATTAATAACTCTAATCCTCGAACATTTGATTCAAAAACGAATTCTCTAAATTTATTGTGCCAATCAGGATCTTGCTCATAATCACCTAAATCGTAAAGTTTTCCAATTTCTTCGTTTACCTTATAAAAAACAGAATTGTCACAAGATCCGTCCCATTCTACTTGTGTGAATAAAAAATAACTATCTGAACCATATTCATAGTTTGCACATCCATTCTTTGTAGCTACAACAGGAAAACATGAATCAGCTGTATCATGAGAAATTATAGAGTAACCAATTAATTGATCTTCACCGTATCTTTCGTGAGCTTCAGTAAATGCTACTTTTGCTGCTTTTGATATTAAATTAGCAAGTTCTTCGATAGTCATAGTTTCCTTAATGCATAACGCCTTACTAAGAGGACGCCTGCTTTTGGCGTTCCTTTTTGATGCACTTGTTAGCCATTTATACGTTTCTCTAAGTCACTATTACTTATAGTTACTTGTGAAAGTGGGCTCACCCAGTTAGATTCAATAATTGTGCAATCCCCTCCAATTGTTGCAACATTTTTAGATATTACTGACATCATTTCATTTTTTACGACTTTTACTCTATTTTGAAATAATAATTCAATATTCGAACCCTCTTCAGAAAATATATCTATTGGTTTATCAAGGTCAATATTCTCTTTATTTTGATAAGTTTCTGCTTTTTCAATTTTATTTCTAACTTCTTCGAACCTACTTCCATCTCCGATAAAAAATAATTCCCAAGGTTTAACGGTTAAACGCTCCATAATTAATTTACTATTAGAATCAAATCCTTTGCAGTTTATTACCTGAGCAGAATTCTTTCTATCCATGCCTTTTTTATCTTCACCAAAAAGAATAAATTGTACTAAGGGTTGATTCATCGCATTTATTGCAAAGTCTTTACAAGCGGATTTACATACTCGTTCTAAGATATTTGTAAGGAAATTTACTGTTATATCGATTAACTCATTAGGAGAAAAGTTTTTTCCTTGATAATACTTTTGTATATTCTCACAATCATAAATAGTTGGTTTTCCTTCATCGTCACGACCTATTACTAAGCGATTATTAACAATAGAAATAAAGTTTTTTATTACGGTGCTTATAATTGTGAAGTTTCCAGCATATGCAATACAAAAAGGTTTTCCTTTATATTCACTAAAGTAATCAAAACGTCCTAATGAAACTTTTGGTATTTGGTAAACTGGGGTAAACATTACCAATTTCTTGTCTTTATCTATTAGTCGTTTAGAACCATCTGATCTACTAATAAGTCCATCGGATATTGCAAGAAAATTATCATCAGAATAAAGAAGTGCAACTATAGTCATATGTTAATCTCTATTGGCTAACGCCTTGCACAGTGGAAAAATGCGAGCGTGAGCGAGTAATTTTTCCAATGCTGCAACTTGTTATGTTTTTATATGCAACTGCATTATTGAAAATAATAAGCTTGAACCGCTAAATAATACAAAGAATACAATTGCCAATCGCTCGTATTTTTTTAATAAAGATTCTTTATATAGAACAAAGAAAATGGGTACAAGAGTTACAACATAAGCCCACGAAACTATTGTTAAAGAGAATGAAAGTTTTTTGTTTTGTTCTATAACGTAGTAAAGATAATAAAGTGCAACTAATGCACAAACAAAACAAAAAACAACAGATATTGAATCCATGACTCGTAACCATTTTTTATTCTGGGGAACTAAATATTGATTAATGAGTTGTTCTTTAAACTTATTCATTTGGCTTACGAGTATGACCTATGAACAATAAAATAAAACCAGCTAAGAGAAAGACCCAACCAAGCCATGTGCTACTGAACCCCATTTTATCATGCAGCAAGTAAACAATAAACGCAGAGATAACTAAAAGAAAACCAGTTACTTGCCATAGATTAAAGTTTTGGTTATCGACTTGAAAATATGAACCGTCATTTTTATTGATCCAAGTTCTAAATTTTTTCAATTTATCATTCATTCAGAAAAAGTACCTAAAAGGTGGGGGGTGTCAAAATTAACTAGTTAAATATACCAAAGTGGCTTTTGCCTCGCAGAGACATAACGCCGCAATAATGGGGCGCTGATTAATTAATTTGCACGTCATCATAAGTCAAACTTAAACGAAACTGCAAACGACAAATAGAAACCCTGCGTTAAGCGCTCCAAATTAATTGCCTTGTTATATTGTATTTTTGATGATGTCTGCACACTGGATAGGTTGTGATTGCAAGATGAAGTGCGAACCTTTGACTTTTACAACAGTTAAATTACTAAACAATTGTTCAAAATCTTTAAGAGCTTTAGAAGGAACTAAATAATCGTTTGTAGCTTGTATGTAGGTTGCTTTAATTTCACAAGGTTCAGGTCTTAGTTGAAGCTTACCTATTTCTTTTAATCTAAAAGAAAGCACATCAGATGGAACTTGCTTCAATGTTTCCAAGAATAATTGAATAGAATTTTTGTTAGCGGAAAAACCAAGCATAAATATTTTGATGATTATTTGAGGTGGCTTAACAGATAATAAACTACTAGGTAGTTGGTTAAATAGTTTTAATAATAATGGCCGAGGGTTAGAGAGGAAACTTGCGACAAAGATAACGTACTTTAAATGTTTAGGCTTAGTCTGAGCTATTTGATAAGCGATATTTCCAGAAAATGACTCACCAACCAAAACATAATCGTCAGTTGGTAACTGACCTAAAACAAAGCTAACTAATTCCTCATAACCAAGTTTAGTTTCAGGGTAAGAAATTACAATAACCTCTAAATTTTGAGGAAGAGCTTTTAATAATGGATCAAATAGGTTTCCAGTTCCATCAAGCCCAGGAAGTAATACTATTTTCATAAGTGAAAATTAAAACACACCCCCGTACTTTTAGGCACTTTTTTAATTGGTTTGAAATATAACGCCTTGCTCAGCGGAAAAATGCGAGCGAAAGCGAGTAGTTTTTCCGATGAAGCAACTTGTTATAACTAAATACTACTTTCAATCAAATTTAACAGAATAGTAATACAACCCATATCGTTATGTAAATATAACGAAGTGCCTGTGATACTACCGTCTACTTCGAATTCTTGGGTAGTTATAAGTGATCTTACTTGCTCTTCACCTTCCGTAATAAGGTGAACATTTAGCAGTCCTTTGGGTGTTTCGTTTTCTCTTTTGAACTCATAATCAATTTCAAAATTAAAACCAGCGAATTCTACTTTAATAACATTTTGATCTGTAATAGAGAATGAAAGGTCTCTGACTGTTGGAATAGAGCCACTACTATAATGCCTAATAAGTTCAGATGTGAATCTTAAGTATGTAGCTTCAAATGCGTGAATTTCTCTTGATAAAGAGTTTAGTTTATCTGTGATTTTTGAATAATCTTCCATATGTATCCTTTAAGTTATAACGCCTTGCTCAGCGGAAAAATGCGAGCGCGAGCGAGTAGTTTTTCCGATGAAGCAACTTATAGTAACTCTGCTTATTTAAATCCAGCATCTGTTTCTGGGTAAAAA
>NZ_CANLZW010000006.1 GCF_947495625.1 uncultured Cocleimonas sp.
CGTTACATCCGTGAAGCACTTTATATGGCAGCATTAAGCGCCTCAAGTCATGACCCTCATGTTCGCGGGTTTTATTTGCATATGGTTGAAGATAACGGGTTAACTAAATTACAAGCCATCTGTGCTGTTATGCGTAAAATGCTGCTTGCTATGCATGGCATGTTGAAAGAGAACAAGCCTTTTGATGGTACACGGTTTTATGATTTAGTAGCATCGTGATTCATTAGTTTTTTCTATTCGTAATGGGATTATTCACTTGACGGCGAACAGAGTATCTTTTAGGCATTTTTTTGAAAAAATGCCTAAAAGGTGGGGGGTGTGTTTTAATACCCTTTTTTTAGACCAAATTGATTATTACCATGTCTAGCAACACATCTGAGCAACAATCCGCAACACAGAGTTTCTCTGTTCTCAAACTTCCTCAAGCACAACTCGAGAACCTGGATTCTTTAGGGTACGTGAACATGACCCCAGTGCAGGCAGCGAGCTTGCCACAGATCCTTGATGAGAAAGATTTAATCGTTCAGGCGAAAACGGGTAGTGGTAAAACCGCTGCGTTTGGTCTGGGTTTGCTGGATAAAATCAATCCGCGCTTTTTCGGTGTTCAATCTATGGTGCTTTGCCCAACGCGAGAGCTCGCAGATCAAGTGGCCAATGAATTGCGTTCGCTAGCGCGTTGTATTCCCAATATTAAAATTGTCACCCTGTGTGGTGGCACCAAGCTAAGACCTCAGGCTGATTCCTTAGAACATGGCGCACATATTGTGGTCGGTACACCAGGGCGAATTCAAGATCACTTGAGCCGTCAAACGCTGGATATTTCCCAACTCGAAACTCTGGTTCTGGATGAAGCTGACCGAATGCTAGATATGGGTTTCCAGGATGAGATCAATCACATCGTTAGAGAAACGCCAGAGAGTCGACAAACCCTGTTGTTCTCAGCAACATTCCCCGATTCAATTAAAAAGATGTGCCGCTCGATCCAAAAGGATTCAATTACGGTAAAAGTAGACTCTGAACATCAGGCAGATGTTATCCAACAGGTGTTTTATAAAACGAATCCTTATCAGCGCAAAGATACGTTATTGGGAATATTGGAGCATTACGCTCCCCAAAACACAGTGGTTTTTTGCCATACCAAAATTCAATGTGCAGAAATCGAATTATTCCTGCAAGAACATGATATTGATGCGTTAGCGTTACATGGTGATTTAGAGCAACGCGAACGTGATCAAGTCTTGGTGCGTTTTTCGAATAATAGTTGTTCGGTGTTAGTCGCGACGGATGTTGCTGCTCGTGGTCTGGATATTAAATCACTAGGGGCGGTCATTAATTATGAATTACCGCATGATCCTGAAATTTACGTGCACCGTATCGGGCGAACAGGCCGCGCTGGCGAGAATGGTTTGGCGCTAAGTATTTATCTTGAAGATGAAGTGTCGCGCATTATCGCGATTGAAGATTTTCTGGAAACAGAATGTATCAACGAAGAGGTTGAATCGCTCAATCGTAATATCAGTTTTAGTCTGGTAGCACCCATGACTACCTTGCAATTAGACTCAGGTAAAAAGAACAAGCTCAGACCTGGTGATCTACTGGGTGCATTGACCAAAGATGCAGGCTTAGACGGCTCTCAGATCGGTAAGATCAATATCTTTGATACGATGAGCTATGTCGCCATTGATAAAAGTGTGGCGGCAAAAGCATTGCAACACTTTAGGAATGGCAAAGTGAAAGGCCGCAATATTAGAGCCCGCGAAATCCGATAGGCATTAATGCGTTAAACGCAAAATACACCCCCACACTTTTAGGCGGTTTTTTCTCAAGAACTCTGTATAGACAGTTAGAGCAAAGTAATTAAATACTAGCCCTTTTAAACGGCTTACTTAGTACTTGATAAGAAGTGTTTAGCTCTATGCAAATGACTTTGTACGGCATAATCACGACGCTCACGATTTAACGCATGTGCTTCACGTTCGGTGCGTGCGGTGTTTGCCTGTCGACCATGATTTGAGACATATTGAGACGTTGATGATAGATATGCTCTTTCACAAGCCTTGTCATCGCAGGCTAATGCGCCTTGTGATGCGATCATGAAAGGAATGGATAATAATGCTGCTGCAAGTTTCTTCATTTTACTCACCTAGTTAATGGGATCTGTAATTCCCTAAATATTAACCCCGTGCTTTTTTGTTCTTTAAATGCGAAAGCTTAAAGACAGTTTGTCATATGAAAATGAAGCATTCTGTGTCTAATGTCACAGAATTGTTAGGACTTTGTATAAAAAGTAGGCAAATATAGTAGAAAATAAGCGCTCAAAGAGAAATAACTAGAATCTAAAGATTCTCATTTTTAAAGAGTATTCGATCGACCAGGAGTTAAAAAAATTAAGTGCCTAGTCGTTCGATCAGATTTTTTTGTAGCTTCTGATAACAGTAGTGATGACATCATCCTTCTCACGATGGCGTATTTTAACCGGTATGAAATCTATTTCTTTTGCCAGCCAAAAAACGGTTTCTCGTTTATTGCCGGTTCTAACTACTTTTACCTTAACCGTGTTAAAGGTACCAGCTGGTGTTTTAATCTGTTCATTACCTAATTTCTGGAAGTTGTATTGCTTTACTTTGCCTCGTTCGACAACGGTATAGTTTAGCTGCTGTTTATTGCTGCCAATATCATTCGCTAATACTAGTTCTAGCGATGCTCTATCTTGAATGCCAGATTGTACTGCCAGATTGAATTTATTATCTTTGTAACTACCAACGGCACTTTTGCCATTGAAGTGTACTTTGTCGATACGTGACTTACTGCGACGAGATTGATTGTATAGGTAATTTTGAGGCACAATATTTTGTCCAGAAAATAGACCATCTGTTTTTTCGGTGATCGTAATTCCTGTTAGCATCGCGGCAATGCCAGTGGCTTTTGTTGATTTTGAATAGATATAGCGATTGCCAGAATACTGGAGTGAAGCATTCAGGTTTCCAAGGCTCATGCTGCCTTTGGCAACTGAATAGTCAGCTTCAAATGCTTTGGGCAAAGCCTGAACAGCCTGAGTGGAAAGCAAGATCAAACTTAGTAGAAATGTATAGAGAGCATTCTTTTTGGTATTAAAAACTGTAGCTAGTCTCATTATGTAAACTCAAAAGGGATTACTATAAAGACTAGCACAGAATTTAAAAGTTCAGATTGTTTCAATCAGCAATGCTGTGTTGCTTGTTTTGAATTAACCCGTTTCACCTGCATAGTCAGCTAAGCCAGGGTTATCATTGATACCAACCAGTTTAGGACGATTCATTTTAGGTAGTTTAAGCACGTCGTCCTTGTCTTTATTTGCCAAGATATAGTCACGTACTACATCCCACATTAAACGACCATCAGGGGTGCGATTAACAGTGGCCCAACCTGCAAGCTTATAGGTTTTGTCTGGCTCAATTTTTTCACCATTGTCTAGGCGTGCGTCTGTAATACGTTCATAAAGCTTCTTGCTTGGGTCTATGGTGTAATCCAAACCACCCACTCGCACCATATCGCCGCCAGATTGTAAGTAAGGGTCTGGGTCAAATAGGTTATCAGCGATTTGCTCAAGGGTTTCTAAAAGCGCTTTACCTGTTATCTCACTGCCATAGGTTTCTGCGTAAGTCATGGAACATTGAGTCATTACATCTTCCATGGTGATCCAGTCACCTTTAAGGGTTGATGTACCCCAGCGAACGCCAGCAGAGAATGAAATATCTGCTTTATATTCGTGACGCAGTGCATTACACAACACCTGATCCCAGGTACCCATGAAATTTCCACGGCGGTATAAAGTGCGATCAGCTATAGCCAGTTTTTCAGTGAGGATTTCATCGTAGGTTTTACCTAATCGATCTTTATTTACTTTAAATTTTTCATTGCGCGCTTCGACAATTTTGTCATCATATTTAGTGCTACGCATTTGAGAAAGATATGCTTCCATTTCTTTATCTGCTGGCAACCAGTTCGTGATCACAGGCTTCATGTGGTAATGCATATTGGTTTTGCCATCAGAAATGTCAAAGTCCATCACGCCAACAAATTTACCGTTAGAACCAGCGTTCGTAACTAGCGTTTTATTACCGCCTTTGCTCGTAACTTCAATGGGTTTTGGCATTCCGTCGTGTGTATGGCCACCGAAGATTGCATCAATGCCACCCACGTTTTCTGCCATTTTGATATCA
Organism: uncultured Cocleimonas sp.; assembly: GCF_947495625.1. Lineage (GTDB taxonomy): Bacteria > Pseudomonadota > Gammaproteobacteria > Thiotrichales > Thiotrichaceae > Cocleimonas. The sequence continues at coordinate 4,203 of NZ_CANLZW010000006.1, forward strand.
ACATCCATACCATTATGAGAGAGCATGACGACTGCATCTGGTTTTTCTTCTGAACGGATTTTCTTAACAAGGTTTGCCATGTCTTCTTCGCGTAAGCCGAATGACCAGTCAGGGAAGAATTCAGGTGGATTTGCATTAGCCGTTCTTGGGAAAGCCTGACCAACTACCGCGATACGCTTGCCGCCCACTTCTTTCATTACATAAGGTTGGAAGGCATAGCCATTATCTTCATCAAATAAGCCTAATCCATCGTTTTCTTCAACCAGTTCGGCATAAGCGTCATCCATCAAAGAATCTTCTTTAACGCGAACATTCTGGCCGATGAAATCGCCTTTGAATAAAGCCACGTTACTCAGAACTTCTGCTTCGTTATAAGTGAATTCCCAGTGACCAATCATGACATCTACACCAAGAATGTTAGAAGCTTCAACCATGTCGACACCACGTGTCCAGAGCGAAGTACCGGAACCTTGCCATAAATCGCCACCATCCAGGGTAATGGTATTATCAACGCCACCCGCATCTTTTCGTAACGAATCTAGCAATGTTTTAAGGTGGGAATAACCCCCCATTTTTCCGTATTTTTTTGCAGCATTATAAAAATCAAGATAGGTATAAGCGTAAGCTTCAGGGCCATCTAATGGTAATTCCATTTTTTCTAAGAGTTTTTTACCAACGATATGTGGTGGTCTACCTAAAGCAGGTCCAACACCGAGGTTTACATTTGGCTCACGAAAATAAACCGGAAGTAACTGACCATGCACATCAGTCGTATGAAGAATACGTGCCTGACCTTTTTTGGGTATGGAATAATAACCTTCTGGCATCGGCGCTTGTTTGCCGCTAGCGGCTTGTGCCTGCTGCATTAGCCACGGCAATGATCCAGCACTAGCGGTGCTCACGGCAAGTATTTTTAGAAAGGTTCTTTTATCCATTATTGGCATGGAGGACTCCTGATTTGTAAGGGGATACGTAAAGAAGTCTGCTCAAGTTCTATAATTTCAAGTTCTGTAAAAACTAGGAAATCTCCCTGAAGCACCGATATATCAAGCGTCTCAAAGGCTCTCCTCTTGAACTTTACAGGCATTTTTGCATGCCTTTCATTATTATTAACTCGAATAGTCTTCCTTGGAATTTACTGAAATGAGTAACGAAAGTCTAGCTCATTATTAGAACTAATAAACAGTATTTCGGGCAATTCTGAGCTTCCATAATAATTGAGCGAGTTTGTAAGGGGCTATATAGTGATTATCATTACCGCTATGGTGGTATACCAGAATTATTCTTTTTCACAGATAATAAGCCATAGTTTTAGGCAGGTTACAAAGACCGCTTGGGTTATTGTTAAGCCCATCTTGCAACATAAATAGGCTAGACTGTGTTTACTTACCCCGTTACTTTTTATCTATGATACGAATTGTTTCTTTACTGTGGTTAATGCTTTTATTGACAATAAATGGTTTAGCCTATGCTGAAGAACCATTTATAAAAATTGGCGTGCTCAGTCATCGTGGCGATGCTTTTACGGTAAACGCATGGAGCCCAACAGCGCGTTATCTTACCAATCAACTACCCGATTACGATTTTGAAATCATCCCTTTGGATTTTGATAAGGTTGATAATGCTGTTAAGCAGGATGAAGTTGATTTCATTCTTGTTAATCCCGGTATCTATGTGAATCTGGAATATAAATACCGGGTTTCTCGTTTGGCGACAATGCATAACTTGCGTGGAGAAGAAGCTTATAAGGTATTTGGTGGGGTGATTTTTACCCGTAAAGACCGAAAAGATATCCAGACACTTGAAGACCTCAACGGTAAATCGTTTATGGCGGTCGACTCCACATCTTTGGGTGGTTTCCAAATGGCCTGGAGAGAATTGCAAGCCAAAGGCATTGATCCCTATAAAGACTTCACTAAATTAGAGTTTGGCGGTATTCATGACCGAGTCGTTCGTTCTGTAATAAACGGAGAAGTAGATGCCGGCACTGTACGAACCGATATTTTAGAACGTATGTCGAATAATGCTGGTCTGGATTTAGATCAGGTACGAATCATTAATCCGCAAACGGATATTAATTTTCCATTTAGATTGAGCACACGTTTATATCCTGAATGGCCTTTTAGTAAGCTGCAAAAAACTTCCGATGAGTTAGCAAAAAAAGTCGCGTTAGCGTTATTTGCCATGCCTAAAGATCACCCCGCTGCTTTGGCTGGTAGTTATGCGGTATGGGACTTGCCTCTGGATTACCAGCAAGTGCATGAGTTATTTCAGGAATTGAGGTTGCCCCCATACGATGTGATTGGAAAATTTACAGTCAGGGATGTTGTGCAAAAATATTGGTACTGGGGTTTGGCCGCTTTACTGATTTTATTGGGAATGGGCGTGTTGACTTCTGCCGTGGTTCGCCGAAATAAACGCTTGAAACGAATTCAACTTCGTATGGAAAGACATTATGAAAGGTTACTGGATTCTGTCGGTGATGGCATATATGGTGTTGATTTAAATGGTGATTGCACTTTTGTGAATAGAGGGATGGAGAAAATTACTGGATGGAAAGCTGATGAATTGATTGGTAAAAACCAGCATGAAATTCTCCACCATACGCATGCTGATGGTTCTAACTTTCCAGCAAATGATTGCCCTGTTTATCGAACGTCAAATGATAGTAAACCACGATTTATTAATGATGATGTATTTTGGAAGTCAGATGGCACATCTATGTCAGTCGAATACAGCTGTACCCCAATCAAAGGACCAAGAAATACAACGATAGGAAGTGTGGTGGTTTTTCGTGATATCACGGAACGTGAGCTTGTTAAGAAGAAAACCACAGAGCATCAGCTGCAGCTTTTTCATGTTGCTCGATTAAGTACATTGGGAGAAATGGCATCGGGTATTGCGCACGAGTTAAACCAGCCATTGACCGTGATAAATAACTATTCTCGAGCCTGTATCCGCATGCTGGGGTCTAAAGACAAATCAGCGGAAGGAAAATTAAAAGAAGGCCAATCAACGGAAGATCAATGTGCCGAAGTGATGGAGAAAATTTCAAAGCAGGCTGAGCGCGCCGGTGCAGTGATTAAACAAATCAGGCATTTTGTGAATAAGGATTTGCCTGATAAAAAACCTGTCAAAGTGTCACAAATGCTCAATGTGGTGCTAGAACTAACGCATATGGAAATTGAACGAAGGCAGGTCGATCTTCATTTAGATATCGACGAATCTGTAAACTGGGTGTTGGCGCAAGACACACAAATTGAGCAGGTTATGATTAATCTGGTTAGAAACGCAGTTGAGGCGATGGAAGACATTCCAGAAGAGCAGAGAAATCTGATCATCAAGACTGAAAATCAACATGATGGTAAGTTAAAGTTTAGTATTTCGGATTCTGGTACAGGTATTGATAAAGAGGTATTGGAGCAGCTTTTTGACCCATTTGTTACCACCAAAGAACAAGGAATGGGTTTAGGCTTATCAATCAGTCAGGGTATTATCGAAACACACGATGATAAGATAATCATCGAAGATAATGTCGACGGTGGTGTTAGCTTTAGTTTCAAGTTACCCATTATTAAAGCTTCAAAATTGGAAATGGAAAATAACAAAAGAAACGCCAACAACAAGGAAGTTACATGAGCGAGCAAATCACAGTTTTTATCGTAGATGATGATGAAGAAGTCAGAAGCTCTTTAAAGCTATTGATAGAATCGGTCGGACTCGAGACAGAAACCTACGACTCTGCGCAAAGTTATTTAGATAGTTTTGATGGTTCCAGAGCAGGTTGTTTGATTCTTGATGTGCGCATGAAAGGTATGAGCGGACTCACATTACAGGAACAACTGAGTAAAGAACCTATCTGCCCTCCCATTATTATCATTACTGGTCATGGCGATGTGCAAATGGCGGTTAGAGCCGTTAAAGCAGGTGCTTCTGAGTTTTTAGAAAAGCCATTTAATGAACAGGAATTATTAGACAGTATCCACGTTGCCATCGAAAGAGATGCAGAGCAACGCGGAAGAGCATCGCGCCTTGCTGAGATACAATCTAAAGTGGATAACCTCACAGATCGCGAAAAAGAAGTGATGGAATTGATTGTAACCGGCATGCAAAATAAGAATATCGCCAGCGAACTTCACATTAGCCAATCGACGGTAGAAGCACACCGTTCCAAAGTCATGGATAAAATGGAAGCTCGAACACTTTCTGACTTGATGCGCATGATTATTTCTTTAAAGCCCATGTGAGCAAATAAAAAAGTGCCTATAAGTACGGGGGTGTCAATTCAAAAATAACGAAATCAGATTTAAACAGGGAGCAATATGAAAAACACAATTAATCAAAATTTAAGTCACTTTTCCGGACTGCTTATGAATTTTAGTCTTTCCCGTTTACTGCTTGCCCTAATACTAATATCGTTTATTTATCCTCAGATAACTTCGGCTTCAGAGAAAAAACCATTTAGACCAGATCTGCATAAGTTCTGGGATAAAAATTGTTCTGAATGCCATGGTCATTCGGCTGATTTCGCACGGAAATTTCTAAAGGTTGTCGATGGCAAGCTACAAGGCCCCTTACATAAAGATAGCTTTCATTTGTTTCTACATAACCATTATTTGGTAAAGAATCAGCAAGATGCCATTTATGACATGCTACTTGCAGAAACAGAAACCCTGCCTCGTTTTAGAGATGAATGCAGTTCCTGCCACAAAAGAGCGGCGGAATTTGTGCGAGAGTCTTTGGTGTTGAAAGATGGTGAGCTTTATAACAGAGAAGATGATTCGGAAACTGGAGATTTTCTCCAATCCCATCAAGACTTGAAGGCAGAGGATATTGAGTTCTATATGACTTTATTAACACGGGTAGCAAACGAAGTTTATCGGCCATAAATCTCCGATATAGAATTTTTTATTCAACCTTCGAGATTTACAACTAGAGCAGTTTTTAGTAATTATTTAAAAAAAGCGCCGGAAGGATGGGGGGGGGGTGTTAAGAAATGCTAAGCAACGTTAAGCAATGTTAAATACTGTTCTTAATATATAACCAGTAAGGTAGGCAAGACCAGCTGCCGCACTTCCGGTCAGAAGCGTACGTAAGCCAGATACGAACACTGGCATGGCGAATAAAAAGCTTTTCAGCATGCCGATCGAAAAGAACATAACCCCAGCAATTCCACTGCTGATTAAAAACTGTTGCTGCATGCTTAGTGAATTAATAAGAAAAGGTAACAGCGGCATTGCACCCACTATCAAAAATGCCGCAAACGTAGTGAATCCGGATCTCCAAGGAGATGCGGTTGCTTTTGGTATTCCATACTCTTCAGTAAGCATGGTTTCTACCCATAAACGCCTATCCTGGCTGATAGTTTTTACAATTTCTTCTAAGATTTCCCCAGAAAACCCTTTTTGCTGAAAAATTTGTCTTATCTCTTCTCGTTCACCTTCAGGGATGTTATCTATGTGTTCTTCTTCGGTGCGTTTAATCGCTGCAGTAAATTCTTTTTGAGCAATAATAGACTCATAATTACTCACACCCATGCTAAAACCATCTGCGAATAAATTCGCAAAGCCTAAGACCAAAGCAACACTGGAGGGGAAGCCTGCACCCACTGCTCCAGAAACTATAGCAAAGGTGGTAACACATCCATCTATTCCACCCAAAACGGCATCGGATACATTTTGTGGCTTTGAAGCATTTTTCAGACGTAGTTTGATTGCCTCGGGACTGTGCTCATGACTAAGTTTTTTATTTACTTTTTTTTTCATTTAAAGAAAGAGTTGATTACTGAAGTAATAGACCAATCAATCAAATAGCTGATTTTGAGCGATATGTTTAAGCTGGTTTAGCTCTTTCTTCAAATTATCTATTTCATCCAGTAACTCCAGAGATAGTGCCACTCCGGACAAGTTAATGCCCAAATCTTGTCTTAAGCGCAGTGCTTTGTGCGTGCGTATTTGTGCGCTTTGATGGAACCGCCATTGACGGGTGGATTCGCCTTCGAGGGGTGCAATAACGCCTTGATCAACCAGCCGGATGATAAACTCGGCAGGGGTTTGACAGCACTGGCATAGCTCGGCAAGATTTAGGGTTGGTTCTTCTTCGAGTATGCTTCCAGATATAATATTTATCACATTTGTACTCATCGTATTTTCTCTATGTTCTTGTTTGTCGCCTTATTATTACGTTTTTAAGTAATTAAAGAAGGCTTTCAATAATTGGCTTTAGCCGATTTTAGAATAAATAACTGCGCGGATTAAAGTCGATCTCGTCGCGCATTTTTTCATTGTATTCCTTCACTTTAGGGTTTGAAGATGGTGGCAGTGTAATTTGTAACACTACATAAAAATCCCCTGCATTTTTACCCGGCAGACCTTTTCCTTTCAATCTAAGCTTACGCCCCTGTTGAGAATCTGGTGGAATTTTCATATCCATTTTTTTGCCATCTGGCGTGGGTACTTTTATCTTTGCGCCTAAGGTGGCTTCCCAAGGAGCAACAGGGACATTCAAGGAAATATCTTTTTCGTTGATGTTATATAGTTTATGCGGGTTGAAGGCGACTTCAATCAGCAAATCACCTGGCTCGCCGCCGCCATGTCCGGGATTACCTTGTTTGCTGAGGCGAATAGTTTGGCCTTCTTTGATTCCCTTGGGGATTTTTATGCTTAAGGTTCTATGTTTGCTGACGATTTGCCCTTGTTCGTTGATTTCGGGAATCGCCATTTTTACGGATTGCTTGGTGCCGTTTAGTGAGTCTTCTAAGTCAATCATGATCTTGGCGCGAACATTCTCACCCTTGGCCTGAAAGCCACCACTTGGACCGCCAGAGCGATGGTAACGACCACTGCTAGCACGATCGCCACCAAACAAGTCTTCAAAAAAACTACTGTAATCTTCAGCATTGCCTTGTGTATAGCCACCGCCACCAAAGTCAAAATTCTGTTCCCAATCGGGTGGCGGTTGAAAGCCATCCTGACCAGCTTTCCAGTTCTCGCCTAATTGGTCATAAGCTTCGCGCTTTTCCGGGTCTTTAAGGACTTCATAGGCTTCGCCGACTTCTTTGAATTTCACTTCGGCATCTGCTTCTTTGCTAACGTCAGGATGATATTTACGTGCAAGTTTTCGGTAAGCACGTTTAACTCCATCTTGAGGGGCATTTTTTTTCAGCCCGAGAATTTCGTAATAGTCTTTATATTCCATAGTTTTCTACTTTAAAGCTGTAACAACAGTGAAGCATTATCGGCGTAGTAAATGAGCAATGCGCTGTTGAAAATGGTTAATAAATATCGGTAACAATTAATCAAATAATTCAAATTCAGTAATTATCGGCAAATGGTCGCTGGCTATTTTAGATAACTTGTAACGACAGCGTTTCGCTGAAAGTAACCGTAAACCACCGCGATAATAGATACGATCTAAGCCACCTCTGGGTGAGAACGAAGGGTAGGTTTTAATCGCCTTGGGTGAACCCGTTTTACTCTCTTTATCGGTGGCACACTGGAATTCTAAACCTTCAATAAATAATGAGCGTAATAGAGAGCGCCAGTCGTTAAAGTCACCGCCGATAAGACAGGCAGCATCCTTATCTAAATCTTCATATTCTTTCGATCGGCATAACACGCCTGCTTGCTTTTGGCGTTCTTTCGCAGACAACCCTAAATGTAAATTGAAGACTTCCAAAGGATAGGTTTTACCGCTACTGCTTTTAACTTCTATGGTTGAATGCTGGCAACCTCTGCGCTTGCGCTGACCAATGGTCAGGTCGATATTACGCTCGCGTAAAATAGGGAAACGGCTGAGTGTGGCATTACCATACCAGCCTTTTTTTACACTGACGTTGTGCCCCATAACGTAATGAGGATAGCCCAGCGCTTCGGATAATTCCTTGGCTAGCTCTAATTCACGAGAGCGAGGTACGCCTTCATCAACCTCTTGGAGTAGTACGATATCGGCATCGTGTTCGCTTAAAATTTCAACAATTCGCTCAGGAGCGAAGCGCCTATCAAACCCTATGGCACGGTGAATATTGTAACTGAGAACACGAATTTTCAATTATCGATCCTTTTTCATTCTTGTTTATCATTAATCATACTCAGTTTCTATTATTTAGCATAAGTTCTGAGAATAATATGACACTCATCAAGTCTTTGGTGCTTAAGGCGGTCTATTCTAAATAGAAAAGCCACCCCCCTACTTTAGGGCGTTTTTTTCGGGTGAGCATCCTGTTTATTGAGCATAGCGTTAATTTTGGAGATAGGAACATGAATAATCAAATAAATAAAAATAGTAACAAAGAAAACGAGGTAGCCCTGCAACAATTGACTGAGTTGCAAGATGAGTTAGCGCAGCGTTTAAAAAATTTATCAGCAGACAGATCAAGCAGCCACAGTATTGACTCATCCGAACAAGCAGTAGAGCGAGAAAATGATGAAGTTGTCGATCAGTTAGAAAACGATACCAGAGAAGAATTAGAGCAAGTGCAACATGCAATAAAGCGCATCGAGAATGGCACTTATGGAATTTGTGCTAAATGCGAAGAAGAGATTTCACCGCAACGTTTAAAAGCAATACCGTATGCAACCCTTTGTATTAATTGTGCGGACACCTAGGATTTGATCAGCTAATATAAATACTATAAAAATTAAATAGAATGAGACAAGGGTAAGATGAGTAGTATCAAATTAAAGCCCGAGGAACTTTATAGGGTAACGAATCCGGCAGACATTAAATATGACACGACTGCTGAAATCGATAACTCGAAATACGGTGCTATAGGTCAATCACGCGCTTTAGAGGCGATTGAATTTGGCGTTGGCATGCGCCGTGAAAACTACAATATTTATCTGGCTGGTTCCAAGGGGCTGGGCAAACATGCGGTTATGCAAAAAATATTGGAACAGCACGCCAAAGATGAGAGCCCTCCATCAGATTGGTGCTATGTCGATAATTATGAGGAATTCTATAAACCAATTGCGCTTGAGTTACCAGCGGGAGTAGGCTTCAAATTGCGCACAGACATGGCGCAGTTAGTGAGTGATTTATTACTGGCAGTGCCCGCCGCTTATGAGAATGACGAATACCGCACTCGCATTCAAGAAATAGAAGGTGCCTTTGAAGAGCGCAGAGAAAAGGCGTTTGCAGAACTTGCCGAAGAGGCTGATGCAGAAGGCATCACCATGATCAATACGCCGACAGGCTATACCATCGTCCCTATTAGTGACGGCAAGCCGATGTCGCAGGAAGATTTCAAAAAGCTGGATGAGATTGAGCAAAACACAAAACAGGAAAAAATAGACGAGATAAAGGAAAAACTAAAAGATCTGGTGATGGAAGTACCTGTTTGGGAAAAAGAAACCAGAGAGCAATTCAAAGAGCTAAATACCAGCTTTGCTAAATCATCCGTTAAACCCTTTCTGAAAGCGTTAATGGACAAGTATTCGAAAACACCAGAAGTAAAGAAGTATCTTGATATCGTCAGTAAAGATATCGTTGAGAATATGCAGTTTTTCCTACCGGTAAATACGAACCCTGGCTTACTTGAAGGGCAGGGAGCACCACCATCGGCAGAACTTAGGCGCTATGAAATCAATGTGCTGGTTAATAATGCCGAGCTCCAAGGTACGCCCATCGTATATGAGAATAACCCTACCTATAATAACCTTATCGGCAGGATAGAACACATCGCACAAGATGGCGCTTTGATTACCGATTTCACGTTGATCAAACCCGGGGCATTACACAAAGCCAACGGTGGTTATTTGATTCTTGATATGCAGAATCTTTTAATGAATCCATTTGCATGGGACGGTTTAAAACGGACCTTATACGCCAAAGAAATTCGCATGCAATCGCTAGAAAGAATGCTCAGTATCGTGAGCACGGTGACTCTAGAGCCAGAAGCGATTCCTTTAAACATCAAGGTTGTATTGGTTGGGGATCGATATCTTTATTATCTGTTAAAAACCTATGATCCCGAATTCAATGAATTATTCAAAGCGACCGCTGATTTTTCAGAATCGTTTGATCGAGATGCGGATTCCGTCAATCAACTGGCGCAGATTATCTCTATCGTTACAAACATAGAAAAAACACGCCCAATAAAACGCGAAGGTGTTGCCCGAATCATTGAGCATTGCTCCAGGGAAACGGGCGATGCTGAAAAGCTCTCTTTGCATCGGGGAAAGCTCAAAGATTTGATTGTCGAATCAGATTACTGGGCAGGCAAAAATGGTAAAGATGAAGTTGAAGTAGCGCATGTACAAAGCGCTATTGATTCACGTATTCGTCGAGCCGATCAAATACAGGAACAAGTTCGGGAACAAATTTTACGTGACATCATTCTCATTGATACGGAAGGCGAATGTGTCGGTCAAATCAATGGCTTATCCGTTTATCAGCTTGGCGAAGACAGTTTTGGTCAGCCATCGCGGATAACGGCAACGGCGCGTTTGGGTCATGGCAATGTATTGGATATTGAGCGTGAAATTAAACTTGGCGGACCGATTCATTCCAAAGGTGTGATGATTTTATCGTCGTGTCTGGCGAATCGTTATGCCAAAGATCGACCCCTTTCACTCTCTGCCACACTGGTGTTTGAACAAAACTATGGTGGTGTTGATGGCGATAGCGCATCCATTGCTGAGTTTTGCGCGCTGATTTCAGCCCTCTCTGGGCTACCCATCAATCAAAGCTTTGCGGTGACAGGCTCCATTAATCAGCATGGTGCAGCGCAGGCAATTGGTGGTGTTAACCATAAAATCGAAGGCTTTTTCGATATATGTAATGCCAGAGGTCTCAGCGGAAATCAGGGGGTGATTATTCCTCGCGCTAATCTAAAACATTTGATGTTAAAGCATGATGTTGTTGCAGCCGTAAAGAAAAAACAGTTTCACGTACACACAATTGATGACGTTAATGATGCACTTGAATTGCTCATGGGAAAGAAAGTGGGCGTTGCCAATCGCAAAGGCAATTACCGCAGGGGCACGATAAATCATCTGGTAATGAAGCGTCTGGAAGAGCTGCATCAACTGCACGGTAAATACGCCATGACAGATAAAAGCTAGATAACCGTAATGTCGAATGAGCTAAATCAGAGAGGTAGAGGAGTACAGATTTTACTGGATAATCAGAAGGATCAACATGAATCGCTTTTGACTGCTGCTTTAATAGCCAGAAAACTAAAACTAGTACTGCAAGGTTTATTTATTGAAGAAGAGAACCAGATACGAGCTGCAGATTTGTCCTTTTCACGTGAAATTTCACTCTGGTCTGCTAAGGAAAGACAGATATCTAGTGAGAGCGTACATAGGATTTTACGCGCAAATGCGCGCCTTACACAAAAAGAATTAAAGAAGGTCGCGAATAGTGTAAAGGTCGATTGTTCATTTCAAGTTATTCGTGGTGAAAGAGTTCAGTGGATAAAAGACAATATTGATTCAGCGGAAATACTTTTTTTAGGGGGGAATAAATTAGTAAATAGATCGTTTCAGTCGCTTAAGTATTGTTGTGAAGTCACCCCCCCACTTTTAGCCGTATTTGATGGTTCAAAGGCATCGGAAAATGCTTTTAAAATAGCGGTGCAGATAGCCGAGAATAATAAAAAGTCTTTATTAGTACTCTTGCTTGTTAATGATTTGTCAGATGAACAAGCTATAAAAGATCAAATAAATCTGTTGATCCAAGACCATCCAGATATCACTTTAGGCATTGAAACAATGACACAAAGCCAGTTTTCTAATAAATCAGGACAGATGCGCGCTCATATGCTGATCATTCCCCGTGATATGCAGTGGCTGCAAAATAAAGCACATTTTGGTGCATTTATTCAGCAAGCACATTGTCCGGTTGTATTAGTTAGATAGGGGTTAGGTAATAGCTTGGTTTTTGCCTAAAAAAAGCCCCACATTTGCCTGACTATTTAAATACTGAGCATGTTGGCTGAGTTTAGTGATTCTAAGATTATAACCAGCCTACCAGCTGTGCATGTACTCCACTATCTTTAACCCCATTAAGTACCTGCAAAGATTTTGTAGTCTCAGAATTAAAACCAACAATCATTAGATGAGGTTGTTTGTCAGGAAGTTCGGCTGAGACCACGCCTGCAAGTTTACAAACCTTTTGCGATAAATCATCTCGGTGTTGTTTATTTAATTCCTAGTTGATGTGCACGACTACTTCTGTATTTTTCATGGAATTAATCCTCTGATTATTCTTGTTAAATGCGCATAATATTCTCATGAACGAATATAGGCCTTTGGTTTTTTGAGTTCTGTGAAATAAGTCACTTATGAATAAAAATTAAGACATATTAATGATAGAGGTCAAGACGTTAAACAGACATTCATGCCAGTATGACGTCGAAGTGGTTTAATAGAAGATTTGTCCTTAACTCAAAAAGAGGAGAATTAAAATGTCTAAGATATGGATACTAGTAGCAGATGAAGCGAGAGCTAGAACTTTCACTGCCGATAAACCTGTAGATCCAATGGTTGAAATTAACTCAATGACCTCACCCGAGGCAAAACTGCGAGATCAGGATTTGGTATCTGATAAACCCGGTAGAGTAATAGGCGGCTCTGATCAGAGCAAGCATGGTGTCGGAGAAAAATCAGAACATAAAGAGCAATATGCTGTTCGATTTGCAAAAGAAATTGGTGCTTATCTTGATGATAATTTACGTGATAAGTCATTTGGTAAATTAATTCTGGTAGCGGCGCCTCATTTTCTGGGTTTGCTCCGCAAAGAATTAAGTAAAGAAGTTGAAGCGGTTATTTCACTTCAGCTTGATAAAGACTTAAGCAATATGGAAACCGAAGAGATTCGAGAGCATTTACCAAAATATTTATAGTTATTCTTCGTTAGCTAACTTACTACAAGGATTGGATTAATGAAAATTAGTTTTCATGGTGCGGCAGAAGGAGTGACAGGTTCTTGTCACCTTATTCAAGTAGCGGGTAAGAAGCTATTGATAGACTGTGGTCTGTTTCAGGGTTCAAGAGAGGTTGAGGAAGACAACGCTAAACCTTTCGGATTTGATCCCGCCGCTATCGACTACCTTTTATTGACTCATGCGCATCTGGATCATTGTGGTCGTATCCCATTACTCGCTAAGCAGGGATTTGAAGGGGAAATTATTACGACCATGGCGACTCAGGAATTAGCCCGAGTCGTGATGCTGGATTCTGCTCATCTAAATGAAGAAGACGTGCGCCGAAAAAATCGTAAGCTGAAGCGTAAAAGACATGTTAAAGCACTGATTGAGCCTTTGTACACAACAGAAGATGCACTTTATGCGCTAAATTACTTCGGTCGTAGAGCAAGCTATAACAAGCCCATTCAAGTAGCAAAAGGCATCAAAGCAACCTTTATAGATGCCGGGCATATTCTCGGTTCGGCATGTATTTTTCTTGAACTGGAAGAGGAAGGTCGTAAACGCACCGTATTGTTTTCTGGAGATTTGGGTACTAACGGTAGAGCTATCCTTCGAGACCCTGACACCCCTCCGCATGCTGATGTTGTGGTTATGGAAACGACTTATGGTGATAGAGCACATAAAGAACTTGAGCCGTCTATTGATGAGTTTTTTGAAGCGATTAATCAAACCGTATCACGTGGTGGAAATATCATTGTTCCAACATTTGCGCTAGAAAGAGCGCAAGAGCTTTTATATTACTTGCACGAGGGCTGGAAAGAAAAGCAGCTACCAAGAGGTTTGCAAGTGTTTCTTGATTCTCCTATGGCGATCTCAGCAACCAATATTTTTGCGCGCCATCCTGAATGCTATGACAGCGAAACCAAAAAGTTATTTGCCAGTGGTCATGATCCGTTTGATTTTCCATCCCTACATTTTTCTCATGAGGCATCAGATTCAATGGCGTTGAATAATATTCATAGCGGCGCGTTGATTCTTGCAGGTTCTGGCATGTGTACGGGTGGGCGAGTTCGTCATCACCTGAAAAAAAATATATGGCGAAAAGAATGTAGCGTTATCTTTGTTGGCTTTGCTGCCAGAGGAACACTCGCGCGTCGAATTGTTGATGGTGCTAAAACCGTTTCAATTTTTGGTGAAGAAATCGCAGTCAATGCTCAAATTTATACTATCGGTGGTTTCTCTGCGCATGCCGGACAAGGTGAGTTACTCGCATGGCACAAAGCGATCAATAAACCTCAAATCACCTATCTCGTGCATGGTGAAGTGGATGCGATGGAAACATTTGCAGGACTTTTAGAAGATACAGAAGTACGTATAGGTAAGCGCGGTCAGGAGTATGACCTTTAGTTCTCATTAGACAGTTTTACCTTCAACTATTGTCGAAAATAGGAATAACATCATGACTAAAGTATTAGCAGTGAATGGTTCTTATCGGGATGATGGTGTAACTGATAAAGCGGTAGATATACTCATTCAAACACTCTTGATTCAGGGGGTTGAAGTCGAGTATATCCATCTGCGTGATCATCCCATTGAATTCTGCCTAAATTGCCGAGAATGCACACAACAAGCCGGAGAGAAGCCTGGCAAATGTGTCATCGATGATGGCTTAAATGAGTTGGTAGAAAAAATAGAAAACGCAGATGCTTACATCTTCGCTTCCCCAACGAATTTTGGCTCTGTTACCGCCTTATACAAACGCTTCATGGAAAGATTAGTCGTTTATGGTTATTGGCCGTGGGGTGCGAAGTTTCCCCTGTTTCGAAAAGCTAAGATAAACCCGAAAAAGAAAGCTATTTTAGTGTCTTCGAGTGCGGCTCCCGGCTTTATGGGGCGGTGGTTGTTCGGAACGATTGGGCAACTAAAAAAATCAGCAGAAACGGTGGGCGCTAAACCTGTAGCGGTTTTATTTACGGGTATGGTAGCAAGTAAACCAGATCAGGAATTAACCGAAACAAAAATAATGGAAATACAACAGATGGCTGAAAAACTAATTTAAAAAAAACGCGTCAAAGTTGGCGGGTGGGTTAAAAATGAATTGTAAGATTTATCCTCTATTATTTATGCAATAAACTGGTTTTTCAGCTGCTTATGGACTCAATATGACCACTTTAAAATTACGTAAAATTGCCATCGATACCTACAAGGAAAATGTCGCATATCTGCATCGCGATTGTCCCCTTTATCACACGGAAGGTTTTCAGGCGCTGAATAAAATCGAGATTTGGGATGGCGATGGAAGAGCGCCAGTCATTGCGGTACTAAATATCGTTGATGATGAAAATATCGTTGCGCCTGACGAGTTAGGATTGTGCGAACGAACGTTTCGCCAGTTTGGCGTAACCGAAGGTGAGTCTGTCAGCATCAATCACGCGACACCTCCTGCTTCTATTCTTGCGGTACACAGTAAAATCGCGGGTAATAGTTTAAGCGCCGATGAGTATTTGAATATTTGTAAAGACATCGTAGCGAATCGTTATTCTAAAATTGAGATTGCCGCATTTTTAGTGGGAACGGCAGAATCAGGTTTGGAGCGCGAAGAAATTCTCTATTTAACGCAGGCTATGGTTGCCACAGGTGAAACGCTCGATTGGGAAGAATCTCTGGTTGTTGATAAGCATTGTATTGGCGGCATTCCCGGAAATCGTACCACCATGATTGTTACCCCTATTATTGCTGCGCATGGAATGCTGATGCCAAAGACATCAAGCCGTGCAATTACATCACCTGCAGGAACAGCCGATACGATGGAGGTGTTGGCTAATGTCGATTTGCCGCTAGATAAACTGCATTCGATTTTACGCCACCAGCGCGCATTTATAGCATGGGGCGGCACCGCTAAACTCGCACCAGCTGATGACTTTTTTATCTCCGTGTCGCGTCCGCTTTCACTGGATTCATCCAGTCAAATGATCGCGTCCATTTTGTCGAAAAAAGTTGCTGCTGGCTCAACGCATTTACTCATCGATATTCCTATCGGCCCCAGTGCAAAAGTGAAATCACAATCTCATGCCTTAAAACTCCGTAAAATGTTTGAATATGTCGGTGACCGAATGGGGCTTGAAATTGATGTGGTGATCACTGATGGTAAACAGCCCGTAGGCAAAGGAATTGGGCCGGTGCTCGAGGTTCGCGATGTGATGCAAATACTGCAGAATGATCCTGAAGCGCCTCGTGATTTACGCGAAAAGTCATTGCAATTAGCGGGTCGTATACTCGAGTTTGATCCTGATGTTAGAGGCGGTGAAGGTTATAAATTAGCCTGCAATATACTCGAATCAGGGCGTGCGCTGGATAAAATGCAATCGATTATCAAAGCACAGGGTGAAAATACTGAGCCGGCTTTGCTGGGAAAATTAAAACATACTGTTACTGCGCTGGAGAGTGGAACTGTAGAGGCGATAGATAATTTACAAATGGCGAAGATAGCAAGATTGGCAGGCTCGCCAATGGATAAAGGAGCGGGGGTTGATTTGCATAAAAAAATAGGCGATCAAGTTAGCCAGGGCGATCCTTTATATACTATTTACGCTGAAATTAATGCTGACTTTAATTTTGCCAAAGACTCTAGTGATAAGAATAATGGTTATCGAATCGAGTCTTCTAATCAGACATCGAGCCAGACATGACATCGTCTTCAACGTATTTATTGCTAGGTTTTCCTGAGTCAAAACGACAAGCCCAAGAGTTGGCGAAACTCACAGGAATTTCGTATGCAGATATTGATATCCACGTCTTTCCTGATGGTGAAAGCAAAATCACTTTGCCAGCAGATGCATTGAAATCTACAACTCAGATAGTCATTTATCGTAGTCTCGATCATCCCAATAATAAACTCTTAGAGCTAATTATGGCCGCACGAGGCGCAAGGCAACTCGGGATTAAGAAGATTATACTGGTAGCCCCTTATCTGGCTTATATGCGCCAGGACATAGCGTTTAACCCCGGTGAAGTCGTCAGTCAGAAAGTGATTGGTAAACTATTGTCAGAAAGCTTTGAGGGCGTGATTACCGTAGATTCACATCTGCATCGCATCAGTAAACTGTCTGAAGCCATCCCGGTTGAATATGCGATTAATTTAACCGCGACTGAGCCCATGGGAGAATTTCTAAAACAACATGTTGATAGTCCTTTTTTGCTTGGCCCTGATGGAGAATCACGGCAATGGGTCGAGGCTATTGCCTTACCGAATAAAATGGACAGCAGTGTCGCTACTAAAGTACGTCGTGGTGACAAAAACGTAGAGATCAATTTGCCCGCTGGTGATTATCAAGGGCGGAATATGGTACTGGTTGATGATGTGGCAAGTTCCGGTCAAACACTGATTCAGGCGGCAAAACAACTTCAGCAATATCAACCTGCTTCTATATCGGTATTGGTGACGCATGCTTTATTTATGGAAGGTTCTATCGAAGCGTTGAAAGAGCAAGGTGTAATCAATATCTGGAGTTGTAACAGCATTAAGCATCCAACGAATCAGGTTTCTTTGACGGGTTTATTAGCAAGAGAATTAAAGGAAATTCTGCAATTAACTGGTGAAAATACTTAAAGGTCCTGAAAATGAGTTTTAACATTAAGAAGCTGTTAAATCCCGATGTTTATGATCATCCTGTTAAAAACATTGAGTTAATTGAAACCCATATCTCCTGGGTTGTGTTAACCGGTGACTATGCCTATAAAATTAAGAAACCGGTGAATTTTGGCTTTCTGGATTTTTCCACCTTGGAAAAAAGAAAGAAATACTGTGAGCAGGAATTAAGCCTCAATCGCAGATTAGCCCCTGATATCTA
The DNA here is from genome assembly GCF_947495625.1 of uncultured Cocleimonas sp. Lineage (GTDB taxonomy): Bacteria > Pseudomonadota > Gammaproteobacteria > Thiotrichales > Thiotrichaceae > Cocleimonas. The sequence continues at coordinate 21,924 of NZ_CANLZW010000006.1, forward strand.
CTTGGATGTTGTTACTATTTCAGGCACTCCTGAATCTCCTTTGATTTCAAATGGCAGTAATTCAATAGAATATACAGTTGAATACGCGGTGAAAATGCGCCAATTTCCACAATCGGTACAACTCGATAATATGCTTCACGCAGGTAAACTCGGGAATAAGCATATCGATAGCATTGCGCAGATGGTTGCAGCGTTTCATGAAAATACAGCGGCAGCAGGCGCTGACACGAATTACGGTAAGCCTGAAAGAATTTCCCAACCAGTCAAAGAAAACTTTGAGCACATAAGCGAAGCGTTGAAAGTATCTGCTTATGACGAAAAGTTGAGTGCGTTAAAAAAATGGAGTGAATCTGAATTTGCCCGGTTACAACCGGTTTTCTCCCAGCGCAAACGCGATGGTTTCATCAAAGAATGTCATGGTGACATGCACTTACGCAATCTCGTGTGGTTGAATGACAAAGCATTGGCTTTCGATTGTATAGAGTTTAATGATAACTTACGTTGGATTGATGTCATCAGCGAAATAGCTTTTTTGATTATGGATTTACAAGATCGCAAGCAAGATCATCTCGCTTATCGTTTTTTAAATGCGTATCTGGAAATTACAGGCGACTACGAAGGGCTTTCAATCCTCCCTTTTTATCTCAGTTATCGTGCGATGGTGCGAGCCAAAGTTGATGCCTTGCGTATTCAGCAAATAACAGATGATTCGAAAAACACAGCGCTGGCAGAGTTTGATTCTTACATCGCGTTGGCTTTACGCTATGCCAAAGAACGATCTCCTGCATTAATCATTATGCGGGGTTTATCTGCATCGGGTAAAAGTACGGTATCCCAGCAAATTCTGGAGAACACTGGCGCGATAAGAATACGTTCCGATGTCGAGCGCAAGCGCATGTTTGATGTATCTCTTGATGTTACAGCGAAAACGTCGAATGGTGTTAATGAAGGCATTTACACTTCTGAATCATCTGAACAAACTTATGAAAAGCTTCTTGAGCTAGCATCGATAATCATAAATGCTGGCAATACCGTTTTTGTCGATGCTGCATTTTTAAAACAACAACAACGAGAGCCTTTTAAAAAACTGGCTAAAAGTAGGGGGGTGTCATTTGTTATTGTCGAAGTCACTGCTTCCCATGATGTGTTGCGAGAGCGAATTATTGCGAGAAAAAATGACGTGTCGGATGCGGATCTTGCGGTGCTTGAGCATCAAATAGCTCAATGGAAAGCGTTGAATGAAGAGGAGCTTGAGTTTGCTGTTACCGTGAATACTGAAAAGCCGTTGCAGTTGAAATGCCTGCTTGATGAGATTAAAACGTTGACTGACTAATCCCAATTATTGTTGTGGGGTTAGATATAGTCTCAGTTATAGGTCACCCCGCCACTTATGGGCACTTTTTAGTACTTATCTAATTTTAAATAATCCTGCTTATAAAACAGCACCAATTGCTTATAGACCTCTGCACAATATTCAAAGAGAATTTCAGGCGCAGTAAAAAAGTATTCACTGATCACGGCAAAAAACTCAGCGGGATTGGTCGCAGCGTATTCGTTGATTGTTGTTGGCTCGAAATTTTCTATTTGATTCACCAGAATATCGTAAGCGTGGCTGAGTGAATCGGTCCATTGCTTGCGGTGCATTTTCGGATGCAATGGTGGCATACCATTGGCACGACCATTGAGCATATCCAGTTTGTGCGTAAATTCATGAATCACAACATTACGCCCGGGGTGATTATGTAAGCTGTCGCGTTCGACGTCAGTCCATGCGAGTATTACTGGTCCTCTGGACCAGGCTTCACCACTTAACGCAGAACTGGTTTCGTGAACTAGCCCGAAATTATCGGTGACGTTTCGATATACCACAAAGTTATCAGGGTAGACGACGATTTCTATCCAGCCATCGTAATAGCTCATATTGAGGTTTAAAATAGGAAGGCAGGCCTGTGCAGCGATCATCAGCTTTTTTTCATCATCGACGACAAACCCACGAATGCCAGTGAAGGTTTTTTCGTAAATAAATAGACTGCTGAGCCTTTTTAATCGCGCTAACTCTCTGGGTTTTAATGATTTTAAAATTTGAATTTTATTGATTGCCTTAAGCCACAAAGCATCATCAACTAAATGTTTTCGCAGGATAAATTCTTCTTTAAATTTTCTAATCAAATCGAACATGAAATTGTTACCGTGTAGTGCGTAAACTCTGTTATTGAAAAAGTTGGCCAGTTTGTAAAGGTTATTTTCTAGAATGCGCTTAAATTGTTATTGTGGCTTTTAAACTATAGTTGGGCTGGACTACAGTTATTCAATAGGTATCTATATGAGCCACAATCAATACAGGTTAAGATCAGAGCATTTATTCATGAATATGACAGCTTAAGTTAATGAAGCACAAGCACTCACAAGAGACCTTTCCATGGCGTGAAGGACATTCTATTGAATTCCTCATCGATGGTGAGCAGTTTTTTCCTGCTATGTTGAAAGCCATAGAAAAGGCAGAAAACTATGTGTTAATGGAGATGTATTTATTTGAATCGGGGGCAGTCGCAAATAAATTCATCAAAGCCTTTTCTAACGCGGCATTAAGAGGCGTCTGTGTGCAGTTACTTGTTGATGGTTATGGTGCAAAGGCATTGTCTTCGCAGGATAGAGAACGACTCACATCTTCAGGTGTGCAGTTGGCTTTTTACAATCCGCTCAGTTTCAAAACGCTCAAAGGACTAAAAAATAATTTAAAACGAACCCATCGAAAGTATCTGATTATCGATGGCGAGAGTGTGTTTGTCGGTGGCGCAGGTATTACAGATCATTTTTATGGTGATAACGCCTGGCGTGAAACGGTTGTGGATATTAAAGGAGAAGTGATCTCTGATTGGCATACCTTGTTTCTCGATATGTTTAGTCAATGGTCAGGCCAGCCTGTACCAGCAGCGATACAACCAGCATCGATTGATAATGATATTCTGGGGCGCTTGTCCTACACCAGCGGTGGTGAAAAATTAGAAATTAAACGTGTTCTACTTAATCGCATGAATAAATGCCAGAGCCGCGTCTGGTTTGCTTCCGCCTATTTTATCCCCTCGAGAAAAGTCAGGAAAGCGCTGCGACGTGCTGCATTGCGAGGCAATGATGTGCGTTTATTATTGCCGGGACCTATTACGGACCATCCATCTGTGCGTTACGCCAGCAGACGATATTATGCGAGATTGCTACGTTTTGGTGTCCGAATTTACGAATACCAGGGGCGTTTTACGCATACTAAAATGGTGTTAATCGATGATTGGTATACGATCGGTTCTTCAAATGTGGATCGCTGGAATTTTCGCTGGAATCTGGAAGCTAATCTGGAAGTTCGGAGTAAACAAAGTGCTGACATCGCCCGAAAAGTTTTAGAAGATGACTTCCATAACTGCGAAGAAATTCACTATAAATTATGGGTCAATCGCTCGAAAATACAGCGATTTAAAGAGTGGCTATGGGGCAAAGTCGATCTGTGGATGACTCGAAACCTTTAAAAGTCACCCCCCTACTTTAGGGGGCTTTTTTAATGATGTTTAATAGTTGTCTAGAGCTTTGTTGTTTAGAGCTTTAAGCTTAATCGGGATCAGGTGATTCGATTTCTTTTGGTCTCTTAACGCTCAATGAGCGTTTTTTACTATAGCGAATAGCTACAGCTGGCTTGTCTTTGTCGGCTGATCTTTCCTTCGGTTCTGCAAAGTCTGATTGCCAACCTCTACCACTATCTTTAGGTGCATCAGTGCCGACTCTGCTAACGCCAACCTTTTTGCCATTATTCTTTCTGTGCGTTCCACCATTTAATCTGCCAAATGGACCTTTATGCTGGCGGCGAGAAGTTGCCGTACCGTCAGCCGCTTTTTGTGTATTGTTATTTGGGTTCGCTCTACCACCTGGTTTTGTTCTTCTTGGGTTTTTGGCGTTCTTGGCATTTTTAGGATTTTTGGGTTTTAGGTTTTTCTTGCCGTTTTGATTTCTTTTTGGCTGGTTTGATCGATTGTTTGGCTTTGGCTTGCTTAAATTCACAAACGGTTTTAACGGCTCAAGCCCTGGAATCGTAGCTAATGGAAGCTTTTCTCCAAAGGTTTTTTCAAGATGCTTTAATTCATTAAAATTGTAGCCATCTATGATCAGCAGTGTAGGTTTTTTCCTGTCTTGATTGTGATGTTCTAGTCTTTTTAGATAGTTTTCAGTTTTGTGTGGCAGGTCGAAATTGATGATATTAGTGTCTGCAGTTTGAAGTTCTTCATTGCTGAATGAGTTATTCTCCTGATCGCTATAAATGAGGATATCGCATTCATCGAATTCTTCTGCATTAAGCTCACTGATTAGTTCCGCAGTGTGCCCGTGATTAGCCAGATTTTCTTGCAGTGTTTTAGCCGCTTTATTAGTTGCTGTGTATATCAGTGTCGACTCACCAGAAAACTCATCCATGAGATAATCCATCATGGCTATTTTATGCGTGTAGTCGTCTGCAATGTGTACTTTTTGTGGCATCAGTGACTTTATGTCGACCTTTTTAATGTTTTCTTCCGCTTTCTTGGTATCGTTATTTGCGTTTTTATTAGGACTTTGAGCAGTTTTCTTCGCTGAAACTTCTTCTTTTGAATTCTTTTGTACTTTTTGTCGCGGTTGTTGTTTTTCTTGTTGGACCATAACTTCGTTTGACTCTTGTTTTTCTTCTTCCTCTTCCTCATCAACAGTGATTTGAACCGCATCAGGAAATAGGCTAGTGGCATAAGGGGTAATTTCTTCATCACCTCTTACAAATGTAATCGATGAGCAATCAGGGTCTGCCTGTTGCAAAATATTTTCTACTAAACCTTGTAAATTCTTTTTATAAATACTCGATAGATCATCGATGATTAACATTTCCAATTGAGAAAAGTCGGCTTTGCCATTATTCATCAAGTCATTAAGGCGACCTGGTGTTGCAATCATGATGTCTAAAGGGCGTCTCATTAAGCGCATTTGCGTTTGATAAGGACGACCGCTAACAATAAAACCGAAGCGCATGACTAAATCATTACTCAAACGTTTTATTGTGTAGTTGATTTGGCTAACCCGATCGCGTCGAGAAGTAAGAATTAAAACGCGTGCACCACGCTTTTCTGGAGCTGGGTTTTCAAGAATATAATTCATTGCAGGAATTAAGAAAGCGCCGGTTTTGCCCGATGCGGATTGGCTCCAGATGAGCGCACTTTTTCGTTCTGCTACTAAAGGAATCAGTTGTGTTTGAAGCTCTGTCGGTGATTTATAACCCGACTCTTCAATCGATTTAATGAAGTCTTTATTTAAATTAAAGTCTGAAAATGACAAATTTTGTCCCCCCCGCCTGAATTGCGGGTGTTACTCTATGGCTGATGTTTTATAATATTATTAATAAAAATAACGGCTTAGTTAGTTTGAATGGTTTATTTCGCTCTGGAAATTTACATTATTAGAAAATATTGGATGCCAGTCCCCATCGTTCTTTGTATAAATCACCATATTAAATATGATTTAATTGATTGGCATCACGACACCCCTAACGGGTGTAAGCATAAGCAATGTTTCATGAGGATAACGCGTTATAAAACTTTCGTTACAAAGCAATTACTTGGTAGTTACTTGAAAAATACATTGCACTCAAATATAAACTTATAACAATTGAGGTTTTTAGTCAAGCATAGCGGCTCTGAGGGCTGTTTTGTCAGCTTCAGCGGTCATTTTTGTGCTTTATGGTGTGTAAATTATAAAGGTGCAAACTATGATCTTTCAATTAGCTAGGCAAAAGATCGCGCCAGTTTTTCTCTTCATCTCGCAAAGTGAGGATTTCAACACCATCAGATGTCACATTAAGAGTGTGTTCCCACTGTGCTGAAAGTTTGTGGTCCTTAGTTATTACGGTCCAGTTGTCTGGCAGAGTTTTTATATGACGTTTGCCCTGATTAACCATAGGCTCGATAGTGAATGTCATCCCTTCTTCTATAGTAACGCCAGTATCTGGTTTGCCGTAGTGTAGAACTTGAGGTTCTTCATGGAATACTTCTCCAATACCATGCCCGCAATATTCACGAACGATAGAGTAGTGCTGTGCTTCTGAATAAGTCTGGATTGCATGTCCGATATCACCCAGTTTAATCCCAGGTTTAACCATGTCGATACCGATATATAATGCTATTTGAGCAACCTCACAAAGGCGTTCAGTCGCTACATTTGGCTTACCAACATAGAACATTTTACTGGTATCGCCGTGAAAACCATCTTTGATAACCGTGATGTCGATGTTAATGACATCGCCTTTTTTAAGTTTCTTGTCACTAGGAATGCCATGACAGACTTGATAATTGACTGATGTACAGATTGATTTAGGAAAGCCGTGGTAATTCAGCGGGGCAGGAATGGCTTCTTGTTCATTGACGATATAGTCATGACAGATTTTATCCAGTTCATTTGTTGTAACTCCCGGAACAACGTGCGGACCTATCATATCTAAAACATCTGCGGCGAGACGACCGGCAACACGCATTTTTTCTATTTGCTCGGGTGATTTGATCTGAATAGCCATAATGTCCTTTAGATATTTATGTAATAAGTTAGGTAAACGCGAATTATGCTACTTTTTTAATGATAGTGAAACAGTTGTGAGATGTATCTGTTTATGATATAAAGTGCGCCGCGTTGAATTTGCTAGATATTTGGTGGTTTTTCGCGAAATTAAATGGAATATCGAGGGTAGTGCCTTTTTATTTCAAATTCACACACATGTCGTCAAGATGTAGCAGGGTGCTTGTGGGTCTTTTTCTCAATTATAGAAAAAACTTACAGGTTGTTATGTTGGATATGTGGAGGCCTAACCCAAGAGGATATTATTATGGCTAAAGTTACTATGCGCCAAATGCTGGAAGCTGGTGTTCATTTCGGACATCAAACCCGCTACTGGAACCCTAAGATGGCACCTTATATTTTTGGTGACCGAAATAAAATTCATATCATTAACCTTGAAAAGACGTTGCCGTTATTTAACGACGCGTTGAACTTTGCTGGAAATATCGCAGCGAAGGGTGGCAAGGTAATGTTCGTTGGTACTAAACGTGCTGCACAAATCTCAGTTCGTGATGAAGCAACTCGTTGTAAAATGCCTTTCGTTGACCAACGTTGGTTGGGCGGAATGCTTACTAACTACAAGACTGTTAAGCAGTCAGTTCGTCGTATGCAAGAAATCGAAAAGATGGAAGCTGATGGAACAATCAATCGTGGTGGTAAGAAAGAAGCATTAATGCTTACTCGTGAATACGAAAAATTGAACAAAGGTCTTGGTGGAATTAAAGACATGCGTTCTCTCCCTGATGCGCTTTTCATTGTCGATGTAGGACATGAAAGCATTGCTGTTAAAGAAGCAAAAACGCTAGGCATTCCAGTAATCGGTATTGTTGATACAAATAACTCAGCAGATAACATTGATTATGTAATCCCGGGAAACGATGACGCGATTCGCGCGATCCAGCTTTACACGTCTGCAATTGCTGATTCAGTAGTTGAAGGTCATTTAGCTGCTGCAACTAATGCTGAAGAAATGGCAGCTGCTGCGCCAGCTCCTAAAGCTAAAGCTGCTGAGAAGCCAGCTGCTCCAGCTGCAAAAGTAACAAAGAAAGAAGCTCCTACTGCTGCGAAAGAAGAAGCGCCAGCTAAAGAAGCGGCTCCGGCTAAAGAAGAAGCACCTAAAGCTGTTGCAGAAGCAGACGACCTAAAGAAAATTGAAGGAATCGGTCCAAAGATTGCTGAAGTTCTAGGCGAAGCGGGTGTTACTACTTATGCTCAATTGGCAGGTATGGAACGTGATGCAATTAAGACGATCCTTGATACTGTAGCTACATTAAAGTCTAAAGAGCCTAAAACTTGGCCACAGCAAGCACAATTAGCTGCTGATGGTAAGTGGGATGAGCTAAAGACTTTGCAAGATGAGCTTATGGGCGGCCTTTAAGCCCCCATTAAAATTCAATACGTTTAAATTTAGATTTTAGGGGGAATGTTTCAGAGATGAATGCATTTCCCCTATTTAATTTCTGAGGAAATAGACATGGCTATTACAGCTACAATGGTTAAAGAACTCCGTGAGCGCACTGGCGCTGGCATGATGGAGTGCAAGAAAATGCTTACCGAAACAGGTGGCGATATGGAAGCTGCAATCGACTTGATGCGTAAATCAGGTGCGGCTAAAGCTGACAAAAAAGCAGGTCGCGTTGCTGCTGACGGAACGGTTGTTATAACAGTATCTGAAGATGGTAAAGAAGGTTCTATCGTCGAAGTTAACTGTGAAACTGATTTTGTTGCTAAGGATGAGAATTTCATTAACTTTTCTAATGCAGTTGGTGCTCGCGTACTTGCTGATAAGCCAGCTGATGTTGAAGCATTGTCTGCAATGCCATTGGATTCAGGCGAGACTGTTGAAGAAGTGCGTGCAAACCTAGTTGCTAAAATTGGTGAGAATATGCAAGTTCGTCGTTTTGAAGTGCTTACTTCAGACGCTGGCCAGGTATATGCTTACAGCCACGGTGTTCGTATCGGTGTTGCAGTGGCAATGACTGGTGGTGACGAAGCGCTTGGTAAAGACGTTGCTATGCATATTGCAGCAAGTCGCCCAGTTTGTATTTCAGAGAATGAAGTTCCTGCTGAAACGCTTGAAAAAGAGAAAGAAATTCTTATCGCTCAAGCAGAAGGAAGTGGTAAGCCAATGGAAATCATCGAGAAGATGGTTGAAGGTCGTATGCGTAAGTATTTGGCTGAAATCACTTTAGTTGGTCAGCCATTCGTAAAAGACCCAGATCAAACTGTTGGTCAATTATTGAAAGCTGCTGGCGCAGAAGTTACTGCATTTGTTCGCTACGAAGTGGGTGAAGGCATAGAGAAAAAACAGGAAGATTTTGCGGCAGAAGTTATGGCGCAGGTGAAAGGAAGCTAAACTAATGTTTCATTAGTTGGAAAAGGAGCGTTTACGCTCCTTTTTTTTGTCTGAGATTTTTATATAGTGGTCATGATTTATGCGGATTAAAAAAACGGCCTAAAAGTAGGGGGGTGACTTAAATTTATTTTATTGAGCGCCAGTAGTTTTGCTTAATATGTTTCAATGCTTTCTCTCTATATTTAAATGCTAATTTATGGGTTGTTGATGCGCTTATCGTTTTGTTATTTAAAACATAAAACTAAACAGTTTTAATTATCGTTTAAGGATCAGGCTTTGTCAGGAAGTGATAATCAACTTCGTTAAGTATGTTTTGCGGGAATTGTGCAAAAATACATTATGGTAAGTAATCATATAATTGTGTAGTCTATGCAAAAATTTAAAGGAGCCGAGCTACTATGAACCAAAACTATAAAAGAATCTTACTAAAGCTGAGTGGCGAAGCCCTAATGGGTCAATATGAATTCGGAATAGATTCTGATGTGTTGGCACAAACAGCTACAGAAGTCGTTAAACAACAACAGTCTGGTACTCAGGTAGCCTTAGTCATCGGTGGTGGCAATATCTTCAGAGGCGCAGGTCTCGCACAAGGTGGAATAGACCGAGTGAGTGCTGATCAAATGGGAATGTTAGCTACCGTTATGAATGCACTGGCTATGCAGGATGCGATCAAAAAACAAGGAGTGAATTGCCGTGTAATGTCAGCGTTAAAGATTGATCAGCTGGGTGAAGAATATTCTGCTATTAAAGCTCGTGAGTTTTTATCTGAAGGTGAAGTGGTGATCTTTGCGGCAGGAACGGGTAATCCATATTTCACTACGGATACTGCTGCGAGTTTGCGTGCGATTGAAATCGAGGCTGATTTGTTGTTAAAAGCAACTAAGGTTGATGGCATATACGATTCTGACCCAATGAAGAATCCAGATGCGAAACGTTATGATCAACTTGGTTTTGATGAAGCAATCGCTAAAGAGTTAGGTGTAATGGATCTCACTGCGATGGTATTATGCAGAGAGAATAATATGCCGCTTTGTGTGTTTAATATGTTTGAAGCAGGCGCGCTAGATAAAATTGTTAATGGAGACAAGCTCTCTGGAACACTTGTAATGCCTGTGTAACGGCGTTATAACAAAAAGAATTTGTGAAATTTAAAAAGTTTAAAGATTAAGCAGGGACTGAAACATGATTAATGACATTATTAAAGATGCTGAAACAAGAATGAAAAAGAGTATCGATTCTTTAAGAGGTGAGTTGGCAAAAGTTAGAACTGGACGTGCACATCCAAGTCTTCTTGAACATATCATGGTCGATTATTATGGAAGTGATACTCCGTTAAGTCAGGTAGCAAGCATCGGTGTTGAAGATGCGCGTACGCTAACAGTAACGCCTTGGGAGCGTCCAATGGTTCAGGCTGTTGAGAAAGCTATTATGAATTCTGATTTGGGTTTGAATCCTAATTCAGCGGGTACTGTAATACGTATACCCATGCCACAACTTACGGAAGAGCGTCGTCGTGACCTTGTGAAAGTAGTTAAAGGTGAAGGCGAAAATGGGAAAATTGCAGTACGTAATATTCGTCGAGATGCAAATTCTGATTTTAAGATGTTAGAAAAAGAAAAAGAAATATCTGAAGACGATGAAAGAAGAGGTCAGGAAGAAATTCAGAAATTAACGGATAAGTATGTCAAAGAGATTGATGATGTGGTTGCCATTAAAGAAGAAGACTTGATGAAGGTTTAATACCTTCAACTCTCTGATATGACTGATAAATTAACAATTCCCCGCCACATTGCCATTGTCATGGATGGTAATGGTCGCTGGGCAAGAGCTAAACACCGCCCTCGTTTGTTAGGGCATAAAAAAGGTGTGGAAGCAGTTCGCGAAATTGTAAAAACCTGTGCTAAGTTAAATGTTGAGTGCCTGAGTTTATTTGCTTTTAGTAGTGAAAACTGGAAGCGCCCAGAAGAAGAAATATCAAATTTAATGTCTTTGTTTATGTTGGCATTAGAGCGTGAAGCAAAAGCCTTGGCGAGAAATAACGTTAGACTTCAAATTATCGGCGATCTCAGTCAGTTTTCAGAAAAATTACAACAAAAAATTAAACAAGTGGAAGATCTTACTGCTGATAGTGATGGCCTGAAGCTTGTGGTTGCTGCTAATTATGGTGGTCGCTGGGATGTGACTCAGGCAACTAAATCGATTGCCCAGAAAGTTGTCGATAAAGATTTGAATATTGATGATATCTCTGAAGATGATATCTGTGAGAGCGTTTCGACTTATGGAATTCCAGATCCAGACTTGTTTATCAGGACTGGTGGTGAAAAACGCATTAGTAATTTTTTAATTTGGCAGATGGCCTATACAGAATTGTATTTTACCGATGTTTTATGGCCCGATTTTGATGCTAATGAACTGAATTTGGCGATAACAGACTATTCATCTCGCCAGAGACGCTTTGGTAAAACGAGCGAACAGGTTCTTGCAGAAAAAAATGGTGAAGGTGAATAATGGATTCAGTTCTTAAGCAGCGAATCATTACTGCATTTGTATTAATCGCTGCGGTATTTGCGTCTGTATTGTTGTTACCGAACATTTGGTTTGCCGTAGTCGCACTGCTGGTTTTTGTCAGTATCAGTGGCTGGGAATGGTCTCGTTTAGTTTCTTTAGAAGGTTTTCACCGTGGCTTGTATGTGGCCTGGTTGTTATTAGTTGCCTACTTTGCTTATCGATGGAATGATTTTCGTTTGATAGTCATGGTATTAGGGCTTTTCTGGTGGGCCTTTGTGCTGGTTCTTCTAGCTATATACGAGCAAGGTACAATGCTTTATAAAGAAAATAAGTGGCTATTAAGGGTATCTGCATTTTTTGTGTTAATCCCGGCTTGGGTAGGATTAATCACTCTGCATCAACTTCATCCTTCATTGGTTATATATCTTATTGCTTTGGTTGCAATGGCAGATACAGGTGCTTACTTCACTGGAAAGGCATTTGGCAAAAACAAACTTGCTCCAGAATTAAGTCCAGGTAAGACCAGAGAGGGAATGCTTGGTGGTCTTTTAGGGGCAACGACATTATCCATTTTTGGAGCTTGGTATTTTGCTTTGCCTGTTCATGACTGGGTTTACTTTATATTTCTTTCAATGGTAGTGGCAATAATGTCAGTCGCTGGTGATTTGTTTGAAAGCTTAATGAAGCGAGAAGTAGGACTAAAAGACTCCGGAAATATACTTCCGGGTCATGGTGGTATTTTGGATAGAGTTGACGGGATATTGGCTGCTCTTCCTATATTTACTATGGGTGTTCTTTGGGGCGCAATTCAAGTATGAATTCTAAAAAAGGAATTTGTATATTAGGCTCTACTGGAACTATTGGTGTTAATACCTTAGATGTTATCTCAAGACATCCAAATGATTATGAAGTCATTGCACTTACTGCTAACGAAAGTACGAACTATCTAGAAAAACAGTGTCTGGAATACCAGCCCCTCTATGCTGTGATGGTCAATGAAGAGAAGGCTGAAGACTTACATAAACGTCTAGCGGCTGTTGGAAGCAATACTAAAGTTCTGGGGGGTAAAGACGCTTTAGAAGTAGTTTCGGCATTAGATGAAGTCGATTATGTCATGGCGGCAATCGTGGGGGCTGCTGGCTTGTTGCCAAATCTGGCTGCTGCAAGAGCGGGTAAGCGCATAATGCTCGCTAATAAGGAATCCCTTGTTATGTCCGGTTCTCTTTTTATGGATACAGTCCATGAAAATGGTGCTGAGTTATTGCCTATAGATAGTGAGCACAATGCTATCTTTCAATCCATGCCTCCCTTAGTAAATGGTTTGCACGAAAAATCCGGTGTTACAAAGATATTGTTGACCGGCTCTGGCGGGCCATTTCGTCAGAAATCTTTAGAGTCCTTGATTAACGTAACTCCAGAGCAAGCGGTAGCTCATCCTAATTGGGTGATGGGGCGGAAAATATCTGTAGATTCTGCAACAATGATGAATAAAGGACTGGAAGTGATAGAAACTTGCTGGCTATTCGATGTGAAAGAAGATCAAATTCAAGTGGTTATCCATCCAGAAAGCACGATTCATTCAATGGTTTCTTATAACGATGGATCTGTGCTCGCCCAGCTTGGAAATCCTGATATGCGTACACCTATCGCCTATGCCTTGGGGTATCCAGAGAGAATTGAATCAGGGGTGGAGCAGCTTGATATTTTTGATGTTGCCCAGTTAAATTTCGAAAAACCTGATTTTGAACGGTATCGTTGTTTGCAGTTGGCCTATGATGCTCATCATGCGGGTGGTTATGCGACAATTGCGTTAAATGCAGCGAATGAAATTGCAGTTGAGGCTTTTCTGGATAATAAAATCAGATTTACCGATATACCGCCCATCATAGAAAACGCACTGGCGCAGGCTTCATCGGGGACACCGTCGAAAATAGATGATATACTTGCTCAAGATTTAGTCAGTCGAAAACACGCAAAGAGCTGTATGAAAGGGTTGCAATAAAAAAATAATTAAACCTTTTTAGGTATGCTTTTCTTGAAACTTATCTTTAACGTTCGATGACTAACATTACACAATTATTTACAAAAATTAAGTTTAATAACTATGACAATATTAATCTCGGCTCTATCTTTCCTTGTTGCCATCGCTATTCTTGTTGGAATTCATGAATTCGGACACTTCTGGGTTGCGCGTAAATTAGGAATTAAAATCATTCGTTTTGCTATTGGTTTTGGTAAACCAATATGGACGTATAAATCCAAGGATAAAGATGGCACAGAGTATGTATTAGCTGCTATTCCTATGGGGGGCTATGTAAAGATGCTCGACGAAAGAGAAGGCGATGTAGCTGAAGAAGAAAAGCATCGAGCGTTTAATACTCAACCAGTTTGGAAGCGTTTCCTAGTTGTTTTAGCCGGTCCTATGTTTAATTTCTTTTTTGCTATTGCTGCGTTTGCGGCAATTCAAATGATGGGTGTGGAGTCGGTTAAGCCTTATGTTGGTGTAATTCAAGCGAATACAGCGGCGGCACAATCTGGTTTTGAGACAAAAGATTTAATCACTGCAATAAATGATGTTGAAACTGACTCAATGCGTCAGGTTCGTTTAACCCTATTGAACGAGTATCTGAAAGATCCTAAGTTAACAGTACATGTTAAGACCGAGTCAGGAAGCACGGCAACAAGAAATCTAGATTTGAGTGACACCTTGTTATTAGCTGATGAAGGTGATTACTTTGCTAAAACAGGTATGGGGTTCTGGCAACCACCGCATTCAACTATTATTAATACCGTACTTCCGGGCAAGCCTGCTGAAGAAGCTGGCTTACTGCCAAAAGATAAAGTTCTCCAGGTTGACGGTAATCCTGTTGTATCGACCGAATATTTTTCAAAATATATTAGTAGCCACGCAGATAAACCTGTTGAGCTATTAGTAGATAGACAAGGAAATAAAAAGACTTTAGTACTTACTCCTAAGTTAACCGAAATAGAAGGGCAACAGCGTGCTTTGATTGGTGTTGGACTCGCTAGAGAGTTTGATCAGGAGCAAATAAAAGATTTGTTCTTTATCAGAGAAGCCCCATTTTTCGAGGCTTTGCAGTCAGGGGTTGTAGAAACCTGGGATATGTCGATAATGACGTTAAAAGTGATGGGGCGCCTGATTACAGGTGAAGCATCACTAAAGAACATCTCTGGTCCGATTACCATAGCCAATTATGCGGGAAAAAGCGCGTTAATCGGATTTTCTGCCTTTCTGACCCTATTAGCTATTGTAAGTTTGAGTCTTGGGGTGCTAAATTTATTGCCTATACCTATGTTAGATGGTGGTCACTTGCTTTATTACATCATCGAACTGGTCAAGGGAAGTCCAGTTTCAGAACGGGTAGAAGCTATTGGAATGCGCATAGGGATGAGTGTGGTAGGTGTTCTAATGGTAGTGGCTATATATAATGATATTGGTAGACTTATAAACTAATTATAAAATCAATTATAAATAGACCGATTAAAATAAGATTAGGGTTAATAATATGAAAAAACAGGTACTTCAAGCCTCATTGGCGGGCTGTTTATTTGCAATAAGTCATGGTGCATGGGCTGATAGTTTCGTACTTAACGATGTTCAAGTAAGTGGCTTAGAAAGAATAGCAGCTGGAACTGTTTTAAGTAATGTTCCTGTCCGGGTTGGTGAAAAATTCGATGATAGGATGACTGCTGATCTTGTACGTTCTCTTTATAAAACAGGTTTCTTTGAAGATGTTAAAGTCAGTCGAAGAGGGAATGTTCTTTTAGTAAAAGTTCAAGAGCGTCCTGCAGTTGGTGATATTACCGTCACCGGTAACAGTGCAATTAAAGATGAAGCTTTACTAGCTGCTTTAAAACAAGCCGGAATTGCCAAAGGAAGACCTTTAGATAAATCTGCGCTCAATCGAATTCAACACGAAATAAAACAACAATATCTGGCGCGCGGAAATTACGGCGCAGATGTTGCAACAAATATAGAAAAATTACCAAGAAACCGAGTCGCTGTAAAAGTAAAAGTCACTGAAGGTGCTGTCGCTAAAATTAAGCGCATTAAAATCAGTGGTAATAAAGCGTATTCAGAGGCTACGTTAACTAAGCTTTTAGAATCAGGTCCAAAAAGTAAATTTTCTTTATTTAGCTCTAAAGATAAATATGCAAAAGAGAAGTTAGTCGGTGATATTGATAAGCTTACTTCTTTCTATCGTGACCGCGGTTATCTGAATTTCGAAATTGTATCTACTCAAGTATCTCTGTCGAAAGATAAAAGTTCTGTATTTGTAAATATTAATATCAATGAGGGTGATCAATACCGCATTGGTAAAGTTAAAGTAGCTGGTAACTCGGGTATCAGTAGTAAAGAACTCAGCAAAATTTCTTCTTTGAAAGAAGGTCAGGTATTTTCACAGACTAAATTAGCAGAAACACGTAATAATCTAAAAACGAGAATGGGCAAAGATGGCTTCGCTTTCTCAAGAATAGGTGTTCTACCGCAAGTTGATAAAGTTAATAAACGTGTTAATTTAGTTTTTCAGGCTGAGAAGGGTCAACGAACTTACGTAAGAAGAATTAACATTCGTGGTAATTTCCGTACGAAAGATGAAGTATTCCGTCGTGAGATGCGTCAGCTAGAAAGCTCTTTCTTATCAAAAGAAAAAGTAGATCGTTCAAAAGTTCGAATCCAGCGTTTACCTTATGTAGAGAGCGTTAAAATTACAACGTCGCCTGTTGCAGGTAGAAGTGATCAGGTAGATTTGGATGTAATCATCAGCGAACAATCTTCAAATCAGTTTAATGCTGGCTTGGGTTATTCACAAAGTAATGGTTTGCTGTTTAATGTTGGTGTTTCACAAAACAACTTTATGGGTACTGGTAAGAGTCTTTCTGTCGCCGGTTCTAAAAGTGATTCAACCAAGAATTTCCGTTTAAGCTATAACAATCCTTACCACACGGTAGATGGCGTTGGTCGTGGATTTAATATCTTCCTAGAAGAAGATGATGCTGACGAAGATGATATTTCAGATTACACCAGTAAAACCTTTGGCGCGGATATTAACTACACCATTCCGCTTACTGAAGATAATTCACTACGTTTCAGTATTGGTGGTGAGCATAGAGAGATAGAAACAACTGATTCTTCACCAGATCATGTCAAAGAGTTTATTGCCAAGAATGGTGATAGCTACAATAATATTTTAGGTAAGCTAAGTTATATCCACGATACTCGTGATCGTTTCTTGTTCCCTACTACGGGTGTAAGACACAATATTTCACTCGAAGTTGGTTTGCCAGGAAGTGATCTTGAGTACTATAAATTAAGATACCGTGGATCATCATATTTCCCTGTTAGTGAAAATGTGACTTTTGCCGTTAAAGGTGGAATTCAAACAGGTGATGGTTTTGGTGATTCATCGGAGCTTCCTTTCTTTGAAAGATTCTACTCAGGTGGTATTAGTACAGTTCGCGGATTTGAAAACAACAGTTTAGGTCCTCGTGACTCTAATGATGACCCTATGGGTGGTTCATTTGCTGTAGATGCAAGAGCAGAACTTCAGTTCCCTGTACCGTTTGCCGCAGATGTTAAAGGATTACGTATGAGCGCCTTTGTTGATGCAGGTAGTGTTTACAAAGACTTTGACGCATTTGACGCTGATGAAATTCGTTATTCTGCTGGTTTAGCTGCCACTTGGATGTCACCACTAGGGCCATTCACCTTGAGTTATGCGAAACCACTTAATGCAAAAGATGGAGATGACGAGCAAGAAATCCAGTTCTCAATTGGTGCTAGTTTCTAATCATTTTTAAGTGATAAGAGTGCTTGATAAAAGTAATTAGTAATTTATCAGGCTGATATTAGAGTTTATAGGAGTGAATAATTAGAGTTACTCTGTAAAAACTAATGCACAGCTAGTACAATCTGTCTCATGTTAAGAGACAACCATATATGTAGTGACAACAAAGGCAATAAACGTTATGCGTTTATTGCCTTTGTTTTTTTAGTACAACTGTTTATCAGTAATAATTTATTCGCCAAAGAGTTTGTATCAGTAGGTGTGGTTAATGTTACTTATTTAATGGAAAAAGCCCCTCAGTCCGAGGTGGCTAGCGCACAATTAAAAAGTAAATTTTCCCCACAAGAAAAAAAATTAGCGCTTGAATTAGATGAATTGAATAAATTAGAAGTTGAACTGGATAATATAAAGAAAACTAAAAAGAATATTAATCTGCAGCGTCAAAAAGAACGTGAGTTAAGATCCAGGAAACGCATTCGCAGTCGAACACTTCAAGACTTTAGAGAGGAGCTGCGTTTTGCACGTGATTCAGCTCTCGATGATGTGCAAAAAGAAGTTTTCAGAGCGATAGATGAAGTCAGAATTCAGCAAAATATCGACATCGTTCTACAAGATTACGTTTCTGCCAGCCAGGCTGTAGACATCACTCCCTTAGTTCTCGAATATCTTAAGAATAAGCTGGATGCTTCTCAATCTGGGAATACGGCGGATAACAAAACTCAATGATGTTTTTATTAGAAAACCTAGCCGAGCTAACTGGCTCTGCGCTTAAAGGTGATAAATCTGTAGAAATTAATGCCGTTGCTTCTTTGCAGGATGCTAAGCAGGGACAAATTAGTTTTGTTAGTAATCCTAAATACATATCCTCTTTAGAAAGTACTAATGCATCAGCGGTTATCTTGTCTCCAGAACTGGCACAAGAGTATTCAGGAAATGCGCTCATCAACAGCGATCCTTATCTTACGTTTGCCAAAGTTTTAAACATAATCTATAAAAAACAAAAGCTAAATGGTTTTATTCATCCTAGTGCCAGTGTTGCTGAGGATGTAAATATTGCTGCTGATGTGAATATCGCCGCCAATGTGATCATTGAATCAGGGGTGACTATAGAAAAAGATACACAGATTGGTGCAGGTAGCTATATAGGTGAAGGCTCGCATATACAGCAAAATGTAATCATTAATCCCAATGTAACCTTATATTCTGATACTAAAATTGGAAGGGATTGCATTATTCATTCAGGAGTCGTTATAGGTTCTGATGGATTCGGTTTTGCGCCGACTAAAGATAAAAGTTGGTATAAAATTCCCCAGATAGGAAATGTGATCCTTAAAAAGGATGTTGAAGTTGGTGCGAATTGCACAATCGATCGCGCTGCTTTAGGTTCTACAATAATAGGTGAAGGCGTAAAGCTTGACTGTCAAATACACATTGGCCATAACGTTACCATTGACGATTTTTCAATTATGGCAGCAGGCTCTGTAGTAGGCGGAAGTACTTCCATCGGCAAGCGCTGTCAAATTGGTGGAGCATCAGCTATATCAGGTCATTTAGAAATCGCTGATGATGTCGTTATCACTGGTAAATCAATGGTAATAAAATCGATTAAAAGTGGGGGGGTGTATTCTTCAGGTATACCATCTGATGCTAATAACAAATGGCGTCGTAATGCTGCTAGATTTAGACATTTAGATGAGATGGCTAAAACAATCAAAGAGCTTGAAAAAAAGCTGAATATAAAAACGACAAAAAGCGAGTAAAACTAATCATGACTGAAAGTAACAGCAGTGAACAGAAAACCGTTATGGATGTTAATGAGATTAGAAAATTTCTTGCTCATCGTTATCCGTTTCTTCTGGTTGATCGAGTTGTACAACTCGAGCCCGGAAAATCCATTACTGCGATTAAAAATGTAACCATTAACGAACCCTTTTTTAATGGGCATTTTCCAGAAAAACCAATTATGCCCGGTGTACTTATTGTAGAGGCAATGGCACAAGCAACGGGTCTGTTGGGTTTTAAAACCATGGACGCTGAGCCACAACCCGACTTATTGTATGTCCTGGCAGGCATTGATAAAGTCAAATTTAAGCATCAGGTTGTTCCTGGAGATCAATTGGAACTTTATGCAGAGATCATCCGTCATAAAGGACCTATGTGGATCTATAAAACAGAAGCACGTGTGAACGGAGTTGTAGTGACTTCAGCCGAAATTAAATGTGTAGCAACGAAAACAGAAAAGTAATGAGCATTCATCCAACAGCAATAATAGATCCTTCAGCCGAGTTAGCTGATGACGTAAAAGTTTCCGCTTACGCCGTCATTGGGGCAGGCGTTACAATAGACAGTGGCACATGGATTGGTCCGCATGCGGTTATCGAAGGGCCTACGACCATTGGTAAAGAAAATCGAATATTCCAGTTTGCTTCCGTGGGTGCTGAGCCACAAGACAAAAAATACAAAGGCGAAAATACGACACTAATCATAGGTGATCGAAATGTGATTCGTGAAAGCTGTACCATCAATCGCGGAACGGCACAGGATATTGGTTATACCGAAATTGGTGATGATAACTGGATCATGGCCTATGTGCACATTGCCCATGATTGCGTCGTAGGCAATAGTACTATTTTTGCTAATAACACCACGCTTGCAGGTCATGTCACAATTCATGATTTTGCCATTTTGGGTGGTTTCACACTGGTACATCAATTCTGTCATGTGGGTAAGCATTCATTTACTGGAATGGGAACAGCGTTGGGCAAAGATTTACCGCCTTTTGTGATGGCAACAGGTGCGCCCGGAATACCTCGTGGAATCAATAACGAAGGGCTCAAGCGTCATGGCTATAGCTCTGAAGAACGCGCGAACCTCAAACAAGCGTATAAAAAACTCTACCTGAAGAATTTATCATTAACGGATGCTATTGCAGAGTTAGAAAACGAAGGAGATTCTCACACCAAATTGATGGCTGAATTTTGTCAACGCAGCCAAGCCGGGCGTGGAATTATTCGTTAAGGACTGAGGGTATTAATTATATGCAAAACTATAACTTGTCTTTTTGCTCCAGTTCGAATGATCTCAAATCGTTGTATAGAATAACTATGCGCCTTTTGCGGTTATTCGAGCTGAAACAAAAATTCAGCTTCTACTTTCGCAAATTATTAAATCCTAAGTCCTGATGCGGATCGCAATCATAGCCGGCGAGGCATCCGGTGATATTCTAGGTGCGCGTTTAATAGAAGCACTCAAAGTCCATTACCCGCAAGCCACATTCGAAGGTATTGCGGGCAAGGAAATGCAGCAAGCAGGTTGCACAACAATGTACGCGATGGATCGTTTGTCACTGATGGGGTTCAGCGAAGTATTGCCCCGTTATCTCGAATTAACTAAATTACGCAATAGATTGATAAAGGACTGGATTGCAAATCCACCCGATTTACTCGTAGGCATCGACGCGCCGGACTTCAATTTAAAAATAGAAAAAAAACTCTACCAGGCGGGGATTCCAGCGGTTCATTATGTAAGCCCTTCTTTCTGGGCATGGCGTGAAGGTCGTGTAAAGAAAATGGTGAATGCGATGAGTTTAATGCTCACCCTTTTTCCTTTCGAAGTCGACTTCTATAAAAAACACGGCATTAAAGCAGAATTTACTGGGCACCCGCTGGCTGATGAAATCCCTGTTGATGCAGACCCGATAGTTGCCAGAGAGCAGCTAGGTTTAGCCAATGATGCATTTATTCTGGCGGTGCTCCCTGGCAGTAGAATGGGTGAGATAAAACGAATTGCGCCTGATTTTTTAAAAGGCTTGAAGTTAATTTATCAGAAGCACCCAGATTGGACATTTGTCTCACCTTTGATCAATGAAAAAGTAAAGCAAGAATTCGATAACTTAAAGCAAGAAATTGCTCCTGAAGTGCCGATCACTTATATTGACGGACAATCAAGACTTGTGATGCAGGCGGCAGATCAAATCTTAATGGCTTCAGGTACCGCTGTATTGGAAGGTATGTTAGTTGGCAGGCCAATGGTGGCAGCTTATCGCGTTACGCCTACTACGGCTAAAATAATACGTTTATTCAATATGATTAAGTCGAAGTACTATACTTTGCCAAATAATCTCGCCAATGAATTTCTGGTGCCAGAACTGATACAGGAAGATATCACTGCGGATAAGGTCTTTCACGAAGTAGAGCAACAGTTTTTACAAGATGAAGCACAGAGAAATCACATGCTGAATCGATTCGATGAAATCCATAAGCAACTATCGCAGGATGCCAGCAAAAAAGCAGCGCAAGCAATATATAACTTGTTGCAAGACACAAAAGCCGAAGGAGCAAACTCTTGAGTATTAGGTTCGTAGCAGGTGTTGATGAAGTAGGGCGCGGCCCTTTAGCCGGAGCAGTAGTTGCGGCAGCGGTGATTCTTGACCCGAAAAAGCATATAGAAGGCCTCGCCGATTCGAAAAAGCTTAGCGAAAAAAAGCGCAACGAACTGAATATAGAAATTAGAGAAAAAGCACTTTGCTGGTCTTTAGGTAGGGCAGAAGTCGATGAAATAGATGATATCAATATCCTTCAGGCAAGTTTACTGGCGATGAAACGCGCTGTTGAAGGGCTTTCTATTCTTCCTGATCACGTCAAAATCGATGGCAATAAAGGCATTGATATGGATATCTCGATGGAGACCATTATCAAGGGTGATTCTAAAGTTGCCTCTATCAGTGCGGCATCGATTATTGCGAAAGTTGCCCGTGATAAAGAAATGACAGAGCTTGATCTTCTGCATCCAGAATATGGATTTGCTCGTCATAAAGGTTATCCTACAAAGCAGCACCGAGAAGCGTTGATAAAGTTTGGCGCTTTAAGCGAACATCGCAAAAGTTTTAAGCCAGTTAAAGAGGCTTTGCAATGCAGAGTTCAGCAGAACTAACAATGAAAAATAATCGATAGATTATTACTTAACTTATCAATACTTAACCTAAAAATACAGGTACACACTTATGTCAAAGCCACGTCTTATTAGTTTTAATGTATGTCCATTTGTGCAACGCAGTGTCATTTTAATGCAGGAAAAAGGCGTTGAATTCGATATTGAATTTATCGATGTTTATAATCCACCAGAGTGGTTTTTAGAAATTTCTCCAACGGGTAAAGTGCCTGTATTACAAGTTGGCGATGAGGTTTTATTTGAATCGGCAGTCATCAGTGAATACCTTGATGAAGTTTACCCACCATCGCTTCACCCTGCGGACCCATTAATAAAAGCAAAGAACCGTGCCTGGATAGAATACAGCTCGGGGCTTTACTCTGGCACATTCCAATTATTGATGGCAAAAACCAAAGAAGATGCGGATAAAGTCATTGCAGAAATGACTAAAAATTTAGAAGGGTTTCAAAAAGCCAAGCAGGCTGAGCCTTGGTTTAACGGTGAAGCGTTTTCATTAGTGGATATTGCTTCTGCTCCTTTCTTCATCCGCGCTGAATTCTTCAAAACGCATTTTCAAGTCGATGTTCTAAAAGACTTTCCTGTATTGCAACAGTGGTCTGCATTAGTGCGTGAAAGACAAAGTGTTAAGGATTCAATCGTCGATGGTTTTGAGGATCTATTGAAGAAAAGAATGATTGCTAACGAAAGCTATCTAACAAAATCGTAGTTCGGTTTATTCGCACAACAAAAAATGGGCTAAAAGTAGGGGGGTGACATTTAAATACTCCAAATCACAGTAAACACTGTTATGGGAAATAAAAATGACACCCCCCTACTTATGAATGATATTTATGCGGCAACGCCTTCTCTTCGGGTCCGCATTAAACAACAATGCTTTTGTCTCGATTAGTCTCGGCTCGTTTTTTTCGTTTAAAAACGCAAATAGAATTTATGCTTTGCGAAGCACTTTTTTGTTATAGACACTTTTTTGATCGTTAGTGAGCTTCACTGCTCTTAAGCATTTCCTTAGCGATTGAAACACCATCTGTCAGTGTCCTCGAAAATTGAATTCGTCCTTTTTTATAACGGATGCCAGCACGCCGTAATTTAAGTATCATTCTCGGTTGTAAGTTATTAATAATCAGACCTATTTTCTGCTTCTCAAGGCTATCCTTAATAGATTCCATGGCAATTATGGCGCTCATATCAAGCAAATTGACTTTTGACATATCGAGAATAATGACGCGTACATCCGGAGTCACCTGTGAAATAATCTGTAGTGCTTTTTGCGCGGAGCCAAAAAATAATGGGCCATTGATATCATAGGCTGAAATATTATCTGGAAGCTCACCATGTTCTCCAAACGCTTCATGATTTTTCTCAACCCGGGTTGTATTCGTCAGGCTAATACTTCTGCGAATAAACAACATCGCCGCCAAACCCATGCCGACCGCAACGGCTATGGTCATATCAAACAGTACTGTCAGAATAAAGCATAGCAACAGCACGATAACATCATCTTTAGGACCGATTTTTATGGTTCTAATAAAGTGCTTCGCTTCACTCATATTCCACGCAACCACCAATAACAAAGCCGCCATCGAAGCCATTGGTATATAAGCAAGCAAGGGTGTAAGCGCTAATATCGAAGCTAAAATAAACAAGCCGTGTACAACTGAAGATAAGGGCAAGGTACCACCTGCTTTTATATTTGCGGTGGTGCGTGCAATCGCAGCAGTGGCAGGAATTCCACCAAATAATGGCGCAAGTAAATTGCCAATGCCCTGACCGATCAATTCATCATTTGGGTTATGTTTTTTACCAGACATACCATCTGCAACGACGGCACACAGCAGTGATTCAAGCGCTCCTAAAATCGCTATAGTGATCGCCGAAGGAAGAAGAAGCTTAACCAGTTCAAAACTAATGCCAATCGGTTTGCCATCTGCATCGGCTAAATTCCAGGGCCAGTCAAAGGCAGGTAGAAAAGGAGGAATACCGTTGCCAGTAACGCCATTGGTATCATAATGGAATCGACTGCCGATCGTCGCTACTGAAAAATCCTGACTCATTTGACTAAGCAACCACGCAACCACAGAGCCTAAAAGAAGCGCTACCAAATGCCCCGGAATTTTTGAATGCAAACGCGGCCACAGCAATAAAGTGGTAATAGTGAGCCCGCCAATCAATAGTTCCTGCCAGTCAACACTCGGTAATGCATGTACTATTAAAGACAGCTTTTCCAGATAATCGCCATCCAGCGCTTCTATATCGAGCCCTAAGAAATCTTTGATCTGGAAAGTGGCAATAACGACACCAATGCCCGCGGTGAAACCTATGACAACGGGATAAGGGACTATTTCAATGAGTTTGCCCAACTTGCCGACGCCCATGAGTATCAAGATAATCCCCGCCATAAAGCCACTAACCAGCAATCCGCCAATACCAAATTGGTGAACAATAGGAAGTAACACAACGACAAATGCCGCAGTAGGACCGGATATATTGACTTTAGAACCGCCGCTGATTGCAATCACTATGCCGGCAACGATCGCCGTATATAAACCATGTTGCGGAGGAACACCACTGGCTATAGCAAGTGCCATAGAAAGCGGAAGCGCGATAACACCAACCGTTAGACCGGCAAGAACATTTGATTGAAAATCGGAATAAGTGGGTTTGCTAGATAAAGACTTTTTTAATGCTGAAAACAATGGGGTTTACCTTCAAAGATTTGATACTCGTTTTTTAAAATGCGAGCAGTCATTGAATTTCTTCAAAGATGTTAATCGTTTAGGATAGTACTTAAAGCTCGCTGATTCGATTGTGACTCATGAATCTATTTCTAGCCCGAAAGAATGTGGGCGTTAAAATACGTAACTTTGTCTAAAGAGAGAACAATGTTAAGGGGCTTAAAAATTAATGGCTTTATCGCCATGAAATCCTCAAAAAGTACTTAAAACGTTGTATCACCAAGCAAGATAATGCTTGTACAGACTTTGTATTTTATCAGGTCTGAAGTATGTTTTGGTTTATTTTATCTACTGTTTTTGTTTAGTAAAAGTTAAATAAAACTATTGATAGGGATATGAAACAGAATCAACCAAGGCAAATCACTTCTATTAAGATGCCAAAAGTTACTCGTTAAAACTGTTTTAATTTAGGATGCATTAGTGAGACAAAAGTTATTTTTGTATTTCTTGTCCCTTTACACGTTTAATAAAACTAAAAAAGGCGCTTTATAAGCGCCTTTTTTAGTTTTTACGTTGATTAACTACTCATTCATCTTCTAAACCGACATTAATAGTATCGGTTATTATTTTACGAGTGATTGTTGGGCTAGTTAATATATCCACGTGAATTACATTGTTAGCAATATCCACTGAACTTATAGATAGAGAATTGTTGAAATCAGAGGAGCTATAAGCTCGGTAAGGAGTTTGGCCTACATATATTACGTTTGCGTCACTATCGATTTTGTAATACATAATATCGGTAGTTATTGCTTCAGAAAAGTCATAAGGGATAAGATTTTTCGAAACCAATAAGAAGTCCCTCATTGAACCTTCAACAATCTTTATATTACCGTCAGCAAAAATCATTTCATCTTGCATCGAATCTATGGAGAGAGAATGAAGTTCCTCTACTCTATCTGGGCCGTATACATCGCCGATTTGAGTTGAAGGATTTTGAATGGTAACAAAATATAACTTTCCTGCTATCGCACTACTCAAAGATGAATCAAACCCATATTGGCTAGTGTAAATAGTCGTTATGTTATCTGCCCCATCATCTTCTAATATTTCAGTGTCTAAAATTCCGTACCATTTGCCATTTAAATTAACGACACTAGTAATATTTTGGATATTTTCAAAAGGCGTGTAAGGAGAATTTTCCTCAATAGAAAAAATAGATCCTTCACTCCAGTTTTGCCAGATACCTGCTACCTTTTCTCTTACCCACCATGTTTTATTGTCCCCATTACTTAAAGTCGAAGGATTAGGGGTGTAGGTACACTCTGTAGATTGACAATTAGCTTGATCTGTTGAAATCGTGTAGCTTATCCAGTCAGATTCATCATATTTTTCCATACCAAATTCATAGTGAGTTGCACCATTTCCAGGGGTCCATTTAAAAGTTGGAGAAGTAGTGTTTATAATTCCTTTCGGACTTACTGGTTGAGAAGAGGGTAGAGTAATTAAACCATCGGTTACTGTGAAAACATAAGCATCAGACCAGGCTTGCCAACCTGCTGATGTCTCTGCTCTGACCCACCAAACCTTTTCATCACCAATCGCAAACTCAATGTCATTGGGAGTATAGCTACAAATATCAGCTGTTTCGCAATTCGCTTCTTTTGCAGATACTTTATATTCTTCCCAACGCATTTCGGTATCTGTATCTTCATGACCGAATAGATAATTGATGGCTCCTGTCGTTTTCTTCCACTTGAAAGTTGGTGTGGTGTCCTGGATTTCGCCAACAGGTTGAAAGAGGCTCGATGTCTTTGCTAAGAGGCGAGAGAATTTCGGGTGTGGGGTATTAGCTGTTGTTGATGTTGATGTGCTATCTCCGCCGCCACAAGCAATCAGTAATATGGATGTTGCTGTAAGCAAACTGATTCTAGAAATAAGTAAGTTATAATTCATTATTTTTCCTGGATCATTATCTTTGAGTTAGGACTTCAAACTTTCTTACAAAATTCATTCTCGTAAAAAGGCTACTGTTACATGGGTAATATACAAATATCTTATGCGTAGCATATCTGCCTATATACAGTGGGTTATTGTGAGCAGATAAAAGGCATCTACAAAGTTAATGGTAGAAATACTAAAAAGTTGTGAAGGGGTATATTTTAATATCCTAAAATAACTTCAAATTAGATATACTGTCCTCCTAAACACACCCCCCTACTTATAGCCCTTTTTTTGCTGGTATAGTTATTTAATGTCCTTTGTCCACCTTCGTTTACACACCGAATATTCACTAGTCGATAGTACCATTCGCATCAAACAGTTGATGCCCGTCGTGGAAGAGGGCGGTATGCCTGCGGTGGCGATGACGGATCAGAATAACCTGTTCGGCATGGTTAAGTTTTACCGTGCGGCACGTGGCGCTGGAATTAAGCCAATTTTCGGTGTGGATGTGATGCTTGTCGATGAAGAAGACGATAATCTGACTTATCACATGATCTTGCTCTGCCAGAACGACGCGGGTTATAAAAATGTAACGAAGCTGATTTCCCGTGCCTATATGGAAGGCCAGAAACTCGGCGTACCAAGGGTGCAACGCGACTGGATTAAAGAAACCAGCGACGGCGTTATTATGCTTTCAGGCGGTCGTCAGGGCGATGTAGGGCATGCACTATTAGCGGGTAATAAAGAACTTGCACAGAAGCTTGTAAATGATTGGAAAAGTGTTTTTCCTGATCGCTATTATGTGGAATTACAACGCACGGGCAGGGCAGGCGAAGATGAATATTTGCACGCTGCTGTAGAGCTTGCTGCTGAAAATGAACTTCCTGTGGTCGCTACTAATGATGCGCGTTTTCTGACTCAGGATGATTTTGAAGCGCACGAAGCACGTGTGTGTATCAACAGCGGTTATACCTTAGACGATAATACACGCCCGAAACACTATAGCGATCAGCAATACCTTCGAAGTGCGGCTGAAATGGAAGAGTTGTTTTCTGACATTCCTGAAGCGCTGGAAAACACCATTGAAATCGCCAAGCGCTGTAATGTGGAACTCACTTTAGGTAAAAACTATTTACCTGCATTCCCGATTCCTGAGGGAATGACTGAAGGTGAATTTTTCGCCCAAGAATCAGTAAAAGGTTTAGAGGAACGCTGGCCCCATATATTTGATGAAAGCGTATTAAATAACGCCGAAGAGTTTGCCGAAAAACGTAAACCTTATGATGAGCGTCTACAAATTGAGCTAGATGTTATCAACGGTATGGGGTTCCCGGGTTATTTCTTAATCGTTGCGGACTTTATTCAATGGTCTAAAGATAATGATATTCCTGTAGGTCCGGGTCGTGGTTCGGGTGCGGGCTCACTTGTCGCTTATGCCTTAAAAATTACAGATATTGATCCACTTTTATATGATTTGCTGTTCGAGCGCTTCTTGAACCCTGAACGTGTCTCGATGCCCGATTTTGATATCGACTTCTGCATGGATAAACGCGAAAAGACGATTGAATATGTGGCCGAAAAATATGGTCGCGATAAAGTATCGCAAATCATTACCTATGGTTCGATGGCGGCAAAAGCGGTGGTGCGTGATTGTGGTCGAATCCTGAATCATCCTTATGGTTTTGTCGATCGCATCGCCAAATTGATTCCATTCGAAATGAAGATGACGCTTACCAAAGCGATGGATCAAGAGCCAGACTTAAAAGATCTGTACGAACAGGATGAAGAAGTTAAAGCTCTGATGGATCTGGCTTTAAAACTCGAAGGTTTAACCCGAAACGCGGGTAAACATGCGGGTGGTGTTTTAATCTCGCCAAGTAGTCTGGTTGATTTTACCCCGTTGTATTGTGAAGAAGGCGGAAGCATTGTTTCGCAATTCGATAAAGATGACGTCGAAGCGGTGGGCTTGGTTAAGTTCGACTTCCTGGGTTTAAGAAACCTGACAATCATCGACTGGGCAGTAAAGAGTATTAATACTCTTAAAGAGAAGAAAGGCGAAGCACCGATTCGCATAGAAGATATTCCACTGGATGATCAGGCATCATTTGATTTATTGCGTGCGGCAAAAACAACTGCGGTATTCCAGCTGGAATCACACGGTATGAAGGAGCTTATAAAGCGACTTCAGCCAGACGTTTTTGAAGATATCATCGCTTTGGTGGCGTTGTATCGTCCCGGTCCATTGCAGTCGGGCATGGTAGATGACTTCGTCGCGCGTAAAAAAGGTGACCAGAAAGTTACCTATCAACATCCTGATTTAGAGCCGCTTCTGAACACAACTTACGGCGTAATCGTATACCAGGAACAGGTAATGCAGATCGCGCAGGTGCTAGCGGGCTACTCGCTCGGTGGCGCTGACATGTTACGTCGTGCGATGGGTAAGAAGAAGCCCGAGGAAATGGCTAAACAGCGTGAAATCTTCATGGAAGGTTCTGCCAAAAATAACGTTGAGCCAGACAACGCGACAGAAATATTCGATTTGATGGAGTTATTCGCTGAGTATGGTTTCAACAAATCTCACTCGGCTGCTTATGCATTAGTTTCGTATCAAACTATTTGGTTGAAAGCGCATTATCCAGCGGCATTTATGGCGGCGGTATTGTCGGCAGATATGGATAACACCGAGAAGGTTGTGACTTTTGTAGACGATTGTCGCCAACTAGGACTGGACGTCGTGCCACCAGATATTAATCGTTCCCATTATCGTTTTATAAGTGAAGACGAAGGCAATGTTATTTTCGGTTTAGGTGCCATTAAAGGTGCAGGTGAAAGTGCGATTGCCGAGATTATTGAAGAACGAGATAAAAATGGTCCATTTAAATCGATGGCTGAAATGTGTCAGCGAGTTAAATCGAGAAAGATCTCAAAACGTATTTTAGAAACACTAATTCGCGGTGGAGCATTCGATAAGCTTGGTACAAACCGTAATAGTTTGCTGGAAGGTTTACCTGAAATCGTGCGCATGGCCAATCAACAGCATCGTGATGAAGATGTTGGACAAAACGATTTATTCGGCGGTTCAGTTGCCGTTTCACACGATGAAAAAGTTACGCCACATTTAGAAGAATGGGATGATAAATACCGTCTAAAACTGGAAAAAGATGCGCTTGGTTTGTATATGTCAGGCCATCCAATCAACGCTTATGAGGAAGAAGTGGAGCAACTTCGTTCTAAAACTTTAAAGCAAATGAATGAAGATAATGGCACTGAAAGATATCAGAAAAAGCCGATTACTCTTGTTGGTCTTATTTCAGGTGTGGGGATCAGGACTACTGATCGAGGTAAGATGGCGAATATTCTTTTAGAAGATAAAACGGGTTATTATGAATTCCGTCTTTTTGATAAGAATATTGAGAAGTTTGAACATCTTCTCGTAAAAGATGAGTTGCTTGTTATTGAAGGTACGTTAAATACCATTTATGGAACAAGTGACGTACGCTTTTATGCGAATGAACTGCACGATATCGAAGGTGCGCGTAATCTATTCCTCAGGCGTTTAAATCTGAATATCGATAAGAGTCAGACAGCGAATGGTTTACTGGATAAGTTGGACGAGCTTTTGCCGAATAAGTTATCGAATGAAAGTAGTAATAACCCTGACAATAATCCAGATAGCAATGCTGGCTACTGCCCTGTATTTGTTTCATACGAAACTGAGAGTGAGAAGGCAGAATTGCGCCTTGGTCCTGATGTCAGTGCGCCATTGGCAGACGAAGATATCAAGCTACTGAAAAAAGCCTTGGGTGATGATCGAGTGAATCTGGTCTACTAATCAGGTATTCAATCTAGATTAGGCTTCGCGTATTCAAAATATTTTGAATTATCAAACGGCATACTTTCGTTAGACTCAGGATTCCATAGACTCCGAGGTTGGTTAATCAAATCCCCTAGATAATAGTGAATCGCCCGTGAAGTCGCTTGCCCATAATTGGTAATAGAGTGAATGACGTTTGTATCCAGTTGCCCTACACACGGTGCTTCGAAATCAATGCGCTCAGTTTGAAGCAATTTACCATTTGGCTGTTTCTTATAGATCAGATTCGTTTCACAACCTTGGTAAAAACCAATGATTACCGGCATTTCATGAGAGTGGGGAGGAAACTGTAATCCAGGGGTTAGTTTGATGGAATAGATAGTCAGCTCGTTTGACGCGTGTAGCAGTATTTCGTCATCATCTGTTACTGGCAGAATGTCGGCGAACCAAGCAGGCTTGCTTACCGTCTTTTCCAGTAATTCTGTCAACGCCTTTATTGGCTTTGAAGAATCTGCAGCAACTAGGCTTGCGTTGATGAAGTCATCTAAACTCTCCATAATATCTCGCTCCTTATATTTCGTGTATTGGGACGTTTTAGCCTGTATTAGCGTGGTTTAAGACACCCCCCTACTTTTGGCAATATTTTTCTAAATGCAAACACTAGCACCATCGGGTAAAAGCGTCTTTTTGATTTTTGCTAAATCCGCTTTATAGGGTTCGTTATCAAAACAGCCCGAAGACAAGGCGAGTAATGTCTTATGACACCAAGTCGGCATTTCAGGATGCAGGCGATAAAAAATCCAGAGTCCTTTGCGATTATCCAGTAAAATTTTCTTTTCTCGTAACACCGCAAGATGTCGTGAAATCTTCGGTTGCACCATATCCAGTGCCTCTGTTAACTGACAGACACACAACTCGTCTACTTCAATCAGCAACATTAAAACGCGCAGACGGGTAGGGTCAGAAAGGGCTTTGGTAAATTCTTCCGGAGTTATTTGTGAAGTTATCTGTGAAGTCATCATAGTGCTAAGAGTTTAACATTCCGTTAAATAAAGAGTGAGATAAGAATAGTGTAAAGAGCCACAACTCTTGGCGTAAATAGTCGTAATTATTAAATTTTTATGACAATAGTATATATGTTAATGCATATATCTGTTTTGGCGAATATACTACGTATCACTTTTATATGCATTATTGACGGAGTAATACTATGACAACAAGCATCGGAATTAATGGTTTTGGCAGAATGGGGCGTTTAGGTCTTCGTGCTGGCTGGGAAAATCAAAATTTTAACTTTGTTCACATCAACGAAATTAGTTGTGATGCTGCAACCTCGGCACACTTGCTCAAGTTCGATTCGGTGCATGGAATATGGGGGCCAGAATGCGATAGTAGCGATGCTGGGAGCATCAGTATTAATGAATCAACCATTGCTTATAGTTCTAATCAGGCGATCGCAGATACCGATTGGTCTGGGTGTGAGATTGTCATTGAAGCGACGGGCAAGTTCAAAACAGTAGAGCAATTACAAGCGTACTTTGATCAGGGTGTTAAAAAAGTCATTGTTGCTGCTCCCGTTACTGGGGCTTTGAATATTGTTTATGGCGTTAACGATGATTTATATGATCCGAATGAACATGACTTAATCACGGCAGCTTCTTGCACCACCAATTGCCTCGCGCCAGTGATTAAAGTCTTGCATGAAAAAGTCGGCATTGTTCATGGCTCCATGACGACCATTCACGATATAACCAATACGCAGACCATTATCGATAAAGGCCATAAAGACTTGCGTCGTGCGCGTGCCTGCGGTGAGTCGTTAATCCCTACGACATCAGGTTCTGCAAAAGCCATTATTCAGATTTTCCCCGAACTTGAAGGCAAATTGAACGGAATGGCAGTGCGTGTTCCATTGCTAAACGCATCATTGACTGATCTTGTCATAGAAGCTTCTCGCGCTGTCACCGCAGAAGAAGTTAATGCCTATTTCAAAGAAGCAGCAGAAGGTGAATTAAAGGGTATTTTGGGCTACGAAGTACGCCCGCTGGTATCGGTAGATTATAAGAATGACCCGCGCTCTGGCATTGTTGATGCGCCTTCGACAATGGTTATTGATGGCACACAGCTTAAAGTTTTAATCTGGTACGACAATGAATGGGGCTATGTGAATCGCATGATGGATATAGCGAATAAAGTGGCTAGTCATTTATAAAAAGCGCTTTAAAGAACAAATAAAATGAATACTGATCTTAAAAACTATCTGGTTGTTACGGCAGGGTACTGGGCGTTTACGCTAACAGATGGCGCAATCCGCATGTTGGTAGTGTTGTATTTTCACATGCTCGGTTATTCGCCATTTGAAGTGGCGATGTTATTTTTGTTTTATGAGTTCTTTGGCATTGTCACCAATCTGGTTGGTGGCTGGATGGCCGCTCGCCTAGGGTTAAATGTCACGATGCATCTTGGTATGGCAATGCAAGTGGTAGCATTGCTGATGCTGACAGTACCCGACGCCTGGCTATCTGTAGCTTATGTGATGGCAGCGCAGGCGTTATCTGGCATCGCCAAAGATTTGAATAAAATGTCGGCTAAAGCCAGTGTGAAAACACTCGTGTCTTCGGATGCAGATTCAACGCTGTTTAAATGGGTCGCTATTTTAACGGGCTCTAAAAATGCGCTCAAAGGTGTCGGCTTTTTTCTCGGTGCTTTATTGCTCGAAATTGCCGGTTTTCGTGTTGCTTTGGCAATACTCGCGGGTGGATTATTTATCATCTTGGTCATCACCTGGATAATGCTACCGAATGAAATAGGTAAAGCAAAAGCAAAGCCTAAATTTACTCAGGTATTCTCTAATATCGCCGCAATAAACTGGTTGTCTGCGGCACGTTTCTTCCTATTTGGTTCTCGTGATGTTTGGTTTGTCGTCGCTTTGCCGGTGTTTTTTTATGAAGTGCTGCATTGGGACTTTATGAAAATCGGCGGCTTTATGGCGCTGTGGGTGATTGGTTACGGTATTGTTCAGGCAAGTGCGCCGATGATATTAAAAGGGCATCACCCAACTGGTCGAACAGCGTTATGGTTAGCGTTAATTTTAGCTTCAATTCCAGCGGCAATAGCATTGGCAATGAGCTCATCTTTTTCTCCGTTCAATGCGGATAATCTCGGTAATGTAACGTGGATAGTGGTTATTGGTCTGCTGGTTTTCGGTGTCGCGTTTGCGATTAATTCTGCCGTGCATTCTTACCTGATTCTTGCTTATTCAGATAACGACAAAGTTTCGATGAATGTAGGTTTTTACTATATGGCCAATGCGGGTGGTCGTCTTGCAGGGACAGTATTGTCGGGCTTGGTTTATCAAAGCTATGGTCTGGTAGGATGTCTGTGGATTTCCGCTGCTTTTGTTCTAATGGCGGCTATTTTATCACTGGGTTTACCTGCGAAAGTTGAATTGGAATAAGGCTTTATTTGAATTGGCGCATATAGTAGTTTGCTCAATTTTGAATCAATCTATCTACCATTTAAGTCTAATTAAGGGGTGCTTCAAACTTCATAGGTCACCCCCCTACTTATGGGCACTTTTTTGTTTAACTATCTTCTGAATATGAATGCTGAAGCTATATTCAAACAAATCTTATCTATTCATTTTAGTTAAGCCAATGAGAGCTAAATGTTTGCTTCATGAAATGCTGATTTACCTAAGTCGATAAGCGATAGGGATGATATAGCTTAGAGAATTTTTCCTTAAAGCATCCGGAATAGGCGGGAACCGACCTACTTTTTTCACTGCAGACAACGCTGCTTCATCCAGACTTTTCACGCCCGAAGATTGATGTATGCGTAAGTTCGAGATACCGCCGTTTTTATTGATCGTAAATGAGACTTTAACCACACCTTCGTCGCGTCTTCTTTTGGCATTTCTTGGGTAAATTTTCTTTCTTTCAATCTTAAGCCTAATTGTTCTCTGATAGCTTTTCTCGAGGTTAGGGTTCGCTGATGCAGAAGCTTGTGATGGGCGTTGATTGGTAGCCTGTTTAACTGCTTGTTGTTGTGCCTGACGCGGTGGCGTTGGTTTGCGAACCACTTTTTTAGGTGGCGCTTTTTTCGCTGCCTGACGAAACGGTGGTCTCTTTTGGACGACTGGCTTTTTTTGAACAACGACCTTTTTCTTTACCACAGGTTTCTTTTTAACAACGGGCTTCTTTTTTGGTGGCGGTCTTTTTTTGACGACTTGCTTTTTGATAACCTTCTTTTTCTTGACTACCTTTTTCTTAACTACCTTCTTCTTAACTTCTTTTTTAATGATCTTTTTCTTAATTGGGGGAGCAGGTGTTGGTTTGACCGTTTCAACAACAGGTTCAACAACAGGTTCAACAACAGGTTCAACAACAGGTTCAACAACAGGTTCAACGACAGGTTCAACGACAGGTTCAACGACAGGTTCAACGACAGGTTCAACGACAGATTCAACGACAGATTCAACGACAGGTTCAACGACAGGTTCAACGACAGGTTCAACGACAGGTTCAACGACAGGTTCAACGACAGGTTCAACGACAGGTGGCGCCGGAGTCTCTGTTTTAAACATGGTCATTTCCATGCTTATGCTTTCAGGCTCCGTAGGAGGCGGCGGAGTCTTCTGATGCAGGAAATAACTAGCCGCTGCTCCGTGAACGAGAAGCGACAAGGCGAGGCCAATAATAGAGCGGAAAGTAAACAAGGGACTTATTTCTGTTTAGTGATGATGGAGAACTTGGCTAACTCAAGTTCTTTGAATGTATCAATAACGGTAACAAACTGGCCAAACTCAACACTGTGATCAACACGCAGATTGATCGGTGTCATTTTATCGATGCCAGATAGTTTATCTTCGAGTTGTTCAGACGGTATTTCGACGTCATCAAAATACATAATTGAATCTTTATCGATGTCAATTTCGATTACTTTATCGTCATTTACGACTTCATTTGTTGAAGACTTTGGAACATCAATATTCAATTTACTAGACACAACAAACGTTGCGGTGGTTAGGACAATAGCAAGAAGTACCAACATAATATCGATAAATGGAATGACATTAATGGATTCAAACCGACGCATTCTTTGCATCTCCAGTTCTATTTGCTCTGGTGCTATCCACTAAACAAGACTGTTGGTGGTTTTCTTTTTTCCAGCGTGTCGTAATAATGTCTACTTTTCTTAACAAAGCGTTGTAAATCATGATCGCTGGAATGGCCACTAACAAACCGCCAGCAGTCGCTTTTAGCGCGAGTGATAAGCCAAGCATAATTGCGCTGGTATCGATCTCTCCACCTTTCCCCAAGTCGTTAAATGTGATCAAAATGCCGAGTACTGTTCCTAACAAGCCGATATAAGGAGCATTTACGCCAATAGAGGAGATGGTGGTAAGACCGCGCGTTAAGGATATCTGTAGATCTTCTTCGATATCGAAGGTATGTGTTTTAACACGGATGTAGTAAATCCAGCGTTCGAGTGCAAACCACACAATGATGACACTCATCAGACCTAGTATTCCAAAAATACCATAATCCAGATTAACTTTAAGAAACTCGATCATTTTCGTAAACCGTAACAAGAAAAACTTGTATTCTAGAAGAGAATGATTATCATTTGCAATACTTTAAAGTAATTTAATTAAATTTTAGCGAAAGTGTGTTGATGAATTCACACGAGTCGATCTGATGAAAAGGTAAGGGGAGTAGTATGCGCGTTTTGTTGATTTTGTTTTTAGTGTTGGGAGCAGGGCACGTTTCTGCGAATAATGAAAATGTCGTGAATATCTACTCATCTAGACAGTCACAACTAATACAACCGGTTTTAAAAGCGTTTACTAAAGATACCGGGATTAAGGTTAATCTGGTTACTGGTAAAGATGATGCTTTGATTGAAAGAATAAGGCGTGAAGGGCCAAATACGCCGGCAGATGTTTTATTAACGGCAGATGCAGGAAGACTGTCACGAGCTAAACAAGCAAAGATTCTTCAGCCTATTAAGTCTTCTATTTTATTTCGTAGTATTCCGGCTAATTTACGCGATCCTGAAAATACCTGGTTTGGTTTGACGTATAGATCACGGGTGATTTTTTATAAAAAAAGTACGATTAATCCCAATCAATTATCAAGCTATGAAGATTTAGCAGATCCTAAATGGAAAGGGCGTATTTGTGTGCGTTCATCAGACAGTATTTACAATCAATCTTTAGTGGCTTCAATGATTGCGGCTAAAGGAATGCCTTTTGCAGAAAAATGGGTGAAGGGACTTGTGAGTAACTTCTCTAGAAAACCACAAGGTGGAGATCGAGATCAGATTAAAGCAGTAGCATCAGGAGTATGTGATATAGCGATTGCGAATACCTATTATTATGCGCAGATGTTATTCGGTGGTGATAAACGTTTAAAAGGTGCAGCAGAACAAGTTGGTATCTTTTGGCCGAACCAGAAAGATCGAGGAGCGCATATCAATATCAGCGGCGCTGCGGTAACGGCAGCCACTAAACATAAAGCCAATGCCATTAAGCTTTTAGAATATATGCTTGAAGATGTGGTTCAAGGTTGGTATTCAACGGTTAATGGAGAATATCCTGTAAAACCTGGCGTCCCGGCAGATTCTCGTTTACAGAAATGGGGAAAATTTAAAACAGACGCTTTGAATTTATCTAGCTTGGGTAGATTTAATGCACAGGCTGTTAAAGCTATGGATATCGGCGGTTGGCGTTGATTCTATATCTGTCACATTTAATTTTTTGAGAATGTTTTTCACTATTTATCATTTTTTTAAAGATCTAAAGTTGACTTGAACCAGAAGTTAAATGATAATCATTATCATTCCCATTCCCATGTACACCCAACGTTTCTAGATATTTTTCATATCAGGCAAGAAATTATTAGGCACACATTTTTACTAATATTTTTAGAGCCTAGTACTTATGAAAAAAACTATGAAAAATGATATCAAAAAACAGACTGCTTTAAGTCTGAGAAACCCTATCATTACTCCGTCAACTAACACCATTATGCTTACTGCAACAGCTGCCGCTGTTTTGATGAGCGCAACTGCGGTAACAGCTGCTGAGAGTATCGACGAATTAGAAGTGATTCAGGTTGAAGAAAAAGATCAGCGTGAAAATCCTTATGAAGAAGTTGGCGCACCTTATAAAGCAAGAATTTCTGGTGATGACCGTCATGTAAAAGACTTGGCTGATACACCACAAAATATTACGGTACTTACGCAAACACAAATCGAAGATTCTGGACTTTCTGACTTAAGAGATATTTTAGAAGCTCAGCCTGGTATCACGCTAGGTACGGGTGAAAACGGTAATGCATTCGGTGACAGATATATTATTCGTGGTCATGAAGCACGTAGTGATGTGTTTGTTGATGGTGTACGTGATCCTGGCATGACAACTCGTGAAAGCTTTGCCACAGAGCAAATTGAAATCACCAAAGGCCCAAGCTCTACGTTTGCGGGTCGTGGTTCAACCGGTGGCGCTATCAACAGCGTAACCAAGCAGGCAAGCACAGAATATAACTTCAATGAGCTTCAGGTAGGTCTTGGTACAGATGCTTATAAACGTATCACCTTAGACAGTAATAAAAAGGTGAATGATGATGTTGCCGTTCGCGCTAATTTATTATATTCAGGTAAAGATATCCCAGATCGTTCGCCTGCAGATAAAGAGCGAACAGGTGTTGCTTTATCTGGTGCTTTCCGTGCGACTAAAAAGCTTAATTTCACCACAGATTTCTATTACCTCAAGGCAGAAGATACGCCTGATATGGGTAGCTATTTAGATTCTGTGACTGGCAAGCCTAATGATGATATCCCCGTTTATGTTCAAGACAGTGATTTCTTAAATTCTGAAGTAAAGACACTGACGTTTGGAACAAGCTATGACTTTAACGCTGATGTACGCCTTAAGAATACCCTGCGTTACGGTGAGACAGACAATGGTTATGTCACAACCAGTGCCCGAGGAACAAGCCGTGCCGATTCTGATCCAGCGGCACCTGGCGCAGACACAATTACACTAAGTTCACATCAGGGTTGGCAGGATGTTGACTATTTAGTGAATCAAACCAATTTGTATATTGATAAAGAGCTAGGCAACACAAAACATCAGTTTGTCGTCGGTTTTGAATATTCAGACATGAATGTAAAAAATGGTACTTATAATCTGACTAACAATGGCGTCAGCAATTGTGTAACCAATGGCAGAGGCGGAGCTTCTGACAGTTATTGTTTAACCAACGCAGATGGTAGTGTTGTTGATAATATTGGTGGATTTTTAGATAGAGACGTTACAAAAGGCTCATACGACACTGATTATTCGGTAGAAACATTGTCACTGTCATTGATGGACACCATTACCTTTAATGACAAATGGTCAATATTCTTAGGCGCTCGTGTTGATGACTTTGATTATCGAAATGATTTGCTAGGTCGTGGCGCAACAGATCCAGATCGCTATTCGTATTCAGATACATTATTCAATGGACACATTGGTGCGGTCTATAATTTTAACGATAAGGGCAATGCTTACTTAACCTTTAGTACCTCTAGTAACATCAATGGTGGTGAGTCAGATACATCAGGTTGTGGTTATGGCGGTGTGTGTAGCTCAATCAACTCTATCAAAAACAGTGAGCCAGAAAACACCCGCAACATAGAGCTGGGCACTAAATGGAATGTGATGGATGACAAATTGTTACTCACAGCCTCAGCATTTGAAATAGCCAAAACGAATGTTATGGAAAGTGCGAGTGAATCTGACTATGACGCAGGTGAGAGCTTATTCAATGATGGTGAAAACCGTGTGACAGGTATTGAGGTATCAGCAGTAGGAAACATCACTGAAAAATTAAGTACGCAATTTGGTGCGGCAGTGATGTATTCAGAAGTGCTGAAATCTGGCGTTAACCCAGACAGTGAAGGCTTGGCATTAGCTAACTTTGCTGAAAAAAGCTTATTTTTACAAGTGGCGCACAAGACAACACCAAAGCTAACCTTGGGTGGTGGCGTTAAATACACAGGTAAAATGATAGCTGGTCAGCCGGATACAGGAACTGACTCATCATACGTAATACCTAGTTCAACAGTTGTTAATGCCTTTGCTCGATACAACATCAACAAGAACATGGGTCTGCGTTTAAATGTGAACAACCTATTTGATGAAGATTACTACACTGCCGGTTACCGTAGTGGCGCTTTGTTGTATAAAGGCGATGCGCGTAATGCAACACTGACTTTCGATTATGAATTTTAATCGCTAGTTTTATTGTTCAAAAAGAGTTTAACCCCGAACAGGGGGCTGGTTTATAACTGGTCTTCTGTTTTTTAGTATGAAGAATAATGAGCGCTTAAACTAACTCGTGAAAACTGATTAAAGTGAAGAAAAAATTAGAATCCATTCCAGCTAATCTAGTAAGCGTTCAAGACTACGAAAGCTTGTTTGCGGACTTTATTCCGCATCCAGTCTATGAATATATTGCAGGTGGCTCGGCGGATGATATTAGCCTTAAGAACAATCGAAATGCCTTCGATAGCATTTTGTTAAACAGGCGTGTACTTGCTGATTTTTCTGCCGCTTCTACACGCACCGAAGTATTGGGCAAAACGGTTAAATACCCTATTATGCTTGCACCGGTAGCGCATCAAAAGTTAGTACATCCTAAAGGCGAAATTGCCACTGCCGAAGCCGCTAATGTTTTAGACCTTGGCTTTATCGGCAGCACTTTATCGTCGGTTCCAATGGAAGATGTCGCTGATGCTTTGCAAGGCGAAAAGTGGTTTCAACTGTACTTTCAGGAGTCCCGAGACGCCACTTTGTCACTAATTCAGCGTGCTGAAAATGCAGGTTATGGTGCCATCGTTGTGACAGTAGATGCCGCAATAAATGGGCTTAGAAATAGGGTGCAGCGTGCGGGGTTTGCTTTACCCGCTGGCATGGAAGCGAATCTGGTTAATTACCAACGTCCACCGCTTATGAGTATTGAAGCAGATCAGAGCATAATCTTAAATGGAATAATGCGGGATGCGCCGACCTGGCAAGATATTCAGTGGATACAAACTCAAACAAGTTTGCCTGTTATCTTAAAGGGCATCACGCATAGTGAAGACGCCAAAATAGCAAAAGAGCTGGGTGTTGCAGGCATTGTGGTTTCTAACCATGGTGGTCGAACGCTTGATAGTGTGCCTGCAGCAATTGATGTGCTTGCCGATATTCGAGCGACGGTTGGAGATGATTTTACGGTGTTATTTGACAGTGGAATTCGACGTGGTTCAGATATTTTCAAAGCATTGGCCTTGGGCGCAGACAGCGTCTTAATTGGTCGACCGCAGTTATATGGCTTATCAATTGCTGGCGCATTGGGTGTGGCACATATTCTTAAGCTGTTAATTGAAGAATTTGAAGTTACCATGGCGTTGATGGGCTGTGCGACTATCGATCAGATTACGCAAGATACTCTTTATTCAAAACAATCTATATAAACTAAACTTAAAAGTCATAAACGATGTTATTACCTATTGCAGAAGTGCTAACTCAGGAAGAAGTGAATCAGTTTCGAGCGCATATCGATAACGCGCCTTGGCAAGATGGCAAATTAAGCGCTGGCAGTCAGGCGTCTTTTGTAAAGTCTAATCAACAACTGGATGACAGTAACGAGATCACCCAATCGTTAAGCAATACGTTATTACATCGTCTGCAAACTCATCCGACCTTTGTTTCTGCAACCCTGCCGTTTAAGTTTTATCCGCCTAAATTTAATCGTTATCAAAACAATGGAAGTTACGGTCTGCATGTTGATAGCTCGATAATGACAACACCGAATCAGGAAACGATTCGTACTGATATTTCAGCCACGCTTTTTCTGACTGACCCCGATGAATACGAAGGCGGAGAGTTGATGATAGAAACGCAATATGGTGCTCAGGAAGTCAAACTGAATGCAGGTGATCTAATTGTTTATCCTTCAACCAGTTTGCACGAAGTGAAACCGGTAACAAAAGGCAGCCGCATAAGCGCTTTTTTATGGGTGCAGAGTTTAGTCAAAAACAGTCAGCAACGTGAGATCTTGTTTGAATTGGATCAGTCTATCCAGGTATTAACAATGGATAGAGGGGCTGATGACACTGAAGTCCGCAGGCTCAGTGGCGTATATCATAACTCGGTTCGGCAATGGTCTGAGTGCTAGCAAATAGCAATCAAAATAAAATAAAGGTCACCCCCCTACTTTAGGGCACTTTTTTGTCAAATCTGCAATCAAGCGGAAATAAAGCGAAAGCTAACGGATTTAGTGCTTACACTTCTTATGCTTATTTTTTGCTTTATATTTAGGTTTTGGCGGCATTTGATCCAACCGATCATGAATAGCGTGATGAATGAAGGATAATTTTGTGCGTACTGGCTCTGTTAATACAAACGGATAGGCGTCATTCATACCCATGCTGCGATTCAATGAATTGAGAATCACCGAAAAATCTATCCAGGTATCTATTATGCTCGTAATGGATGTTTGCGCAGAAAAGAAGTATTCATCCTGAGGTAAATTTAAATCTTCAACCTCTTCGGTATCATCGTTATTTGCTGATGTTGAGCCAGTGATGGAAAAGTTTTTCGCCGTCTCCAGGGTATCCATAATATGCATATAATGTGCCCAGGTTTCCGCCCAATCTTCATAGGGATGCATCGTGGCATATTCGCTAATGAATTCTTTACTCCAGTCTTTTGGCGAGCCTTCCTTATAATGTCTATCCAATGCATCCTGGTAACTCAGTTCATCATCACCAAAATACTGTTTACACAAGGCGTGTTTTTTAGGGAAGCCTGAAATCAATATATTGAAATAGTAATGACCTAGCTCGTGGCGGAAATGCCCTAACAAAGTACGATATTGTTCGCCCATTGCCAGTTTGGTTTGAGATCGCGCAACCTCATTCGCTTCGGCAAGATTGATCGTTATATGGCCACAATCATGGCCGGTGAATACCGCTTCCGAATCTTCTAGTTTAGTCGCAAAGTGATCTTTTACATTGCGGTCAGTGGTAAAGTCAAAACTTAAGCCATTCTCTGGGTCTTCATGAGTATTGTGCAAGGGTAAGCACAGTTCTTTAAGCGTATACAGCGCACGGCGTTTGGCTGTTTCCATCTTTTTCCACAACGGAATGTGCTCAACAACGGTTAAATCCGGTACAGTTTCATTAAAACGACAGGCGAAACATAAAATCTCGTCCTGGTTTTCCTCATCAGGCTCAAAGGTTTCCATATTAACCATGCCATTACATACTTTGTATTCAGTGTTGTTATCACATTTTAGATATCGAACTTCAGGCTCAGCATCTTTGAAGTAAAAGCTCGTTTCCTTATTGAAGTTATAAGGCTCTACTTTCTCAAAATTGCCATCAATTCCAACCGTTCTGTGGCAAGCAATACAACTACTGCTTTCAAAAAATAAAATCTGGTGATCTTTGCAAGTGCAATTAAATGTTTTCATGGTTATTCTTTTTAAATTGAGAGAAGTGGATATGAATCCGGTGGGCTTAATATCTGGTCTATTACTTTAATTCTCAAGTCTTGAATTAGCTTGAATATGTAACAGAAGCAATAAAGATACGGCTAGGAATTCTGTGTGTATTTTATCCTAGTTTCAGTTGATTGAATCATTGTTTGCATTTTTGTTTTTTAAAAACGTAAATAGTATTTATGCAGAGCTAGGTCTAGGTACTTTTTTGAGATTAATCTAGACCAATAAAAAAGCCCATCTTATAAGATGGGCTTTTTAAATATCACGAGAGTGTTTTATGCATTTACATCAACAACGACACGCCCACGTACTTTACCTTCTAATAACTGACCAGCAACATCAATAGCTTCAGACAATGCAATTTTCTTCACAACTTTTTCATAGACTTCTGGTGATAGTATTTCAGCGATCTTATCCCAGGCTTCCTGACGTTTTGCAAGTGGAGCATTTACGCTATCAATGCCCGCAAGCGTCACGCCACGTAAAATAAATGGCATTACGGTTGCGGGTAAATCAAAGCCTCCGGCAAGTCCACAGGCTGCTACTGTTCCACCGTATTTTGTTTGAGCACAAGCATTGGCTAGCGTGTGACTGCCGACAGCATCAACAACACCAGCCCAGCGTTCTTTTTCAAGTGGCTTACCTGGCTCTGATAATTCTGAGCGATTGATGCTCGACTTAGCACCTAGTTCAGTGAGGTAATCCATTTCTTCTGGGCGGCCTGTTGAGGCAACAACATCATAGCCATAAGCAGAAAGAATCGCGATGGCAAAACTACCCACACCACCATTTGCACCGGTTACTAGAATCTCGCCGTCTTCTGGTTTTACGTCATGTTTTTGCAGTGCCATAACACATAGCATTGCCGTATAACCCGCAGTGCCGATTGCCATTGCCTGATATGAGTCTAAACTCTCGGGTTTGGCGATGAGCCATTCGCCTTTTACTTTGGCTTTTTGAGAAAGTCCGCCCCAATGTCCTTCGCCAACACCCCAGCCATTAAGAATGACTTTGTCGCCTGTTTTCCATTTAGGATTTGAGCTTTCAGAGACGGTACCAGCGAAATCGATGCCAGGAACCATTGGGTATTTTCTGACGACAGGTGCTGCGCCAGTAATCGCTAATCCATCTTTGTAGTTGAGCGTTGAGTAATCGATATCAACAATCACATCGCCATCTTCAGGTAGTTGTGATTCGTCGAGAGTTTCTAAACTAGCGCTGATTTTTTTATCTTCGCTTCTGTTTATTAATAGGGCGTTAAAGGACATCTTTGTTCTCCAGTATAAATATTAATTTACTTGTTTGTTTCTTAGCTTCTTTATTTCTTGCTTAGCTACTTAGGCTACGGAAGGAGCTTAAAGAATTGCTGCGAAAACAGCTCCATCGGTTGTTTGTTTTGAGTGAGTTTGGCACGCATGACTGCACCCTCCCAGCAGATCCAGAAGAAATCCGCTAATTGATCGCTATCCGCTGTCTCTGCCAGAGTGCCTTCTGTTTTTGCCAGTTCGAGGCAATCGGCAATCAGTGACTTCCAGTTATTGAATGCCTTATTGAGTTTCTCT
The DNA here is from genome assembly GCF_947495625.1 of uncultured Cocleimonas sp. Lineage (GTDB taxonomy): Bacteria > Pseudomonadota > Gammaproteobacteria > Thiotrichales > Thiotrichaceae > Cocleimonas. The sequence goes on from NZ_CANLZW010000006.1 coordinate 66,688, forward strand.
CTGAATTGCTCGTGTGATGAACCAAGTTCCAGAGTGAGGTTGCCCACCAGACAGCCACGCTTAAAATCGTAACGTTCAACGCCTTGTATTGCATCTTCGATAAACGCTTGTAGACGTTCTAGTGCAGGAAGTTCTTTATTCAATAAATGCTTTTTGAGTTTATGGATAAAGAATTGAGAGTATTCTTCCAGCACCACATAACCATAAGCTTCTTTGTTTTCAAAGTAGTGATAAAAAGAGCCTTTGGGTACATTCACTTTCTTCAGGATTTGATCTAATCCCGTATTATTAAAGCCTTGTTCGGTGAGCAATTCCATACCGCAACGAATCAATGCTTCACGGGTATCATCAAAACCAAGGCCTCCTTTGGCTGGTCTTCCGCGCTTTTTAGCGTTTATTTTTGAGTCAGATTTAGTAGTCATGCTGTATTTATAGACCGACCGTCTAGTAAAGTCAAATAAGTATTAAAATAAGAGAAAATATGCTGAGCTAAGACTGAGTATGTGATACTTCTGGTTCCGACGATTTTTATCAATGGTTGATAGCATGACAAAACTGAAACTAAGTATTATTGGCTGTGGCAATGTGGCTAAAACATTGGGATACCTGTGGCATCACGCCGTGGTGGTTGAGATTTGTGATGTGGTTAATCAATCTCAACAAAGTGCGCATGACTCGGTGGCATTCATTGGCGCAGGGAATCCGCTGGATTCGCTGTCTGGCTTGCAAGTAGCGGATGTGTTTTTAATCGGCTGTGGCGATGATCAATTAGAACAGTGTATCAATCAGCTCGCAGAAACCGGAGTGGTTAAAGCGGGCAATATTGTCTTCCATTGCAGCGGCTCGAAGCCTGCTTCGATAATTAATTCTGAAAAAAGTGCCTATAAGTGGGGGGGTGTGTTTACAGCAAGTATGCATCCTGTCAAAAGCTTTTCTAGTCCTAAAGAAGCAATTAAAAGCTTTGCAAACACGTATTGTGGGTTTGAAGGGGATGAGCAAGCAGTTAACGTTTTAAAAAAATGGGTAGAAGCTATTAATGGCGTTTGCTTTGATATCGATGCAGGTGAGGGCGGCAAGAATAAACTCATCTATCACGCGGCGAGTGTGATCGCTTGTAATTATCTGGTCGCATTGCAGGAGTTAAGCATCCGCGCATTTGCTCAAAGTGGTGTCGACCGTGATATGGCGATGAAAATTCTCGAGCCGATTGTCAAAGGTACGGCTGATAATATATTTTCGATGGGGACTGCCAATGCTTTGACGGGTCCGATTGCTCGCGGAGATTATCAAGTCGTTACAAAGCAGTTACAGGCTGTCAACGACTGGGATAATTCGGCAGGTGAGATTTATAAATTGCTTGGGAAAATCAGCGCTGATTTATCAGAAAAACAAGGTTCTGCCAGTGAAGAAAACTTGACGAAAATAAGAGGTATTTTAAACGCTAAAAGCTAGTTACCTGGTGCTGAATTTCAGGGTGTGCTTTAAAATGTTCAATTGCATCGTCGATATCATCCAGCATGTTCTGTTTGTCTTTGCCAAGCACGCCTTTTAAAACCAGATGATTCGAAACGTGGTCGCTGCGGAAAATGGATTTTTCTAGCTGCGTATGCTCGATAAATGTGCGCATTTCTTCGCACAGCTCTGCGGTATTTAATGGAGTAAATGTACCGCCAAAACCCGCTTCTACTTTTTCTTTACCGTGGCTGAAAAATAACACCAGCGTTGCAACATAATCTGGCTGAGTCGCGTTGACCAATTCTGCTGACCTAATCGCATGTTGCTTAGAATATTCTTTACCACCCATGCCGTTAATGATCATTACCGATGATTTGATATTCGCCGCTTTGGCTTTGAGTATGGCATCTTTCGTCGATTCGAATGTTTCGCCCTTATTGATCTTTTCAAGCACTTCGTCATCGCCAGATTCAGCGCCGATATAAATTAGTGATAAACCTAGGTCGCGTAACTCCTGGAGTTCTTCGACGGTCTTTCGTTTTAAGTTTCTAGGCAGGCAATATGTGGATACACGAGTCACAGAAGGTAAGTGTTCTTTAATCGCTTCAAGAATGGTTTTAAGACGCCGAACTGATAATGCCATGGCATCACCATCGCCTAGAAAAACACGGCGAACTTGCCCCATCTGTTGTCCACAACGTTTGATTTCTTCTAGTACTTTATCTTCGGCTTTCGGAGCGAACTTCTTTTGTGGGGCTGTGTACATCTCGCAGAATGTACAATTATTCCAACTGCAACCATTTGTTACTTGTAAAATCAGTGAACGCCCTTCGCTGGGTGGGCGAAACACGGGCTCTATGTATTCTACGGGTGGTTGGGTAAACATTCTTAATGCACTTAAAGTCTATTCGACTACTTCTTTTTCCAAAACGGCTTTTCGTAGCAGTAATCAGGAATTTTCGCTTTTATTTGCTCGTGCAATTCAGGTAATTTAGACCAATGAATCCCGTGTTTATAATGATGAGCAGTATGATAACCGAGGTTGCCAGTGAGCCAGTTATATAACTTTGATGTGTTGTTGTAAGATGCAGCGAATTGATCCGTTGTATCCAGTCCACGGTGATGATTGGATGTCGCATAAGCCGTGTAAAACAGGCTGATTACCATTGGGAAAATAAACACAAACAATGCGCTTAATGGGCTGTATATAGTCAGGCCAATAAGTATCGCTACGGTGATACCCGTATAGATCAAAAACTCTTTTTGCATTTTGGGATACTGTTTACCAACCTTGTAACCTCTTGGGTAAGCAGTAAGAGCAACACTTAGGGTGTACTCCAGGCGATTCATTGTCGTGCCGTCTTTTCTTTTCCAGCGACTTTGATCTTTTGTTTGATCAAGAAAATTACGGTGGTGTCCCATATTATGGTGCAAAACCCATAAATTAGTGGTGATGCCTGTATGCAGGGCATAGAAAACTTCTAGAATTCTATTTAGTGCTTTGTGCTTAAAAACCTGAGCGTGCTGATGATGATGATTCCAGGCGCTGATGCAAGCTTTTGGAAGAATCATAATGGCTAGATAGATTGAGAAAAACCAGATACTTTCGGTATTCAGAAAAACAAGAAAATCTAACAAGGTTAATAGAAGAATGATTGTAATGGGTAAACGGTCAGCAGCAAATTTAAACAAAATTATTAGATCTCCTCAAAAATTTCGTGCTTAACATAGCATAATCACCCTATGATTTTCCAATCTTATTAATTTGGCAAGCACTGATTAGATGTTATTAAGCCTGTAAGTTTCTAGGGACTTACTTAACTTATAGAGCGTCATTAGAGTTTACTCTATTATGGGTTACGGTATGCTCTTAAATACTTCCACTCAAACCCTTTTTTCGCCATGTGTAATAAACGGCAAGGTGGAATAACGATAGTGCGTTTTTCATTTCTAAACGCAAGTGTGCCCTTATCGTTAGAGTCGATAATACAGGCAAGTTCGTATTTGAAAGTATGGGTTGCGGCTTTGCCTTTCAATCCATCAAGTAAATTATTTGCCGCTGCTTCTGCCTGTAAGTCCGCCATATGTGCTTGTTTGGGTTTCCAGTCTGGGCCAGGGAAACTACCGGCATCACCAGCAACATAACAATGTTCAAAGCCTTCAATCTGGCAATTCATATTTGATTCAATCAATCCGCCAGGGCTTAACGGCATTTCTGTGTTGGCAGCGAATGAGGGGCCAGTCATGCCAGGCATAAAGATAATGAGATCAGTATCAATTTCACCGCCTTCTGTGGTCACTTTGTTTTCACTGAAGTGTTTCATTTTATGACCAAGGTGTGTTTCGATACCACGCTTTTTCATTTGTGTGAGTATGCCTTTAACCGCACCTTCACCTAAACGTGCGCCGGGCTTTTCAGCAGGGCTAAAAAATACCAGCTTGAATTTATCGCGGCGACCTTCTTGACGTAACTGTGTGTCTAAACCAAATAGCAATTCAAACATGGGACCGCCACGCATTGCAGATGGCTCTTTGGGGTTTCCGCCAAAGCCTAGGGTAATGGTGCCACCATCTAATGCTTTGATTTTATCGCGCATTTTTTCTGCGGCTTCTATGCCTTCGCAAATGGTAATTGCGTGTTCAATGCCCGGTAATTTTTTGATGAAACGACCGCCGCTGGCAATGATAAGGGCGTCATTCTTCACTTCGCCGTTATTGCTATCACTAGCATCTGTGACAACTGTGCGTCCGCCATCTTTGATTGCGGTTACGCTACCAGCATAAAAGTTAACATTTTGTTTTTTTAGAAACGCATCAAGATTTATGCGTAAATCATCACCCGTGCGTTGGCCAGATGGAATCCAGATCAGGCTAGGGTAATAAATAAACTCGGCTTTCGGGGCTACCATCGTAATATTGATATCTTTATCGCTTTTACGGATTTCTCTGATTGCGGTGAGTGCGGCAAAACCAGCACCAATAATGGTAATATCCTGAGCCATGATTTCTTCCAGTTGCTATTATGTAGTGAGGTATTTGCGTGAAACCTCAGCGAATGAGTAATCCAATAAGTATATATTAGTAAATACTAATATTCAATCGATAAGTCACCTCGAACAGAAGGGAAATAGTAATGGAAAATGAGGGAATGACAAGTGAAGTAACAGTAACAAGTTTAATAATTTACCCTGTGAAATCATTGGCTGGTATAGAGTTGCAAGAATCTGAAGTGGATAATATGGGTTTGAAATACGATCGACGCTGGATGCTGGTATCGCCTGAAGGTAAGTTTCTTTCACAACGGACTCTGCCGCAAATGGCATTGATTAAAACCGAAATAGACGATAGCGAACAGAATCCCCGGTTAACCTTGAGCATGGATGGCAAAGATTCTCATATTGTTGCTGCGACTGATGACAGTTCCGAAAAAATGGATGTGGTTATCTGGGGTGATGAGCTTCAAGTACAGAAAGTTGGCCCAGAAAGTGATGCCTGGCTAAGTGATTGTTTGGGCTTAGATTGTCATCTTGTTTATATCGCTGATGATGTGATGCGGCAATGTGATCTCGAATTTGCAGAAGAGGGCGAGCAAACAGGTTTTGCAGATGGATTTCCGATGTTGTTTGTTTCTGAAGAGTCTTTAAATGATTTAAATCAGCGTTTGGATAAAGACGTAGATATGCGTCGTTTTCGTCCTAATGTGGTTATTGCTGGTTGCGATGCTTATGCTGAGGATGAATTAAAAAGTTTCTCGATTGCGGGTGTTTCGATGAAGGGCGTAAAGCCCTGCAGCCGTTGTCCGATGCCAATGGTTGATCCTGATCTTGGGGAGCGAGTAGGGCAAGAACCGATCGCTACTTTATCAAAATATCGTAAATGGAATAATAAAGTGTTCTTCGGGATGAATGTGATTCATCAGCAACAGGGTGTGATTCGTGTAGGTGATAGTTTAGTGTTTTAAACGAATAACTTACTTGTTTGACTTGTCATTTTGGCTCCTAGTGAGCGTTGAATCGAAATATTTTGATGGTGAAACATTATTAAAAGATTATCGACCATTGCACATCGACAATTCCTTGCGGAATCTACGATGGACTTTTCTGGCTCCTGATGAGCCTAGAAAAGCCCCCCCCCTTACTTATAAGCACTTTTTTCTTCAGTCTCTTGCGTCTCGTAGAAGTCGTAAAATTTCTCGAAATTGTAATTCAGCGCTTTTAACTGGCGTGAGAAGTCAGGTACCAGTTTGTAATAAACCCCAATCGCGGAGAGTTTGGCATTGTTGACGGGGGATTTATTAAACCAGTTGTCGAAGCGTGTATCTCCATCCCAACTTTGTTTTAAGCGAGCATATTTTTCGTCGAGTTGGCGATAGATTCGTTGTTTGCCTTTTTCCATAACAGCATCTGCGTATTTGTGTGAATACCACGCTTTTAATTCCTCACTGGTGTCGATCAGCAAATTAAAAAATGCCCAGCGTTTCTTCAGGTGTTGTTCGTATCGTTGGAGTTTATCGGGATGCTTTTCTTTCAACCATAGTCGTGTTCCTTCCTGTCCGACGGCGCTGGCAAATGCTTCATTAAACGCGGAATTATTTTTTCGATAAAGACGTTGGTGTGCTAATTCATGGAATATGACTTCCGCAGTTGAACTGATACTTCTGCTCAGCATCGTGCTCAGAATAGGATCGTCAAAGATACCTAGTGTTGAATAGGCGGGGGATTCGATAATGTGCGTGTCTCGCCCAAGTTTCTTTTGTTTTACGACTTCTTTTTCAGCGGCTTCGGGCGAAAAATAAACCAGATAACTCACACAACCCACAAAAGGAAAGCAGGATTGCACAGGGTGCATCGAGTATTTGGGAGTAGCAATGACATTCCAGCTAACCGCTTTTCTCTTTAGTTCGACATAACTGGTATAACTTTTGTTTTTTGGGAGTTTGAGTCTATCGTATGCAAATTGACGAATTTCTAACACTTCTTTAATTTGCTGTTTTCGTTTATCAGTCACGTTGCTGTCTGCAAGGACTTGTTTAACAGGTTTGCGTTGGCTCATTAAAGCCAAATGGCCTGTCGCACCTTGAACATAGTATTGAGTGGTACTGCAGGCAGTTGAGAATTGTGCGAGAAGCGCGAGAGTAGCGATGAGAAGAATTCTGTTTAAAGCAGCTTTCATCGTCTGGTTCATTAGGGTGTGTTTATTAGACAGAGTTTTCCTCGGTTAAACAATTGAGTTTTTTGATGTTACAGGAAAAAGGTCTGGTTCTGGAAAAATATGCCTAAAAGTAGGGGGGTGATCATTTTAAAGTCACCCCCGTACTTTTAGGCTATTTTTTAGCTGAGTTAGCTAGAAATTAACTAAGTATTAACTAGTTTACAGCTCGTAGCCGCGCTCTTCGTGATCGATGATATCTAAGCCTTGCGTCTCTTCATCCTGATCAACACGTAAGCCATTGGTCATCAAACTGACTATTTTGAATAGTATGTAAGTAACGATGGCAGTGTAGATAAAGGTAGAGGCAACACCAATCGCTTGAACACCAAACTGTTCGCCAATTGTAGTGATACTTTCTTTGCTAAAGCCTTGGCCACTAAAAATACCAAGTTCAGTAGATGCGAAAACAGCCGCCATTAGTGTGCCGATTATTCCACCCACGCCGTGAACCGGGAAAACATCTAGTGAGTCATCAATTTTCCATTTTTGTTTGATTATAATTACCGCGTTGAAACACACGATACCAGCGACAAAACCCATCACTAAAGCGCCAGCGGGACCCACGTATCCAGAAGCTGGTGTAATGGTGCCTAAACCTGCAACCATTCCTGTTACTGTGCCTAAAGCGGTTGGTTTACCGAACTTGATCCACTCGTAAAACATCCAGGTGATTGCACCGGTTGCCGCTGATATATGTGTTACTAGCATTGCCATTGCAGCATCACCATTAGCGGCTAATGCACTGCCACCGTTAAAGCCGAACCAGCCGACCCATAACATGCCAGCGCCGGTAACGGTCATTGTCATATTGTGCGGTGTTGTGGCTGCTTTGCCAAATTGTCTTCTGGGTCCTATCATAATAGCTGCTACCAATGCGGCAACACCTGCTGTGATATGAACCACGGTACCACCAGCAAAATCGAGTAGGCCCATTTGCTGAAGCCATCCACCACCCCAAACCCAATGAGTTACTGGGGCGTAAACTAAAACAATCCACAGTGCAGAAAATAGCAAAACCGCCGAAAACTTAGTGCGTTCTGCAAATCCACCGATGATTAAAGCGGGTGTGATAATGGCGAAGGTCATCTGAAACAATGCGAATAATGACTCAGGAATATCACCAGCTAATGAGCTTTCAGTAATGCCGCTGAATAAGAATTTGCCCATGCCGCCGAAGTATGGATTACCTTCATCGAAAGCAATACTGTAGCCAATCACTAACCAGAGTATGCTGGCAATTCCTGCAATGGCGAAACATTGCATCAGTACCGATAGCACATTTTTCTTGCCGACCAGACCGCCATAAAACAATGCCAGTCCCGGAAGCGTCATAAATAAAACTAGCGCTGTGGAGGTGAGAATCCATGCTGTGTTGGATCCGTTTAATTCGTCAGCCTGAGCTAAAAAAGGAAAACTGAGAAGCAGTAGAGAAAAGAGTTTTAAAAAAGAGTTTATAGATAAAGGAGCGTTTGCGCTTTTTGAATGACAACCCATAGTTAAAGTGCCTCTGGGCCAGTTTCACCCGTTCTGATACGTATTGCTTGTTCTATGCTTTGTACAAAAATTTTACCATCACCAATTTTGCCTGTATTTGCGGCTTTAATGATAGCTTCGATAGCCTGGTCTAATATGTCAGCAGGAACTGCTGTTTCAATTTTAACTTTGGGTAAAAAATCGACAACATATTCAGCACCGCGGTAAAGTTCAGTATGTCCTTTCTGGCGTCCAAAGCCTTTGACTTCTGTTACGGTTAAGCCGTGAATGCCAATTTCTGACAGGGATTCTCGTACATCATCTAATTTAAAGGGTTTGATAATAGCGGTTATCAGTTTCATGGTTTCCTCATTGTTTTGCTTTTTTTAGAGCGCAGAATCATACCCTAAATTTGATTTGAAAGGGAGAGCCGCCAAATTTGAGTAAAGGTTTTTGTTTGCTTGGGTGTGATTTTCGATATAAAAAAGGTAAAATTAAGCTTTAACTCTAGTGTTGATGAGAACATGGCGATTTACGCAATTGGGGATGTGCAAGGCTGTTATGATTCATTACAACGCCTACTAGAAAAAATACAGTTTTCTCCTGAAGACGACCAACTCTGGTTTGTCGGCGATTTAGTTAATCGCGGAACAAAATCATTAAAAACAGTGAGATTCATAAAGGGCTTGGGAGATTCATCGCTAACCGTTCTGGGTAATCACGATATTAGTCTAATCGCTATGCATTATGGCGTTATTCCTAAAAGCCCTAGTCTTAAAAAATTCTTAAAGTCTAAGCACCGCGAAGAATTAATAGAATGGTTAAGGCATCAAAAAGTGTTTCATGTCGATAAAAAGCTGGGTGTTTGCATGGCTCATGCCGGTATCTCACCACAGTGGACGCTAAAAGAAGCCAAAAAATACGCCAAAGAAATTCAAGTGCCATTGCGCGGCGATGATACTAAAGAGTGGCTAAGGCAGGTTTATGGTAATAAGCCCAATCTTTGGAGTGAAGATTTACAATCTTATGAGCGGCATAGGTATATCCTCAATGCATTTATGCGGATGCGCTATTGCAATGTGAAAGATGGTTCGCTGGATTTAAAATTAAATGGTGTACCTAAAATGATGAAACCCGGATCGACAAAACAGGTTCCCTGGTTTTTATGGAAAAATCGAAAACCAATCCCTTTACGTATTATTTTCGGGCATTGGTCAAGTCTAGGTTATTACCATGATGATAATGTTACATCTCTGGATACAGGTTGTGTTTGGGGACGTCAATTAACTGCGGTAAGAATCGATAGCGATGCTTATCCATTGGTTAGTGAAACGTGTGGGAATCTTTCATGAGTGACGAGGATGATTACGAATCTAGTATTGCTCCAGCAGGCAGTTTTAAGCTTAATATAAAAGGGGATGATTATCTGGTTCGGGTAATGAAGCCTGCATCAGCTTCATCTTTGAATGAGCTGCAGATGTCCTTGAAGCGCAATCGGGAAATGCTTAAAGAAAGTTTTGAAGCAATGCACGAAACATGTCGAGATGATTTTTTAAAGCGAGTAGAGCAAAAGCATGTGGATTATTTTTCGCCCACACAAAATGCTTTAGTAGCAAGGGCAAATATAGACTTGCTGATTCCATTGATTAATGTAAAAGGTGGAGTAGCTGCCTACAAAGGTAAACTTGAAGGTCTTCCTATTGAAAAGCATATAGAAAAATTACGCAATAAAGCAGCGAGCGATGTTAGAGAAGAAGAAACGAAATCACGTATTGGTGGCTTCTTTTTGATGATGCTGGTGCTAGCTTTAGTGACGGCAATATTGTTAGTGTTTTTCTAGTCTGAAAATTGGCTTATAAGTAGGGGGGTGTGTTTAGTTTCAGTCTTAGGTTGCGTAAGTAATTTTCATCTTGTTTACAAAAGATTACATAGTTTTAGATTGATTAAATATTAGAGAGTCATTATGCTGATCGTTTTTAAATTTACTTCCTTTCGGGGTTTGTTCTGATGAGTTTTCAGAAAGCTAATAAATCGTTAAAATTCAAGTCGTTTCAGGGTGCTTTATTGAAGCCTTCATTTATATTAAGTGCAGTAGTTATGGGTGCAATGTCTGCGCCTGTAAATGCGGAAACGTTATTGCAGGTGTATCAGCATGCCAAGCAAAATGATGCCCAGCTTAAAGTGAGTGAAATGGGTTTTCTTGCGGCGCTTGAGGCTAAACCACAAGTTTTATCAGGCCTGAAACCGCAATTAACTCTCACTGCTGGTGCGAATTATTCCGCGCAATATACGGGTAAAAGATCCTACGGTGGAGAAGATGCGGGTGGATATGCAAACATCGGTTACGATTTAAATTTAACAAAAGTCATTATCAATAAGCAGTTAGATGCGCAAATCGATCAAGTTGATGCATCAATTCTTCAGTCAAAAGCTTTGCTTGAGTCGGATAGACAAGACCTAATTATCAGAGTGGCAGAAGCCTATTTTGCTTATTTAAATGCTAACGATACATTGGAGTTTAGAAAAGCAGAAAAAAATGCAATTGGTAAGCAGCTGAATCAGGTTAAAGCCTTTTTTGATGCAGGTCGATCAGCAATAACAGACGTTAAAGAAGCACAAGCCTCTTACGACCTATCTGTGGCACAGATTGAAGTTGCTAATCAGCAAATAGATGTTTCAAGAGAGTCGTTAAGAGCAATTACTACCCGTTCTTATAAGCATTTGAATGGTGCTGCTGATAGTGTACCTCTACTCGTTCCCAAGCCTACTAATATTGAAGCTTGGTCAAAAGCAGCGGTTAGCAACAGTAAAGACTTAATCGCCGCAAAATATGCCGTTGAAGTAGCGCAAAAAACCATAGATTATGAAAGAGCGGCAAAAAAAGGAACACTTAACCTGGTTGCTAATCAGGGTGTAAATTCTGTTGCAGGCGAAGATATTTATGATTCTGATAAATTTGATGCCACAGTGGGTGTGCAATACAGCCTTAATCTTCTTGATGGCGGTAATATTTCTTCACGTGTGCGTGAAGCTCGTCATAAATTACATCAGGCCCAACAAACAGTAGAGTTACAAAAACGTTTAGCGACTCAACAATCTCGAGCAGCTTATTTAACAATCGTGTCGGGATTAGCTCAAGTTAAAGCTTTGAAGCAGGCTTTGAATTCATCACAAACTGCTGCTAGTGCTACACAAGCCGGTTTTGAAGCGGGAACACGTACAGCGGTTGATGTGTTACTTGCGTTAAGAAATACCTTCTCTGCAAGACGCGATTATACATCTGCCCGATACGATTTCTTGCTTAATACATTAAAGTTGAAACAAGCTGCGGGAACGTTAACTGAGGCAGATTTAGCGGCTCTTAGTAAGATATTGCTGAAGAAAGCCTAAACAATCTTTAACACCATTTTAAAGTGTTAATAACCTTATTGCTGAAGTTGTCTCTTATTTGCGGCCATTTATCTTTTGAATTTAGACGTTCAAGTGGTAATTGTCCGCTTATCTGAGAGTCACTCTTCAAATATGAAAATATGGTTTAATATCAGGTAGTCAAAAGTTGTTTAAACAACTGCATTAGTAATAGGTACAGAATCATAATTCTGGCTGAGTTTAATAATATTAATAATTATAAAGGCTTAAATTAAAACAAACCGATGACCAATCCTTGGCCTCATTATGGTTTGTGGACTGATTGATATGAAAAACAGATCTAAAATTAGAAATAATTCCGGGTTTACACTTATTGAAATGATTGTAACGGTAACTATTGTGGCAATTTTTGCTTCAATTGCTGTACCTAGTTTTTCTCAATTAATTAAAAGTAATAAAGAGACAACAACGACAAATGAATTTATTTCATCACTAGTTTTAGCTCGTAGTGAGGCGTTGAAGCGAAGCCGAGATATAATTGTTTGCTCAAGTGATGATCAAGTAAATTGTAATGGTGGGACTGATTTTTCTGATGGTTGGATTGTTTATACTGACTGTAACGGGGACGGTTTACCCACGGCAACTGCTGTAGATTGTAATGATGATCTTCTTGAAGAAGAGCAGGAGGTCATTAAAGTGCATAATGGATTTCATAAAATGTTTATAAATAATGCTGCCAATAATATCACTTTTCAATTTTCAGGAAGAATTGCAGCCCCTACTACGTTTAATCTTGGTCATGAATCAGATACAACTGACATTAAAAAACAGGTAATTATTAATCGAGTGGGAAGAATTAGATCTTCGGATTAGCCATAAAAGATTATCTATGTATTGAAACGTAGTTCTTTAGGTAAAACAAAAGATACATTTTCGATAATGCCCTGATCATCTGGCATTATTTCAGCACCAAGCTCTTCAAGTCTCTTATTAACTTGTTCCACTAATATTTCTGGAGCAGATGCTCCAGCCGTTACACCGACTCTCAAAGTTTTATCAGTAAACCAGCTTTCCTTTATATCTTCAGCTCCGTCTATTAAATACGCAGGCGTGCCTTTCTTCTCTGCCAATTCTTTTAAACGATTTGAATTCGAGCTGTTAGGAGATCCAACCACAAGAATAATATCGCTTTTATCTGCCAGTTTCTTTAAGGCATCCTGACGATTTTGTGTCGCATAACAGATGTCATCTTTCTTCGGCCCTTTAATGCTAGGAAAACGGCTTCTAAGTGATTCGATGATTATTGCAGTATCGTCCATGGAAAGTGTAGTTTGAGTAACAAAACCTAAGTTGTCAGGATTATTCACTTTAAGTTTTGCAACTTCATCCGGAGAATCCACACGATATATGTCGCCACCAAAGCTTTTGTTGTATTGACCCATAGTCCCTTCTACTTCTGGGTGACCTTTATGGCCGATAAGTACCGTTTCTCTTCCTTCTTTGCTGTATCGTAAAACTTCCATGTGAACTTTAGTAACTAAAGGACAAGTGGCATCAAAGACATTTAAGCCTCGGGATTTTGCCTTGTCCTGGACTGCTCGAGAAACGCCGTGAGCGCTGAAAATCACTGTGGCATCATCGGGTACTTCATCTAATTCATTGACGAAGATTGCTCCTTTGTCGCGAAGATTACTTACTACAAAACGGTTGTGGACAACTTCATGTCGAACATAAATTGGAGCACCCAGTAGTTCAATGGCACGATCGACTATTTCGATCGCTCTATCAACGCCGGCACAGAAGCCTCGAGGGTTTGCTAAGGTAACTTTCATTGCTTTAGTCTCGTAAAAGTTTCACATAAATAATTTATTGTAACAACTGAAAGGATAGTTTTGTTAAAATTCGTTCTCATGAATTTAAAAACAGCTTATAAATAGGAATAACTATGAAAGTACTACTCATAGGTAGTGGCGGAAGAGAACATGCTCTAGCGTGGAAAATAGCTCAATCAGAACGTGTAGAGAAAGTCATTGTAGCTCCAGGTAATGCGGGTACAGCTTTAGAAGAAAAAGTTGAAAATGTAGATATCGGGGCAGAAGATATAGAGGGTTTATTGGCGTTTGCTCTAGAGAACTCTATTGATTTAACCGTGGTTGGCCCAGAGGCTCCATTGGTGAAAGGAGTGGTGGATCTTTTCTCTGAAAATGGACTTAGATGTTTTGGCCCTACCAAAGGTGCTGCTCAATTAGAGGGTTCTAAGGCCTTTTCTAAAGACTTTTTTGCGCGACATAAAATTCCAACCGCTGCATATGGTAACTTTACTGATGTTGATGAAGCGATTGCCTATATAAAACAGCAAGGTGCTCCAATCGTAGTTAAAGCTGATGGGCTTGCTGCCGGCAAAGGCGTGATATTGGCTGAAACCGAAGATCAGGCAATCGAAGCCGTAAAAGACATGTTGGCAGGAAATGCATTTGGTGATGCGGGTCATCGGGTGGTAGTCGAAGAATTTTTAGTTGGTGAAGAGGCGAGTATTATCGTTATTGCTGATGGTAAGAATTACTTGCCGATGGCTTCTTCGCAAGATCATAAAGCTCGAGATGAAGGTGATCTAGGACCTAATACCGGCGGTATGGGCGCTTACTCTCCTGCGCCAGTTGTTACTGATGAAATAAGTCAAAAAATCATGCGAGATGTAATTGAGCCAACTCTCAAAGGAATGGCTGATGAGGGATATCCATTTACTGGCTTCTTGTATGCTGGTGTGATGATTGATAATCAAGGCAATTCTAAGGTTCTTGAATACAATGTGCGTTTTGGTGACCCGGAAACTCAGCCAGTTATGATGCGCCTGAAATCCAGTATGGTTGATCTGATTGAGGCAGCTTTGGATTCAAAATTGAATACAAAAAGTATTGAATGGGATCAAAGGTCTTCTTTAGGAGTCGTGCTGGCTGCTGGTGGATATCCTGATAGTTACGACAAAGGTGATGTGATTTCTGGAATTCCAGCAGAAACTGAAAACAGTAAAGTTTTTCATGCGGGAACTGTCAATGACGGTTCTCTTAAAACTAATGGTGGTAGAGTGCTTTGTGCTGTGGGCTTGGGGGATACTGTGAGTGAGGCACAGAAAGTAGCATATGAGGTTGTTGATAAAATTAGCTGGGACAATGTATATTTTCGAAGAGATATTGGGCATCGAGCGGTGACGCGCGAACAAAAATCAAGTTGATTTTATTTAGAAAGCTATATTAGAAAGCCAAATTAAAATGCTAGTTAGATAGCTATAAGTGCTCTGTTATATTGGTGTTTTTTAATATCAGGTATCCTAAGTTTTGATTTTTAACTTTTGATCAATGGTTAAATATGGAAAATTCATATGAGTACAATAAATAGGCTTACAGGCATAAGTTTAACTTCTGCGGCGGCAACATTGTTGTTGGCAGCCTGTGGCGGAGAGTCAACCAAATCAGCGAGTAACGATTCTTCTGGAAACGCCGTAAAAGTAGTGCAGGTGAAATGTTCAGGAATTAATTCCTGTAAAGGAACAGCAGCGTGTGTAACTGCCACACACGCTTGTTCTGGTCAAAATGCTTGTAAAGGTCAAGGATGGATCAAAGTCACTAAGGCAGATTGCGAAGCAAAAGGTGGAAAAGTAGTCTCCGGTTGATTTTTTGCATCCAAAAATATCTATATGCGTAAGTTTCCTTTATAGCTTGTATTTTACAGGCTGTCGGCCACCTAATTGAATATTCTAAATAGTGGCCAATTAATCACAAGGAGATAAAGATAAAATGAAAACAGCATCTAAAGTAACAGGATTTACATTGGCTTCAGCAGCGGCAGCATTATTGTTAGCAGGTTGTTCTACAGGTGGTGATAGCGCAAAATCTGCATCAATGTCTAAAGATAAGAAAATGGCTGATGTAAAGTGTGCAGGTATTAATTCTTGTAAGGGTACAAGTGCGTGTGCAACAGCAACGAGTGCATGTAAAGGTCAAAATAGCTGTAAAGGTCAAGGCTGGGTAAAAGCTACTGCTACTGATTGTTCTGCGAAAGGCGGTAAAGTATTAGGTCAGGCTTAATTATAATAATTAGGTAGATTTTTAAAATGCCCGGTCAATTCAGTTGTATCGGGTATTTTTTTGTCTTAAGGTTTAAATATGAAATATCCATCACTAGGTTTTGGCTTAGGTCTTCGCAAAGAGCATTACAATTCGATTCTCGAAACTTCACCTGAGGTTGATTGGTTTGAAGTTCTTACTGAGAACTATTTAGTCGAAGGTGGCAAACCACTCTATTTTCTAGATCAAATTAGTGAACGCTATCCGGTAGTGATGCACGGCGTGTCAATGTCTATTGGTAGTAGCGACCCTATCGATAAGAATTATTTAAGTCAGGTTAAATCATTGGCTGAACGAACTAATGCCCGTTGGATATCTGACCATTTGTGTTTTACAGGTTTAGACGGTGTGAATGCTCATGATTTGCTACCACTTCCATATACTGATGAAACAGTAAAATTTGTTGCTGAAAAAATTTGTCAAGTACAAGATTATTTGGGAAGACGAATACTGATTGAAAATGTATCTAGCTATATTACTTACAAACAATCCGAAGGTATGACTGAGTGGGAATTTGTCTCAGCAGTTGCTGAAGAGTCCGATAGTTTAATGCTTTTGGATATCAATAATATTTTTGTAAGTGCTTTTAATCATGGTTTTGATCCACTGAATTATTTGGATGGCGTTCCGGCTGAGCGCGTTCAACAGCATCATATTGCGGGACACAGTCAATACGATGGCTACATTATAGATACGCACGATAATGATGTGGTAGAAGGAGTATGGGATTTATATGCTGAAGCAGTGAAGCGTTTTGATAACGTATCAACAATGATTGAACGTGATGATAATATCCCGGAATTATCTCATTTAATGAAAGAGTTACAGATAGCGAGAAATATATCTGCAGCAAATAAGAGCGCAACATAATGAGCGAACTCTATCGATTGCAAAAAAGCATGATGTCTTGGCTACTTGAAAAAGATACGGCGATTCAATCTGATGTGGTATCAACAGCCGAAGTTAGCTCTGAAGTTCGTTTAGATATTTATGGTGCTGGATATGGTTATCGTTTGATCGATGCTTTATCTGAAAATTATCCGTCTGTTCATACCTTGATGGGGGATGAAGACTTTTACGCAATGGCTTATGCCTATATGAGTGCACACCCATCACATCACTTCTCATTGCGATATTTTGGTAGTCACTTAGAGGCTTTTTTGGCCAAAGAGTTTTCAGGTACGCCAATATTGTCAGAGATGGCGTGTTTCGAGTGGGCGCAAAGAAAGGCATTTGATAGTGATAATACGCAGCCAATAACTATGCAAGCGCTTCAGGAAATTCCAATGGAAAGCTGGGGTAATCTGCAATTTGAATTTCATCCTTCAGTGTCACGTTTAAATTTTGAATGGAATACCCCCCAACTTTGGGCGGCAATTGATAAACAGGATGACCCTATACCCCCAGAAAAACTGGATTATCCATTAGGATGGGTAGTGTGGAGAAATGAATTGCTTAATTATTATCGGTCATTAGATGTTGATGAAGCCTGGGCTTTAGATTCGGCTATGCAAGCAGGTAGTTTTGAGGGTTTATGTGAAGGCGTTTGTGAGTGGGTAGATGCAGAACATGCGCCAGCAAGAGTTGCAGGTTTCTTATCGCAATGGATAGAAGAAGGGTTAGTAACAGGTATAAGCTACTAAGCTATTCTAAAAAAGCACTTAAAAGTGGGGGGGTGACCTTTTCTTTATTTGGTTGTTGTTTTTACCCATATAATGATTAATTGCCAAAAATAAGCTAATTAATATTGCTCCCAATAAGCCATACTGGTGTGCATCGGTTGCCACAGGTATGCCAATCAGTTCCTCACTAGATGTGCTTCCGCCCTGAAAGAAATCCCAAATAATTTTTCCAAGAATAAGCATAGCTACAGATATTCCTGTAAATATATCTTTTTTCAAAGTCGCATTAACGCCACCTACAAAAAATAAGCCGTAAAGCGCACCAGAGAAGCCATAATAGTTATGTAATTCAGGTGTAAAATAATAGAGACCAAACCCAACTATTAAACAAAGAAAAATAGTGCTGAAAATGAATGTTTTAGCATTGAAGGTGTCTATGAATAACAAGCCTAATATCCAAAGGCCACTTAAATTTAACAAGAGGTGGGGGTAGTTTGAATGGGTAAGGTTGCCGCCGATAACTCTCCACCACTGTCCAGAGTCAATTTCGGATCGGTTAAAAACAAAGTCAGCTTGAAGTAATTGGGCAATAAAAAATAGTACGGTTAAAGAAATTATTGCAATGAATAGCGGTTGTTTCAATTTGATCATTTTTAAACAACCTTGTATAAATTATGGCAAAATGCCGTCACTTTAAAGAATTTGACTATTCGGAAGTACCAAGAGTATAAATTCTTTATGCCTTTGAAGTAAAAGTTTTGACAGGTTTTTGACCGTTTAAGATGGCTTGCTTGACTGAAAAGGTTAATTTATTAGGATATTTCAAAAGATTGTAGGGGAAGTAAATGAAAAGAAGTAGAAACAAAATTCAATCATTATCACGTTCGCAACAGCTAGGTTTTACCTTGCTAGAAGTTATGGTCGTTGTCGTGATAATCGCTGTTATGGCTGCGGCTGTAGGCCCTGCTATATTTGATAACTTAAACAAGGCAAATGTAACAAGAGCCGGAACAGATATTAAAAGTATCTCATCAATGCTTGAGGTTTATAGGGCCGAAAACTATAACTACCCAAGTACAGATCAAGGTTTAGAGGCTCTGGTAAGTAAGCCTTCAGGCGATCCAGAAGCAAAAAACTGGAGACGTTATACAAAGAAGACGCCGATTGATCCATGGGGTAACCCTTATAAATACCTAAGTCCTGGTGCTAAAGGTGATGTTGATATCTATTCATTTGGACCAGATGGTATTCAAAGTGAAGATGATATTGGTAACTGGCAATTGGATAATTAATCCTGATTCAGGCTCAAGATGAAAATCTCCCAAAAGGGTTTTACCTTAATAGAGATAATGGTAGTAATTGTTATTGTTGCAGTTCTTATGGGAGCTGTGACTTTATCATTTCCACCCGTAGGCGATAAATTACTCAAAGAAAATACAGAGCGTTTTAGCGCATTAATTTCTCTTGCCCAAGATGAGTCGATTTTACAATCTGCTGAAATCGCTTTAGAAATTGACGATAAAGGCTATGGCTTCTATAGAAATCAAAATAATAGTTGGGCGGCTTTATCAGAAGCGCCGTTCAAGAAACGCCAACTTCCAGCTGAAATAACGTCGAAGCTATTATTAGATGGGATTTCTACAGATCTGGCAGAACGTGATAGTGATTCTCCGCAAATCGTGTTTTTGTCCAGTGGCGAGATGACACCATTTACTTATCAGCTTTTTTACGAAAAAGAGAGTACTTCAACTATAGAAGTGAGTGCTACAGGTGAAATAAAACAGAGTTTTACCAAAAATGAATAAAAACAACGCCGGTTTTACGTTACTAGAAGTCATGGTTGCGCTATTTATTGTTGCAGTAGCAATGGGTGGGGCGATAAAAGTCATCGAGAATTCAGCGCAAAATACTTCCAGGATGGCGGACAAGACTTTTGCAAATTGGGTGGCTATGAATAAGATCACCGAACTTCGTCTTAATTCTGAATGGCCAAAATTAGGGACAGTAAAAGGTGAATCGGAAATGTCTGATAGAAAGTGGAAGTGGGAGCAAAAGACGATAAAAACCGATGACGACAAGGTAAAGCGTGTAGAACTATCTGTTTGGGGTGAGAAAGATAATGATCAAAATCCATTCGTAACCGTTGTTGGATTTTTAACCCAACCATGAAATCAGCTTCTAAAGGGTTTACGCTTCTCGAGCTTCTGGTAGCCATGAGTATTTTCTCTTTTATGGCAATTACTGCCTATACCGGCTTATCTAATATGCTGACTAGTAATCAGGCTATCACGGAGCAGGAGCAGAAACTAAAAAAAATACAACGCACAATGTTGTTTCTAGAGAAAGACATTCGTCAAATTGTTAGCAGACCAAGAAGAACGGGATATGGTGCAGATGAGGTTTCTCCTGCATTCTCTTATGGTCTAGATACTGATGATTCTAATGGCGTGATTGAATTCACTAAATCAGGCGTAGCAAACCCGCTAGCATTAGCAAAAAGTTCACTTGAGAGAGTGCGCTATGATCTGGAAGATAAAATATTGATAAGGAATAGCTGGGCGTATGTTGATCATATAGACCTTGAGCCAGTTAAAATGACACTTTTGAATGATGTTGAGTCATTCGAATTGAGGTTGCTGGATGCTAATAATCAATGGAAATCTAACTGGAGTGAGAAAAAAATACTGCCTGAGGCTGTTGAAGTAACCCTGGAGCATAAGCATTGGGGCAAAATTGTTAGATTATTTCCAATTCGTTAGCTTTTAACAAAGCGATAAATACCTAAAAATAAAAAAGTAAGTCTTTCTATCCCTTATGGAACAAGATTTGTGCTGGAAATATGCTAATTTAGAAGCTATAGTAAAAATAGCAATTTTTATGAACCTTTTCTCTTGTTTCCTCCAAACCAAGAGACTATTTGCATAAAAGAACTGGCAATAGTCTAATTTATAAACGGCTTTGTCAGATTTGCTTTAACTATCGGGTGGTACTCCTGTAGCTTAGCATCGTGGAATTTTAGGAATTTCAAGAAGCTAAATGCCCAATACAGGAGCCGATGTGGAATTAATAATAGGAAAACTAATAATGTTGAAGTGCAAACATCAAAAAATGCTTGTTGTCAGTCTGTGTTTTTTTATTGCTCCAGTTCTCTTTTTATCCTCGTCGGTTAATGCGGCAGAAATAATTACTGTAAATCGTTCTATTTCAAGTTCCCAAACTGTTTTGGGTAGTACGGTTGTCCCTTATAAAGAGATCACAGTAACGGCTCAAGTACCTGGTAAAATCACATCTTTAGGTGGAGACGTAGGTACCAGTTTCACTAAAGGTGGAGTGCTAGCAAAAATTGACGATGCTCAATTGCTGGCTAAAAGAAATACCTTGTGGGCACAAATTACTTCGGCTCAGGCGGCGCTTAAAAATTCTCAAGCGCAATATCAACGAGAAATAGTATCACCAAGAAGTAAAAGTATTAATGGCATGCCAGGAATGGGAGTGCCATCAATGATGGATATTTTTATGACGCGCCCAATGTACGACATGATGGGCGACTCTAATCAAGGTTATAACCGTTACTCAGATTTGGTAAGCAGTGCCACTGGAGTGTCTCAGGCTGAAAGTCAGGTAATGATGGCTTGGTCTCAATTAAACGAATTAAATACAAAAATTAAAGATACTGTTTCGGTAGCTCCATTCGAAGGCATTATTATGTCCAAGATGGTCGAAGTAGGAGATGCGGTTCAGCCTGGGCAGCCTTTAATGACGTATGGCTTTATTAAATATTTGCGTCTTCAGGCGGATGTTCCCTCAATGCTTGTTTCAGGTTTAGCTAAAGGCATGAGTGTTCCAGTTAGAATTAGTAATACTAACCCAACAGTTGCCAGAGTTTCTCAAATCTACCCAATAGCGGACCCTTCGCGTCATACAGTCGTTGTTAAATTTGATTTGCCTGTTGGTGTTTCAGCATCCCCAGGTATGTATGCTGAAATTTTCCTTCCAGATACTACCCCGGGTGGTAACTCGGTAATTACGATTCCAAAAACGGCGTTAATACCCGGCAGAAGCTTACCTACAGTGTTAGTCGTCGATGAGGAGTCGAAGACATCATCACTGCGTTTAATCAGGGTCGGAGTAGCTCAAAGAGATGGGTTGGTGTCTGTAGTCTCTGGTTTGAAAGTTGGTGAGAGAGTTATTAATAACCCGCCTGCAGGAGCATCTTCAGGGTGGTATCCCAAAGATTCAGCAGTACTTTGATTCATTTATGGTTCAAATATGGTTTGAAATTATTATAAGTCTAAAAATATAACTGAATAAATAAATATGAATGATAACGTAGCTGATCAAGGAACAAAGAAAACAGAAACACCTAAGCATTCTTTAGGCCTTGCTGGAGGTATGGCGAAAGCCTTTATTACTTCCCCGCTTGCGCTATTGTTATTAATAGCATTCCTTGCCTTAGGTATTTTGGGAATGCAAATGACTCCCAGGCAGGAAGACCCTCAAATATCAGTGCCGATGGTTGATATTTTTGTTAGTTATCCGGGGGCAACCTCGTCAGAAGTTGTTAGTCAGGTAGCTAGGCCTCTTGAAGGGATAATGTCAGAAATCACTGGTGTTAAGCATGTGTATTCTGCTTCTTCACGTGGTCAGGCGCTTATAACTGTCCAGTTTAAAGTGGGCGAAAACTTTGAAGCTTCTATCGTAAAATTACACGATAAAATTGAATCCAATAAAAATAAAATGCCACAAGGCATTGCTGGTTTTCTGGTTAAGCCAGTTGGGGTGGATGACGTCCCTGTCGTCTCGATAACACTATGGTCTAATGATGTAGATGATGCATCTTTAAAGCTCGTTGCTCTAGATTTATTACAATCTTTACGTGAAGTGCCGAATGCTAGTCAGAGCTTTATTGTTGATGGGCGAACGGATCAACTTCTGGTTGAAATCTTGCCCGAGCGTCTTGCAACTTATGGTGTGTCGTTAGCGCAGGTTGCAAATACTATAAGAATGGCTAACTCTGAGAGGAATGCCGGATCTGTTGAACCCAATGATAAGTTTGTGCAGGTAGTCACGGGTTCTTTCTTGAAATCTTCTGCTGATATAAAACGTCTGATGGTAGGGGTTATAGATGGTCGCCCTGTTTATGTGCGTGATGTTGCCACAGTAAAAGAAGGCCCAAGTGAAGCCACTAAAATTGTTGGTTACTACACAGGCGCAGCCAGTAACAATGCGGGTAATGAAATTGCACATGGTGCTCCGGCGGTTACTATTGCAATAGCAAAGAAACACGGTGCAAATGGTGTAGAAGTTGCAGAGAATGTAATAGAAAAGCTTGAGTATTTAAAAGGTCGATTAATTCCAGATAATGTACATGTTGCTATTACCAGAAACTATGGTGAATCAGCGAAATCTAAAGTAAATGAATTGCTGTTTAAGCTTGGTGAAGCAACATTGATGGTAACCATTTTGGTTCTATTGTTTCTGGGGTGGAGAGCATCCTTAGTTACCTTTATTATTATCCCGGTAGTAATTACGGTTACTGTTTTAGCTGCGTGGATTTTGGGTCTAACAATAGATCGTGTAAGTTTATTTGCTTTGATCTTTTCTATTGGTATTTTGGTCGATGACGCTATTGTTGTGGTCGAAAATATATATAGGCGGTGGCTGCTATCAGAGAGCTTAGATGTCGATGTGGCTGTTGATGCTGTCCGAGAGGTAGGAAATCCTACAATTCTTGCGACATTCACTGTAATTGCAGCATTGTTACCTATGGGGTTTGTTAGTGGAATGATGGGGCCTTATATGTCACCGATTCCAATACTTGGCTCAGTGGCAATGCTATTTTCACTATTTGCTGCTTTCGCTTTTACTCCCTGGCTAACTAATAAATTTAAGCCAAGCCTTAAAAAACTCAAAGTGATGGAAGAAAAAGAGCACCGTCAGGCGGCTGCTTTAGAAAAATTCTTCCGCAAATTAATAATTCCTCTTATTCAAGACAAAAGAAAAGGAAGGTTACTTTTATTTGGAATAATTGGGGTTTTCTTCCTTTGTACAATTCTCTTTTACACAAAAGGTGTGAAAGTCAAAATGCTGCCTTTGGATAATAAGCCTGAATTTAATATCGTAGTGAATTTTCCGGAAGGCACTGCTTTGCCAGTAACCGCTAATTTAATAGGCAAAATTGCCGAAAAAATGCAAGCGGTAGAAGAAGTCACAGCTGTTCAAACGTATGCTGGAACTGCATCACCTTTCAATTTTAATGGTCTCGTAAGGCACTATTATCTAAGAGACAAGCCTTGGCAAGGTGATGTTCAAATTCAATTAACAAATAAGCATGATCGCGATAGATCCAGTCATGAAATAGCAGAACAAGCAAGAGCAATGCTAACTCCACTGGCTAGAGAGGTTGGTGCAAGAATTCAAGTGGTAGAAATGCCGCCAGGGCCACCAGTTCTTCAATCAGTAGTTGCTGAAATATATGGACCAAGTGCTGAAACGCGTAGGCAGGTTGCTAGAGATATTACTGAAATATTTGAGAAAGCACCAAACTTGGGAGATGTGGATAATTTCCTTGAAGAGCCTCACGATATTTTACGATTCAAAGTGGATGCTGCTAAAGCACAAAGAAATGGAATTTCAGTTGAAGATATTAATGCAACTTTAGAAATGGCTATGGGTGGTTTTGTTCTTGGTGATATCAAAAAAGATGCGCTTATAGATCCAACTCCTATAGTTATGCAAATTCCTTTAGCCGCAAGATCTCAAATAAATAGACTTATACAGTTGCCTGTGAGTAATCGTATGGGCAAAACAATGCCATTGTCTGAACTTGGTCGATTTGTAACTGAGAAGGCTGATCAGCCTATTTATCATAAAGACTTGCGTGCCGTTGAGTTTGTTACTGCTGAGACGGTCGGAGATTTGGCTGCTCCAGTATATGGAATGTTTCAGGTTCAAGATTTACTTGCGCAAGCTAATAATGGAGAAGGTTACAAATCTCCTGACGGTACTTTAGTTACCGGTGGTAGTTGGTTTGGTAGAGAAGATACGGCAGATAAAACGAATTTTGAATGGGGTGGAGAGTGGACAGTCACATTTGAAACATTCCGTGATATGGGTATAGCCTTTATGGCGGCACTCGTTTTGATCTATATGTTGATCGTTGGATTATTTGGAAACTTCATTTTACCAGCCATTGTTATTGCTCCAATTCCTCTGACTCTGATTGGTATTATTCCGGGTCATTGGTTATGGGGAGCAGACTTTACGGCGACCTCAATGATAGGATTTATCGCACTGGCAGGTATTGTGGTTAGAAACTCAATTTTGCTTGTGGATTTTTCCAAAAATGCTGTCATAAACGAAGGTATGAGTGTCGTTGATGCGGTAATACATTCTTGCGAAGCTCGAACGCGTCCAATCGCTATTACTGCATTTGCTTTGATTGGTGGGTCATTAGTTATTATTACAGATCCAATTTTTAAAGGTATGGCCGTATCTTTAGTATTCGGTGGCTTAGTTTCAACACTGTTAACACTTTTAGTTATTCCGTTGGGTTGTATTAGTGCAGGAAAGGCTTTGTGTGTAGCGCCTGATGGTAGTGAAGTTACCCCCCCCGACTTTGACCCGGATTTACGAAGAAATCATTCAAATAATGTTACAAGTGTTTCATCAGGTTACGAAGAGTCATTTTTAGACAAAGTGAAAGATGCTTCGTCAACAATACTAGGTATTGTCCTGACACTAGGCGGATTAATTTTCTCATTAATTAAGAAGTTGTTTTCTTTAATATTTAGTTTGCTGAAGTCAAATAAAAATGAGAGTGATAACAGTTCTTATTCGGCTAAAACAGAGTCTATAAAAACTAATGATTCAGTTGTTGTAGCAAAGAAAAATACTGAAGAGTCAGGTGACGTTCTTAATGACGTTAGTAATCTATCCAAAAAAACGAATAAAACTACTGAAGAAACGCCAAAGCTAAAGGCAGCAACTAAGTCAGAAGCAACAACCAAGCCCAAAGCTACAACCAAGCCAAAAGCTGCAACCAAGCCAAAAGCTGCAACCAAGCCAAAAGCTGCAACCAAGCCAAAAGCTGCAACCAAGCCAAAAGCTGCAACCAAGCCAAAAGCTGCAACCAAGCCAAAAGCTGCAACCAAGCCAAAAGCTGCAACCAGGCCAAAAGCTGCAACCAAGCCAAAAGCTGCAACCAAGCCAAAAGCTGCAACCAAGCCAAAGGCAGCAACCAAGCCAAAGGAAGATAAAGGGCTTACGGAGAATTCAGTTAGTTCCAAAACAAAGCCAAAACGTAGAGGGATACGTTTAAAAAATGATATATAGAATAGGTGTTTATAGATATGAATGATGCTAAAAAAGGAATTACTACTGCAGTCATTGCAACAGTAGTGACCTCTGCGATGATACTGATGAGTGGCGCAGGTGTTGCAGATAATAGTCAGTCTTCAGAAGGTAAAGATGAATCTAAAAGTATTGAAAAGACAACTATAGAAATTGTACAAGAAAATAATGTGACTACTGAAGTCATAACAACTGAGTCATCAATAAACTCTGAATCGGGTAATGTTGCAACTTCAAATAATAAAGATGTATCAATCGTGCGTATACCTCCACCTCCTGGTCCTTTTTCGGAGAAAGAAGCTGAAACCTTGGTTGTGCCAAAAGCTCCAGAGCTATCTGCTCCACCTGAAGCACCTAAGCAGCAATCAGCAGTTGGGGTGTCAGTAGTTCCTGAAGCGCCAAAAAAGGTAGTTGAAGCACCCGTTCAGAAAGAAGCAACGCCAGTAGCTCCCAAACCTATGGTAAAACCTGAAATAAAGTCAGTTGAAACTAACGCACCTGAACTAACAACTCAAATTCCTAAACAGCCATTTGCTCCGGAAGTTCGTAGTTTAAAACCTGAACCAATAAAGTCTCCACAACTACTAAATGACAAATTAATAACGAACCAACAAGTACCAAAGACTCCGGTTGCTCCGCAGGTTAATACTTTGCAAAAACCATCACCAAAGACAAATAGCAATGGTCAACCGATTTGGATGCAGATGCCAAGCGACCCAAATGGTGTGAGATATATGCAGCAATATAGGTATATGCCAATGCCTGTATATCCGAACTATCATTATCCACAAGCTCCACAATATAATGGTGGTTATTATTTAGCACCTAATCCTAATCAATGGATGCAAGGAGGTATGCAGAGGCCTGCGCAACAAAATAGGCAGCAAAATAGACAACAGCATATGCAACAGAAAAATATAGGACAGAATCAATCTGCACCAGATGCAAATGAGCAAAAAGGTTTAAATAAATGATTACGGTAATAGGTAATTTAAAAGGTGGTACAGGTAAAAGTACCGTCGCCTTTAATTTATCTATATGGGTGGCTACAAGAAGAAATGTACATGTTTCTATTTATGACTTAGATCCACAAGCTACTATAACGGATGCTTTAGAAATTAGAACTGAGGATGGCCATATGCCAGCTTTAGAACCGATTCATTTCGTCAGTCAGCTTGGTAGTGAAGGTAAGCATACAGAAGTAATTGTCGATATTGGTATCTCAGATGCTGAGGCGATGAACGCAGCCATTCAACGTGCAGATAGAATAGTTATTCCTGTTGCCCCAAGTCAGGCTGATGTTTGGTCAACACAACGATTTTTAAAATTAATTAGTAATGTCACCAAAAGTGGATCTGGACCAGAAGTAATTGGATTTATGAATCGTTCTGATACGCATGCAGCTGTAAGAGAAACAGATGATGCCTTTGAAGCTTTAAGTAGTTTAAAAGGAATTAAAATGATAGAGCCTCGGCTTTATCAAAGAACTGCATATAGACGCTCATTTAGTGAAGGATTAGCGGTATTTGAAATGGACCCTAAATCTAAAGCTGCGGCAGAAGTAGAAGAATTAGGAGAGCTATTATATTAGTTTATACTAGAATAGTATTTCTAGTATAAAATTGTGTAATAGAAATTCAAAATTTAAGGAGAATAAATAAATGTATATTGTTCGTTGGTTAATGGGTCATCCTATTATTGCAACATGGTTTGTTGGTGCAATAGCAATTCTTTTATCTATCAGTAATAGTGGTGGAGATAAAAAGGACCTGCATGTAGAAGACCATGCTGCAAATCAAGAACAGGTTGTTACTACTGATTCAACTAAATCATTAGATTCTCCTTCTGCTGTAACTTCTGCTTTGATCGAATCAGATGAAAAGGCGGTAACTGCAAAAGAATCGGCAGAAGTCGAGACTGAAGTTGTAGAAATGGTTGAGACTGCGACTGCAGAGCCCGTAAATACCGAGATAACAACAGAGTCATCAGCTACAACCGAGAGTCAAGGTGCGACAGTAAATGACGCGCAAGCAAATTCGGTCGTAGTAGAAGAAGTTGTCACTGAATCAACGGTTGATTCTACAGTTGCCACTAGTCGATCATATCCTGACGGATTAGTTGCTGATACAACAGCTCCTGCGGTTGTAGAAAAAACTGAAGTTGAAGTTACTGAAGCTGCAGCTGCAGAAGAAACTCCAGCAGCCAATGAAGTTGTTACTGGTACAGAAAATCAATCCGATGTTGCTGTAGCAGCAACCGAAGCTGCTTCAACTATCGAAGAGACACCAAAACCTGAAGAAGCACAAGCAGATTCAGAAAGTATTCAAGACCTGGGGCAATCAAGTACTGAAGAAATGCTCTTGATGGCCCGCGAAGCTTATTGGAATAACGGTTTAGAAGAAGCTTCTCAAATATACATGCAATTAATTGAATTAGAGCCAACGGTGATAGAGCATCGTGGTGAGTTAGGCAACGTTTATTGGAGACAAGGTTATCCAAAAAAAGCGGCTGAACTTTATTCTGAGATTGCTATTCCCATGATTGAGCAGGGCAACTCTGAAAGAGTCGCGAATATGATTGGTTTTATAGGCTTGTTTTACCCGGATAGAGCTGCAGAGATACACAAGAGATTGCAAGCTACAATACATTAACGAAACATTAGGAAAATATGGCTAAGAGCGAACTACATAGAGATTACATTCTTGAAATGGAAAATGAGCTTCAAGAATTCGAAATGAAGGCTGAAGCAACTCACAAGCGTATGCAAATGCTTGTGTATCCAGCTATGGTTGCGTTCTTTGTGCTCTCTGCGTTTGGTTTTTTTCTTATCTATTCTTTAACGTCTGACGTAAATCGAATGGCAGATACCATTTCTCATATGAGTGGTTCTCTGGATGACAACATGAGTTCAATTTCTGGTGATATGAGTAATATGTCAGTTAAAATGGATAGCTTAGTCGATTCTACAGATAGCATGTCGGGTAACTTGACGAATATGACTCAGAATACAAATGAAATGGTAACGAGTATTGGTGGGATGAGAACCGCTACTTACGATATGGCAGCTTCTACCAATAATATGCAGCGTGACATGTGGAGTATGAATAAAAATATTTCTACACCATTAAGCTTTATGAATAACTTCCTACCATGGAAAAATAGCCAGAGCATGCCTTTCCCAGGCTCTAGAGCACCATTGCCACAATCTTATTTTGCTTATCCTGCAGAACAACAAACACCAGATTATAGCCAGGATATTCCAATGCCTGCTCCGGTATCGCCTCCGGGTTCTAATTACCAAATGCAGCAAGCGCCCATGCAGCAGCAAGTGCCTAACAATCAAGGTTCAGCCGTAATAAACACTCCCTACCTAACATTACCTGCTATTTCTATGAACTAAGTTTAATCGCTTGGTTTTACCCGTTTTAACCTTTAATACCAGATGTCAAAAGTGACTCGGAAGGAAATTTCATGACACCCGCAAAGAGAATGCAAGACCGCCTTGAGCTTTTGCAGAAGCATCTTGAGACCGAAAATCCAGTATTAGTTTCTGTAGTAGACCGATATAGAAAACTCGATAAGATTTCTCAAAAAATGGGTTTGTTAGGGGCAGATCAGTCATATGCAACTCAGATTTCATGGTGGCCACTGGTTTCAATTTTAGGAACTTTCTCAGCCGGTAAATCAAGTTTCATCAACTCATATTTGGGACTTAATGTTCAAGACTCAGGTAATCAGGCAGTCGATGATAAGTTCACGGTTCTCACTTACAGCAGAGATTCAAAAGTACGCACACTACCCGGAATTGCTTTAGATGGTGATCCTCGTTTCCCTTTTTATCAAATAAGCGAAGACATTGAATCTGTTACTCAGGGCGAAGGCTCACGAATAGATAATTATTTGCAAATGAAGGCAACACCAAGCGAAAAGCTTCGTGGGAAGATTGTTATCGACTCTCCAGGTTTTGACGCGGATGAGCAGCGAAAAGAAACCTTAAAACTGACTGATCATATTATTGATCTTTCAGACTTAGTGTTAGTACTGTTTGATGCAAGACATCCAGAGCCAGGGGCAATGCAAGATACTCTAGAGCATCTTGTGCAAGGTTCACAGAAGCGCAGTGATAACAGCAAATTCCTATTTATCTTAAACCAGATAGATACATCTGCGAATGATGATAATATGGAAGATATTGTTGCTTCATGGCAAAAAGCCTTGGTACAAAGTGGTTTAAATGCGGGTCGTTTTTACGTTATCTTTAATACTGACTTAGCAACTCCGGTTCAAAATGAAGCGGTTTGGGATCGTTATTTAAACAAGCGAAATAACGACTATGCAGAAATATCTAAACGCATGGAAGATATAGATGTAGAAAGAGTCTATCGTATTATCGGCAGTATGGAATCACTCTCGAATCAAATTGAACAACAAGCAGTGCCACAAGTGAAAATGGCAATGCAGCGCTGGAAGAAAAGAGTGTTAATCACTGATATAGTCGTTTTCGTGCCTATAATATTAGGTTTAATCACTCTTTCTGTGATTGCTGGTTATTGGCAAGGAATGGTATTTAATCCCCCATGGTTAGATGCTTTAAAACAAAATAAAATATTAGGAATCGGAGTGTTAGTAGCTGTGGCCGTAATCTTTTATTTGATCCATTTGATGGTTCGCTCAAAGTTAGTAAACGGTGTTGCAAAAAAGCTAAGTACTGATGAGCCTTATGGAAATATCGAAAATGCTTTTAGAAAGAATACGAGTTGGTGGCGTGGTATTTTCAGAAAGAACCCAGTTGGTTGGGGTACAGGCGTACGTAAAAGACTAGATGGTATACGTAGTGATATCGATAAATTCGTACAAACATTGAATGATCGATATACCAGTCCGTCGGGCAAAGAAGACGCTTAAAAACCTTACTTGTCGAGAAAAGGTAAATTTTTAAATAGGAAAAGAGTCATCCAAAAAATTGACGGATGTCTTACTTGAGTTAATTCTAACTTGGAATAAAATAAAAAAGTGCCTATAAGTAGGGGGGTGTATTTAATTTAATACACCCCCCTACTTATAGGCACTTTTTTGCAATTTAACGCAAAAAACTACAAAAATAACCAACACGATATATTAATTAGAAAATTCGGAATCATTATGACTAAATCACAATCTTTGTTTGAGCAGGCTCAACTTACAATCCCTGGTGGAGTTAATTCTCCCGTACGTGCATTTAAAAGCGTTGGTGGTACTCCGTTATTTATAGAAAGAGCAAAAGGCGCTTATTTATATGACGTAGATGGAAACAAATATATCGATTATGTGGGTTCTTGGGGGCCGATGATCGCAGGACACGCACATCCTGAAGTAATCGAAGCGGTTAAGACTGCCAGTGAAAACGGCTTAAGCTTCGGTGCGCCAACAGAAATAGAGGTAACAATTTCGCAGAAAATTTGCGAAATCCTTCCTTCCATAGAAATGTTGCGTATGGTGAGCTCTGGCACTGAGGCAACGATGTCAGCTATTCGATTGGCACGTGGATTCACGGGTCGTGATGATATTGTGAAGTTTGAGGGTGGTTATCATGGGCATGGTGATTCGCTGTTAGTAAAAGCGGGTTCAGGTGCTTTGACATTTGGTGAGCCAAACTCTCCGGGTGTTCCGGCTGATTTGGCAAAGCACACCTTAACGCTGGATTACAATAATCCACAGCAAGTAAAAGACTTGTTTGCAAAAATGGGAGATCAGATCGCCTGTATTATTGTTGAGCCAGTAGCAGGGAATATGAACTGTATTCCACCTTCGGAAGGTTTCCTCGAAACACTCCGTGAAGTGTGTGATGAACACGGGTCCGTATTGATTTTTGATGAAGTCATGACAGGGTTCCGCGTTGCACTGGGTGGTGCACAAGCCCATTATGGTATAAAGCCAGATTTGACTACCTTAGGTAAAATTATTGGTGGTGGCATGCCAGCGGCCGCATTTGGTGGTCGTAAAGATATTATGGAGAAACTTTCTCCATTAGGTCCTGTCTATCAAGCAGGAACTTTATCGGGTAATCCGTTGGCAATGACTGCTGGTTTGAAGACGCTGGAAATCATCTCACGTGATGGTTTTTATCCTGAACTAACAGAGAAAACCGAATTATTCGTTAATGGCATGCTAGAGCGTGCGCAACAGAACAATATTCCATTAAGCAGTAATCAAGTGGGTGGCATGTTTGGTTTATTCTTCAGTGATGAAGATAAAATAGAAAATTTTGCACAAGTATCTAAGTGCAATATCGAGCGATTTAATCGTTTCTTCCATAGCATGTTGGATGAGGGCGTTAATCTTGCTCCTTCTGCTTATGAAGCCGGTTTTATGTCTAATGCGCATACCGTTGAGGACATAAATGCAACATTAGATGCCGCCGAAAAAGTCTTCGCAAATCTTTAATTATTAAAAATAATTACGGATTGTCCGAAACTTTTTGTGGTATTAGCACTCTAAGCCTTTGAGTGCTAAAATAGCATAACAATCTGAGGAAGTTTCAGGGGAAAAGATATGACAAACAATACATTAGTAGTAGGAAACACAGCAGCGACAAGTACAGCGATGACTATGCCGGTCCTTTCAGGAAGTCTCGAGAGTTACATTCAGTCTGTGCGTGAAATTCCGGTTTTAAAGAAGTCTGAAGAGCGCGAACTAGCAGTAAAGCTACGCGACAACGACGATCTTGAAGCAGCTCGCCAACTCATTATGCATAACTTGCGTTTTGTAATTAAAGTTGCGCGCGGTTACAGCGGTTACGGTTTACCTTTAGCTGATTTAGTGCAAGAAGGTAATGTAGGATTAATGAAAGCAGTAAAACGCTTTGATCCGACGGTAAATGTGCGTTTGGTATCTTTTGCAGTTCATTGGATTCGTGCAGAAATTCATGAATTTATTTTAAAGAACTGGAAAATTGTTAAAGTTGCGACAACTAAAGCTCAGCGCAAATTATTCTTTAATCTTAGAAGTAAAAAGAAAAGATTGGCGTGGATGAACGATGCTGAAGTTAAAGATATCGCTAATGATTTAGGCGTTACCAGCAAAGACGTAATGGAAATGGAAAAGCGCATGTCTGGTCAGGATATCGGTTTTGATCTCTCATCTGATGAAGATGAAGATAACACGTACTCTCCTAATCAATACTTACAGTCTGATGTCGTAGACCCTTCAGAAGCTGTCGAAACGGCAGACTGGGAATCTCATACGCAGGGTTTATTCAAAAATGCGATGTCTACTCTAGATGATCGTAGTAAGGATATTCTGGCATCTCGTTGGTTAGTTGATGAGAAAGCGACATTGCAGGATCTAGCAGCAAAATATAATGTTTCTGCTGAGCGTATTCGCCAAATTGAGAGCAACGCGATTGATAAGCTAAAGAGCTCAGTTGCTGCTGCTTAATTCGTATGCTCCAAATGTGAAATCTACCAATAAAAAAGGCCGCTATTTAGCGGCCTTTTTTATGATATTCAGTGAATAGTCAGTAAACTTACATGCCAAAAACTACTGAGAAAAAACTTAACCAGGCAAAAACGATTAGCGCTGTAACAATCAATAGTGGAAAACCGAAGCTAAAATCAAACATGAGAATCTCCTCTCCTTAAAACTAGCCCGATATATTAGGTGATTCTAATGCGCTCTGCAAGTTACATATAGAAATTCATTAAACATGACTTGCTTTGTAAAACACCACTATCCTTTCAGGATTAAGCCTTTATAATTAGCTGCTAAGCTTACGTATTGGGTACACAATTGAGATGAAAGATAAGGCCAGTAAAATTAAATCTACTGATACAAAAAAACCCGACTTTGAAACAGCGATGGGTGATCTTGAAGCATTGGTTTCTAAGATTGAATCTGGAGATCTATCTTTGGAAGAATCATTAAAAGAATTTGAAAAAGGCGTAAAACTAAGTAGGACCTGTCAGGCGGCGCTAAAAGATGCAGAGTATCGTGTGAAAATTCTAAGCGAAGATGGCGAAGAGAACGATTTTGACGATAGCTCTGTTTGAGCTATTTTCTCAAGGTAATTAGAAAATATCATGACTCGCGAAGACTACCAGCAACGTATCGAACAGTTTCTAGAATCAAAACTTGATGCAGGTTTTACTCACAACTCTTCCTCCTCAAAATTAGATGAGGCTATGCGTTACACTGCATTAGGTGGTGGCAAGCGCGTTCGTCCCTTATTGGTCTATGCTACAGGTGAAGCGCTAGGTATTAATGCTGACTTATTGGATTTGCCCGCGGCCGCAATTGAATTAATACACGCTTACTCTCTTGTTCATGATGATTTGCCGAGCATGGATGATGATGCACTTAGGCGCGGTAAACCTACTGCTCATATCGCATTTGATGAGGCAACAGCAATTCTCGCAGGAGATGCTTTGCAAACGATGGCGTTTCAGTTGTTATCCAATCCAATGCAGGAAATCTGCGCAGAAAATCAATTAAAAATACTCAATATCCTCGCAACTGCCTCGGGTGCAGATGGTATGGTAAAAGGACAAGGTATAGATTTAGCCGCTGTAGGAAAGAGCTTGAGCGAAGCTGAATTAGAAACTATGCATAACCATAAAACAGGCGCACTAATTACTGCAAGTGTAGAAATGGCGACGTATTGTATGGAAACAGCAGCAGAAGCAAATAGTGAAATAATAGTAAAACAGAGAAAGAATCTGACAGAGTACTCTAAAGCGATAGGTTTAGCTTTTCAGGTACGAGATGATATTCTTGATATTCAAAGCGATACAGAAACCTTAGGAAAACAACAAGGTGCTGATATTGCAGCAGGAAAACCAACGTATCCGTCAATCATGGGAATGTCGGCGGCTAAAGAAAAATTGTTTAATTTGAACAAAAAAGCGTTAGACTCACTCATAGATTTTGGAGAGGAAGCCGATTCATTAAGAGAGATCGCAAGTTTTATCGTTAAGCGTATTGCTTGACCTAGAGCAGTATTGCTTTGTATATACATAGGTACAATCACAAAGCCCCTGCTATCTAGAAACATTACCAAGGCCATAAATTAAAATACATGTTATTTGACAATATAAATACACCCGCCGAATTAAAGAGTCTGTCAATTGAAGAGTTGCCAGCCTTATGTGATGAGGTGCGCCAGTATTTATTGAAATCAGTATCAGACTCTGGTGGTCACTTAGCTTCCGGTCTTGGTGCGCTTGAATTAACCGTTGCGTTACACTATGTGTATGACACCCCTAATGATCGATTAATCTGGGATGTTGGTCATCAGGCTTATGTGCATAAGCTATTGACTGGCAGAAGAGAAAAACTCAGAACCATAAAGAAAAAAGATGGTTTATGTGGTTTTCCGCGTCGTGAAGAAAGCAAATACGACGATTTTGGCGTAGGTCATTCCAGTACATCTATTAGTGCTGCTTTGGGTATGGCATTAGCGGCAAAACAACAGGGTATTGATCGTCATTCTATCGCTGTGATAGGTGATGGTGCATTGACCGCTGGTTTGGCTTACGAAGCCTTAAATCATGCGGGTGATATTGATACAGAAATGCTAGTCGTATTAAACGACAATGATATGTCTATTTCACCCAATGTAGGTGGCTTAAGTAAATATCTGGCACGATTACTGTCTGGTAGTTTTTATTCAACAATGCGTGAAAACAGTAAGAAGATTCTTGCGAATACTCCAGTTATGAAGCGCTTTGCCAGACGCGCAGAAGAACACACTAAAGGCATGATCATGCCTTCTGCAACGTTATTCGAAGAAATGGGTTTTGTTTATTATGGGCCGGTTGATGGTCACGATGTCATCGAGCTCGTTAAAATTCTGGAAAACATCAAAGATATTAACGAACCTAAATTTCTACACGTAGTGACTCAAAAAGGTAAAGGTTACGAACCTGCAGAGAAAGACCCCATTGAATATCACGCAGTTTCTGTTTTTGATTTGAATGCAGGAGTACAGAAGTCTAATAAGCGGAGTACGCCGACGTACACGCAGGTATTTGGTCGCTGGCTGTGTGATATGGCAGCTAAAGAAGATAAGCTGGTTGGTATAACGCCAGCTATGCGTGAAGGTTCTGGATTAGTAGAATTTTCTAGAGAGTTTCCTGATCGTTATTACGATGTAGCGATTGCAGAGCAACACGCAGTGACACTAGCTGCGGGTATGGCTTGTGATGGTCTAAAACCTGTTGTAGCAATTTACTCTACGTTCTTGCAGCGTGCTTATGATCAATTGATACACGATGTTGCGCTTCAAAATCTACCTGTGGTATTTGCTATAGACCGTGCTGGTTTAGTTGGTGCAGACGGGCCTACCCATTCAGGAAACTATGACCTTTCATATTTGCGCTGTATTCCAAATATGATTGTTATGGCGCCAAGTAACGAAGATGAGTGTCGGCAGATGCTTTATACGGCCTATCAGCAAAATGGCCCAACAGCTGTCCGTTATCCACGTGGTAAAGGAATAGGCGTCGAACCCCAGCAAGAGATGCAGGAATTGCCATTAGGAAAAGGTGAAGTGCTACGCAAAGGTAACAGCATTGCTATCTTGATGTTTGGCTCATTGCTGGAAGAAGCAACTATTGCAGCCAAGGCCTTCGGAGCGACTCTAGTCAATATGCGTTTTGTTAAACCTATCGATGAAGATTTAATCAGGACTTTGTCAGAGTCTCATGAGTTGTTTGTAACACTTGAAGATAATGCGATTAAGGGTGGTGCCGGCAGTGCGGTAAATGAGTTTTTGCATGATCAAGATATTTCAATCCCTGTATTGAATTGTGGTATCCCTGATGAATACATAGAGCATGCGACTCGCGAACAACAGCTCGAAGAAATTGGCCTTGATGGGGCTGGTATCGTTAAGCAGATTGGTGAGTTTAATCAGGGTAAATACTCTGAACATCTTAAAACTGCCTAGGATTAATTCTTTAAAATCCACTTACTTTTAAATACTCTGACTTTGCATAAAATATCATTAAAAGTAGGGGGGTGGCTTCGTTTTGTTTAATCTCTAATTAACTAAGCTCTAATTAATTAAAGAATAAAGTAATGTCTATCTAATCATCCTCCAGGTGATTATCTGAGATTCAAAATCATGATTTATCTAAAATTGCTCTTAGCCATGTTGATATGGGGTGGTACTTTCACTTCAGCGAAAATGTTAGGTAATGAGATGGACCCAATTATTTCAGCGCTGTTTCGTTTTGTACTTGCGTCATCTGCATTATTGTTAATTGTTTTATTTAAACATGGAAAACTTCCTAAGATATCCAAAAAACAATTTTTTGCACTGTTAGGAATGGGAGCAACTGGAATTGCTTCGTATAACCTATTATTTTTCTATGGCTTATTACATGCGGAGGCCAGCAGGGGGAGTTTAATAACAGCATCCAATCCAGTATTAACGGCAATCGCTTCAATATTTTTATTCAAGGAAAAATTAACACCAGTTAGATTAATAGGGCTGGTTTTATGTGTTTTTGGTGCATTCTTAATTATATCTAAAGGTGATTTCAGTATTTTATTTAATAAGGGGATCGGTATTGGTGAACTGGCTTTTATCGGTTGTGCGTTTAGTTGGGCAATATATACCTTGATTGGTCGATTTATTAGCAATGAATTATCTTCATTAGTTGCGATCACTTATGCAAGTTGTTTTGGTACGGTTTTTTTATTGGTCGTCGCTTTGATTTTTAAGCCTTTATCAATCGTATCTGCAGTTAATAATCTTAATTTAACTGTTGGGTTACATCTACTATATCTGGCCATTTTGGCAACTGTTATCGGGTTTGTATGGTTTCAAGAAGGCGTTAAAGTTTTAGGGGCCGCTAGAGCTGCGGTGTTTATTTATTTTATGCCTGTGAGTGCTGTTTTTATTGCTTTCTTTGTTCTGAATGAGCAGTTGTCGTTGGTGTTGCTGACAGGGGCAGGTTTAATAATCTCAGGCATCTATTTAGTAAATAGAAAGCCAGCAAGCTGAATTATTAGTGATTGTTATAAAAAAGAGCCTATAAGTAGGGGGGTGACATTAAGAATATTGCTTTTATTTTTTGCATAAAAAACCACCTTTAAGGTGGTTTTTTGATTAAGTTTTTAGCAATGTTGTTTTAATGGCCAATAATCTGACTTAAGAAAGCTTGTGTTCTTTCATTCTGTGGATTGTCGAAGAACTCATGTGGATTGTTCTGCTCAACGATTTGTCCTGCATCCATGAAGATAACGCGGTCTGCAACTTTCTTAGCAAAGCCCATCTCGTGAGTTACACATAGCATAGTCATGCCTTCTTCCGCGAGTTCTACCATTACATCTAGCACTTCAGAGATCATCTCTGGATCAAGCGCTGAGGTAGGCTCATCAAATAACATGATTTTTGGGTTCATGCATAATGATCTAGCAATGGCTACGCGCTGTTGTTGACCACCCGATAACTGTCCAGGGTATTTAAGTGCCTGGTCAGGAATCTTTACACGTTCTAGATATTCCATTGCAGTTGCTTCGGCTTCTTTCTTAGGGATTTTGCGAACCCATAATGGCGCTAATGTTAGGTTCTCTAAGATGGTTAGGTGAGGGAACAGGTTAAAGTGTTGGAATACCATTCCTACTTCTCTGCGTACCGCTTCGATATTCTTAATATCTTCGTTTAATGCAACACCATCAACCGAAAGGCTGCCTTCCTGAAATTCCTCAAGGCGATTGATACAACGGATCAAGGTAGATTTACCAGAACCTGATGGACCACAAACAACGATTCGCTCGCCCTTGGCTACGTCTAAATCTATATCTTTAAGCACATGGAAAGTGCCATACCATTTGTTCAGACCCTCAATTTGAATAATAGAATCTGCATTCTTTGTTCTTGCTTCAGTTGTTGACGAGTTATTGTCAGACGTTGTCGTAGTAGACATAAAATTTCTCCGAATATCTAATTAGCTTCTTGAGTGGCCAGTATTGAGTTTCTGTTCGATGTGTACGCTGATGCGTGACATTGTGTAACAGAAAACCCAGAACACGAACGCTACAAACACATAACCTTCTATGTGATGACCGCCGAGCCAATTTGAATTTTGCAATGCTGCTTGAATAGTACTTAGTATCTCAAACAATCCGATGATCAATACCAAGGTTGTGTCTTTGAATAGAGCAATAAAGGTATTCACGATATTAGGAATCGAAATCTTTAGAGCTTGTGGTAACACAATCAGGCGCATGGTTTTCCAGTAGCCTAAACCAAGTGAGTTGGCTGCTTCAACCTGTCCTTTTGGAATCGCTTGTAAGCCACCACGAATAACTTCTGCCATATATGCTGATTGGAAAAGTGTAATTGCGATGAAAGCACGCATTAACTTATCTAATTGAACGCCAGCAGGAAAAAATAGAGGTAGCATTACAGAACCCATAAAGAGGATCGTAATTAACGGAACACCACGAAATAACTCAATCGACGAAATACAGACAACTTTCACAAATGGCATTTGAGATTGACGACCAAGTGCCCAAATGATGCCGATAGGTAGTGACATTAAGATGCCAGCAAATGCGAGAAGGATGTTAAGTGAGAACCCGCCCCATTTATCAGTACTTACTGTTTCTAATCCTAGACCGCCATACATTAGCCATATAGAGATTAAAGGGTAAACTAATAGGCTAACCCAGCCTACGCGTCGACGTAAGTGCTGAGGCAGGAAGAATTGCATGACAACAACTGCAACTAATCCGATTAAAGCTAGATTAACTCGCCAGCGAAGTTCCTCAGGGTAAGATCCATAAAGTAACTGACCAGACCATTGTTTAATGAAAATCCAACATGCGCCAGATTTAGTGCATTCGTCTTGTGTTGTTCCAACCCAATTAGCACTAATGAAAGCCCAATCTAATACAGGTGGAATAAATCGAATAATGATGTAAGCAAAAAATACTGTTAATAAAGTATTTACTGGTGATGAAAATAAACTTTCCTTCATCCATGCAATTGGACCAATTGCACTTGAAGGCGGTTTTCTTGCTTCTATTGGTGTAAATGTATTATCCATAGCAATAGCCTCCTAGCGCTCAACGAGTTTAATACGAGCGTTATACCAATTCATAAACATGGATAACGTTAAGTTAATTAATAGATAGACCATCATCGTCATAAATACGATTTCCACAGCCTGTCCAACCTGATTTAGTGTCGAGCCCATAAATACCGCAACTAAATCTGGGTAACCGATTGCCATTGCTAGCGATGAGTTCTTAATCAAGTTTTGGTACTGACTGTTAAGTGGAGGTACGATAACGCGAAGTGCCTGTGGAATTGTTACAAAGCGTAATACCTTCGCATGAGGTAAACCTAGTGCAGCAGCAGCCTCTACTTGACCGTGTGATACGGACTGAACACCCGCACGAACGGCTTCTGCGATAAATGCTGCAGTGTATACAGACAAAGCAACCGTTAAAGCAACAAGTTCAGGGATCAACGTCATACCACCTTTAAAGCCGAAGCCTTCCAGTTTCGGTACTTCAACAGATGCTGGTGAACCCGCAATTAAGAAAGTGAGTAAAGGTAAGCCAATTATCAATCCTAACGTTGCCCAAAGAGTTGGAAAGGGTTGTCCTGTATTTTCTTGACGTTTTCTGGCCCAGCGGCTTAAAAAGAAGGCGCCTGCAATGGCCGCTAATAAGGCGTAAAACACAATGCTAGCACCATCAGACCACACTATCTTCGGAACTGATAAGCCTCGTACATTAACAAATATCGAATCTGCAACAGAGATACTGTCGCGGACGCCCGGTAAAGTTGCTAGTACCGCAAAATACCAAAAGAATATTTGTAGTAAAAGAGGGATGTTACGAAACGTTTCTACAAAAACTGTCGCAACTTTAGCGACTAGCCAGTTAGATGATAAACGAGAAACACCAACCAGGAAGCCCAGCAAGGTCGCAAACACAATACTAATGGCCGAGACCAAAAGAGTATTTAATAACCCGACAAAAAAGGTTCTTCCATATGAGTCAGTGGCTTCAAAAGGTATCAGTGATAATAATATATCAAAGCCTGCAGGCTGGCTCATGAAACCAAAACCTGTACGGATGCCTCTAGCCTCCATATTAGTCATGGTGTTGTTGTAGATGGTGTAGAAAAAATACGCGAGTCCCAAAAATACGATTACCTGAAATATTACTGATCGTACTTCTGCACGATTGTAAAAAGCGGCCTTGGGAGTTGCGGAAGAGTTTTTGGATTTGTTAGTTTGCATATATTTAAACTATCGTTGATTAACTCATTTGTGCGCTCTGAAAGAATTAAGCGAACAGAATTTTAAGGAAAAAATAGCTGGCAAAACTAAGGGGTCAGAAGACCCCTTAATCTAGCATTTGCAATTATCGCATTGCTGGAGAGTAAAGGATTCCGCCTTTGTTCCACTGAGCGTTTAAGC
The DNA here is from genome assembly GCF_947495625.1 of uncultured Cocleimonas sp. Lineage (GTDB taxonomy): Bacteria > Pseudomonadota > Gammaproteobacteria > Thiotrichales > Thiotrichaceae > Cocleimonas. The sequence continues at coordinate 107,716 of NZ_CANLZW010000006.1, forward strand.
CACGTGAAATTTTAAGTGCTGAGCCCATGCCCACATTACGCTCGAAAGACTCAGAGTAGTTACCAACTTGCTTGATAATCTGATGAGCCCAATCAGCGCTAAGGCCTAGTTTTTCACCTAAATCGCCTTCAGATCCTAAAAGACGTTTTTGACCAGGCTTACCAGATTTAGCCATTTCGTCTGCATTTGCAGATGTAACGCCTTGGAATTCACCTTCGATCATTGCATTAAGTGACCACTTTACGATGTTGAACCATTTGTCATCGCCTTGGCGTACAACAGGTCCTAGTGGCTCTTTAGAGATAACTTCTGGTAATACTACTGCACCTTCAGGATCTTTAAGGCCAATACGTAGAGAGTAAAGTTGTGATTGGTCAGAAACTAAGAAGTCACAACGACCTGATTCAAAACCAGAGCGAGTCTGATCAGAAGTTTCAAAAGTTACAACTTTGTACTTCATGTTGTTTTCACGGAAGTAATCAGCAATTGCTAATTCTGTAGAAGTACCAGCCTGGATACATGCTGCAGCACCATCTAGCTTAAGTGCGCTATCAATACCTAACTTCTTGTTAACCATGAAGCCAGCACCATCATAATAAACTACTCCAGCAAAGTTCAGGCCAAGTGATGTATCACGTGTAGCAGTCCAGGTAGTGTTACGAGATAAGATATCGATCTCGCCAGACTGAAGTGCTGTGAAACGCTCTTTAGCCGTTAATGGCTTGTAGCTAACTTTTGAAGCATCACCTAAAACAGCTGCTGCAACTCCGCGACAAACGTCTACGTCTAGTCCGCTCCAGTTACCTTTTTCATCTTTTTGAGAAAAGCCAGCTAGGCCAGTACTAACGCCACACTTTAGCATTCCTGCTTTTTTAACATCTTCTAGTGTGTCAGCTTGTACATTTGTGCTAAAAATAGCAGCAGTTACAAGACCGAATAAAACGCTTTTTTTCATGGTATACCTCATTAATTGTGTAGGGGGTTAAAATGCCGCGCAAAAATAAAGATTGGAATTGTCATATAGCAATTCCAATACCTAGTATTAATTATTCGCACGAATGCATCTTACACAGAGTAAAGACTATTTTTCAAGCTTTGTCAGGTTTATTTTTATTCTTTATAAAACAGTATATTAGTATGTACTTATGGCGCTTTTGAAGCAGTTCATATAACTAAGTAAAATTACTTAATTTTATTGATATAAAGAGCCTTAAATAATAAAAATTGAACACTTTGTCGATTTGATAGCTCTTAATAGTTGACGCGAGTTGAAGTTTTGTTTTTGACGTTTAAATTACGTATACTCAAACTCTTTCATTTCTTAGGCATTTTTAAAGCCAACTTTCATTCAGGATTTAATGTAATTATGAATAGGACATCCAATGATGAGCAGCCTTCTATTAATACTAAAATAGATAAATTAGAAAATTCAGTAAAAGAATTGTTGGCATATTGTCAAAAACTCTCAGAAGAGAACGATGCCTTTAAGTTTAATAATCAGCAATTAATGCTGGAAAGATCAGAGCTACAGGCTAAAAACGACAAAGTAAGAGGTCAGGTAGAAGCCATGATGGAAAGACTAAAAGCAATGGATAAGGCATCCTAAGTATATAAAGGAAATAGGGGAAGCAATGATGAGCAGAGAAACAATACCCGTAACAGTTAGAATTCAGGAAAAGGAATATAAAATATCTTGCCCAGAAGGCGAACATGAATCTCTATTAATTTCGGCAAGAAGCGTTAATGAAAATATGCAGAAAGTCAGAGAAGGCGGTAAAGCCTTAAGCGCTGATAGAGTTGCGGTAATGGCTGCCATTAATATCGCTCATGATTTAATAAAATCAAATAGAGAGCCGAAAGTTGATGTTGCAGTTTCAGATAGAATCGATGTGCTACAGCAATCAATAGACCGAGTTTTACAATCTTCAAAACTATAATTTATAATCTTATTAGATACACTTAATTATATTAACCAATCTCAAACATCTATCAGGTCTTTGCATGTCTAAGAAAACTAATATTAGAATTTTTTCATTACTTTCAACGTTGCCAGTGCTTTTTGTATCGAGCCAGTTATTAGCAAAACCTTGGTTGGATGCTGGAGATATGAAGCTAAGGCACGAGCTGCAATTGCTATCTGATGCACGTTTATTAGACTCACCATTAACCACATGGCCACTAGCTGCAAAAGATATACATGAGAACCTTAAAGAGCCTGTAAAAGATTCTCCTCTTTTGCCGGCACTGAGAGAGGCTTATGAAAATGTTAAGCAACGATTGAAAGAAGAAGATTACAATTCTAATTTTAAAGTAACAGGCAGTGCTCAATCTAAAGAGTTACTCATTAGAGATTTTTCTGGAGAAGGCAGAGAAAATTATTCTTTGTCATATGATGGTGAATGGGGAAACCCTTTTATTGATCTCCGTTTAAAAGCTACGGTAGCTGACAACACAGATCATCCAGACGATAGTGCTTTTAGGTTGGATGAGTCATATATAGCAAGTGACCTAGGTAATTGGAAAGTTACAGTAGGAAAGCAGTCACGATACTGGGGGCCAGGATGGGATGGATCATTAATTCTATCCAATAATGCCCGACCTATACCTAGTATTTCAATTGAGAATGTTTTATCAAAGCCTGATGCAGATGACTTTTTTCTGTTGAGATGGCTGGGTACTAGTAAGCTACATAATTTTATTGGCATCTTAGAATCAGATCGTGGAATACCAGATACCAAACTAATTGGTACACGCTTTACTTTTCGACCTTATAGGCCTTTAGAAATAGGTTTGCATAGAACAATACAATGGGGTGGAGAGGGACAAGATGAGAGTTTCTCTGATTTCACTAAAACGTTCTTTAGTTTAAGAGTTGATGAGCAAGATGGGGCACTTGGAACTGTAAGAGGAAATCAAATAGCTGGATTGGATTTTAGATGGAAACTACCTGTTGGAGGCACTAGCAAGCACTATTCGGTTTATGGTCAATACATTGGAGAAGATCGTGTAGACGGTTCCATTTTACTTGGTGATGAAATATTTATGCTAGGTGGCTCAGTTGCAGGTTATTCTGAAAAATTGAAAGGCTCATGGAGAGCATATTTAGAAGCGACTGATACTAGTGCGGGTAGTTATAAAGGCAGAGACAGAAATAATATTGTTTATAATCACAGTAGTTATACCGACGGTTATCGCTATCTAGATGTATCAATGGGGCATGGAATTGATTCAGATAGTCAAATGGTAAGTGCGGGTTTAATTCTTAATCAGAATAATGGGAATTTTTGGCGAGGCTGGGTTAAGCACGCAAAATTAAATGAAGATGGCGTGGGAAATAATCCAATAGCACCAAATGGAAAGAAGTGGTCAGCGGTTGGTTTAAGTTTGGAGAAAGAGCTTAATATCGATACTAAAATAAACGTTGGTGTGCAGCTGATATCTGAAAAAGAAAATTTAAGTAAAAGAGAAAATGATGTAGCAGTATCGTTTGGGTTTACTAAATCTTTTTAAAATTTAAATGGCTTAAAAGTTAGAGTGATTCATTTTTAAGCTTTATCTTTTTGAGCTATACGCATCTTCATTATCAAAATTAAAATATCAGTTTATATATCCTAATTTACTCAATCACGTGTGATCAAGTAAATTAGGATATAACCAAAAAAGTAATAGCTACAACAAGATTAATTACTATCAATCTAATCGGATTGATAGTCTCCGTAATAAGAGTGATAGCCATAGCTGCTCTTCTTAGCATCATAGCCATTAAATATAAACCCTTTGGTCTCAATGCCGGTATTGGTTAATCGTTTAACGGCATGCTCTATTTCTTTCATAGAGTGCATATCTTGGCGTACTACCATAAACACTACTCCTGATAAGCTGCCTACGATAGTAGGGTCAGTTACCGCATGGATCGGTGGTGTATCTATTAAAATCAAGTCATAGCGACTTGAAAGTTCTGTGAGCAAGCTTTCAAAGTTTTTGTGCATCAGGAGTTCAGAAGGGTTAGGGGGTGTCTGACCTCTGGTTATTACATCAAAGCTATTTCCATTGCATTTAGACTCATGTATGGCTTCTTCTAATGTACACTTCTCACTGATCAAGTCAGATAAGCCAGGAGTGATAGGAACATTGACTAAATTATGCAAATAGCCTTTTCTCATGTCAGCATCGATTAGTAAAACACGCTGATCGCTTCCTGATATAACAGCAGCTAGGTTGGATGAGATAAAAGACTTTCCAATTCCAGGCGATGGACCTGTAATCATGACTATATTGTTTTTAGCTTCTAGTAATGCAAAATGAAGGCTTGTTCTTAGACTTCTGAGGCTCTCGATCGCAGGATCATTGTTATCTTCATTTGCGAGTAATGATTTTTGTTTTTGTTTCTTTTTCTTCAATCCGCCAGTTAATTTAACTCCTTTTGATAAAGGTATAGTTGCATAAACAGGCAAACCAATTTGTTCTTCTAGTTTCTCAGGATTGTTAACTTTGTGGTATAACGCTTTTTTCAAGAATACGATTAAGATTCCTAGCATGAGACCAAGTAATGAGCCTAGAGCTAAAATTAATGCTTTCTTTGGCTTTACTGGTCTTTCATTAACTGCTGCAGTATCAAGAATATAAACATTACCTACATTACTAGCCTTAGCAATTTGAAACTCTTGAATCTTATTCAATAAATCAACATAGATTGTATTAGCTACTTTATAGTCACCTTCTAGCTTAAGAAGTTGTTGCTGGGTTTCTGGAAGCTCACTAATTTTAGAAAGGGTTTCATTTCGTCTTTTATTTAACTTGGTTTCTTGTGATACAAGAGATGTCAGGGTGGGGTGATTGGAAGTGTATTTTAAGTTTAGCTGATCTCTTCTTAGGGATAATTGTTGGAGCTGAGTGTCGATATCGGCGACTACTTTTAATATCGTCTGAGTTTCCATTGACATATCGGCAGTACGATTATTCGTTCTATATTCTTTTAACGCTGCTTCAGCCGCTTCTGAGCGTTCTTTGACCGGTTTAATTTGCTCATTCAGAAATTTAAGCGCATTGCTCGCTTCTTCAGAACTGCGTGATTTATTTTGCAATAAATAAGAATTAGCAACATTGTTTAAAATATCTAAAATTTGATCTTGATTTTCACCTTCTAGTGCAAGGTTGATAATCCCTGTTTTTTTACCTTGTTCAGATGCCCCTAATTTTTTCTGTAATTCTACAATAGCCTGGTAATTGCTTAATTTTTTAATCGTAAATTCTTTGCCATCGCCAGCATTTAGTTCCTGAATATTAATTTCTAATAAGCCATCAGAAGTAGACTTAAGTTCGTCGACTTTCCCCGTTAAAAGAAGCTTATCATCATGATACAAGCTATATTTTCCACCTTCATGGCTAATTAATGTCAACGTTTCATTAATGTAGCTTTTCCCAACCTCAAGGCGATTTACTTTTATGTTTTCATAGGCCCATGAATAAGTGTTTAGCCATGAAATATTAAACGGTATAAAATTGACGTTATCTTCTTTGACGAAGCGTTTACTTAAATTGCTAAATAATGGGATTTTATTAGGGGTGGCGATAATATCTAGCTTTAAATCACTTACCGCTTTTCCTATAATTTTTCTGGATTTTAGTATTTGTAACTCAGTCCCGGCAGAGGCACTGTCACCACCGAGTCCTGCTATTTCCTCAATTCCTGGTATTCCTGCTTTTTCAGCTTCTATTTGTAATAATGAATCAGCTCTATATATAGGTGCTTTCCCAAAAGCGTAGATACTTGCTAATAATAATGAAGCAAACATCAAAGTAAAAATTAACCACTTTCCATCTAGTAGAGTAGCTAGTAATTCTCTTAGATCTATTTCGTCATCATCAGTATGTTGTTGATTTGTAGTGCTCATTTAATATGTATGTTCTCAGTCATCTTTAAATAGGAATTAATAAACATTCTTAGGTTCAATTCCACAGTTTTTCTTGCCAGGCTTCTAGGCCTTTATTTATTAAACGATAAGATTCCTGGAATGCTTCAAAATCTTTTTTATAGGGATCAGGGATTTGTTCATTGTTTTGCCACTTTCCAATCAAATGGACTTTGCCGCGCGACTCAGGAAATTGAGAGATGATACTTTGAACATGTTTGTCTTCCATAGTCAATATAATGTCAGCGTTCTTTACCAGAACGCTGTTAATTTGTTGTGCTACATGATCAAAATCGATATTGATTTCCGACAGGATTTTCATCGTGCTGGGGTCTGCAGGTTTACCTGACAGAGCCCCCAAGCCAGATGAATATACTTTTAATTCAGGTATGTTGTGTTGCAAAATAGCCTCTGCCATGGGGCTACGGCATATATTACCTATGCATACCATCATTACATTATTAAACATAATTTGTATTATTTCGTAAGGTTTTCAAAGGTATTCAAAATAGTGAGCGAAGGTAGAAGTAAAGCTAGGACTCTGTTCCATCTGATTGAAGGTGTAGCAGTAACATAGACAATATCTCTTGGTCTAATATCAAACTGTTCGGCTAATAGCATTGAATGCACAGATGCTACAGGAAGTTGATAAACCGTTGGTATGGAATCTTTCGATGACTCTTGGCGTATAACAAAAATACCTTTAGGGTTTACTGTATCTTCATTTAAGCTGCCCGCATCGTTAATGGCTTCAGCCAGCGTCATGCCATCTTCGATTTGATATCTGACGGTCCCGGGTTTGTTTATTTCTCCCATGACAAATACTTTTGCCTGTTCAGACTTCAATTCTCTTTCTAGGTCTTTCTTTTGTCTTGCTATGGCTTTTTCTTTTTCTAGTTCGAATTGTAATCGAATAGGATTAAGGATTAATTCTTTATTTATTGCTTGATCTAGTTCTTTTTTCCACTCGTCCAATTCATCAATTTCAACTACATGAAGTCTATCGCCATTACGTAAAATAAAATTCTGTCGATTATCATTAAACTTGAGCATGCGGTTTAAATCGATCGATATTGTGTCACTACGGCGCTGCAAAGAGGCCTGGCCAGTATATTTTCTAGAAATTACCCCTCCACTTCTTGAAATAAGGTCTCTAACCGTTAGAGGTGTGTCAGAAATTGGGAGGGTAATAGGTTTTTGAACAGCGCCTGATATATAAACTTTTTGACTGCGGAAACTGGCGACCCTTACACTAACTTGTGGTTTGGCGATGAACGTTTGTAATTTTTTTTCTAGATCTTTTCTCACGTCTTCTACAGTTTTTCCAGTGGCCTGAATTTTGCCCGCATAAGGAAAGTAAAACTTGCCATCGTTACCTACGTCATGAGTCGCAGGAGAATCACCCGCGGGAATAGTAAGTTCAGGGTGATCCCAAACAGTAATACTTAATATGTCACGATCACCGATGTAGTATTGATAATTTGATTTCACGTCATTTGCAGAAACACCTGCAAAGTTAACCGCACCTTTTGTATTAACAGAAGTAGTGTGATTAACACGGTGAGATCTACTTATCGGTTTTGATGTTTTTTCAGCATCAGAAACATAGCTTTGGTAGCGTTTTTTCTTATTGTTTATATAGTTTTCATAATTAAAAGGTTTTTGGCTTTGAATCATTTTTCTGTCGATAACAACAAGCTTATAATCAACTCCTTCTTTTTGGGCTTTCTCGTATCGGCTAGTTTTTGAGCTTAAGCCAGGAACTCCAGGGCTAAACGAACAACCAACAAGAGAGATGACAGCAGTAAATGTTAAAAGTGCTCGGCAAAGTTTTTTCATAAATAGGATTACTAGAATATTAAAAGAAGGAGATGCAAAACATGAGGGATTTTATAGGTAATAATCAGTAATTACAAAGATCATGTTAAAAACATCGTTTTCTTTAATCAATGAATTAAAGGCAAGCAGTTGCGTAAAGATATTGCAATTAACGACAAAAACGCGCCTATAAGTAGGGAGGTGCTAAATTAGTGACTTTTAGTAATAGGTATAACATTTTTAGTATTATTCATAATTGGTTTTTCGAGCCATGGCTTATAGCCATCAACAATATTGGTTAATTGTGATTTAATTTCTAAGATATTATCAACCTGCATTACTTTTTCTAGATTTTCTAATTTTTTCTCGAGAGTACTCCAGGTCATAAATTCTTCATTTGCACGCATAATACGCTGATGTTTCGTACCACTCACATTTTCACCAATCAATAGCTCTTCATAAAGCTTTTCTCCTGGTCTTAAACCATTAAATTCAATAGCTATATCGCCATCTGGGTATTTGTCATTTTTAACGGATAAGCCTGAAAGTTTAACCATCTTTTTCGCAAGGTCAGCTATTTTGACTGATTCACCCATATCTAATACAAAAACATCTCCGCCTTTTGCCATTGCACCGGCTTGGATAACGAGCTGTACAGCTTCAGGAATGGACATAAAGAAGCGTGTGATATCTTTGTGTGTGACCGTTATCGGGCCACCTTCTTTTATCTGTTGTCTAAACTTAGGTACAACTGACCCAGATGAACCTAATACATTACCAAATCGGACCATGGTAAAGATTGTCTTGCATTCAGGTTTTTCAGCAAGAGCTTGAAGTACAAGTTCAGCAATGCGTTTAGAACAGCCCATGACGTTTGTTGGTCGAACGGCTTTGTCTGTTGATATAAGAATAAAAGACTCGGCATTGGCTTTCATTGCATTTTCGGCTAGCAATTGTGTGCCAAAAACATTATTGGCTAATCCGGCTACCGGGTTTTCTTCAACTAAAGGTACATGTTTGTATGCTGCGGCATGGTAAATAGTTTGAATGGTTTTATGTTGAAATAAACGCTTTAATAATACTGCGTTAGTGATTGAGCCAAGTACGCGATTTAATTCAATGTGGGCTTCACTTTTTTTAATCAGCTCATCTAGTTCTTGTTCAATTTTGTATAGAGCAAACTCACTTTGCTCTAATAAAATTAATTTCTTTGGCGCTAAGCTAATTATTTGACGGCAAAGTTCCGATCCTATAGAACCGCCTGCGCCGGTAACCATAACCACTTTATTGGTGATATTGATGGGTAATAAAGAGCTATCAGGTTTAACAATGTTTCTTCCTAATAAGTCATCAATATCTATATCCTTGATATCTGCAGTTTGTAATTTTCCACTGACTAAATCTGCAAAAGCTGGAATGCTACGGACATGGACGGGTAATTTTTCTAATTGCTCCAGAATCAATCGGCGATTGCTTCTATTCGCAGAGGGTAGCGCTAATATCACTTCATCTACACAATATTTTTCAATAGAAGCGGGTAACTGTAATGGAGAGAAAACCTTCAAGCCCAATACATTCCAGCCTTCAAGGCTTTTATCATCATCAATAAACCCAATAAGTGAATATGATGGGTCAGGTTTAAGAACCATCGCTAATTGAGAGCCAGCAGAGCCAGCGCCATAAATTAATACTTTTTTTGCAGATGAGTTTTTTGAAATTTCACCATAAAGCCATTGTTGTGCGCTTAATCTGGTTACAGTAATAACCATGAAGGTGCCAAGCCAATAGAGAAGTGCAACTGAAGAGGGTATATGTGGAAAATTTAGGAGTACAAGTGCACCCACCCAAACCACTGTTGCTAATAAAGTAGCTATCAAAATCGAACCAATAGCATGACTACGGAAATATTTTAAAATTGCTCGGTAAAGCCCCATTTTCATATAGATAGGAATAGCAACCAATATGGCTAAGGGAAAGACTAGCCAGTTATAACTATTTTGAAGAAAAGTTTGTTTTTCAGTGCTATAGAAGCTAAGAAATAGAATCAGAGGGATAAGACAGATATCTAAAGCTATAAGAAAAAGGCGCTTTTCAGATCTAGATCTACTTAAGATTTGTTTTTTCAGATTTGATTTCATAAGAAGCTTTTGTATATTATGCAAAAAGAAAGAGTAAATTCTGACAGGTAAATATCGTAACATTTATAATTATCTTTCGCGCAAATTTATTTGATGGCAGGACTCCATTAACTTCAACAGCGAGAAGCCTTTTTGTAATAGATGACTTAAGTAAAGTTAATAAACTACCTTGGTTAGTAAACTGCTAAAGATAATAGTTCATTTCAAGATTTACAGAAGTCATTCGTATTAACATATAAACATTTTTTGAAACAAATTGAAGATAATTTTATGCAGAGTCAATGATAAAATCAGAATGCTTTTCTAGAAAATCAAACACATTGTTAATATTCGATGGTGTCGTAGGTAAGTTAACAACATGTTCAGATAAATATGTGGCTACAGGAAAATCATCGCTATTAAATTTCCAAAGAGATAAATCGCCTTCTACCGGATGTAAGGGGGAAACAAACCATTCACCTAGTGCAATTCGTGCGGTTGTGGCAAGTTTCATAAATTCATCTCTATTCTTTACCAAAAGAGGATATTTTAAAAAGGAATGGTTTGGAAATAAATCTTCCGGAACATGATTTTTCTTTTTCTTTTTCAAAAATTTAGTATAGAGCAGGGCATTTTCTTTACGTTTTTGTAGATCATCCTCAAGCTTAGAAATGTTTCTCAAGCCTTCTTTAGCCTGCACGTCACTAAATGCTTTAAAGTAATCCTCAGGTATCTCTAGAGAAGTTATTTCTTCAGACGTTGATGAGCCAACAATATTTGTATTGTGGCTAAGCCAGCGATAAAAATTAACTAGAGGCCAGTAGGTGTAATTATTAATTAAATACCTTTTTACAAAGAAGAGTAGCTTTAAGTTTAAAAGTTCTTTCCAGGTTGGTGGCATGAGTTTCGCACTTAAGTCAGTAACTTTATCAGCAAACTCTTTATTATTAGTGACTAAATAACCACCAATACCTGTAGAAAAAGGTTTATTCCATTGGGTGGAATATATAGCAGCATCACAAGATAAGCCATTCGGGGTGCCATTATAAGTTCCTCCGAAACCATGGGTGCAATCTTCAACAGTAAATATGCCATGTTTCTTAGCAAGACTAGTTAATTGTTCTAAATCAGAAGAAAGCCCATAAGTATTTTGGCAAATGATCACCTTGGTACGATTTGTTATGGCTTTTTCTATGTGAGGAATATCAAAATTATAGGTATCAGTAGATACGTCAACATAGATAGGTGTAGCACCTAAATAAAGGATTGCATTGGGTACTACAACACAAGTGAAAGCAGGCAGGATAACTTCATCTCCTTCTCCTACATCCATTGATTTTAATAAACTATATAGGCCTACACGAGCTTTCCAATAAAAGAATAACTTACCATCATAGTCCTGTAAGTACTCTCTAATATTATTTTTAAATTTATCTAACGGCATTGCATAACTCTAATTTAATTGTTTCAGGCTCCCTATATTCTATATGTCGATGTTAAAGATTTTCTTTTCTATAGCCTAATTTTATCATTGTATCTTTAATTAGTGGGTTTATACGATCTAATGTCTCATTGTTTAATGATTGTTTCCACTTTCCAACGCTTTTCTTTGATACTCTGGAGACGAACTCTTTAAGATGTGCTTTGTCAAACTCGATACCAATTTCTTCTAATATTGTTTGAAGTTCAGTTTCAGGCTTATCGACAAAGTTTTCATAGCTGACTCTGGTTATTCTCTCTTTGGGGATATTTCTAAAGTCATCTTCCGACTTTTCTACGCATTGTTTCCATTGAATTGCACATATTTCATCTAATGTATTTTTTTTTAAAAGATGCTGTAAATCTTTTAGTTGAGGTCCCCAAAAGGCGAGCCTCTTTTCTTGTGAAAAGACACGATATATTCTGCTCCAGAAATATCTAGTAGCATAATAAGGTAAATCAAAAAAAGGGACATATCTCACTTTTTTAAGCAGGTAAGGTATGTCTAGTTTTGCGGTCCACCTGAGATTTGCAGAGGCTATAACATCTAGCCCATTTCTTGTAATATATATATAGTGGGCATCGGGAATAACTTGATCAACAAAGCCCACACGGAGCGAGTTTGCGCAGGTTTTTTCTATCACATATTTCAAATCTTTTTGCTGAGCGAGTTTTTTAAATTGCTTGCGTATATAAGTTTTAATAGTGGGTGTTGCAAGCGTAGCAGCAAATTCATCTGTTTCAGAGCGGATGTTGCCATGTCTCCATATATAATTGATCTCATCGCATGGCCAAGTGCCGACGTTGTCGATAGAGGATAAAATATCTCGTAACATGTTTGTGCCAGAACGAGGTGCACCAATGATTATTATAGTCTTGTATGTCATTATTTTGTTTTATGGTTTTTAAAAAGTGATACCCATTTAGGCAAAACATATTGCATGCTGAAATTTATTCTTGAAAAGTCGGATACATTCTTTCTTATTTCTTCTAATCTCTCGTTATTTTTATAGAGATCTTCTATTAGATTGGCTAGTTTTTTAGCATCGCCTTGTTTAACAGCAATGCCCAAGTTATTTATAATTACTGATTCAGATAGCTCGCTGGTTAATTCTGCCATTACAGCAACAGGGATGCCTTCGCACATATAAGTCATTGTTTTGGAAGGGTATGCGTATTTATAAATGCCTTCATTGAGTGTAATTAAACAAAGTTGTGAATCTGCAATTAAAGCTCTTGCAATTTCTATGGGTTGATGGCCAAAAAATTTTATTGTTTTTCCTAGATTTTCCCCTGCCATGTCTTCTAAAGGCAGTTTTGATACGCCTTCACCCAGAAAAACAAATTCAACACTATCATGTTTATGCAAATAATGAGCTGTTTCAATGATAGATTCCAGTCCTTGAAAGCGACCAATATTTCCAGCAAATAATACTCTGAATATACCTTTAGGACGAATCATGTCTATTGGGATATTGTTATTTTGTTTCTCTGCTGTTTGGTTTTTATCTAGAAATGGCACTAATTCAAAATTATTAATGATATGAATGTTTTTGCCATGACAGCCTCGTTCAATTAGTGATTGTTTCATATCTTGAGATAACACAACCGTAGCTACAGCGTTATCACAGGTTTTCTTGTCAATGCGCTTTAATAAACTTAGGAGATACTTGTTTTTTAAGTGCCCACTAACTAGCGCTACTTCGGGGTAAATGTCCTGACAATGATAAATGTACTTTGCGCCTACGATTTTACATGCGTATCTTACCGCAAGACCACCTATAAGTGGGGGGGTGGTCGCTATCATTACAGTATCGGGCTTTTCTTTTAGAAGCTGAATGAATAGTTTAAAAGTAAAGGTTAACATACCGACAATGCGAGAAATAAAGCTAGATTTATTTTCAGCTTTTAACTTGAGGCGTTTTACCGTAAACCCGTCAATTTTCTCAATCCAGGGTTGCTGCTCTATTACGTAATTGTTCTTATAGGAAGGTTGGGTTGATATAACGGTTACGTCATGTTTATCTTTAGCTAAGCAACCTGCTATATGTCTTAGCATCACTGCATAAGGGGGAGTGTCAGGCCAAAAAAAGCGATGTACGAGAGTAATTTTCAAAATTTATTAATTCCAATCGTAACGGCTAAAATCTTCAAGGTTGCGCCAACGATTTGTAAGCTTTGCTGTGCCTTGTATTAATTTAAGCACACGTAACGAAGTATTATTGATTTGATACTCTACTGGGGTTTCCTTAATTGGATAAAGTTTACCCTCTTGAGTAACTATCTCCACAGCTTGTAGCAATACATCTTTATCTAGGCCAGATAAAATAATACTTCCCGTATCTAATGCTTCCGGTCTTTCAATGGATTGTCTTAGAGTCACCGCAGGAAAATCCAGCATGGAAGATTCTTCACTAATCGTGCCACTATCAGAAATAGCACAGAAAGAGTCGACTTGAAGCTTATTGTAATCATGAAAACCAAAAGGTTTCAGGAAGCGAATATCCCCAATATTTTCACCTAGACCAGCTTGTTCTAATCGAGCTTTGGTGCGTGGGTGTGTAGAAACAATTACTGGTAGTTTAAAGTGTTCGTTTAATGCAGTTAAGCACTCAACGACTCTTATGAGGTTATCAAGGCTGTCTACATTTTCCTCTCGATGAACGCTAACAATAAAATATTCTTTAGGTTTTAAATTCAGCTCACTAAGTATTTTTGATTTATTAATACTTTCTTTGTGTGTGTCTAAAACCTCTTTCATCGGAGAGCCAGTAAGGTAGGTAAAACGATGAGATAAGCCTTCGGCAAGCAAGTGTCTTCTTGCGTGCTCGGTATATACCAAATTAAAGTCACTGATGTGATCTACCATTTTACGGTTTATTTCTTCTGGTACATTCGCATCAAAACTACGGTTGCCAGCTTCCATGTGGTAAGTTGGTATTTTCATTCGTTTGGCCATCAATAAGCCAATAGCGCTGTTAGTGTCTCCAAGGGCGAGTACTGCATCGGGTTTTTCTTTGAGTAATACTTCTTCTGTTTTTATCAGAATTTCACCTAGTACTTTACCTAGTGAGGAAGTGTCTACCTCAAGGAAGTAGTCGGGTTTTTTTACACTAAGGTCATCAAAAAAGACTTGATTGAGTTCGTGGTCATAGTTTTGCCCAGTATGCACAAGCACATGATCTGTGAACTTTTCTAAGGCAGACATTACAGATGCGAGTCGAATAATTTCTGGCCTAGTGCCTAGAATAGTGAGTACTTTTAGTTTTTTGGGCATAATTAGACCTCTTTAAAATAAGTATCTGGTTTTTCTCTATCAAAAACCTCGTTTGCCCACAGCAATAAAATCATTTCTTCGCTTCCAGTATTGCTTATGTCATGGGTGTAGCCAGGAATCATTTCAACCACCTGTATTTTCTGGTCACTGACTTTATATTCTATGACTTCATCACCATGAATTTGGCGTAGTCTAATACTTGCTTCGCCTTTTACAACCATGAATTTTTCATTTTTAGTATTGTGATAATGATTGCCTCGAGTTACACCCGGGGCCGAGGTTGATATTGAGAATTGGCCGCTATCATGGGTTTTTAAAAACTCATAAAAAGTGCCTCTTTCGTCCTTGTAACCTTCAATTTCATAAGCAAATTTATCGGTTGGGAGAAAACTCAAATAGGTCGCATATAATGCCCTAAGGAACCCTCTTCCGACTGGGGGTGTTAGCAAGCTCTTTCGACTTTTAACAAACTCAGATAATAAGTTACTGATAGAACCAAGGCTTTCACGATAAACAGGAGATACACCTTCATGAGAAATGCCAGATTTGCCTGTTTCGTCTATATGTCTAATAAAGTGTTCTATAACATCGTCAATATAAACGAGATCGAGCTCGATATTTTTATCGCTAATCTCAATAGGTATATCTCTTGAGATGTTATGACACCATGTTGCAATTACGGTGTTGTAGTTAGGCTTCGACCATTTGCCGAATACATTGGGTAAACGATATATATAAACAGCAGCTCCCGATTTTTCTGCGTATTCTTGCAGAGCAATTTCACTGCCTAGTTTACTTTTGCCATAGTCATTATCTCGTTCAACTTGAGTTGAAGAGCTAATAAGAAGTGGCGTCTTTTTTCCAGATTTTAATAATAAGTTGACGAGTTGTTGGGTTAACGCTTCATTGCCTTGATAAAATTCTTGAATGTCTTTAGGACGATTTATTCCTGCAAGGTGAAATATAAAATCAGCAGAGTTAACAAAGTTTTCAAGATCATCTATTGTGGATGATCTGGTAAAAGTTATTACTTCTACTCCGTCGATTCTATGAAGGTTTTCGAGAAGATTTTTGCCAATAAATCCATTGCTGCCGGTAACGCCGATTTTCATATCTATGCCTAATATTAACTATTTGATAGTTAGCATTTTAAAATAATGGAAGTATCTATTGCAAAAAAGTGCCCCAAAGTAGGGGGGTGTGATTATAAGTTAGAAACTAGTGCTATTCCAATATTATGAAGTATGTGAAGCAAGTTCCTCTTGCACTTCCGGTAAGGTAAGTAACAACTCTTTAACTTCTGCAATATTTAACTGATTTGTATTGTCTGAGGTGTAATCCTCATTGGGAATATCAATATCACCTTCAGAAAAATATTTTTTATAGTTTAAATCTCTACTATCCATGCTGATCTGATAGTAATCACCATGATCAATTGAGCGGGATAGTTCTTCGGCCGATGCTAGGGCCTCATACATCTTTTCACCGTGACGAACGCCAATCATTTGTTGTTCCACATCGGAGTTAAATAATTCGCATAAGGCCGTGGCAAGGTCAGAAACGGTACAAGCAGGTGCTTTTTGAATGAAAATATCACCCTGAATAGCATGTTCAAAAGCATAATTAACTAAATCTACAGATTGAGGTAAAGACATTAAGTATCTAGTCATTTGAGGTGCAGTAATGGTTAGAGGGGTGCCTTCTTTGATGCATTTGATGAATAACGGAATGACTGAGCCTCTGGAGTACATAACATTGCCATAACGAACACAGGATATAACTGTTTCATCCTGATCTAAATTTCTAGCATGAGATTGAGCTACCTTTTCCATCATGGCTTTACTCATACCCATTGCATTTACTGGATAAACCGCTTTATCTGTACTTAAACAAACAATACTTTTAACTTGATTTTCAACGGCGGCACGAATTGTATTATCACTACCTTGAATATTGGTCAGAACCGCCTGCATGGGGAAAAATTCACAAGATGGAACTTGTTTCAAAGCACCTGCGTGAAAGACATAATCAATACCTTTCATTGCAGATTTGATACTTGCGTAATCTCTTACATCTCCAATGTAGAATTTTAAGCGGTCATCATTGTAGTTTATACGCATATGCTCTTGTTTGGTTTCATCTCTGCTGAAAACTCGAACTTCGGCGCAACCTTTAGAGAGAAGACTATCAACCATTGTTTTACCAAAAGAGCCAGTACCGCCAGTAATTAATATTTTTTTATTTAGCATTAGTAATTTATTTCTAAGTTAAAAGAGAATTGTTTAATTAGGAGTGATTTTAGATAACGGACTAGATAATATCTTTCCAAATTAGATATGATTTCTTGGATTGTTCATATCTCCAGCGACTTGTACTTTTTTTGAAAGACGCCCCTTCGGCATGCAGTACTAATAGTTCTTTATCATAAAAATTTTTCCCACTTGCTTTTAATACTTGATCAGATAGAAGCGCCTCTTCTCCACCAAGGAAAACTCTGTCATCAAGCCGGCGTATTTTTTTGAAAAATACAATTGGTAGTATGTAGCAAGCACCTATTCCTTGATAGATAAACATTGAATCATGTTCAATAGGTGGCTTAGAGTAACTTCTTCGCATTTTAGTCACAAAGCGTATAAAAAGCGACATAGGGTAGCTATTGAAGTAAACTTTATAAATGAGTTTTCTTAAAGGTGAAAAGCGTTTTAATACGTGAGGGTTTTGCTTTACTCCATCGAAGGTAATTACATTCGGAGATATCACTAATGTATCCGAAGAATACTTTTTAGCAAAGTATAAAGATAAAAAGTTTTTATCAAAGACTAAATCATTGTTGCATATGATAACTGAAGTGCTTTTTTCAAGAATTTCATTATAGTAATTATCGATTGCTATATTAAATGCTGGGAAATATCCTATGTTACTGGAGGACTCAATAATCTCGATAAATTCATTTTCTCCACAAAAATCTTTGATTGCCTCAATATCTTCAGTTTCTGAAGCATTATCTACGATTATTATCTTTGATTTAAAGAGCGAGGTTTGTTGACTTAATATGCTTTCCACACACTTTATCGTATCGCTTGCCCCATTATAATTGACCATTATAAATAGGACATTATCAGTATAATTTTTTTTTGATTGCTTCATTGTATTAACCATTAATTACTTTATTCAACAATAACTTTAAATACTTTTTTTCTAATTCCTATGAGTCCTTGTGAAGAGAAATACTGTATAGGAGTGTTGTCGCTATTATAAGAAAACTCAATAAGGCCCGCTTGAAAGTATTTTACAAAAAATCGCATACCAAAAAAATCTTTTTTATATTTCGAAATTAGTTTAAGCTGGTCATTAGCTACTTCTAATATTTGAGATTCTGCAGATGATTGTGAAGGGCATAATTCAGATGTCGATCCAATTAAAACAGTTTCACCTAGAGTTGCAGAATAGTAAGAGGGGCCATTAACATTTCCTATTATAGTTCGCGCCAACGAATCTCTCTCGATCTTTAGTACATGGTTTTGTACGAATTCCGCATCCATTGCATAATAAATATTATTTTTTGTAAAGCAGGGAGTGATTGCTCTCCATGTCTCATCTCCACGACCAATTATTTCAAATGAAGAGAAGTCATTATAGGTTCGACCAATAAGGCATTCGGTTCCAATATCACCAGTTAAAACCCATATGGAATTATCAAAACTATCGTAATGGACACCATGTATATGTCTTATTTCGTTGGAATCAAAAGTATAAGCTACGGTTGCGACTTTGCTTCCACTTTTAAGTTTATATACCCTCATTTCTTTTCTTTCAGGATTACTTATATATTCACCAAAATAAAGCGTACTTTTTAAAGTTTTTGCCACTCCACCCCGTAAAATTTTAAAAGGTCTATCTACTCCTTTAATCATCGACCATTTGCCATCTGACAACACAAACTGCCATTTATTAAAACAAACAAAAAGTTCGTTTTCTGATATAGGTACGATATTGTAAATTTTTAATCTTAATAATCGTGAAATTATAGATGAATTTGATAGTATTCTATGCTTAAAACTGACTGGTACTGTTCCAAGATAATTTATTTTATCTGTTAAAAAGTCATAAAAATAAATCTTAGGACCTTTGCTTAAATATAAACCCTTTTCGAGTTGATATTGGACTGTAAAGCCTTTCAAGTGAGGCTGGTTTTCTAATTTCATAAGATATTGTTATCTTCATATTTGAGAGGTAGATATTATACTAATAATTGTCAATATATTAAATTTGATGGCTGTAGTTGGCTTTAGAACTATTTGAGTAACCATTTAATATACCAAGGGATATAGTAAGGATAACCACAGTGCTTTTTTTGATTAAGAAAGTCAATTAAGTCCTTGCTTTGGCAAACAGCTAGGTTCAATCCTCCTTGTGTTTTTTCATATTGAAATATATTGTTTTTCTTGAGATCATAATTCAATCTCTTTTCACAGTAGAATAATGCCCATTTAGGGTCCCGTTCATTTATATTAATTTCAGTCTTCTCAAGGCCATTGATAATATTAAACTTTCTATTTCGATACCAGTTTTTGATTGGCCACTCGGTTTCGAAAAGATCCTCGGCAGTATGTATCATCGTTAAGCTATGAGCGACATCTATATCAATCATTATAATTTTAGCGTTTAAATTTAAGCATTGCTCCCATGGGGTATTTGAACCACAAGGATAGTTAACCGTTTTATCATCTTCACCTATTATCTGTTTTGCTCTAAAGCCTCTTGCAGCTAAAGTGTTTATCGGTATTGAGCTATGGTAGACATCCTCTTGTCTAACGAAGTAACGAGGTAAGAGGCCTGTCCAAATCTTGTTTTTTCGTTTATTAAATTCAAACGGCTTTTCAAAGTTAGAATAATCAAAGCGTTCAAATTTCTCAGGTGATTCTTTGTGTTTGGGAAAAGCCGGAAATACTAGAGTGCCTTTCGATTTTATAATTGACTCTAAAGACCGAATTATGTCATCAGGTTTATGGCCATCTTTATTTAGTTTTGTCGTTGATGAGTGAACTAGTATAGTGTCGCCTTCATCTATTCCCATTTTTATCAAAGAAGAGCGCATTTCATCAAGTAAAGAAGAGTTTTTTTCAATTTTCATTGGAACTATATTTTTTGATTTTTTACGGGAGCGTGAAGAAATTCTGTTGCCAATATTGTGGAAAATACGGCTACGCCAATATAGATTTCTATACAAAATTTCAATTACTGGAAATTTTGCAATAATAATAGATGTGATTTTCATATGAGAGTAGTTATTGATAAGTTAATTTAAGTAAGATTCGGTTTAGATAAATGTGGCATGGTCATAGTTTTCAATTCGAAAATAGTAAATTGCTGAAGAGTATATAATCATAATCAAGTCCGGAGGCATAAAACAGTCCCAATAGGATTGATGTTGAAAGTGTATACGTACCTAAAATAATTTTATTGCGAGCAGATAAATAAGGAAGCATTGCACCGCATAATAAATATTTGACTATAAAAAGTGTTCTAAACACTCTGTTAAATTCATTTAAAATGAGTAAGCCGCCTAGAAGTGTTAACGATGCCAGCATAAATCTATATAGAGTATTTATTAGGTTAATTGTTTTGGAGTCATGGTTTATGATTTTTTTAATGAAGTAGTTGAATATAATGAGATCAAGAACAAGTACTGAACCCCAAGTTAATAAAGAATGAATTTTGCTGGTTTTTGACAGGTAATGTTGAGTGTTTCTTATTCCTGCAACGTTAGACATTATAACATCTAGCAGTAGTGGGGTTAAAATGAGAAAAACAACACTAGCAAATAAAACTATTTTTGAATATTGCTTTTTTTTATTAAAAAATACAATTAGTAATGGGATTATGTAAATAAAACCAAGGTAATGAAAACTTGAACCTATTGCTAATAATATCCCACTTTTTAAATATTTCTTCTCACTGAATTCGATTAGAGAGCTTAATAAGAAAAAGGTTAAAAATGTATTTCTTGTCTGAACAATATCTATAGGCATCGGGAAAATAAAGTAACAAAGTAGAGCAAAGCTCGCTACTTTATAATTACTAAAATATTTATAAAAAGTAATAGAAACAAAAACACCAAGAACAAGAAGAACGTTATTATAATTTCCGCCGTCAAAACTTTTAATAAAGTTAACTAACAAAGCGTAGCCGGGTTCGGCGTATGCCTGAACGTTTTCAAAAATTTTTACATAACCTTCGTAATCTTGATTGTCTCGATTGAAGGCAAAGAAAAGTCCTATTAAAATTATCAATGAGATATTAATAGGTTTTTTTGTCTTTAATCTTGAGTTTATAAAGCTAATAAACCCTATAATTAAAAAAAGAAATAATGCCATCAACTAAATATACCGTTATTTAATGTGAATAAACGCATATTTATTTAGATATTCTAGATAAATATGCGGCCATAATAGTAATTATCGATGAGCCCCTGTTGTGCCTTTAAAAAAGTGTTTAATGCCTGTCAAAATCATGCCGATATTCTGTAGTTTATTCTTTTCTAATAGCAAAATTGATAAGAATAGTTTTGTGATGTTGAGCGTTTTCCAGGTAAGGTATATAGGGTTTTTAAAAAAATATAATTTGCAAAGATATAGGTGATTTCTGAAAATGTAATACCTACGTAATGGAGAATGGGTATATGAGGGCGTAAGAAAACTAAATTTGTTATTTTCTTTCTTTTCACCAAGGGAATGGGACATAGTTGCTTGGGGTGCTTGGTAAAACTTGATACCTTTGTTTTTGAGTCTTAAGAAAAATTCAAAATCGACTGAATCAATAAAAAATTCTTCATTATAAAGTCCAAATTTTTTATAAATACTAGTATGAATAAGGTTGCCGGATGTTATGCCCATGTAAATTTCGATGCAGGGCTTTAAGATATCTTTAGGTGTGTTATAAGTAGAGAAAATACATGAGTTTTTTTGATCTTGGTTGTTTAGATTATCTGCGCAGTAGATCATTTTAGTGATCATATCAGATGACGCAACGCTGTCTTGATCCATTGTGATTACCCATTTGTAATTGTTTGTTAGAGCAAGTTCAACACCGCGGTTTAGTGCATAGGCTATTCCATAGTTTTCATCTAAAAATATTAAATCGATTTTTTTATCGTGGCTATATAGTGACTCTAAGTCTTTTGATACGTTTGATGTAGAGAAATTATTTACAATTACTATATGTTCAACTTGATGATAAATTGCTGTAATTGTTTTTTTACATTCGTTAATATTATTGTAGCTTATGACGATAGCGCAAACTTTATTATCCATGAATAATTTTTCTCTTTTTTAAATCAAGTGCTAGTAATGAGCGACAAAAAATAGTTACTTGTCTTATTTTTTCCACGCTTTAACCGTAATAAACTCACGACGAGCAGTGTTATGCTTAGCAATGTTATTTGATTTTTTTATCATACGGCTCAACTTTAAATTTGATTTGGTATATCCAGAGATCTTATTACTTTCTTTAAATGTATGTTTGCACGAAGGTTGGTATGCCTGAATCTCTATGTTAACGAAACCAGATAATTTTAAAGTTTTGTTCATAGACTCGAAGGAAAATATTGCTAGATGTCGAGGTGGTTCAAGACCACGCCAATTCGCTCCGAACACTCGATGACCTTCAGCTTCAGAATTAGGTGTATCTAGCCATAAAAAACCACCGGGTTTCAATAATCTATTGCATGCTTTTAATATGTCTATTGGCTGGTGCACATGTTCAATTATATGAGATAGTGTAATCACGTCGAATTGTTCAATTCTTGGGTCTAGTATGTCAATTCCGCCTAAACGCACATCAAGCCCTTGCATACAAGCGACATCTACAGCTTCTTGGTCAAAATCAACTCCTACAACATCCCAGCCTGCACTCCTTGCTTGTAATAAAAATTTCCCATTGCCGCACCCAAGGTCAAGCAATCGCATTCCAGGTTTCGCCTTGGGTAAATGACGCATAGTTGAGTCGAGAATTAACCGAGTGGTTGGCATTAAGTTTATAACCAAAATTCCTAGGATACTCGCAGGATGGTTTTTTGTTCCAAAGTTATAATTTATATAACCATTTACTAGTATCCTCTGTAGTTTTTTCAAGAGGCTTAGAGATGAGAAGCTGGCACGTTCGTCATGTGTGTAATAGTTTTTATAAGCTAAAGCAATAGTCTCAGGTGTCGGGCGTGGGTCCAAATAGGTGCTAGAGCAAGACGAGCATCTGTACATAGACCAATTTCCTGGAGCGTGAAATAAATTATTATCATTCAACTTTTCATGTAAAAGCTCTCTGCTTTTTGTGTCACATATAGGGCAACGAGGAACATACTCAAGACCATCTGAAGGCCATTTCTGGTGTTCATTTTTTATGTCGTTCATAGTCATCTAATAATCTCATTTTTATGCTTTGGTTGTCTTTGTTGTTTTATTTTTACTGTCTAATTAAAAGGTATTGTTTTTAAACGATTGCGTATCAGATCTCTTTCATCTGTGTTTAATATAATAAACCACGAAAAGATTGCGAAAACAAAAAGTACAATAATCAAGAATAAGACTTTAAGTAATGATGTTGAAATTATGGAGCCTAATACTAATATGAGCAATGCCACACTTAAAACATAAACGTGTCGCAGAGAAAATAGTGGTGTTGATGGTGATAATTTCTGCGCTATAAAAAATAGTGCGATAGCGTCAACTGTAGCACGTAACACCCAGGCTATTGCTGCTCCAACAATGCCGTAGGCGCCGAGTAACCACCATAAAACTAGTAGGTAGAATGGCAGTTCAGTTAAATGTAGCTTAGCAGTTAGATCTGGTCTGCCAGCTGCTTGAATTAAACCTAAAGGCACGTAAGCAAAACTGTTTATAAAGGCACCGATAACCAGCAGCTTCATAACCAAGCTGCTATTGAATGCAAACTCCTTGCCTACCCATAAAGACAGAGCTTCAAAAGAAAAAGTTACCATAATCAGAACGATAGGAAATAATATAATAAAGATATAGTTAATGGCTTGATTAAACAAGAATGCCGCTCGAGTTCGATCTTGTGCAAAAGAAGCTGCAAAGGCAGGGAATATAACCCCCATAAGAGCGTTAGAAATTATACTGAGCTTAGTAACTATTTCATTGGGTGTAGCATAGTAGGCCACTGCGGCCATAGTTACTACAGAGCCGATGATGAAACGATCCATGTAAACCAATATAGGCCCAACAATATAAGATATTGTCATCCAGCCTCCAAAACTAATCAAAGCCATAATCATGTCGCGACGTACTTTGACCATTTTTCGTAGTTTTGGCTCTACATTAAGGCATAAAGTCAAATAAACGCAGAAAAAAATTAGCCTGATAATAACCAGAACTGCTACAACTGGAATTAGGCTATCGGAGAAAGGTAGAACAGCCATAGGGCCCAGAAATGTAGATATTCCAAGTGGTATGCGGACGGCGTTGACTAGTCCAAAGCGCTGATGAGCTTCTAAAACGCCACGAAGCCCAGTTGTACTTATAACAATTGGAATAGAGGCTGCTAGCATATAAAGGGATATGATGGTTTCGGGCTGTAGTTTCAAAGGTATATTCAAGGCGTCACTTACTAACCACGAAGAAATCGCGCTAACAACAATCGCGCCTATCACTCCGAGTACCAGCATCATTGACATCGCCGTCCATATAAGTGAAGGAATGTCGTCGTTTTGTCCCTTGCCCAGTTTCTCTGCCACCAATTTAGTAAGTGCACGGCCAAGCCCTAGGTCAAATAAGCTGAAGTAGCCTACAACAACCCAGGCAAGTGTCAGTACCCCAAATCGTGCAGACCCTAGGCCTTTTATTAGTATTGGGATGGCAATGATCGCCACTAGAATGGGTATCACAGCACCTAAGAGGTTCCATATAACGTTACGAGCAAGTTTTCTGCCGCCGAGTAAGTTTGTATTTCTATCGGTCATTTTGAGTCAGATTTGATTTTTCAAGTGATAAAACATATTAAAATTTGGTCAAGAGTAGTTGCTTTTTGTAATTTTTATGAGAATATCTAATTATGTTTCTTTGTAATCTTATTTAATCAGCCTTTTGGATTGGAGGTTGCTGAGGATGTGCTCTACCTCTTCATCAATAGAGAGTTTATTAGTATTAACTACCATATCAGGTTTTATGGGTTCCTCGTAGGGTGCTGAAATTCCTGTAAAGTTTTCGATTTCACCAGCTCTGGCCTTTTTGTAGAGGCCTTTTGGGTCACGTTCTTCACAAATTTTTAGATCGCATTCACAATAAACTTCATAAAAATCCCCGTGAGGCAGTCGGCTTCTTACTTGCTCTCTATCTGTGCGATAAGGTGAAACAAATGCCGCAAGCACTATAGTGCCGGCTTCTACGAATAATTTGGCCACTTCGCCGATTCTGCGCATATTTTCATGACGATCCGCTTCTGTGAATCCTAAGTCAGAGCATAGGCCATGGCGTATGTTGTCTCCATCTAAAACAGTAACATTATGTCCTGAGTCAAATAGTTCTTTTTCGACAGCATTTGCTAGTGTTGATTTTCCAGAGCCTGACAAGCCTGTAAACCAGAGTACAAAGCTTTTATGTTTGTTTCTCTCTTGGCGTTGTTGTCTACTTATGTGGTTACTGTGCCAGTATACGTCTTTAGTCATAATTTATTCTGTTCTGTTGTTTGAGCGAGATTGTAAAAGCTGCTAATTACTGTGTGTAGGTTTTCTTTAATAGATCTACGAAGTTATCTAATTCACCTTCTGGAAGCTGATTTATTCCTGCGGCGCCTTTTCTGCCTCCGCCGCTTGGGAATTGTTTGCATAGTTCACTCGCGTGATCTAGGTTATTTAGTGGAGCACGTACACTAACAACATATCCGTCTTTTGGATTATTGCTTAATATGGCATGTGCTCTTTCTGGGTATTGATTGGCTAATTGGTTTCCAAACACGCCGCTTACTCTTCTTGCCCATATTTCATCGGGTAGTTTGTAAACCGCAATATTGGGGGTGGCAATTTCAGCTTTCAGGTTGCTTGTTTGTGCAATATCGTTATCGTAACCTGCTTGAAGTTCTAAATAGACTGAGCTTTTGTCTTCAATAAAATCTAAAGGCGAGGTATATGCAACCATTTTTTGGTAAAGGTCATCAGGCTTGAAATGTAAATCGTCAAGTGAGCTGCCATAACCATTGTAGTTGATGCTGATTCCTAGTCGTTTTAATTGACAAAGTTGATCTGAATTGATGGGTAAATTCTTTGCGGCTTTTTCTGCGCTTTGGTTTAGGTTATCACCAAAGGCGGCAACTACGGCCCATTCTTTGAATTTTCCTTTTAAGTAATCATCGACCAACAAGCTGGTGCATGTTTTTGGGGAGGTGTCGATAATGGCATTTAAGTTGGTGTGGTTTGGTATTTCGCCAGCCATGTGGTGATCGACATAAAAAATAGAAGCGCCTTCGGATAATAGGCGATTTAGGTCGCTAGTATTCTTCTCCATTGAGATGTCGAATACATTAACTTTATCTTCTTTGTTGGCAGAAACGCGATCAAGCAGTTTTATGTCGCGCTTTACACCTGTAACAAGTGTTGATTCTGCCGGGTGGGCGAGACGATATTGTATTAATGCGCATATGCCATCTGCATCGCCATTGAATACATCTATATTGTTCGAGTTGCTCATTTCTATTTCGTTAATTCAAGATTGCTTTAGGCTCTGGTTAAGAGTCATTACCAAAAAGGTCGCGTGTTACTACTTTGTTGGCGGTGTCTTGAATGTCGTCAGATAATCGGTTTGCAACGATTACGTCAGATTTTTCCTTGAAGGAGTTCAAATCTTTTATAACGGCCGAGCCTGAAAATTCATTTTCATGCAGCTCTGGCTCGAAGATTATCACTTCAACCCCTTGAGCCTTTAAGCGCTTCATGATCCCTTGGATAGATGAAGCTCTAAAATTATCAGATCCGCTTTTCATGATTAATCGATAGATGCCAACCACTTTAGGCTTTCTTTGCAGTACTAGCTCGGCAATAAAGTCTTTGCGGGTGCTGTTTGATTCAACGATGGCATTAATCAGGTTGCTTGGGACATCCTGGTAATTTGCTCTTAGTTGTTTCGTATCTTTGGGTAGGCAGTATCCGCCATAGCCAAATGATGGGTTGTTGTAGTGATTTCCTATCCGTGGGTCCAAGCCTACACCTTCTATAATCTGTTTCGTGTCTAGGCTGTGTATCTGTGCGTAGGTATCTAGTTCATTAAAATATGCAACTCGCATCGCTAAGTAGGTATT
This sequence comes from uncultured Cocleimonas sp., assembly GCF_947495625.1. Taxonomy (GTDB): domain Bacteria; phylum Pseudomonadota; class Gammaproteobacteria; order Thiotrichales; family Thiotrichaceae; genus Cocleimonas. The sequence continues at coordinate 134,625 of NZ_CANLZW010000006.1, forward strand.
TGAGAATAACTTTATCGCTTCTGCTTCGGTAGAATCGCTTAAAAGTAGGGGGGTGTCTTTTTTAATAGCACCTTCGAGCAGTAAATCTGCAAATTGCTGGGCGCGGTCTGATTGTTCGCCAACAATAATGCGAGAGGGGTATAGATTGTCGTAAAGTGCCTGGCCTTCTCTTAAGAATTCCGGCGAGAATAGAATATTGTCTGTGCCTAGTTCTTCTTTTATTCTTTTTGTATAGCCCACAGGTACAGTGGACTTTATAACCATGATTGCTTCTGGGTTTATCGCTTTGACGTCTTTGATCACAGTTTCTACTGTCGAGGTATCGAAGTAGTTGGTTTCTGTGTCGTAATCGGTTGGCGTCGCGATGATGACGTAATCAGCGTTTTGATAGGCTTCGTGTTTATCAAGCGTAGCTTTTAGGCTGAGCGTTTTGTTTTTTAAGAAATCTTCGATTTCTACGTCTGATATCGGTGATATGCCGTTGTTGATTTGATCGACTTTTGCGGCGTCAATATCGAGCGCAATTACATCATTGTGTTGTGCCAGTAAAACTCCGTTAGAGAGTCCTACATAGCCTGTGCCCGCAATAGCAATTTTGAAACGCTTTTTGTTCATGATAAGTCTTTTCGGTAATTCCTTTTGTGCGGCGCATTCTAAACTTAATCGTGAATAGGGTGTAGTTTTATTTTAACTACGCATGATGCTACTCTAAAAAAGGCCTGTAAGTGGGGAGGTGCATAATGCTAAATATGCCTTGGTGGTCTGATGCCAGGTTCCTTGCTTTGAGTCCTTCATTGATTGAATTGATTATACTGGTTTTCGTAAGCTCAAAAAATTCTACTCTACAATCGCGCATCAACTAACTCACTTGGAAATAGGTATTTAATATCGTAGAGAATATGAGATTTTTTTCCAAGTGCTCTAATTCCATTAATATTCATTTCTTTGAATTCATCGTGAGCTACAGCAACTACAATAGCATCATACTTCCCTTCTTCTGGTTTGTTGATTAAATCAATGCCAAATTCTTCTTTTGCTTCTTCTTTATTAACCCAAGGGTCATAAACATGGGTATCTACATTGTATTCGTGAAAGGATTCAACGAGATCTACTATGCGTGTATTTCTTATGTCAGGACAGTTCTCTTTAAATGCTAGGCCCATTATTAGGATATTAGAATTAACAACTTCTACTTGTTTTTTAGTCATTAGTTTTATTACAGAATCAGCAACGTATTTACCCATTCCATCGTTTACTCGGCGACCAGCCAAGATTACTTCTGGGTGATAGCCTACAGACTGTGCTTTATGCGTTAAATAATAAGGGTCAACACCTATGCAGTGCCCTCCTACAAGCCCTGGTCTATAGGGGAGGAAATTCCATTTCGTTCCCGCTGCAATTAATACTTCTTCAGTATCAATGTCGAGTCGATTAAAGATTAATGCGAGCTCATTTATCAATGATATGTTTAAGTCTCGCTGGGTGTTCTCTATAACTTTTGATGCCTCGGCAACTTTTATACTGCTTGCTTTATGCGTGCCTGCTGTAATGATAGATTTGTAAAGCTCATCAACATAATCTGCTATTTCAGGGGTTGATCCAGAGGTGACTTTTTTAATGGTTGGAAGTCGGTGTTCTTTATCTCCTGGGTTAATACGTTCTGGGCTATAGCCGGCAAAGAAGTCTTCATTGAATTTTAGTCCAGATTCTTTTTCTAGAATGGGAATACAGACTTCTTCTGTAGCTCCAGGGTATACCGTTGATTCGTATATTACTATATCATTTTTCTTTAGTATTTTTCCAATGCTGGCACTTGAGGCTTCTAGCGGTGTTAAATCTGGGCGATTGAATTCGTCTATTGGGGTTGGTACTGTCACAATAAAAATATTGCATGCTGCTATATCATCTAATGTATCTGTGTATGTGGCTTTATGCGCTTGTGCCATTTCATCTGGGTCGACTTCTAAAGTATTATCATTACCAGATTTTAATTCAACGATTCTCGAATGATTAATATCAAAGCCAACAGTGGTGATTTTTTTGCCGAACTCAACGGCTAGTGGGAGTCCAACATAGCCTAGGCCGACGATTGCAATTTTTGCATTTTCCAAATTCATTCTTTTTCCCTGGTTGTTATTTTGCAATTTTAGAGTCAATTTCAAGCAAGTTGTGAGTATTAAGTAGATTTTTGTACTCTTTAATATAGTTGCTTAATCGATATGAGGCGATCACATCTGATGTTTAGTTAAGGTTACTAAAGTCAGAGGAGTATATTGTAGTTAAAAGTCTTTATTTTCTACTTAGGGTCTAAAATTACAGCTTTAAATTTTTTTAGCTAATATATTTTTTCATTATGCCTTGAATTGATGAAGCCCTAAAGTTGTCTGGTTCTCTTTTTTATTACTAAGCAGTATGTGGCTGAGAGTTGGAGCTTAAGTATAGTCATAAAACCCGTATCCTACATTTCTACCTAGATAATTGAAAAGAGTGTGATCGCAGAATTCTGCAAAGCCATTTGATGGTAGGGGTGATATAGCAGCTTATAATAAAAAGTTTAGTGATCTGCTATCAGTCCTTTGGCTTTAAGTCGCTCAATGATTGTATTTACCTCTGCATCTATAGTTAATTTAGAGGTGTTGATTACGATATCTGGCTTGATTGGTTCTTCATAGGGTGCAGATATACCTGTAAAATTCTCGATTTCCCCTTTGCGTGCGCGAGCATATAGGCCTTTAGGGTCGCGTTCCTCGCAAGTTTCAAGATCACACTTGCAGTAGACTTCGTGAAAGTCTCCATGTGGAAGTCGGCTCCTTACTCTTTCTCTATCTTCTCTGTAGGGGGATACAAATGCCGCTAGAACAATTGTGCCCGCCTCAACAAAAAGCTTTGAGACTTCGGATACTCTTCTCATATTTTCGTGTCGATCTTCCGCAGAAAAATGAAGGTCAGAGCAAAGCCCGTGACGAACGTTGTCACCATCAAGAACGATGACATTATGTCCGCTTTCAAATAAACGCTTCTCAACGGCATTGGCTAAAGAGGATTTGCCAGAACCAGATAATCCGGTAAACCATAAAACAAAGCTCTTATGGTTGTTTCTTTCCTGGCGGTGTTGCCTAGTTATGTAGTTGTCGTGCCAGTAAACGTCTTGTTTCATGATTTTCTCTTAAAAGCTTATGTCTCAATTAATTGTAACAGTTGATTATTGATGTGCGAATTTTTAATTTTGGGTTGAATTTATCTATGTGAGTCTTTTTGTATGCGTCATAAGCAGATAACAAATACACTGCTTGCTCTTCGTGTAGTAAAATATAATAATATTTTTTGATGTTTAATCTGATTTTATTTTGGTGAAATGGCTAAGTTTCACCGGTCGCAAAAATGAATTTCATTTCTTTTTTAACTTCTTCTTGCTGGTTTTATTGATGAGAGAATGTGTTGTTGTTTTAGGTATGCACCGATCAGGTACTTCTGTGCTTACGGGTTTGATTTCCTTTTTTGGCGGCTATATTGGGTCGGATGTTATGTCTCCGACGGAAGATAATCCCAAAGGGTATTTCGAAAATAATAAAGTTTATCAATTAAATGAGAAAATTCTTAAAGAGTGCGGTGCCTCTTGGGATGATTATACATTTGATGTTGGATCTATTGATGCGGCAAGCTTTGAAAAATACCTTCTTGACGCTAAAACAGTCATTGAAGACGAGCTTAAATATGTCAACAAACTCGTTATTAAAGACCCAAGAATTTGTGTCTTGTTTCCTTTATGGGAAAGAGCGTTAGATGAGTTGAATATTGATATCAAGCTTGTGCTTGCATATAGAAGCCCTGTTGAGGTTTCTCATTCCTTGTTAAAACGAGATGGAATTGATATAGAAAAAGGCCTGATGATTTGGTCTCACTATTTTTTGCAGTCTGAATTATATAGCCGTAAATATCAGCGGATGCTGGTTGAGTATGACGCTGATTTTAAAGATATGCCTAGTTTCGTTGAAAAGTTGGGTGAGTTCCTAGATCAAAAACCAACTGATGAAATTCTGGAACAGTCGACTGATTTTTATTCGTATAAATTAAAACATCATAAAGTCTCTTTTGAAAATATTTCTGATGATTTGCCAATGTACTTAAATTCTTTGAATAAGTTATTGGCGAGTAAGAAATTAGAAGACTTTAAAACGTTGGATATGATCCGTAGTGATTTCTTTCGCTCTAAAAAATATTTTAGATTTGACGACAGGCAGCGAGTTTTAGAAAAAGAAGAGCTGAGAGACTCTGAGTTAAAATTCTTAAAATTAGAAGAAGCTTATCATTCACTAAGGGAAAGGCAGCTCAAAGAGCATGATTTGCTTATGCGTGCTCAAGAAGAATTGGATGTTGAGAAAAAAGCCGCCTACAAAGCAAAGAATGACCTAGTTAAGACGAAGAATGATCTTGCTAAAGCAAAAGATGACCTAGCTCAAGCAAAAATTGACCTGGTTAAAGTAAATGATGAAATTGTAAAAAAAGACCGCGAACTTGATGCGCTTGCCATAAGGACTAAAGCATCTTTAGATAAAGCAAAACATCAGCTTGAATTGATGAAGTCTTACTATGTTTCGGCTGACAATTTACTTAAGCATCTTCTTGATCATCCTTCGAATTATAAAAAGCTATATAAACAAAGCATTGACTCTACATCATTAAAATTGGGAAAAGCACTGTTGCCGTTTGCAAAAAACAAGCGTTTAACCAGAGATAAAATTCTAATAATGGACTCGGGATTGTTTTCTCCGTTCTTTTATTTAACGGTTAACCCAGATGTTCTGCATGCTAAGGCTGATCCGCTAAAGCATTTTTGTACCAAAGGTTGGCGAGAAGGGAGAAGTCCAAGTGTGGAATTTGATGTTAAGGCTTATTTGAGAAAACACCCTGATGTCGAAAGGGCAAAAATTAATCCCCTTATTCATTATATTCAGAGTGGAAAAAATGAAAGAAGAGAGATTAGTCCTGTTCTTTATTGTGGAGAGTCTTTTGTAAGTAGTAACAGGAAAACCACAAATAATTCGGTTGGATTATTAACAAAGCCAGAAAATATCGTTGGGCCAATCATCGATCAGGGATGGGAAAACTCAATCGATGTTATTTCATCGCTCAAATCGCTAGGGAAGGCGGCCAATAAAAACATCCCCTCTAAAATTATTGAAGATGCAATAAAACAAGTAGAAGAAAATCCACTTACTATTTCTGTCATTATGCCAACATGGAATAGAGAGAAAAGCATTTGTAAAGCTATCGACTCTATTTTTAAACAAAGCTATTTGCCTCATGAAATTATTATTTCGGATGATGGAAGTACCGATGAAACCATCAAACTGCTCAATGATAAATACCCAGATCAAATAGCAAGTGGCGTAGTTATAATTTTAAAGAATAAGCATCAAGGGGTAAGTGCTTCACGTAATGAAGGTTTGGCCAAAGCCTCAAGTGATTTAATTGCCTATTTGGATAGTGATAATATTTGGCGAGAACACTATTTACTGTTGATGACGGCATCGTTTAGTCAAAACGATGAACTAAATTGCGCCTATGCTGAATTAGAAAAACATGATGCAAATAACAATAATAAGAAAAAAATTCTAGCGGTTGAATATGACCGCAAACGCTTGCTGGATTCAAATTTTATAGACCTGAATATTTTTATTCATCGTAAGCAATTATTTGATCAATTTGGTGGCTTTGATACTCAATTAAAGCGATTGGTTGATTGGGATTTGATTATTCGCTATACCAAAAACTATACGCCGGCACTTATTCCTTTTGTGGGTGTGGACTACTTTCTCGATGATAAAAACCTCAAAAATATCACCACAACCGTTAGTCTTGATGATAATCGTGAACGTGTATATCAGGGACATTTTCAAGAACGTGTTCGTTATGGCTTAGAGCCCTTGCGGATTGCCTATGTAATATGGGATTTTCCTGCGCTATCCCAAACTTTTGTACTGAACGAACTGCGTTGGTTGATTAAAAATGGATATGACACAAAAGTTTATTATTCTAAAGTGGCTGACAAGGCTGCAGTGCTCGATTTTGAGATAGACTCATATCAGGTTGAAGATGAAAATCAATTAGCAAAGTTATTAAAAGAGCACGAGAGAAATATTTGCCATAGTCAGTTCGTTTATCCTGCTGTAACTTTGTTGACATACCCTGCTGCGATTATTGCAAATATTCCATTTACATTTATGCCTCATGCGGTCGATTTGTTTCATCATAGCAATAAAGAGAGAAATAAAATTGCAGAAATAGTAAGGCATCAGCTTTGTCTTAAGGTCTATGTTTATGGTGAGTTTCATAAATCATTCTTAATTGATCAGGGAGTGCCAGCAAATAAGATAGGATTTAATTTCCAGGCGGTTGACTTTGAAGATTTCAAGTCCAGTAAAATTGTAAAAAAGTCGGATAATAATGAGCTGCGTGGATTAATAATTGCACGATTTATTGAAAAGAAAGGTATTACTTATTTAATTGATGCTGCGGCAAAATTAGAAAATCAGAAGATAAGTTTTGATTTGTATGGTTTTGGTCCGTTACAGGATGATTATGAAGAAAAAATAAATAAACAGAATGTAAGTAATTTTAATTTAAAAGGAGTTATTAATAATCAAGCTGAGCTTTCAGAAGCCTACGGAACTTACGATTTTTTAATGGTGCCAAGTGTCGTCGCTGAAAATGGCGATATGGATGGTTTTCCTACCGTAATATTGGAAGCAATGGCAGCAGGGTTGCCAGTGATAACTACAGATGTTTCAGCTATACCTGATTATCTAACAAATGATGTTGAGGCAATTGTTGTTGATTCGGCAAATGTAGATGCTCTTGTGGACGGGGTGAAAAAGTTGAAGAGTATGTCTGCTGCGAAAAAACGAGCCATGGTTAGTAGGTCGCAGGCTTTTTTAGCTAAAATGGTTGGTGTCAATAAGTCAATGGGCGTAATGCGTGATACTTGGCAAAATTATTCTATAGATATTTTTTTAGTGACTTACAATACAGTGGACTATGAGGATAGAAATGAAACTTTCGAAATAATTCGTAGAGTATTTGCAATGACTAGCACACCATTCGTGTTAACTATTGTTGATAACGGAAGTGATGAAGATTTTTTGGTTCAGCTTCGTGATCTTTTGAAGGGGTATGAAAACGTAAGGCTAATTCTTAAAAGAGAAAATCTTTACTGTGGGCCGGCCTCAAATTTAGCTCTTAAAATGGCAACAAGTGAATTTGCTATTTATATTTGTAGCAAAGAAGGTTTTATCAAGAGTCATGCCTGGGAAAGATCTCTCATAGACTTTATGAGGAAAAACCCTGATGTGCCCATAGGAGGTCACCTTTCACACATGCCTAGCTATGTCTATGGTGATGAATATCAATCACATCCATTATTTGAGAAGTTTAGAAATAAGGACTTCGCTGCAAATAACCCTGGTAAGCCTTTTGGTCATATTCAAGGTGGCGTATATATCTTGAATAGAACTTTTTTTCAAAAGCATGGAGGTTTTAGCGATCATATTACCCATAATGGAATGGATGTTGAGTTATCATATTATGTTGAAAGCTTAGGTTATCAATTAGGTGAAATACCAGAAGTCGCTTCTTTGACAGTTAAAACAAGACCTACTTTGACTTCGGTGCTAAGTGAAAGAACGGTGATAGCTCATCCGCTGACTATTGAAAAAGCTAGCAACGATTTGGATACCTTGTTAAAAAATAGTGGGCAGCGTTGTAATTTATGTAACTGGAGAGGGGATAGCTTTGATATTGATGGGCATCAGCCAGATTCGATAAAGTGTCCTTCTTGTCAATCCACCTCATTTGGTCGAGTTATCTATAGAATAATATCAAATGATCATCATTTGCATAGAAAGGAAGTATGTTCTGCCCTAACCACAGATAACTCTTTGGTAGAGAAATTATCTAAGTTTTTTGATCTGAAATTAACAGCAGATGTTGAAAGTAAATTTTCACAAACTATTTGTCCTTATACTGACGTCTTTATTTTAGATTCAAAAATGATAGATAAAAATACCTTCGGTGAGTTGATGGAAAAACTATTAGAGAATCTAGCTCCCAGCGGAGCCATATTTTTTACAGAAATAGCGGCAGGATTATCGGCAAGCCCAGGTACGAACTCCTGGGAAGACAAAATTAAGAATTCTGATAAAATATATGAGGTTGAATACATTGATCACAGTAGCTATTGCATAGCTTATGATTGGCGTAGAGTTGTAAGTATTAAGCATAAACTGGTGTAACTTGATGTCAGATAATAATTCTTCAGTATGTTTGGTTGTTGGGGCGGGTGGTTTTATCGGCTTCAATTTATGTATTGAATTGCATTCAAAATATAAGAAAATCTATGCTTGTGATACAAATTTTTCGGAAAGCATAGAAAAAAAGCTCAAAGAAAAAGATATAGTTATTATTGAAGGTGGTGTTGAATTGTTTGCTCTGGATTTGCGTAAATATAGAGATGTTGAAGATATTTATTATTTTGCAGGCAAGTCTACTCCTTCAATTTTGGAGGCAGAATTAAATAAAGGGTATTTTTCAGATCAGGAAATATTGGTCATGATGCTCGAAGCTTCAGTAAAATTAGATTCTCTTAAGACTTTTATCTATGGGTCATCGGGTGGGACGGTTTATGGTGATTCAAAGGAAAAGGCATCTCAGGAAAATTCTCCAACGGCACCTATATCGGCTTATGGCTTATCTAAACTCAATCAAGAAAGTTATATTCAATTTTATTCAAGACGCTACGGTTTTTCTGCGAAGATTGCCAGAATATCTAATCCTTACGGACGAGTCTTAACTCATGGGAGTAAGCACCTACAAGGTTTTATCGATACAAGCATAGATAGAGTGCTAAATAAGGAAATTATTGAGTTATGGGGGGATGGGGAAGTAGTCAGGGATTATATTCATATAAATGATTTGGTGTCGGGTATTTCGGTATTGGCACAAAATTCAGTTGAGGATGGTCTCTATAATATCGGTAGTGGTATCGGGTACTCCTTAAATGATGTTTTATCTATTTATAAGGCAATGGATGTCAGTTGCGAGGTGAAATATCTTGAGTTTCGTAAAATTGATTTACCTATCAGTATTTTAGATGTCAGTAAAATATTAAATAAGACTGGTTGGCGTCCTGAAATAATGCTGGAATCTGGTATTTCAGAAATTATGAATTTCAAGTTAAAGATAATTTAGTTGTCTATAACTGGGGGGTGCTCAGTTGTTGATTTGATAAATGTCTAGTCTAATAGCGGTAGTTTTTTATATGTTTAATAAAATTAAGAATTTGTTTGGAGTACCTTCTGTCTCAACCCAGGCTAAAATAGTTAGAGTCAGTGGAGATAAGGCATATTCGGTCACTTTAGAAAATAGATCTTCGAAGTGGCCATCAAGAGGTCCAAGAAATAGAATAGAGCCCCTTTGCCTACCTACTTTAAATCCGCAGCATGTAATAGACTCAAGCAATCAGATTTTTACAATTGGATCATGTTTTGCCAGAAATATAGAGTTGGCATTAAAAGCTGCCAATTTTAATGTTCCATCCGCTGATGTGCGTTTTCCAGAAGAAGAATTATGGCAAGGGACTAAGCTCCATTCGGGGCTCCTTAATAAATATACGCCTCAATCCATGTTGAATGAACTTGAGTATGTATTTGATAATAAATATACAGCGGATGATTTTTTGATAGAAGTGGGTAATGACGAATATATTGATTTGCAATTACACTCTAATCAATATGTTACTTTTCAAAGAGGGCTGCAAAGAAGAGCTGAAATAAAAGACTCTATCAAACAATTTGTAAATTCAGCGGATGTTATTATTGTTACTTTAGGCCTTGTAGAGGTTTGGTGGGATAGTAAAAACAAAATTTATCTAAATGAAGCACCTTCCAAGAAATTGGTAGAAAAGCATAAAGGGCGTTTCTATTTTGAAACTATGTCACCAGAGTGCGTATTTGATAATGTGGCTAAAATAATTAAGTTACTGAAGGGGAATTCAAAAGATAACTCTTGGATAATGCTAACTGTATCTCCAGTGCCTTTAGCAAGAACGTTCAGAGATAAAGACGTGATAATAGCAAATATGTATTCTAAGTCTTTATTAAGAGTTGCTGCTGAAATTGAATCTGATAAAAATGATTTCGTAGAATATTTTCCAAGTTATGAGAGCGTGATGCTTTCAGATAGACAGAAGTTATGGAAAGATGATCAAATACATTTAGAATATGAGGCTATTAAAAAAATCACGGAAAGGGTCGTGCAGAAATATTCAGCCTAGTGAACTATAATTGTCGTCGCCAGCCAGTGAAGATAAAACTTATTTGCTGTAAATGCTGTTTTATATCTAGCTCTTTAGAGGGGGTCGTTGTAAAATTGCAACTAAGTTTTAAATTAGCCGTAAAAAAACCTATTTATTGGTATAAAAACAACAAGTATTTTAAGTTTAATAATTAGATATAAGAAGAAATATTTTTTTTATATTAAAAATCAGTAACTTATAAGATATTTATATTTTTTTAGTTTGTTATTTGAATGTTGCGTTTATAAATAAGATGACGTATAGTTTGGCCTGATACTGTAGGTAGTCACTTAAAGGGCTCCCTTTATCAGTTTAAGATTAAAAAAAGGGTTGTTTTAAAGTCTTTTTTTGTGATTAATTTAAATTTATTAGGGCGAACTGAATCAAGTGGGTGGGGGTTATCCGATACGCTTTTTTGGGGTTTACTAATATTTAATTTAAAGTTTGTTCGTTCGAAAATTTTTAATGGAGAGAAATAATGAAATTATTTAAAAAATCTACCTTAGGTCTTGCGCTTACTGCTGCACTGACTGGCGGTACAATGATGGGTATATCTACCACTGCACAAGCTGTAAATGTTGCAGCTGACGGTCTCGGTCAAGTAATGGTTTTTCCTTACTACAGTACACGTAATGGTTGGGCTACATATTTTAATGTTACAAATACCAGTGAAACACATACAATTTTAGCTAAAGTTCGTTGGAGAGAAGGTTATAACAGTCGCGATGTTCGTGACTTTAATATTGTACTCTCACCTAATGATGTATGGACTGCTGCTACGGTTAACCGTGCTGATGGTGCCGGAATGGTTACTACTGACCAAAGTTGTACTTTCCCGGAACTTCCTATTATCGATGATAATGGTACGCCTAATGTATTGCATGATGATTTGACAGGTATAGATTTCACTAATCTTGCCTATACTCAATTTGGCTCTGCAGATAATAGAGATAAAGGTCCAGAGGGACTTGATAGAACTCGTGAAGGTTATTTTGAAATAATTGAAATGGGCTCTATTACTCAGACTACTGCATTGACTAATGCAAGAAGTATTGCTGTCAATGCTAAGCATGCAAAAGTTGGTAACAACACTGCTATGCCTAATAATTGTGATGTTGTTCGAAATATGTTGAGATCTCCAGCAGTTGAAACTACTGTTCTTCAGATAGAGCCACCTTTAAATGTCCTAAAAGGTCGTTCAGTATTGATTAATGGTTCTGAAGGTATTGCAGCAGGGTACGATCCACTCACATTAGCTAATTTCTTCCAGGGTACGGGTGTTGGTTCAAACTTATACCGCGATCCTGATGATGCTAGACCTAGTTTGATAGACGCATTCCCGCCAACAGCTCAAATAATTGATGACGAAACTGCTTCTTATGTTACTTATAATGGAACTCCATTAACAGCAGATGCTGTTAGTGCATTAATAACAAGATCAGCTGTAATCAATGATTATAATATTAGAACAGACTCACAGACTGACTGGGTGCTAACTTTTCCAACGAAGAATTTCTACGTAGATAAGGCATTTTCATCTACAGCAACATTTGCAGCTATCGGAAGTTCAGGTACCGCTCCTCTTTATCCATTCGATTCTAGTGTGAACGGTGAGCGTTTTAGTGGCACGCAAGTTGGCAAGTCATGTTTTGATGTAAATATTGGAATATGGGATCGTGAAGAGTTTGACGCTCCGCCAGAGCAAGTCGATGATAGCTTCTCTCCAAGAGAGCCAGATCAAGTATCAGCGCAGAATCGCATGTGTTACGAAGCAAACATACTTTCTTTTGGTCAGTCGGATCTTTTTGGTTCAAACTTACGTAAATCGTTGTTTGAATCAGACCCAAGTCAGTTACCTGGAGAGAATGGTTGGGCCAAACTAACATTTGGTACAGCAGGTGCTTCTCTTCCTGTAATTGGTATGCGTGTCGAGACTCGTAATCGTGGTGATGCGACAGTTAACTATGGTTTTGCTAACGACCATGCTTATAAGGGTGGTACTTTTTCTCCTGCTAGTGAATAGTATATTGTAGTTAAAGTCTTATGAGTATGTGAAGAACATTACTTGTATGATTTATGAATGGGTTGCTTTTTAGCAACCCATTTTTTTTGGTTTTGTTCAGCTTATATACATGTATAATTTGCAATAATTATATAAATGAGAGTTCGGATTGAACTTTTTTGTCGTTAATATGACTAAGGCATGTCAATGGGAAAAGACATTTCTTCTAAAGAATAGATAAAGGTAATAAAATGATATCGCTTAACAAAACAAAGTTGAAAGTTATAAAAAATACAAATTTTATATTAGGAGGAATGATATTAATTTCTTCTCCATTAATCGTTAATGCTGCCCAACAAGTAACAATTACAGATGGTGGAACTTCATATAGTTGTACTCATAATGGGATTCAGACGTATGGTGATGGAACTGCCGAAGTAACTCTGACTGATCTAAATTGTTTGGCAGGAACAGGTACTACAACAGGTACTACAACAGGTACTACAACAGGTACTACAACAGGTACTACAACAGGTACTACAACAGGTACTACAACAG